>DASUHA010000141.1:0-4529 GCA_036273735.1 Steroidobacteraceae bacterium | reverse complement strand
GCTCTACGATCGTGGGGAAACGATCGACCGGTTCGCGGACCGCAACCGCTTTTATCAGATCTACGGCGGCTTTTCCCACGGGCTCGACAACGGCTGGACACAGCGCTACAGCACGGGGATTGCGTACGATCAGCACGTGTTCTCCCGGTCCGACCTCTGGTCCGGCTTCACGAGACTGCCGGTGGACCGCAAGCTCGTCTACCCTTGGCTGCGGTTCGATCTGGTACAGGACGCTTTCGTCAAGCTGAGGAACCACAACCAGATCGGCCGGACGGAAGACTTCGACCTCGGCGCCTACGCCACGGTGCAAGTGGGCTACGCCAGTACCGCGTTCGGCTCGAGCCATGATGCGGTCCCCTTCATGCTCGCCGCAGGGGACGGGTACGCGCTCACCGACAATGACACACTGTTGGTTTCCAGCGTCTTCACGGGCAGAGTAGAGAAGGGCTCGCTGACGAACGGCGCACTCAACAGCGCCGTACGCTACTACGCGAAGCAGTCGAGCAATTGGCTCTTCTTCACGACGCTCACCGGCACGGTCGGCAGTCGGCTCGACCTCGAGGATCAGATCCTGCTCGGCGGCGACAACGGTCTTCGGGGCTATCCCCTACGCTACCAGGATGGCACTTCGCGGGCGCTTTTCACCCTCGAGGAGCGGTACTTCACCAACTGGTATCCGTTCCGTCTCTTCCGTGTGGGTGCCGCGGTGTTCTACGACATGGGCCGCACCTGGGGGCGGCCGCCGCTCGCGACCCACAGTCTGGGTCTGCTCAAGGACGCAGGTCTTGGCCTGCGCTTCGGCAATGCCCGCACGGGGCTCGGCAACATCATTCACGTCGACCTCGCCTTCCCCGTCGACGGCGATCCGAGCATCAAGCGCGTCCAGTTCCTGGTGCAGACGGAGCAAGAGTTCTAAGCGGCCCGAAAAATCATTGCTTGCGCTTGGGTCCAAGCCCCGGGGGCATCAGAACCGTGCCATCGGGCAAGCGGATACCGGCAGCGGGCGGGGGCGCCGGCCGGCTCGGCGGCGCCTTGGGCGCCTCTGGGGGCTTTAGGCCGGCGCGCGGTGCGCCCGAGGCCCCTGCTGCGGGGGTAGGGGCACTGGCCGGCTTGGGCGCCGCGCTGGCTACCGGCCGGGGAGCTTCCTCCTCCGGGGCATGTGGCGGGAGTACCTCCACGGACAGCGTGAAGGTCCGCTTTTCCGCACCCTGCAGAGCGCCCACGTTGACGACCTGGCGATCGACCTCCTCGCCGCGATCATTGCGGATCGAGATGGTCACGTAGTACTCCCACGCTTCCTCGACGGGTGGATGGCGGATGATGCCCTCCACCTTCAGGGCCGAGGTTGCGGCCACCTGACGCTTCGCCGCCTCCGAATCGAAGCGCAGGTGGTGCATGCAGCCCGGGCAGATGCTCAGGCTTTCCAGAATGACTGCCTTGCAGTGCGGGCAGGTGCGCGTCTTGCCCGTCGGGGACGGGCGAGAGGCGAGGTTCATCAGCTGCCGTATCCCTTCGACTCGGCCTTGGACCGGGTCTCCCCTTCCCAACCGAACTCGACCTGGCCGCGCATGCGGGAGCCCGCTGCCACGGTGAGGGAGCCGGCCTTGACGTCGCCGCTGATGATGCCGCCTTCGAGCAGCTCGACGCGCTTGGCGTTCTCGATATTCCCGATGAGCTCGCCGCCGACTACCACGACAGCGGCCTTAACCTGGCCCTCCAGGTGTGCGCCCGTGTCGAGCGTCACATTGCCGTCGACCTGCACGTCACCCTTGAACCGGCCGGCGATGCGAACGTGACCGGAGCCGATGATCTTCCCCTCGATGGTGAGGTCCGAGGCAATGACGGATTCTTTCATGTCGAGGCGCTGCTCCTTCGCTGGACGGCGCGGAACTTCAGGAGTGAGTGGGGCGACGTTGCTCTTCTCCGGCGGGGCAGCGGGTGGTGGCGGGCTGCCAAAGCTAGGCGAGGCTCCTGCGGAAGGGGTTGCGGTCCCGGTATTCGTGTCTTTCCAAAGCGCCATGAGATGGCCCCCGATCAATATGAATGAGGAGCGTCGAAAGGTACTCGTCGCCGAGGCCAAGAGCCAGTGTCTCTACATGACGACAGCGCGGCGGCGCGGGCTCGGAGACCGGGCTCATGGCCCGCTCGCGCAGCTCAGGCGGTCCGGCTCCCGAACCTCAGGGCATTGAGGAGCACGCTGAAATCCGTGCCCTTGGTCACGAAGGCAGCCGCTCCACGGCGCTTGGCCTCCCGTGCCACTTCCTCGCTGTAGGCGAGGCCGCTGAACACCACGATCTTCAGAGCCGGCAGCGCCTCGGCCAGCTCGGCGATGAGCGGCAGGCCGCTACCTCCGTGGAGCATGAGGTCCAGGATCAGGACATCCGCCTCCGTGCGGCGCGCGGTGGGCAGCACTTCCCCCGCTTCGGCCACCTGGCCGACGCAGCGCAGATCGGGCTCGGTGTCGATCAGCTGACTCATGATGTCGCTGAGATCCCGATGGTTCTCCGCGATGAGCACTCGCAAGGCTTTCTTCTGTTCCTGCAATGGGACTCCCTGCTCTGAGCGGGACGCGCCGGGCGCCTCGAGCAAGTCACATGCCCGGCTCAAACCGAACGAGCTTTCTCGTACGCCGCGGTCGGGACCGCCTCACGCGTCGATGAGCCGCAGCAGCTCATCCGTCTTCTCCCGCATGAGTGGCTCACTGCCGCGCGTCTCCACATTGAGCCGCACCAGGGGCTCGGTGTTGGAGCCGCGCAGGTTGAATCGCCACTCGGGGAATTCCATCGACAGTCCGTCGGTGAAGTCGATGGCGAGGGCGCGGCGCTCGTACTCCTGCCGCACGCGCGAGAGGATCGAGGGCGCGGCGGAGCTGAGCTGCCTGTTGATCTCGCCGCTGATGGGATAGAGCCGCATGCGCTCGCCCACGAGCGCCGAGAGCGGCCCACGCTCTGCGATCACCTGCAACACGATGAGCCAGGGGATCATACCGCTGTCGCAGTAGGAGAATGTACGGAAGTAGTGGTGCGCGCTCATCTCGCCACCATAGATGCCATCGACCTCCCGCATCTTCTGCTTGATGAAGGCGTGACCGGACTTGCAGAGAACCGGCTCGCCGCCATGGCGGCGGACCAGGTCGATGGTGTTCCAGGTGAGACGCGGGTCGTGCACGATACGCCCGCCCCGCTCCCGCGCCAGGAAAACCTCGGCCAGAAGCCCGACGAGGTAATAACCCTCGATGAACTGCCCGTGCTCGTCGAAGAAGAAGCAGCGGTCGTAGTCGCCGTCCCAGGCCAACCCAACGTCGGCACCCGTACGGCGGACGGCATCCGCGGTGGCGGCGCGGTTCTCCTCCAGCATCGGATTGGGAACACCGTTGGGGAAGGTACCGTCAGGCTCGTGGTTCACTTTGATGAACTCGAACGGCAGGTGCGGCTCGAGCTGATCGATCACGAGGCCGGCGCCACCGTTGCCCGCATTGACGACGACCTTGAGCCTGCGCAGCTTCGCGCGGTCGACGTATCCCAACAGATGCGCGAGGTACTTGGCGCGCAGATCGAGCGGCCGATCCGTCCCAGGGCACGCCACCTTCACCGGCAGCCGCCCCGCCTCGATCATGGCGCGCATCTCGTTCAGGCCGGTATCGCTGCTCACGGGGCGCGCCTGCTCGCGCACGAGCTTCATGCCGTTGTAGTCAGGCGGGTTATGGCTCGCGGTCACCATGATGCCGCCGTCCAACCCTTCGGCGAAGGTCGCGAAGTACGCCCCCTCGGTGCCCCAAAGTCCGATATCGAGCACGTCCGACCCGCAATCCGTGAGCCCACGCTTCAGGGCAGCGGCCAGTTGTGGGCTCGAAAGACGGATGTCGTGTCCGACCGCGACGCGCTTCGGCCGGACCAACCCGGCAAAGGCCCTACCGACATCGTATGCCAGGGTCTCATTGATCTCGTCCGGTATGCGGCCGCGGACGTCGTAGGCTTTGAAGGCGGTGAGATGAGTCATGGCTCGGCGGCACCGGCAGCTAGGTCGTCGTGCCCTTGCGGCCGTAGTGATCCTCCAGACGCACGATGTCGTCCTCGCCCAGGTAGGACCCCGACTGCACCTCGATGATATGGAGTGGGATCTTCCCGGGGTTCTCGATCCGGTGCCGGACGCCGATGGGGATATAGGTCGACTGATTTTCCTCGAGCAGGAAAACCTCCTCACCTCGCGTGATGCGCGCGGTACCCGACACGACGATCCAATGCTCCGCCCGGTGGTGATGCAACTGCAGAGACAGCACGGCTCCGGGCTTGACCTTCAGCCGCTTCACCTGGAAACGGGGTCCGTTCTCGATGCTGTCATAGCTGCCCCAGGGGCGGAAAACCTCCCGGTGCAGCGAGTGCTCGTACCGGCCCTGCTCTTTGAGCGTGTGGACCAGTTTCTTCACGTCCTGCACCCTGCTGCGGGGTGCCACCAGGACGGCGTCTTTGGTCTCTACGACGACATGGTCTCTGAGGCCTACCGCTGCGACCAGCCGGCTCTCGGCGTAG
>DASUHA010000140.1:0-20922 GCA_036273735.1 Steroidobacteraceae bacterium | reverse complement strand
CCGACCGTGCCGATGGCATCGGATTCCACGACACGGATATCCAGAGTCTCGCCCATCGCACGGCTGAAGACGGCCGCGGTCATCCATCCGGCCGTGCCGCCGCCGACGATGACCACTCGCCTGATACGCAGCTCAGTCATTCGCGCACCGTATCACACGCCAATCCGTGCGCCGGCCGAAAGCAAGTCATCGAGCGACCGAGGCCGGACCATAAAAACGAGCCCCGTCGGCTCGCGCCGGCGGGGCCGAGGGGGATCATCTGCGGCGCGGGCTACCGGAACTGGTACGAGAACCCGATGGTATAGAGGCGGTCGTACTGCTCCCAGGTGAGCACCTGACGAGGATCAGGTAGGTTATAGGTCTGCACGCCCTGATTGGTCAGGTTCGAGCCGGTGGCGATCAGCGTCAGGCCCTGCAGCGGGCCGGTGCTGAATGCGTAGCTGAGCTGCGCATCCACGTAAGCGGTCCCCTTGAACTGCTGCTCGATGCGGGTCGCGCTGAGCCCGAACACTTCGCCGAGGAAGCTCGAGCGGATATTGTCGTTCACTTCCGCCTGGAAGCCGCCCCGCTGGTAGTACAGCGTGTAGTTCTCGACCCACTTCGAGAGGCCCGGGACGGTGACCCGCGCGGTGTTGCTCGCATAGTAAACCGTGCTCAGCGTGCGATCGACGCTCGCCAGGATGCCGAAGCCGTTCAACCAGTGCGTGAACGCCCCGAGCGGCAGGTTGGTCGCGAACTGCTCGCCCTCGATGTGGCCGGCGCCGTCGTTCTGCGGAATCGTCATGATGCCGTAGACGGTGCCGAGCTGCTGCTGCTGCTGTGGAGTCAGATACCCGGCCACGTAGGGGGTGAAATTGAAGAGCGTCGCCGCGCCCGGATTGATGAAGTCGGTGAGCTTGATGTAATACCCCGACAGCTGAACATAGCCCTCGCCGCCCGAGGTGCAGAGCGCAGACGATTTGTCCTGGGTGCCGGAGCAGGCGTACCCATTCGAACCGAGTGAGAAGTAGTGCTCGATACTGGCGTTGTAGGTGTCTGCCATGGTCGGCAGCAGCTGTGGGTTACCGCCTTGGCCGCTGAAGAAGCCCTTGTTGGGATCGGTGAGCGACAGATTGCCGTTATTGGTGCCGATGCCGATGCTGGCGCTCATCTGGTCCATCCGGGGCCGAGCCATCGTGCGCGCGGCGCTGAGCCGCACGTCGTTGTCGGCCGGCAGCGAGAACACGAGGTTCAAGCTGGGCAGATAGCGGGTGAAGCTGGTGCCGCCGGCGGTCGGCAGGAGCACGACAGCGGTCGAGCCGCCCGCGGTCGAGCCCGGCGCAATGCGCGAGCCTTGGGATGTCTGACCCGTATGGGCCGCCTGCAGGCCGATGTTGCCCCGCAGACCGACGTTCGGACCGAGATCGGTCCGGAGGTTGAGTTGCAGGTAACCGGTGGTATCGTTCTCGTTGACCACCCAGTCCGGTGGCATCGAGGTCGACGACACAGCCGTCGGATAGGGCACCAGGGTGCCGCTCTGGATGAGCGCGAACGGGTTGTACATCACCTGCGGCCCGATGCCCATGAAGCCGAGCGCATCCGTGGTCGGCTCGAGCGCGCTCGCCGGGATCGGCAGGGCCGTCGTCGCACCCTGATCGAGCAGCAGCGAGGGGCCGCCGCCCAACACCAGGAAGTCCTGGTTGATGATGTAGTTCTTGTGACGCCGCTGCTTGTCGACGCCGAGCTCCAGGCTCTCGAACGGGCCACTGTCGAAGAAGCGCGTCGCGCTCAGCGTTGCATGGCCGATGTAATCCTCGGTGTGCGGCTCGTTGATGAAGCCCGACTGCACCAGATTGGAGCCCGAGCCCCAGCCCTGCGGGTCCGTGAGCACGACATTGCTGGCGGCGAGACTCTGCGAGGGATAGAGATACAGCTCGCCGTTGGCGCCTTCGTTGAACCCGACGGTGGTCGGCGGAACGGAGGTGCCCTTGGGGGGGGTCGGACCGTCATAGCCGAAACCGGAGTAAGCCTCGAGGAAGGTGTCGTCGCTCTCGGCGCGGCTCAAGCCGCCATTCAGATTCACGGTCCAATCCCGGGCGAGCTTCAGCTGATTGTGCAACAGGGCGTTGTACACCCGGTCCTGATAGTAGGTGTAATCGTTGCGGATGACCGGATATACATTGTCGAACGTGCCGCTCTGGTCGAAGCCATTCGACACCGTGCCGGGGATGCCGGTCGTGCCGCTGCCGTAGGCGAGCGGGAACTCCGCACCCTTGTCCTGCTGCGTCTCCTTGGCTTCCTCGTAGGTCAGGTCGAGCGTGCTCTCGAAAACGCTCGACGGCCTGAACTGGAAGGTGGCGAGATATCCGTTGCGCTTCAGCAGGTCCGAAATGTTGTAGTTCTTGGAGCCGCCGATGATGAGATTGCCGCTCGAATCGGTGGCGTAGCCCCAGGGCGCCTGATGCAGGATGTGAGTCGGGTTGGCCTCGAGATCGACCCCGAGCGTGACGCCGAGCGTATGGTCGAGGAATTGGTCGGCGAAGATGCCGTCGATTTCGTGGCCGCGATTGCTGACACCGGGACCTGGCATCACCTGGCCCGGCTCCAGGAGCTGGTAGTTGGCATTCATGTGCGCCACCATGCCCTGCTGGGAGAGCGGCCGCATGGTCTGCATGTCTATGGTGCCCGCAATACCCTGGTTGACCAGGTTCGCGCTCGGAGCCATGTGCACATCGATGGTATTGAACCAGCTCGCGGGATACTGATTCAGCTCCACGTCGCGGTTGTTCGAGGTGCTCGGCTGAATCATGCCGTTGACCTCGGTGACATCGAAATCGGCGCTGAGCCCATGGATGTTGATCTGCTGCGGGCGGCCGTTGAACATCTGGACCGCGAGGCCGGGGAGGCGACCCAGCGCATCAGCGATGCTGGTGCCGGGGAGCTGCCCGATCTCCTGCGCGGACACGACCTCGTCGATCGAGCTCGAGTTCTTCTGAATCACGATCGCGTTCTGCAGGCTGCTGACGAAACCGTTGATGATCACCGGCTGCAGCAGGTTCTCATTGGCCACATGTCCGTTGGTGGTCGCATCGGCGCTCGCCGTATCGCCCTGATCGGAGGTCCGCGATGCCGCCTGAGCGCTGTCATCCGTGGTGCTCGCGGGCTGCGCGGCGTGCGATATGGGCATCGCACCGGCCGCACAGGCGCCGAAGATTGCCGTGGCGACCGCCATCTCGAGGATGTTGCGCTTGCGTCTGATCACTGGATGATCCCCCGGGGATTTGTAGTCTGAGAAAATGGATGACGGATGATTCGCGGGGGAGAGGCGTGAATGCAAGGAATCGCATACGTATTCAGGCTCGCATACGTATGCGGCGCTGCGCGCCGCGGCGGCTCTCTGTGTCAGAGTAACCGCAGCGGCAAGGCAGGAACCTTGAGAGCATGAGCGCATTTCCCTGGTGGCGTGGCGCGGTGATTTACCAGATCTACCCGCGCAGCTTCCTCGATACCAACGGCGATGGCATCGGCGATCTCGAGGGGATCGCGCAGCGGCTGGACTATGTCGCAACGCTCGGCGTCGATGCGATCTGGGTATCGCCGTTCTTCAAGTCGCCGATGGCCGACTTCGGCTACGACATCGCCGATTTCCGCGCGGTGGATCCGCTGTTCGGCGATCTCGCGGACTTCGACCGCCTGGTTGCGCAGGCGCATGCGCGCGGGCTCAAGGTCATGATCGACCAGGTGCTGAGCCATACCTCCGTGGAGCACCCCTGGTTCATCGAGAGCCGCTCGAGCCGTGACAATCCAAAGGCCGACTGGTACGTCTGGGCCGACCCGGCGAGCGACGGCAGTGCGCCCAACAACTGGCTCTCGATCTTCGGCGGCCCCGCGTGGCGCTGGGAGCCGCGGCGCCGGCAGTACTATCTGCACAATTTCCTGGACTCGCAGCCCGATCTCAATTTCCACAATCCGGCAGTGCCGGCTGCGATGCTCGAGAACCTGGAGTTCTGGCTCGAGCGCGGCGTCGATGGCCTGCGGCTGGATGCGATCAATTTCTGCTATCACGACCAGCGGCTGCGCGACAATCCGCCGAAGCCGCCGGAACGGCGCAATGGGCGCGGGTTCACCGCGGACAATCCCTACGCGTACCAATATCACTGGTACAACAACACCCAACCGGAGAATCTGGGATTCCTCACCGAGCTGCGTCGGCTGCTCGACCGCTATCCGGGGGCCGTGGGTCTCGGCGAGATCTCCGCGGAGGACTCGCTCGCGACCATGGCGGAGTACACCGGCGAGACGCGGCTGCACATGGCCTACAGCTTCGAGCTGCTGACCGAGGAATACCGGGCCGCCCACATCCGCGACACGGTCGAGAGTCTGGAGCGTCAGATGCCGCACGGCTGGCCGTGCTGGACGATCTCCAACCACGATGTGGCCCGGGTGCTGACCCGATGGGGCGGTGCCGATGCGGCGCGCGGGATGTCGAGCATGCTGAGCGCCATGCTTTGCTCGTTGCGTGGCTCAGTGTGCATCTACCAGGGCGAGGAGCTCGGGCTGCCGGAGGCGGGACTGCCGTTCGAGGCGCTGCGCGACCCCTATGGAATCGCCTTCTGGCCGAACTTCAAGGGCCGGGACGGTTGCCGCACACCCATGCCCTGGCGCGATACGGTAAATGCAGGCTTCACCACGGGTACGCCGTGGCTGCCGGTGCCGTTGGAGCATCTGCCGCTCGCGGTGTCCCGGCAGGAAGCCGACCCGGGCTCGCCCCTCAATGCATTCCGTCGCTTTCTCTGCTGGCGCAGCCGTCAGCCCGCGCTTTGCCGCGGCGACATCCGCTTCATCGAGCTCCCGGAGCCGGTGCTCGCGTTCACTCGTACGCTCGACTCTCAAGCCATCCTGGCGGCCTTCAATCTCTCGGATCGCCCTCAGGCGGTGAGCCTGCCGGCGCTCGCGCCCATGACCCCCCTCGAAGACCATGGCCTCAGCGCAGGGCGGGTGTCCGGCCGCAGGCTCGAGCTCCCGGCGCACGGCGTTTTCTTCGGCCATGTTGCCCCTGAACAACGGCTCGGACTTGGGTAAGGCATGGGCCTTGGCTTAAACTAGGGGGAGCCACGAATAGACAGGTCGAGGGGGTGGCGCCGGTCATGCGTGACAAGCGACGCAGGCCCAATTCATTGGACATCGCGCATCTGGCCGGTGTCTCGCAGTCGACGGTGTCGCGCGCGCTGCGCGCCGACCCGATGGTCAGCGCGTGCACGCGTGAGCGCGTGCTCGAAGTGGCGCGCCAGCTCAATTACCACGTCGACAAGAACGCCTCCAACCTTCGGCGGCGCCACTCCGGCACGCTGGCGCTGCTCTTTTTCGAGGACCCGACGGCCGACGACTCGGCCATCAACCCGTTCTTTCATTCGATGCTGGGCTCGATCATTCGCGCCTGCTCGAGGCACGGCTACGACCTCCTCGTCTCGTTCCAGGACCTGCTACGGGACTGGCATGCAGACTACGAAGACAGCCACAAGGCGGATGGAATCATCCTGCTCGGCTACGGCGATTACGTCGTTCACCGCAGCCGCCTGCAGCCCCTGATCGAGCGAGGGGCTCATCTGGTCCGCTGGGGCCCCGTTCTGACCGAGCAACCGGGCGTCTCGATCGGCTGTGACAATGTGTTCGGCGGCCGTTTGGCCACCGAGCATCTGCTTCGCCTGGGACGCCGACGGATCGCCTTTTTGGGCGATATCGCTCCATGTTCGCCGGAGATGATGGCGCGATACCGCGGCTATCGTGCTGCGCTGGCTGACGCCGGAATCGAGCAGGATCCCCGCCTGCAGGCCGGCGCAATATCGACCGAGGGCTCAGGCTACGAAGCCATGCACGCGCTGATCGAGCGCGGGGTGCCCTTCGACGCCGTCTTTGGCGCCAGCGACCTGATTGCCGTCGGTGCCCTGAGCGCGCTGGCCTCGGCCGGGCGTCGGGTACCCGAGGACGTGGCAGTGGTCGGTTTCGACGGTATTCCGATGTCCGCCTTCACCCAGCCCGCGCTGACCACCGTGGCCCAGGACACCAAGCGGGCCGGCGAGCTGCTGGTGCAGACGCTGGTGCACCTGATCGGAGGCCAGCCCGCGGCGTGTGTGACCCTGCCGCCACGACTCATCGTGCGGGGATCGTGCGGCGATCCCGCGGCAGGAAGCCCCTGAGGATTTGGCCTGACGCTTGCATGTCGGTTCCACGCAACATGCGGCGAGAGTTCCGCAGAGCGATAATGGTGCTGTCACGCTCACGGCGCGGGAAATCGACAGATGCCCCACACCTATCTCTTCCAGCCAGCCCAATGGACGGGCACCGGAACGTTCTGGTGCGCAGACGGCCAGCCGCTGCCGGCAGAGTGCCGCACCGAGGTGGCTCATAGAACGGAGTGCTGGCTGCTCTCGGGCACGCTCAAGGTGCTCGGGTCCCCGCCGGTGGAGTTCGTCAACGCCTATCAGATCGACCCGCCGGGCAAGGACGGCACCGCGCTCAAGTGGAGCTCGGAGAGCGCGACCCTCGGGAAGCTTCATGGCACCTTCTCCGTGATCGGTACCGCCATCACCTCCGTTTACCGCTGCGAGTCCTCCGGTTACCACGGCGCCGAGCATTACCGTCGGATCGATGACGACACTTACGAATCGGCCGGAGTGCTGCTGCTCGAGGACCGGCAGCTCTCGTCGTGGCAGGTTTTGATCAGGCGCGCTCCGATGACGTCGAAAGCGAGTGACTGAGCGGCCCAGGGCCGCTCCCTGCGCCGCGGGACACGCAAAGTCACAGGGCTGGCCAATCAAAGATACAGGTAGTGATCGATCAGCAGTGCCGCGAAGAGCCACATCAGATAAGTCACCGAATACCGGAACACGCGCATCGGTAGCTCCTGCCGGGCGGTGAGTTTCAGCGCCAGCGCGTAATAGAGAAAGCGCACGTTGAGCACCAGCGCCGCAGCCAGATAGAGGAGGCCGCTCATCCGGGTGAGGAATGGCATCACCGTCACGACGGTGAGCAGCACGGTGTAGAGCAGAACCTGCAGCCGCGTGTGCTCCACCCCATGGGTGACCGGCAGCATCGGAATGCCGGCGCGCGCATATTCATCCTTGCGCGCGATCGCCAGGGCCCAGAAATGCGGCGGTGTCCACACGAAGATGATCAGGAAGAGCAGCAGCGCGTTGGGATCGATCGTGTTGGTGACCGCGGCCCAGCCGAGAATCGGAGGCGCCGCCCCCGCAGCCCCGCCGATCACGATGTTCTGCGAGGTGGCATGCTTCAACCATACGGTGTAGATCACCGCGTACCCGATCAATGACAGGAAGGTCAGGGCCGCCGTCAGCAGATTGACCAGGAACGACAAGATCGTCATCGCGATGACGCCGAGCACTGCCGCGAAGATGAGCGCCCGCCGCTCCGTGAGCTGGCGGCTCGGCAACGGGCGCGACTGGGTCCGCGCCATCTGCTCGTCGAAGCGCCGATCGAGAACGTGGTTGATCGCGGCCGCGCACCCTGATGCGAGAGCAATCCCGAGTGTCCCGCAGATCAGCGCTCTGAGCGGCGGCCAGCCGGGACTCGCCAACAACGTGCCAACCACCGCCGTGAAGGTGATGAGCGCGACGACGCGTGGCTTGGTCAGCTCGTAGTACCGCCGCCAGGTTGCCGGGGCGGCTGTCGCGCATTCCGAAGTGGTTGCCACGCGAGGCTCGTGTCAGGTCGCGCGCGCTGCACGGACGGTGTGCAGCTTGGCTGTCAGCGCGAGAATGGCCATGAGGAGCAGCGCCGCACCGGCGGTGTGGGCGGTGGTCAGCCAGAGCGGGAACGTCGTCAGGACCATGGAGATTCCGATCGCAAGCTGCAGGCCCAATGCCACCAAGAGGAGCCAGGCCCGCGGCCGTGCCGCCGCGAGCGAGGGCCGGCTGATGACGAAAAGCGCCGTGGCGAGGAACGTCAGCGTTACCGTCAGTGCCCCCAGCCGATGGGCAAAGTGGATGGCAACGCGCGCGGGGTTGGCGAGAATACCGCCTTCGTAGTTGACCCAGAGGCCCCGCCACAGCACGAACGCATGGCTGAAGTCGGCATGCGGCCACCAGGCGCCCTGGCAGGTGGGAAAGTCAGGGCAGGCGATGGTTGCATAGTTGGCGCTCGTCCAGCCGCCGAGGAAGAACTGCGCTGCGAGTACGATCACGCCGAGGACGGCCAGGCCGTATGCGATTCGTGCGGCCGCCAATGCATCGGACCAGGCTGCAGACCCGCGCTCCGGGACTGTCTGCAGCTGTACTATTCCACGAGGACGCCGGCGCACGGTGAGCCATAGCCACCAAAGCAGGGCGAGTGTGGTCATGCCGAAGATCAGATGCAGCGTCACGATGAGCGGCTTCAACAGCCATGTCACGGTGAGCATGCCGAGCAGCGCCTGCACGATCACGGTGGCGAAGAGAAGCAATCCATATCCCGTGCCCACCGACTTGGGTTTGCTCGCGGCGATCGCAAGCGCCGCAATCACGATGATGACGCAGCCGAGAGTGCCTGCCGCATAGCGGTGGATCATCTCGTGCCAGGCCTTGCCGCTCTCGAGCGGCCGGCCCGGGAACTGCGCCTGGCTCGCCGCGCTCTCCGCGGCACCCGCAGGGCTGACGTGACCGTAGCATCCCGGCCAGTCGGGACAGCCGAGACCGGCGTCCGTGAGCCGCACGTAAGCGCCGAGCACGACGACCCCGAAGCACAGCAGCACTCCGCAGAGCGCGAGGCCGCGCATCCAGCGGTCGATGAGCATCGGGGTCAACGTGTCTCCTCCGGGATCTCCGGGACTTCAGCCGATCTGGGAAAGACCGAGCAGCTTCTTCAGGTCTATGAGCAGGCCGCCCGGATCACGCCTGACATCGTAACGCATCATCAGATTGCCCAGCGGGTCGACGACGAACAGGGAGTTCGGGCTGTCGGCGGCCGGGAACTCGCTGAGGAGCCGCGTCCCCTCCGCACTCCCTGCATCGAAAGCGACGATCCCGGCTTGCTCCTGCGCGAGATATTCCTTCGCACAGCAGTGGCTCGAGACGAGAAAGACCCGTGCGACACGCGTCATCTCAGTACCCAGTGCGAGCCGGGTCTGGCGCATGACATAGAGGGATTGGCGGCAGGAGGAGTCACAGCGCCCATCGCCGACGTAGACGAGCATCCACTTGCCATGGAAGAGAGCGGGATACGCGGCCGAGGGCTCGTGCGCAGCGGCGGCGGTGAGGGCCACCCGCGGCAGAGTCACAGCCGGCAGCGGTCGCGCCGGAGTGATGAGCTCGCCGTGGTTGACGTGGCCTGCCGGTCGCCAGCCGGTCCCGTAGTAGAGCCAGAAGGATGCGAGCAGCGGGAGGAAAAAGAGCGCCGCGAGCGCGGCGAGCGTACGCAGGTTGCGCGCGCGAAGATCACCGGCACTGGCGTTGCGAGGCCCCGTCCCTGTGCCTCGCCCGTCGGGCCGGCTGCCGCCGTCCAAAATCGTTCCGGACGATTTTGTCACGTCGGGCGCTCCGTCGCGCGCTTGGAGCTCAGCATCACCCACATCACGAGTGCCGCGATTGCGAAGCACCACCACTCGAAGGCGTAAGCGAAATTCTGCATTGGCGGAATCCCCGCGAGCCGCCAGTCACGCACGTAGCCGTCTGGGTCATTTGGATCGAGCAGGATGACGTGGGGCTCGAGCCGGTGGCCGAGCACGCCGCCCAACTGCGACAGCGTCGGAAAGCTGGTCACACGCGGCCAGGGTCCTCTGTCGGGCGGGGGGGCGCTGCCGCTCGCGAGGCCGGCAGTAGGCAGATCGCCCACGCGGCCGGTGACCGTCACCGCTGCGGCAGTCTTCATGGAGACATCGGGTAGGTTGCTGCGAGTCCCGAGGAAGGGGACCCATCCCCGATTCACCAGCACCACGTCGCCGCCCGGCCGCACGAGCGGGGTCAACACCTGGTAGCCGTCGACGTCGTGATAGGTCATGTTGTCGAGGAGGAACTGATGCGCCGCATCGTAGGAGCCGGTGAGACTGACGCGCTGATAGTCAGGAACGTGCGCGAGCGGCGCCGAGCCGAGTGCGACCACCTCGCGGGCGCCGCGCTCGAAGCGGGTATGCTCGGCCGCCCGGTAAGTTCCTCGCCTCCACTGCCAGCGCCCGAGAGCGATGAATAGGACGCACAACACCAGCATCAGGAAGGTGAAGGCCGGTGACGGCGAGAACTGACGGCGCCCGAAGCTCAGGTGCATGGGTACAGGGGTTGCTTTGGCGTTACACTGGAGCCCGTCATGCCAGAGCTGTTTCGCGTCATCGTCCTCATTGCGCTCGCGGCCATCGTGGTGAGCCTGGGCTCGGCTCTCTACCACCTGTCCCGGGGCACCCAACAGGACTCGGCCAAGATGGCGCGCGACCTGACGATCCGCATCGTGCTGTCCATCGCATTATTCGCGCTGATCATGCTCGCCTGGTACGCGGGGCTCATCACGCCTCACGGCGTGCTTCCCCAGCATCGTTAGACGGCTACAGCCAGTAGACGAATACGAAGAGGCCGAGCCACACCACGTCGACGAAGTGCCAGTACCAGGACACCGCCTCGAATGCGAAATGCTGCCGCGGCGTGAAGTGCCCGCGCAGCACGCGCAGCCAGACCACCAGCAGCATGATCGCGCCGATGGTCACGTGCAGACCGTGAAATCCGGTGAGCATGAAGAACGTCGAGCCGTAGATTCCCGTCGTCAGCCGCAGGTTGAGCTTCGTGTAGGCGTCGTAGTACTCGTGCCCCTGCAACGCGACGAAGGAGAAGCCGAGGATGAAAGTAAACGCCAGGAAGAGCTTGAGCCGGCCGCGGTTGCCGCTGCGAAGCGCGTGGTGGGCTATCGTGACCGTGAGGCCGCTGGTGAGCAGGATCAGTGTATTGATCGCTGCGATGCCGTAGGCGCTCATCGCCTCGAAATTCTCGCCACCGATGTGTCCCGGCCCGTTGGTCGGCCAGGCCGCCTCATACCGGGGCCACAGGATGAGGTTGGTCAGCCCCTTGACGCCCTGGCCGCCGAGCCACGGCACGGCGAGCACGCGCGCATAGAAGAGTGCGCCGAAGAACGCGCCGAAGAACATCACCTCGGAGAAGATGAACCACATCATTCCCATGCGGAATGACCGGTCCACCTGCGCGTTGTAGATGCCGAGCTGGTTCTCCCCGATGACGGTGTGGAACCAACCGCCGAACATGTAGAAGATGAGGATCGGACCCGGAACGAAGGCCCACGCACCCGCCCAGTCGTCGAGGTAGGCGACTGCGCCCCACATCAGGCAGAACAGCGCGACCGCGGCAATGATCGGCCATGGACTGCCATGGGGGATGTAGTAGTGGTCGTCGCCGTGGGCGTGGGCAGGGGCTTGTGCGTTTGCCATGTCGTGACTTTCGTGAGTACTCATGTTGGCAGGAGTCCGCTCAGTGGGATCCCCGCACCAGCATCATGACGATGAAGCCGAAATAGAAGGCGAGCACGATGAGCGACACCACCAGGGTCGTGCGCCGCACTCCCCTGCGCCGCCGTGCCACCTCCTGCTGAGTCAGGATCGGCTGATTCCCGGTTGCACCTGTGGACATGATCGCTCGGGTTCCCTCAATGCTCCGCGCCACGGGCAATCATTGCCTCGGTCGGCGGTGTCGTCCAGGAATGATACGGCGCCGGCGAGGGCAGCTCCCACTCGAGTCCGCGCGCGCCGTCCCAGGCCCTCGTGCCCTCGACCCGCTGGCCGGAGCGCACGCACTTCCAGATGATGTAGGGGAAGAGAAGCTGCGACAGGCCGAATGCGAAGCCGCCGAGCGAGGAGACCATGTTCCAGTCGGCGAACTGCACGGCATAGTCCGGGATGCGGCGCGGCATGCCGGCGAGCCCGAGGAAGTGCTGCGGGAAGAACAGCACGTTGAAGAAGATCGCCGACAGCCAGAAGTGCCACGTGGCGAGGCGGATGTCGTACATGCGCCCGACCCACTTGGGCAGCCAATAGTAGACCCCCGACATGATGGCGAAGAGGGAGCCCGAGACCAGCACGTAGTGGAAGTGGGCCACCACGAAGTACGTGTCCTGGTATTGGAAGTCGGCGGGCACGAGGGCGAGCATGAGCCCGGAGAAGCCGCCGATGGTGAAGAGGAAGAGGAAGGCGAGCGAGAACAGCATCGGCGGCTCGAAGGTCAGCGAGCCGCGCCACATGGTGGCCGTCCAGTTGAAGACCTTCACGCCCGTCGGCACCGCGATCAGCATGGTGGAGAACATGAAGAAGAGCAGCGCCGCGAGCGGCAGCCCCACGGTGAACATGTGGTGCGCCCAGACGATGAACGACAGGAAGGCGATCGAGGCGGTGGCGTAGACCATCGCCTCGTAGCCGAACAGCGGCTTGCGCGAGAACGCCGGGATGACCTCCGAGACCACGCCGAAGCCCGGCAGGATCATGATGTAGACCTCGGGATGCCCGAAGAACCAGAAGATGTGCTGGAACATCACCGGGTCGCCGCCGCCGCCCGCATTGAAGAAGCTGGTGCCGAAGAAGTGGTCGGTGAGCATCATGGTCACCGCGCCCGCGAGCACCGGCATCACCGCGACGAGCAGGTATGCGGTGATGAGCCAGGTCCAGACGAAGAGGGGCATGCGCAGCAGAGTCATGCCCGGCGCACGCAGGTTCATGATGGTCACCACGACGTTGATCGCGCCCAGGATGGAGGAGATGCCCATCATGTGGATGGCGAAGATCAGCATCGGGAAGGAGCTGCCGAACTGCAGGGTGAGCGGCGGATACATGGTCCAGCCGCCGGCCGGCGCGCTTCCCGGAACCAGCCAGGAGGAAAGGAGCAGCACGAAGGCGAACGGAAGGATCCAGAAGCTCAGATTATTGAGGCGCGGCAGCGCCATGTCGGGTGCCCCGATCTGGATCGGGATCATCCAGTTGGCGAGTCCCACCCACGCCGGCATGATGGCGCCGAAGATCATCACCAGGCCGTGCATGGTCGTCAGGGAGTTGAACACCCCGGCATCGACGAGCTGCAGCCCGGGCTTGAAGAGCTCCGCGCGGATCATCATCGCGAAGGCGCCGCCGGTGAAGAACATGATGCACGAGAAGACCAGATACATCGTGCCGATGTCCTTGTGATTCGTCGCGAACACCCAGCGGCGCCAGCCGTGCGGCTTGTGATCGTGCTCGGCGTGCGCGTGGGTTTCGGTGTGCGGCTCGGCCATGGGATCTACCCTCTCGGAAACTTCGGGTCCTGTCGGAAATTATCAGGGCGCTGTCGAGTCCGGTGCGTCAGCTCGACGACGCCATGCGGGCGGCGGCAGCCTTCTCCGCGGCCGCCTCACGTTTCAGCCACGCCTGGAAGTCGCTCTTGGAGAGCGCTTTGACGACGATGGGCATGTAGCCGTGGCCGCGGCCACAGAGCTCGGCGCATTGGCCGCGGTACGTGCCGGGCTTGTCGGCGTCGACCTCGAACCAGGACTGGTTGATGTAGCCGGGAATCGCATCTTTCTTGATGCCTAAGTCCGGCACCCACCAGGAGTGGATCACGTCCACCGCGGTGAGCAGCAGGCGAACCTTGGTGCCGACCGGCACGACCATCGGATGGTCGACGTTGCGCAGGTAGTGCGGCACGCTGTAGGGGCTGATGCCGGAGTCGAGCTCGCTCGCCGCCATGCTCTTCGCGTCGAGCTTGGAGATGAAGCTCACCCCCTTGCCGACATAATCGTACTGCCAGCCCCACTGGAAGCCGGTGACCTTGACGTCGAGCTGCGAATGGCTGTCGTCGCTGATCAGTACCAGGCCGTGCGCCGCCGGGATCGCCATCCCGATCAGGATGAGCACGGGGATCGTAGTCCAGACGATCTCGACCTTGGTGTTGTGCACGAGGGTCACATCCGCCACGGCGCCGCGCGAGCGAGTGTGAAAGATGATCGACCAGATCATCACGCCGAAGACCAGAATGCCGATCGCGACGCAGACCCAGAACGCCATCATGTGAATGCTGTAGACGTCCCGGCTGATGCTGGTGACCCCCACGGGCAGATTTAGAAGACCCCAGCCGGACTTCGTGGCCTCGTCTGCCGCTGCTGCCGGCAGTGCCGCCATCGCGGCGGCGACCATCGCTGCCATGCCGAGCCACGTTCCGGGCCGTATTCCGAGTCTTTCGCGATACATCGTTGTCGTGCCTTTCACGCGCGTGCCCTCGACGGGAGGGCCCCCTCGCGCTATAGCTAGGGCTAACCAAAAAAACTGAAAACCCGCTGCGCCCCCTACTTAGGTCCCAGAGCCAGGGAGGGCGACTCGTTGATGCGGCCGATCAGGCGCTGAAGCCTCATTGCCAATCCGCACCGCTCTTCTTCCGTGAGAAAGCTCCCCAATTCGCACTGCCGGCCGTGCGACTCGATGGTCAGGCGGCTCGGATGCAGCTTCGAGGCTGGACGGCGCAGTTTAACCTGAGCCCAGTGCCGCGGGAACACGGTTCGCCGACAATAGGCGCGATCGTGCGATTCGACGCTGACGTCGGAGTCCGTGAGAGTGATGATCTCGGCGCGATAGCGGCGCGCGAGGCTGGCATGCAGCGCCCACGCGAGGAGGAGCATTTCGAGCCCTGCGAACGGGAGGATCGGCCACATGCCCCGCACGGCCAGGAATCCGGCGACTGCAAAAGAAAGCGCGCAGGCACTGGCGAAGAACAGCATCGCCCCTCGCAGAGTGAGCGAGCAGTTCGGGCAGATCACGATGCGCACAGCCTGCGGAAGCTCCATGAGTCGCCGGTGGAACGGACCAGAGCCCGCTCCGGCCGCCTCCTTTGGCTACTGACATAAAATGGTAGGACGGCGCGTGCAGCGCTTCAAGGCCAGCGCGCACCCGTCAGGCTTTGTGTTCCACGGAGAGCGCATGTAGCCGCGCCG
This sequence comes from Steroidobacteraceae bacterium, assembly GCA_036273735.1. Lineage (GTDB taxonomy): Bacteria > Pseudomonadota > Gammaproteobacteria > Steroidobacterales > Steroidobacteraceae > 13-2-20CM-66-19. The sequence continues at coordinate 6,012 of DASUHA010000140.1, read as the reverse complement.
CGGCCTCGCCCACGTCCGGTGAGGTGCTGCCGACGGCCATGAACGGCAGGCGTACGAGAGGGGGGGCTCCCAAGCGCAGGCTGAGGGCGGCCACATTCTCCGTGGCGCGCTCGAGATCCGGATCGACGTGGTTGGCGACCCACCCGCAGAAGGGCACGCCGCGCGCGGCGATCGACTCGCGCGTGAGCAGCGCGTGATTGAGGCAGCCGAGGCGGATGCCGACGACCAGAATCGTGGGCACGGCGAGCTCGATGGCGATATCGGCCATGGAGGTCGTATCGCCGATCGGCGTCAGCCAGCCGCCCGCCCCCTCGACGACCACGCAATCGGCAGCGGCGGCCAGCGACTCGAACTGTTTGCGCAGGCGATCGAGCTCGATGACGATGCCACCCTCCTGCGCCGCGATATGGGGGGAGACGGGCGGCACGAAGCAATAGGGGTTTACGGCACTGTAGTCCGCCTTCACGTTGGCGGCGGCCATCAGCGCGAGCGCGTCGGAATTACGGAGTCCTTCAGGTGTCCGCTCGCATCCTGAGGAGACCGGTTTCATGACGGCGACGCGCAGGCCGCGGGCGGCGAGCGCACGGGTCAACGCAGCGGCGAACAGGGTCTTGCCAACACCGGTGTCGGTCCCGGTGACGAAGAATCCATTGGGTTTCATGATTTCGCGCCTCGCTGTCTTCTTCGGATCCCGGATGGCGGTATTCTGACTTCGCCGTCGGCCGCGGACGTGGTCGGCCGGCCCGCACTCCCCCACGCCGCTCCGTAAACGATCTCGTAGGTGGCAGGCAGCCTGCCATCCTTGCGAAACGGCTCGTAGGCAGTGAGGACGCGCTGCAGACGGCTGCGGCCGATGAGCGAGCGCGGGCGGCCGGCGGTGGAGTTGTGCGCGCCCAGGGATTTGAGGTCGCGCATCAGGGCCAGGCCATCCTCGTAGGTGAGCTGCGTGCGATCGACGTCCAGCACGGGCTCCTGCAGGCCCGAGCGCACCAGAGCATCGCCTATGTCGTGCACATCGAGGAAGCGGTTCACATGGCTGTAGGCGTCGGCTTCCGCCCAGGCGCTGCGCAACTCCTTGAGCGTATCGGGGCCAAATGTGCTGAAAGCGAAGAAGCCTCGCGGCTTGAGGACGCGGCGGACCTCGGCAAAGACCTCATCGAGAGGCTCGCACCACTGCAGCATGAGGCTGCTGAAGACGATATCGACGCTGGCGGCCTCGAGGGGCAGGCGCGCAGCATCGGCGCACACACGCTCGAAGCGGCGGAAGAGCTTCCGATGGCGGACAGCCGCCCGCAGCATCCCGGGGGCGAGATCGAGGGCGATCACGCGAGAGCGGCGGTAGCGGCGTTTGAGCTCGGCTGCCATGCGCCCCGTGCCGGCGCCGAGGTCGAGAATGACCTGGGGATGGAAATCGAAAGGCGTGAGGCGGCCGAGGAGCTCCTCCGCGACGCGCAACTGCAGCACCGCCGCAGCTTCGTAGGTGACGCCCGCCCGGTCGAAAGCGGCGCGCACGCCCGCTTTCTCGAGCTGGAAGGGTTTGCGCTCAGCGAGGCTCATGTCCGCTGCAGGAATTCCATGAGCAGCGCGCTCAGCTGCGGCAGATGGGAAAGGAACGGTGCGTGCGCGGCGCGGCGGATCTCGACGTAGCGCGCGTTGGGAAGCGCATCAGCGAGGGCGCGGGAAGCGGCGGGCATGGTCACGCGATCATATTGGCCGGCGATCACGAGAGTTGGCAGCGTGATCCGGGCCAGGAGCGGGCGCAGGTCGCTGTTGCGGAGCAGCTCGAGGCCGCAGGCCAACGCATCGAGTTGCCGCCCGCCCGGATTCTCGGCCAGCTGCTCGAGACCCGTGTTCCGGTGCGGCGTGTTGGAAACCGACTGCGTGCCGTGGGCGAACAGCGCCGTGCGCAGCTGCGTCAGCGCAGCGGCGGCCTCTGCGCTGCCGCGGACCTGCAGCTCGAGGAAGTCGCTCACCGTGCGTTGATAGTCGGCGCGCAGGCTGGCGGCCTGTTGCGCGAGGCGCTCGGGAGGCGCGCCGTAGGGCCAGTCGGGGCCCGCAGGCACACGGGGCGTCGCCGCAATCAGCACGAGGCGATGGAGACCCGCCGTCCGGGCCGCCGCCAGGCGAAGGGCGAACTGACCGCCGAGCGACCAGCCGAGCAGGAAATAACTGTCCGTGATGGACGAGATGGTCTCGCGGATCTGCGCTGTTTGCTCTTCGAGCGAGGAGCGCTGGGGCAGCCATTCGCTGCGCCCGTGTCCGGGGAGGTCGAGCGCGACGAGCCGGACGCGGTCCTGAAGCGCCGCTGCGAGCCCGTCCCACACGCGCAGATTGAGTCCCCAGCCGTGCAGCAGCACCAGCGTCGGGCCGCTGCCGCGCACCTCCGTGTAGAGCCCGCTCATGCGCCGCCGGCCGAAGCGCAGATGCGCCCCAGACTCTCCACCAGGGCGTCGACCTGACTCTCACGGTGCCCGGCGGTGAGCGTGATCCGCAGTCGTTCCTCGCCCGCGGGGACAGTGGGCGAGCGGATCGCCACGGCCCAGAAGCCGGCTGCGAGCAGCGCCTGCTGCGCGCGCAATGCGGTCTGCGCCGAGCCGAGGGGGATCGGTTGGATCGGTGTTATGGACTCGGCGAGGGGCACGCCGACCTCACGCGCGCCCGCACGAAAGCGGGCCGCCAGGGCGAGCGCGCGCTCGCGCCGCCAGTTTTCCTGCTGCGCAATATGCAGGGCTGTGCGCGTTGCTGCCGCTACCGGCTGCGGCAGCGCCGTCGTGTAGATGTAGGAGCGCGCCCTTTGAATGAGGAGCTCGATCAGCTCCTTCGAGCCTGCGACGAACGCGCCGAAGGACCCGAATGCCTTGCCGAGCGTGCCGACCAGCACGGGCACCTGATCGCTGCCGAGGCCCGCGAGCTCCACCGCTCCGCGCCCGTTCGCGCCCAACACGCCAATTCCGTGAGCGTCATCCACGACGAGCCAAGCCTCATGCGTGCGGGCGGCCTCGGCCAGGGGCCCGAGTGGCGCGATATCCCCGTCCATGCTGAACACGCCGTCCGTAGCCAACACCGCCGTGGCCGGCTCGCTCTCCGCGAGAAGCCGGCGCGCAGCGGCGGCGTCGCAATGCGGGAACCGGCGGAAGCGAGCGCCGCAGAGCAGGCCAGCATCGATGAGTGAGGCATGGCTCAGCCTGTCGAGCAGCACGGACTCGCCGCGACCGGCGAGCGCGGTCACGACACCGAGGTTCGCCATGTAGCCGGTCGAGAACAGAAGCGCCCGTTGGCGGCCGGTGAAAGCGGCCAGCTCTTCCTCGAGCGCGGCGTGCTCCTTCCCGTGGCCGCTGATGAGGTGCGAGGCGCCACTGCCGGAGCCGCATCGCGCCGCGCACTCCGCCATTGCCGCGGCGAGTGCCGGGTGGGCCGCGAGCCCGAGGTAATCGTTGCTGCTGAAGTCGATCAGCCGGCGGCCGTCGACGATCACTTCCGCGCGGCTGCCCTTGTCAGGGTATGCCTCTATCGTCGCGCGGCGACGCCGCAGCTGCTGGCGGTCGATCTCCTCGAGCGCCGGCTCAAGCAGCTGTCTCTTCATTGCGAGTGCAAGGCGGCTGGCTGCCCTCTGGGACCGATGGCAGTGAGCCCGGATTGTTGACTAGGAAACTTTCGGGCCTGAGGCCGAGCCGCGCGAGCAGCCGGCGGTCGCGCTCGACGTCCGGGTTGCCGGTGGTCAGCAGCTTCTCGCCGTAGAACACCGAGTTGGCGCCCGCCAGGAAGCACAGTGCCTGCAGCTCATCGCTCATCTGCTGCCGTCCGGCCGACAGGCGCACGTGCGAGCGCGGCATCATCAGGCGCGCCGCAGCGATCGCGCGGACGAAATCGAGTGGATCGACCGGTGCGCTGCCCTCGAGCGGGGTGCCCGGGACCTGTACCAGCTGGTTGATCGGGACGCTCTCCGGATGCTCGGGCAGGTTGGCGAGCGTCATGAGGAGCTTCGCCCGGTCCGTTACCGACTCCCCCAGACCGAGAATCCCGCCGCAGCAGACTTTGAGCTGCGCGCCCCGCACGGCTTGCAGCGTATCGAGCCGGTCCTGATAGGTGCGGGTCGTGATGACTTTGCGGTAGAACTCCGCGGAAGTATCGAGGTTGTGATTGTAGTAATCGAGGCCCGCGTCCTTGAGCTCCTGCGCCTGATCCGGTGTCAGCATGCCGAGCGTGGCACAGGTCTCGAGACCGAGCGCGCTCACCTCCCGGACCATCGCGGCGATGACCTTGAGATCCCTGGCTTTCGGCGAGCGGTAGGCGGCGCCCATGCAGAAGCGCGTCGCGCCCGCCTGTTTCGCGCGCGCCGCGTGCTGGCGCACCGACTCCACCTCCATCAGCTCCTCGCGCTCGAGGCCGGTGTCGTAGCGCACGCTCTGTGGGCAGTAGGCGCAGTCTTCGGGGCAGGCGCCGGTCTTGATCGAGAGCAGCGTGCTCATCTGTACCGTGTTGGGCGCGTGATGCTCGCGATGCACCCGCTGCGCATGGAAGAGGAGGTCCATGAGCGGCATCGCGAGGAGGCTCTCGGCCTCCTGCAGGGTCCAGTCGTGGCGAACGGCTCCGAGAGCGGTGACGGTCATGCGCGCGCCTCAGGTGGGAGTGGCCGCGGGATGTTCGCGGTCGGCGCGGCGGATGTCAACGTAGCCGCCGGGGCGTCGTCTACATTTGCTCACTTTCTGATCATTCAGGATCTCAACAGATGTACGATGAGTGCGATACCGACGCCGGTGGCTCCGGACACCGTGACGAATACCGCCGCCGCGGCGCAATCCTTGACGATCTTGATCTGAGGATGGAATTCCGGATTCAGATGGTCGGCCAGGGCCTCGATGGCGGTGTTGAGGAGCTCCGCGGCGAGAACCGCCGCGCTCGCCAGCAGGACCGCTGCCCACCAGAGGGGGCCGGGGCGAAGCACCGCCAGCGCGACCACCACGAGCGCGACCACCAAAACTTCGAGCCGCACGCTGCGCTCGGTGCGCAGCGCATGCCAGAGGCCCGCGAGCGCAAAGCCGGTGCGCCGCAGGAGATTCAGATTCTTGTGATCGTTAGCGGGCGTAGACGTATTGTAGGAGTATGCCGATGAAGATTGCCATGCCGACGTAGTTGTTGTTGAGAAATGCACGCAGGCAGGACGCGGGCTCGCGCGCGCGGATCAGCCATTGCTGATAGAGGAAGAGAAGCGCCGCTAACACGATCCCGGCGAAGTACCAGCCGCCGAAGGCCATGTCGCGGCCGGCGAGCACCAATGCAAAGAGCATCATGACCTGCAGCGCGCCGATCAGCAGCCGGTCCATGTCGGCGAATAGAATGGCGCTCGATTTCACGCCGATCTGCAGGTCATCCTCCCGGTCGACCATGGCGTAGATGGTGTCATACATCGCTGCCCAGATGACCGCCGCGATGTAGAGCACCCAGGCGATGCGGGGCAGCGAGTCGCGTTGCGCAGCAAAGGCCATCGGCACGCTCCAGCCGCCGAACGAGATCCCGAGATAGAGCTGCGGCAGCGGGAAGAAGCGCTTCACGAAGGGGTACGACACCGTGAGGACGACGCCGACCACGGCGAGCTTCACCGTGAAGGGATTGAGCCGCGTGACCAGCCACAGGGCGGCCCCGCCGAGCACGAGGAACAACACCAGGGCTTCCGTCGGGGATACGCGGCGCGCGGCGAGCGGCCGTTCGCGGGTGCGCTTCACGTGCGGGTCGATGTCGCGGTCGGCGAAATCGTTGATGACGCAGCCCGCGGCGCGCATGACGATCACGCCCAGCGCGAAGACGATCAACACCTTCTGGTGCGGCTTGCCGGCGCCGGCCACCCACAGTGCCCAGAGCGCGGGCCAGAGGAGTAGCCAGGTGCCGATCGGGCGGTCGAAGCGGGCGAGGCGCCCGTACTCCTCCAGGCGCCGGGCGAGGCGGTAATAGAGGGGGGCTTGTTTGGGCTTTGCGGCGAGGTCGAGGTCGAGTTGGCCGGTGGCGGTATTCATG
>DASUHA010000139.1:0-19639 GCA_036273735.1 Steroidobacteraceae bacterium | reverse complement strand
GAGGATCCGAACCACGTGGGAGCTGTCGACCGGCTTGCGTCCATCGATTGACTGGATCACATCACCATCCTGCAGGCCGAGCGCTCCCTTGGGCGGCGCGCGCACCACCAGCACACCCGAATCGGTGCCGAAGTAGCGGCCGAGCGCCGGCGTGAGTTTGGCAAGCTCCATGTCGGCCACGGGCCCGCCGATGATCACCGGCCCATCCCAACCTGAGAGCCCCTTGAAGTTTTGGACCTCGATGTGCGGCAGCCGGATGCGGCCTGCGAAGAAGGCATCGTTCATGCTCGGCCGGGCGGTCAAGGTCACATTGCGCACTTTGCCGTCTCTCGACACCCGCAGATCCACCTTGTCTCCCGGTTTGACGCCGTGGAGCTGTTCGATGACGCGCAGCGCAGGGTCCCTGCCCTTTATATCCGCCCCATTCACCGCGACGATCAGGTCGCCAGTGCGCACACCCGCCTCCTCTGCCGGACCCCCGGGACTTACCTCGCGGACTCGCGCCCCGGGCTCGCCTTTCGAGCTCTCGAGCTGCAGGCCGATGAGGACGTGCGGCGGTCCCGCCAACATCTCGAAACGCTGCATCCGCTGCATCATCGGACCCTGCATCTGCGCCGACAGCGCCGCGAGCTGCTGTGCCGCGACCTCCAGCCGCCGCTGGGCGTCATTCAGGCGGGCCTGCAGCGCCGCCTGATCGATGTTTGGAGGGTTCGGCGGGTTCGGAGCGTTGGGCACATCGACCGTCACCGGATAGTCGGGCGGCGATGGAGGAGCCGAAGGCACCAAGGGGGCTGGCGGGGACTCAGGAGACGCCGGAGATGCCGGAGCGGGAGGAGCACCAGATGCCGGCGGCGCCTGCCAGTTGTCTGCGAGCGGGGCGGTTGCTGCAAGCGAAAGACACAGCGTCAGGACGATCGAAAGCGGTCTCGGATTCATTCTCATGGGTCGTCTCTTTTGGCGCTCAAAGCGCTGCCGATGCCAACATCTCCGCATACTGGACCTGGGCCAGCGAGCTCACGAGCTGCGCCCGCTGGTGCTCGAGGGCATCGAGCCGGGCCGGTTGCGAGCCCGCCGCCCGTTCCGCGCTCATCAGGTCATCCAGTGCGGCGATCTGGTCCTGAAGGCGGGTCACCGCCGCGTGCGCGCCAACTCTGACGACTGTCGGGTTATGCGGCAGGTCCGCGAGCCATCCTTCGAGCGCACGCGTACGTTGCCGTGCCAGGCGATCCGCTGCCGCAGGCCGGTTGCTGTTGTGTCCCGCATCGGCTCCGGCATCGACTTTTGCAACCGTGCGGCTCGGCGCCAACATGGATGCTCGGTAGTGGCTCAGCGTCGCGATGGCAATCCCAGCCACCAGCACGGCTGCGGCAGCCGCAATCGCGAAAAGAGCCGGGCGAATGCGGCCGGTGGGCCACGCGGCTACAGCGCGCGCATCCCGCCTGCGCTTGAACTCAGCCCAGCCGTAGGGAGCGTGATCCTGGCTCCCGTCCGCCCGCGCCCGCAGTCGGCGTGCGATGAGCTTCTCGTCTAGATCGTCGTGCATGCTTCTTCCTCCTGCGGCGCCAGGGTCTGGCGCAGTCGCGCAAGCGCGCGCGCAAGCTGCGACTTGGAAAAGCTGACAGAGCGTCCAAAGAGGCTCGCGATCTCCTCATGCGAGTAACCCTCAACCTCGAACAGCCAAACCACCGCGCGTCCGACCGGCGTCAGAGTCGCCATTGCGCGCTCGACATCAAGTGTTTCAGCCGGCGTTGCCGGCGTGACAAGGAATACAGTAGTGCTCGGCGGTGCATCGTCGTCCATATCCCAATGCAACCGCGCGCGGTGCCAAGGCGAGCGCAGGTACATCAGGCACCGGGTCACCGCAATCTGACGGAGCCAGGCGCCGAGCGGCGCCTCACCTCGAAACTCGGCCAGCCGCTGGAACAGGACCATCATGGTGTCCTGAAAGAGGTCCTCGGCGACCGCTCTATTTGCCACCAGCCGACGAATCAGTGCGAACACCGCCGGCCCGAGCGAGCCATAGATCGCCGCCTGCGCCGCCTCTTCTCCGCCGCGCGCCCGCTCGATCAGCTCATTGGATATCGGTATGTCGGCAAGGCGGCTCACGACCACTTAGATGCGGGAGCGGAGCGAAAGGTCGCACCCATATGCGTTCCCCCACCCCCTCCCCTATACTTGCGCCCCAGTGCCCGAGTGGCGGAATTGGTAGACGCAGCGGACTCAGACCATCTCATTGAGCCCCCGGGGAGAAATCCCCAGGGTGAAGCCCGTCAAAGTCGGTAGAGGCCCTGAAGCGCACCGCTTCGAGCTAATGCCGAGCCAAGCCCCGGAATCTCCTGGGAAGGTGTAGAGAGCAGACGGCGGGCACCTAAGGCCACAAGGCTACGGTGAAGGCGTGCTCCAGCCCACGAACCCCACGGTCCCGCCGTGCGGGGCGGCGAAAGCCGCAGCGGGATGAAAATCCGCCGCCCTTAAAAGCGTGTCGGTTCGACTCCGACCTCGGGCACCACGCCATCCCTTCTGTCGGGTAACTCGCCCGAATGCCCTGTGTTCACTGCGCCGCGGGCAGCCCGGACATCGTGGTCGTGATCTCGACTCTGTGGTGCTCGCGCAGGACGACCAGCCTGATCAGCTCGCCCGGATCGTAGGAGGTCAGGATCCGGATCGCCTGGGAGCTGCTCACGGGAGTGCGGCCGCCGATCGATAGGATCACGTCCCCCTCCTCGAGCTTCAGCACCCCGTGGGTGGGTGCACGCACCACCAGGATGCCGTGATCGGTCCCGAAGTAGCGGCCCAGCCGCGGCGTCAGCGCGGTGAGCTCCATATTCCCGGTGCGCCGCTGACCCAATGCCTGCACCGGACCCGCCACTGGCAGCGGTAGCGAGAGCGCGGCCAACTGAGCCTCGGCAGCAGCCCTCTCGCGCGCCGCATCGGCCTGCGCCTGTACTCCGGCCTGCTGGGCGGCCATCTGTCCCTGAAGTCTCGCCTGATTCGCATCGAGCTGCGCCTGAATTTTGGCCTGCTGCGCAGACAGGCTCGCCTGGGCCTGCGCCTGCTGGATGCTCATCTGGGTCTGCAGCCTCTCCTGGGCGGTATTGGGAACGAGCGGCACCGGTAATACCGGCGGGCCGGCAGCCCATGCCTCCAGAGACAAGGCCGAAACGACTACTGCGTACAGCGTCAGATGGATGGGCAGCCTCACCATATCCAATAGACGCACGAGAGGCGAAAAGGTCGCGCGGGCGCCGTCGAATTTCGACGCATTGCTTCGTCTAGTGAGTGAGGAACGCAACCACACCACCTGAGCGCAATGTGTCATGAGCCCACGAATCGCCAATATCATCGCCTGCATCCGCAGCGCAGCGCCATATCTGGCCATCGAGCTCATTCTGCCCGGCGGATCACTCATCGCCCTGATTCTCTGGATCACGAAGAATCGAGGCACGCTGAAGCAGAGGCTCGCGCGGATTCGCTTCCGCGCGCAGAGCGTCACTCAACTCATGGCGGGTCTTCGGCCGTCGGCCGCATCCACGCTCTGAGCCTGCGCTCCGGACTTCAGCACCATGACCAACATCAGGAGCACTGCGAGAATCACCGCGATGCTCGCGGCGCCGAGCACCGGCCCCAGCTGGTCTTCCGAAGCCCTATGGCCGAAGAGCAGCAGCAGGCCGCCAAACATCGTGAGGCCGCCCGCCTGGTGCAGTACGAACTGGATCGTCGCCAGCGCGCGCGATGGAGAGGGCAGCCACAAACGATGAATCACGGCGTAGATGAGCGACGTGACGAACCCCACCAACATGATGTGCGTGTGAGTGATGAATTGACCGTGGTTGCCCGACATGGCCATGTAGATGCCGAGCCCCATCCCGGCAGCGGCATAGCTGAGCGCCCAGATCAGATACTTTCTGTCGAAGCTTTTCATCGCAGCCCCCGATTGTTGTAGTGCCGGGCAGTCTGGCGGCGGGCGGCGACGGATGTCAAGAGAGCGGCCGGTCGGGAGGGAATACGCCGGCCGGAGGGGCATCAATGGAGAGCGCCGGCGCGCTCGATGCTCACGATCGCATCGCGCGCCGACTGCCGGACCTCGGGGCTCGAATCGTTGAGAGCGTGCTGCAATTCCGGTAGCGCGCCCTGCCCCGCCGAACCGATCGCGCCGAGGGCACTGCAGGCGCTGCTGCGTGATCCCGGGTCCGGACTGTGTAGCATCGCGCGCAGATGCGGCACCGCCGTTGCCGCTGCTGCCCCGATGTCGCTGATGTCCTGCGCAGCCCACGCCCGGACACCGGGATCGGCATCCTGGAGCGCCGCCAGCAAAGCTGGCAACGCCGGACGCATGTCGAGCTTCGAGCCTCCATCGGTAAAATGCCACCAGCCGCCGCCTACGACATCCAACGCGACGGCAGCGTCGCGCCGCATCTCCGGATCTGGGTCGCGAAGCGCACGCGCCAACGCAGGAACGCTCGCTGGGCCGAGCGCGTGCAGCTCGTCATAGACTTGCTGACGTTTCGACTCGAGGGCAGGCAAAGGGGGCGGCGCTTTCTTCGCGCTGGCCTCGGTGTTTGCTCGCGGAAACCCCTGTATCGGCAACGGCAGATTGCGCAGTTTCGCGACTACGGCGTCGGCCTTGGCTTGCGGGTGCGCCGCACGTGGTTGGGCGGCGGATGCCGTGGTCGTAGCCGCACCCGTGATCAGAATGGTGACAGCCACGGCGCTGCAACAACGAATGTGCAGCCGTCCGGTGCCGATCTGTTGGTACTGCCGCTGTCGTTTGGCTCGCCTGCTCAAGCCGTCATGATAGCACTGCGCTGCGGCTCAGCCGGTGGCTCGGCAGGGCGCCTGCGCGGCTCGAACAACACGATGTCCCCCGGGGCATTGGATGCGGCGATGCAGTTGCGGCCGCTGGATTTGGCCCGGTAGAGCGCCACGTCCGCCGCCGCAATCAGGTCATCGATGCGCTCGCCATCCTCGGGATAGGAAGCGATACCGATCGAGGCCGTGACGAGGGGCAGCGCGATGCCACGCGAGAACACGTGCAGCTGCGCAATGGCCTCGCGGATGGCCTCCGCTTTCGAATAGGCATCATCCACCGTGCAGGCCGACAGGACGACCAGGAATTCCTCGCCACCGTAACGGCACGCGACATCCTCCACGCGCGTATGCCGCTTGAGCACGTGTGCGACGTTCCGCAACACCTCGTCTCCCGCATCGTGGCCGTTCGTGTCGTTGAAGGCCTTGAAGTGATCGACGTCGAGCATGAGAAGACTGACCGGAAACCCGTGTCGCTGAGCACGGGCCAGCTCCCGATGGAGTGAGATCTCGAGGTGGCGCCTGTTGTAGAGGTCGGTGAGCGGATCGCGCTCCGAACCACTGCGCAGCGTCTCCTGCAGCCTCAGGTTGCCTACGGCGAGCGAGAGTTGCTCGGCCAGCACCGAGGCCAGGCGCTGCACGTCCTCGGAAAGGCTGCCCTCTCCGGCCGGCCGCAGGTGCAGCACCGCCAGGGTGTCACCTTGCGAGACCAGGGGCACGCACAGGCAGGCGTCGTCGCTCTCCCCGACATGGCGGCAGACCGTTGCGGCACTGGCCGGCTCGTAGAGGTGCGGCCGACCGCGACGCAGCGCCCAGCAGTCCTCGGAGGCAAAGCTCTGTGCCGTCGCGCCCGATCCCCACCCGACCTGCAGCTCCAAGGTGGCATCGTCACGTCGCGAGACGTACAGCGCGCCGCTGACGCCCGGCAAGAGCTTCGGCAGCGCCCCGTGGATCACGATGTTCGCCTCAGCTTGCGAATGGCAGGTCTGCAGCAGCTCCACCATGGTACTCATCGAGGAGATCTCCTCGAGCAGCCGGCTCTGGCGGCGGATCGTCCCCTCGAGCTTGAACTCGCTGCGGCGGCGGACGATGGTCTGCAGAGCGAGCAGCGTGCTGAGGACGATGCAGAGTCCGAAGAGCGCCGGCAGCCCGATCGAGGTTCGATGCGCACCATCCTCGTGCGCGAGCACGAGGGCGCCGAGCGCCAGGATGTTCAGCGCGAGACAGGCGAGGATCGTCGCAATGACGAACGGCGCCCGGCCGCGATCGATCGGCCGCGCCGGCTGGTTGCTCGATTGGAGCCCGGGCACGCGCATGAGAACGGGGTCACACTGTAAACATGTACTTCACATAGTTCTTCGGCCTGGAGAGTGGGCCCTTTAGCCCTTCCAGGCGAAATGTGACGCGGGTTCGCTGTTTACCCCACCCGGGGACGATAGGGCGGCCGGGACGTGCAGATGCTGCGCCTCCAACTCCGCCGCCGTGAGCGGCCGCGCGAGCAGGAATCCCTGTGCCTCATCGCAACCGCGGGCGCGCAGCCACTCGAGCTGGCTCGGGCGCTCGATGCCCTCGGCGGTGACGACCAGACCCAGGGTCTTGGCGAGCGAAAGGATGGCGTTGGCAATCGCCGCATCGCTCGCCGAGCAGTCGACGTTGCGCACGAACGCCTTGTCGATCTTGAGGCGGTCGGGCGGAAAGCGCGTGATGTAGGCGAGCGAGGAATAGCCGGTGCCGAAGTCATCGAGTGCGATGCGGCAGCCGAGCTCGCGCAGCCGCTCGAGTGCGTGGCGCACCTTGTTCGAGTCATGTACCAGGACCGACTCGGTGATCTCGATCTCGATGAGCGCAGTCGGCACGCCGGCGGCAGCCGCCTCCGCTTCCACGACCCGGGCCGGATCGCCGTGGAGGAGCTCTTTGCCCGAGACGTTGATGGCGACCGGCACGCGAAAGCCCGCATCGAGCCACTTGCGCAACTGACGGCACGCCGCGCGCACGACCCAGCTTCCCATCTCGAGGATGAGTCCGCTGTCTTCGGCGATCTCGACGAAACGGGTGGGTGAGACTTCACCGTGCTCGCTATCGTACCAACGCAGCAGCGCTTCCACCCCCGACAGCCGTTGGTCCTTCAGGCTGAACTTGGGCTGGTAGCGCAGCTGCACGCGGTCTTCCTGGACGGCGCGGCGCAACCGCGCCTCGAGCTCGAGCCAATCCCTGAGACGGGTGCTCATCGCCGGCTTGTACACGGCTATCGCCGCGGCGTTGCCGGTCTTCGCCTGATACATCGCGGTATCGGCATGCTTGAGCACGGTGGCAACGTCGCCACCGTCCCCGGGATAGACGGCGACTCCGATGCTCGGGGTCGAGTAGAACTCCAGGCCTTCATGGACGATGGGGTCTTTGAAGGCGGCGCTGCACTTCTCGGCGAGGTGCAGCGAAAGCGCTCCGGCATCAGGGTGTCTGACCAGGATCACGAACTCATCGCCGCCGAAGCGCGCGAGCGAGACGTGCGCCGGATTACCTTGCGCCGGATTACCTTGCGGTTCCTGCAGCGATTGGGTGAGCTTGCCGGCAACGGTGCGCAACACCGCATCGCCCGCCGAATGGCCGAAAGTGTCGTTGATCCGCTTGAAGCTGTTGAGGTCGAGGTACACGACCGCAACCGTCTCTCCCAAGCGTGAAGCCTCGGCGAACTGCCGCTGCGCCGTCTCGAGGCAGCGCTGCCGGTTGGGTAGTCCGGTGAGTGGATCGAAATAGGCGAGCCGCTCGATCCGCTCCGCAGCGGCGGCATTGCGCAGGATGTACTCCAGACGCCGAGGCAGCAACGCCCAGTTGACCGGTTTCGACACGAAGTCGGTGGCGCCGGCATCGAAGGCAAGCGTGATGGCTGCGGAATCCTCGTGACCGGTCACCATCACGATAGGGGCGGTCGTGAAGCGCGGATCGCTGCGCAGCCGCCGGCATACGGAGTAACCGTCCATCCCTGGCATCTCGACGTCGAGTAGCACGATAGCGGCGCCGTACAGGCGTGCCGCTTCGAGCGCGTCAGTACCGTTGTCGAACATGAGAGGCGCGAGACCCACCTGCTCGGCAGACTCGGCGAGCAGGAGGCGCCCGGTCTCCTCGTCATCCGCGATGATCGCTATGGGCTTCGCCGTGGTCGTCATGCGATCTCCCTCCGCTCGAATCCGGCCATCTCCGAAATGAGTGCCGGATGAGCCGAGTGCAGACGCTCGAACACACTCCAGGCGGCGGCCCCATCCCCTGCCGCACAGAGCTGCTCGAGCCGGCGAACGTCCTCCGAGAATGCAATCGCGCCGACATTCGCGGCGCTCGATTTGAGCTTGTGGCAGATTGCGCGCGCCGCCGCGAGGTCGCCGCCGCGCAGCGCCGACTGCAGCTCGGAGAGCGCCGTGGTCGAGCCGGCGCGAAACAGCTCGACCAGCCTGACATAGAGATTGGTCCGGCCTGCAGCCCCGGTGCCCCGCAGCCGCACCACGGTCGCCTGGTCGATCTTCGATAGATCTTCGACCGGCGGTGTGCGCCGCGCATCTCCCGTGTTGGAACGCTGCTCCTGGCGCGCCGTCATCGTCGCGGTCATTTGGTCACCGCTCGTTTGCTTGACCGCCCGAGGCTTGCTGTCGGAGGGAACCCAGCGCCGCAGCATGTTTTCGCACTCCTCGGGCGTATAAGGCTTGCTGAGAACGTCGTCGATCCCGGCTGCCTCGCAGCGCGCGCGAACCTGCGCAGGCGTATGCGCCGTCAGAGCAACGATGGGCACCCGACGACCCGTTCCGGCCCGCTCGCGTATCAGCCGTGCGGTCTCGTAGCCGTCGAAGGCAGGCATGTTGATGTCCATCAGGATCAGGTCGAAGCGCTCGCTCGCGCTGCGCGCGAGCGCTTCCGCGCCATCCTTGGTCCAGACGGATGTACAACCGAGCGCTTCGAGATAACCCTGCGCGACTGCCGCGTTGACCGGCTCGTCCTCCACGAGAAGAACGTGGGCGCCGATCGTTCCGCTCGATGAGCGCTCGGTATGGCCGCCTGACTCGGCGGCAGTTGCCGCCGGGACAGATGCGACCGCACTCAGATCGAGCGGCAAGCGCAAACGGAATGTCGAGCCTGTGCCCGGCGTGCTCTCGACGGTGATGCTTCCGCCCATCAACTCGGCGAGCTCGCGGCAGATCGCGAGGCCGAGGCCGCTGCCGCCGAATCGCCGGCTGGTCGATTCGTCGGCCTGCGTGAAGGGATGGAAGATCTTCTCGACCGTTGCGGCATCCATGCCGATGCCCGTATCGGCAACGATGATCTGAACGGCGGCCCGTTCCGCATCCACAGGCTCGACGTCTGCCTGCACGAGGATCTCCCCGTGCTCGGTGAACTTCACCGCGTTGCCGATCAGGTTCATCACGATCTGCCGGATCCGGAACGGATCGCCGATGAGGGTGCATCCGTCCGGTGCACGATGCGCTGGCGCCGGGGGCCGCACGGTGAGTCGAACCCCCTTGGCCTGGGTGGTGCCACTGAAGAGACCGGCGCACTCCTCCAGGATCCGGTCGAGATCGATGGGCAGCTTCTCGAGTGCGATCTTGCCGGCCTGGGCACGTGACAGATCGAGGAGGTCATTGACGATCCGCAGGAGGACCTGCGCGGAGGAGCGGATGGTCTGGGTGAGCCGTGCCTGGGTGCTCGACTGCGGAGTGCGAGCCAGGAGCTCCGTCATCCCGACGACGCCGTTCATGGGTGTGCGCAGCTCGTGGCTCATCCGGTCGAGGAAGTCGCTCTTGGCACGCGCCGCGTCCGCGAGCTGGCGGTTGCTCTCGGAAAGCTCGCGGGTGCGCGCTGCGACCTCCGCTTCCAGCCGCTCGCGCTCGCGCACCTGATGCCTGCGCTCGAGCGCCTGCTTGCGCAGCCGCTGCGCCACGAAGCCGAGCACCATGAGCGCATAGATCGCGTAAGCCCAGGGCGAGGCCCACGGCGCCGGGTCGCGATGCAGCGTGATCTTCAGAGGCGCGCTCCATACGGAGTCGGAGTTGGCGCCGCGCACCTCGAGGATGTGATTGCCGGGCTCGAGATTGGTGAGCGTGATGCGATGCTGTGCGCCGAGGTCGATCCAGCGGTCGGTGAGGCCGGCCATCCGGTAAGCGATGCGGTTGTGCCTGGGAGAGGTGAATTCGAGCACGCTGACATCGAGTGAGACGATGTTGGCACGATAGTCGAGCGAGATCCGCTGACGCCGCCAGTACGGTGTCGCGCCCGGCGCCGCGGCCCCGCCGATCTCCACACCGGTCAGTGCGAGAAGCGGCGACTCCGAGCGCTCCGTGAGACGCGAAGGGTCGAAGATGTTGAAACCAGTGGGGCCGCCGAAGCAGAGCCGGCCGTCGCGCATGCGAAAGTAGGCGTTGGTGGTGAATTCCTCGCCCGCAGCGCCGTCCGCAACGTGAAAGGTCTTTACCGCGTTCGTGTTGGGATCGAGACGCATCAGTCCCGCATTGCCGCTCAGCCAGATGCGGCCGTCGCCATCGACGAGCACGCCATAGATGGTATCGCTCGTGAGTCCCTGGCCGAGAGAAAGCGTACGGAAGCGGATCGACTGCGGCGCCGAGGGGGCGCCCGTTGCGAGCGCGAGGCCGCCACCGCTCGTTCCAATCCAGACCCTGTCGTGCGCGTCCACCGCCAGAGCGTAGACCGTGTCCGACGGGAGGCTGGACGGATCACGGGCATCGTGTCGGAACACCTTGATCACCGTGCCATCCGGCCGGGCGAGATCGAGGCCGCCGCCGTCCGTTCCGATCCAGAGATTCCCCTGCGAGTCCTGCGCAAACGCAGTCACGCTATCGGCACTGACAGCACCCGGCGTCGATCCATAGGGCAACTGGCGCACCAGGCCCGTTGCGGGATCAACCACGTTCGTACCACCGCCGTAGGTGCCGACCCAGACTTGTCCATCACGGGATTCGAAGATCGTCATGATCCCCGCTGCGCTCAGCGAGTGCGGGTCGCCGCGCTTGACGGGAATCCACTTCAACTGGCTGCTGCGACTCAGCATCGCAACGCCCCGGTCCATGGTTCCAACCCAGAGCGTGCCGTTGCGACCTTCGCGCAAGGACATCACCGGCACACCCGCGAGAGCGGTCTGCCGGCCGATGACGGCCGCGAGGTCGAGCTTGCGGCCGGTATCCGGGTCGTACTCGACGAGGCCACCTCCCATCGATGCAACCCAGACTCCGCCATCCGGCGCATCGGCGAACGCGGTGACGAACTTGCCGAGCCAATCGGGCTGGCGGGCGCCGAGCTCGGCGCTGCGCGGATCCCAGCGGCTGACACCTCCCGTGGCCGTGCCGATCCACACGAGTCCGGCACTGTCCTGATACAGGGAAAAGACCGACGAGTCCGGCAGGGATTCGGGGTCCTGACGCACGTGGCGATAGTGGGCGATCGCTCCGCTCGCGCGGTTGAGCAGATCCAGCCCGTCGGTGGTCCCCACCCAGAAGCGCCCTTGGCGGTCCTCGAGCAGCGCCTGAACCTCATCGCTCGCGAGTGAGCCCGGCTGGTGCGGGTCGTGCCGCAGGACCTGGAGCACATTGCCGCTGCGATCCATTCGGTCGAGGCCGGCACCGTAAGTGGCGACCCAGATCGAGCCGCTCGAGTCCTCGAGCACGCGCCAGATGTCATTGCCGCTCAAGCTCCGCGGATCACCTTCCACATGGTGGAAATGGCGGAAGCTCTTCTGCCCGGCCTCGAGCTCATCGAGTCCCTGATCGGTGCCCACCCAGAGATTGCCGGCACGGTCGCGGCTCAGCGTAGTCACGTGATTGCTCGCCAGCGAACCGGGTGTTGCCGCCTCGTGCCGCAGGCTCTCGAATCGGCCGGTCCGCGGGTCGAGAACGTCGATACCCGCATCGGACATTCCGATCCAGACCCTGCCCAGCGCGTCGATGGATACGGTGTTGACCTGGTCGCTCGCGAGAGAATTCGGGTCGTTGGGGTCGTGGCGATACACCGTGAAGCGATCGTCGGCGCGGTTCCAGCGCGCGAGGCCGCCGTTGATGGCGAGCCACAGATTGTGCTGCGGACCCTCGACGATCTGATTGATGTAGTTGCCCGGCAGCCCGCGATCGGCTTGGCGCGAGTACCCGTAACGGACGAGCTCCTGCCCGTCGTAGCGGACGAGGCCGTCTTCGGTGCCGAACCACATGAACCCCTGTGAGTCCTGCAGGACCGCGTGCACGCCACCCTGCGGGAGGCCATCCGCGGTCGTCAGTTGCGTGAGAACGAGCGGGGGTGCATCGGCCGCGGCGGCCACCGAGGCCGCCGCGATCAACAAAAACGCTGTAGCGATGATGCGCCGCTTCGAAGCCCCGGCGCGGGCGATCGTGCTCACGGCATCATGCTTTCCGCTACTGGTTGGGCACCCACGGCACCACCGGCGCCGGCGCCATCGGAGCCGGCGCCTGCGAGTCGTTCCACCACGGAACCGTGCGCGCCCAGGCGAAATTGCGGGCCCAGGCAAAGTTCCTCGCCCAGGCAAAGTTGTTCGACCAGACGTAGGCCTGGGTCCACGCGAATCCCTGGCTCCAGGGATAGGCCTCGCTCCAGGCGTATCCCTGGGTGCCGGCATACGAGCTCGACC
Source organism: Steroidobacteraceae bacterium (assembly GCA_036273735.1). Lineage (GTDB taxonomy): Bacteria > Pseudomonadota > Gammaproteobacteria > Steroidobacterales > Steroidobacteraceae > 13-2-20CM-66-19. Next base: position 7,203 of record DASUHA010000139.1, on the reverse strand, counting down.
AGCTGAAGCCGTCTCCCGGCTGCGCAGTCCCGGCCTTCGAGGACTGCATGTTCATGATGTAGTAGTTGCCGCTCGCGTCGCGATTGGCGGGACCGCCGAAGTGCTGCGTGCCGGCGAGATCGGCGCCGATATTGAGTCCCCGGTTGGCACAGCCGACCGCGGAGCTGTTGACTGCCGCGACCGCGTTGATGAGGCCGGCGCCCTGCTGGAAGACGCTGTAAGCAAGCGTACCGGAGGAGGTCACGGCCGCCCGCGCCGAGGCCATCAGGCGGCACTTCACATCGTTCGGCCCGAGCGAGGGATCCTCCTGCAGCATCAGCGCAACGACACCCGTGGTCACCGCAGCCGCCTGCGAGGTGCCGGACATGGTGAACATCTGCTCGACGATATCCATCGAGTTGGGATCGATGTTGGCGAGATAGCTGCCGCTCGCCATGGAGGCGACCATGTGGCCGCCGGGAGCGACCACCTCGGGCTTGACGAAGCCCTCGTAGGTCGGTCCCGTGGAGGAGAACGAGGCCAGTCGCCAGTCGTTCGTGCTGTAGGGCTGGTAGTTGTCCGTCAGCGCGCCCGTCGTAATGACGTAAGGCACGTTGCCGGGCACGTCGATCGTCATGGGGCTCGGTCCGTCATTGCCTGCGGCCGCGACCACGACTATGCCCGCCCGCCAGGCGGCCATCACCGCCTGATCGAGCGGGTCGTCCCAGTAGAACGACTGCGGAGTGGCACCGAGCGACAGGTTGAGGATGCGAATGTTGTATTTCTGGCGATTCGCGACGATCCAGTTGATGCCGGCGATGATGTCGGAGTAGCTTCCTGCGCCATCGCCGTCGAGGGCACGCACGATGACGAGGCTCGCCTGCGGCGCGATGCCGAGATACTGTCCGGCAATGTTCTGCGCGCCGCCGGCGGCAATGGAGGTGACATGTGTGCCGTGGCCATAGGGATCGCCGGTTACCGGACCCGAGCCGCCGTTGGTGACATCCCGCGTGGCGAGGATGCGCGGGCCGTAGTTCTGCAGGACGTCCTGCCACAGCCCCGAGTCGAGCACGGCGATGGTGACACCCTTACCGGTGATGCCGGCCTGCTGTAGCGTATCGGCGCCGACCAGCATCGGATAGTTCGTCTGATAGGTCAGAGTGAGGCCGAGCACGCCCTTGCCATCCTGGGTGGACGTGGCGGCACTCAGGGTCGAGACGAGGGGCGCCGTCACCGTGCTGGTAAGCGAGTTGCCGGTGACCGTCGTGACGAGGGGGACGGCCGTACCCGTGACGCTCGATACGAGGGGACTCGTGGCGAGCGTCTGATCGAGGGAGTTCGTCGTGGTGCTCAGAGTCTGGGTGAGACCGCCGAGAAGCGAGCTCGCCGCCACGTGCCTGTCCTCGAAGAGGCGCAGCCCGGAGGTGGCACGCAGCCGCGCGGCCTGCTGCGGATCGAGGCGCGCGGCGACCGCGTGAATGATCGTGAGGTCACTCTGCAGCACGCCATGCACTCGAAGCACGCTGGCGCGGGCGGCCGCCGCAGTGGGGGCCTGCACGATGTAGAGGCTGGTTGCGGCAATGACCGGCGACGCCGCGGAGGCCAACGCGAGGGCCAGTATCGAAGTCGGAATCAGTCGGGGGATGCGCATTGCAGCAACCTGTGACAGCGTTTTTGTTAGCGCGCATTCTGGGTGAGTGTGACGCGGCTCGCAGTCGAGCCGGGCGCATCGACCCGGGCGGCAACGTGACGCCGGTCACATAATGGCCCCGTCAAATCGGTTGGCTGTTATGTCCAATTCATCGTCCCGATAGAGATCGCCGCTGCCGTAAGTGCAGCCGAGCTCGATCAGGGCATCCCGTATCTGCGCATCATCGACTCCGGTCGCCAGCGGCACGAGCCCGAGCGCAGCCGCCATTTCGATGCCGGCCCGGCAGACCCTGCGGGCGGTGGGGTCGGTGCGCAGCGCGGCGACCCAGGCGCGGTCGAGCTGCAGACCCCAGATCGGGGCACGGGCCAGAGAGTCGAGCGAGCCCATGCCGCGGGCCACCTCATCGACGACCAGCCGCACACCCAGGCGAGTCAGCGCCTCGGAATGCGCCCGCTCGCGCGTGATGAAGACCTTCTCGGCGATTCTCAGCTCGAGCCGCTTCGCCGGTATGCCGCCCTCGTTGACGAGCAGCGCGACATCGCTCAGGAACTCCTCGTGCAGGACGTGATGGCGCAGCGCGCCGAACGAGATGCAGACGTCCGGCTCGCAGCGGGCGGCAAGCATGGCAAAGTCGCGGCGCAGATGGGCGAGCACGGCGCGGGACAGCGAGGCTGCCAACCCGGTCGCTGCGGCGATGCGTAGAAACTCCGAGGGGCGGATCTCGCCGCGCAGCGGATGCTGCCAGCGCAGATACCCTACCCAGGCAGCGAGGTGCCCGCTCTTGAGGTCGTGGCGGGCGGTATAGCGCAGGCGGATGTCTCCATTCGCGATGGCGTTGCGCAGCTCGCGCGTCAAATCGATGCGCGCAAGCGTGCGCAGCTTGACGGTGTCCGTGAAGAAACGGATGCCTCGGGTGGACCCCGTTCGGCGCGCCTCCATTGCCGCGCCACGCGCCTGCTCGAGGAGGAGCTTGGGAGTGGAGGCGTCCTGCCCGAGAATCGCAACGCCGGCATAGGGAGTCAGGTGGAATTCGGCATCGCCCGCGCGGACCGGCTCGCGCAGACTCGAGCAGACCTCGGCGATGCACGCCTCGATCGGCTCCCGGTCGGCACTCTCGAGGACGATGGCGAGCAGCCCTTCGCTCAGCTGCCCGAGGTACCACTGCGGACTCGAGCCCGCCGCTCCCAGGCCCTGTGGGGGTGGGAGCCTGCGGATCGCGGCGCTCATGACCTGCTCGGACACCTGGGACGCCAGCACCTGGGCGATGTCCGCGACGCCGTCGATGTGGATGACGGCGAGCGCGATGGGCGTTTCGCGCAATGAGGCCCACGACAGCGATTCCTTGAACCGCTGCAGAAAACCGCGGCGGTCGAGCTGGGGCGCCGGGCGCGCGCCCGTTTCCCCGGTGTCATCCGCAGCGATGTTGGGGACTGCACGGATCACACAGACTGCGCGGTCCGGTCCCCGGGCCAGCGCCTGCGCCGCGAACTCGGTCCTATCCCGGTAGAAGCGCGCCTCCGCCGTCGTACGCTGGGCGATCGCCTTGCGGGCGAGTTGCTTCAGCAATGCGGCAATGGAAGCAGGCCACGAAGCTTCCAGCGGCTTCCCCACGGGATCGGCCTGTGGCCGCAAAGCGGCCGTATCGCGGCCGCCGCCCTGAGCCAGCACGACACCGTCGCGCCCGATGAGAAGCGCGAGATCCGGCAGAGCCTCGACCAACACTTCGGCGGCGTGCCCGGCATCCGGTCGCGATGGCTCATCGCCATCAGCTACCGCCGCTCGGGCGCGAAGAGGCGCGTTGTCACGCTTCGCGGAAATGAGATCGCTCCCAGGATTACGCAGGTTCGCCTGAACCGCCGACCGAGCACCCTCAGGCTCGCGGGAGCGTAGCCGAGGCAGCCGAATTCCTTCCGGGACGCAGCTCCCGGTTACAGCCTGCGCGCAGAGCCAACCCAACCGCCGCCGCCCGCACGCCACTGCGGAATGTGACCTCCGTCACGAGTGCCTCGCACGCGCCGCCCGCCCCGCCGGCCTGTGAATTGCACCGATTCGGCGCGCCCGCCGCTCGCCCGAGCCCGTGGAAGCGTGAAGTCCTTAGGCGCCGGCCATCGAGCGAGCACGTATGGTTACAGTCTCGATGTCCAGGTCCTTCTACAGCCCGGGAAAGCTACGCGACGTGGCGGCAGCCGCCGCGTCGGCGGCATGTTTCGCCCTGGCGCTCTGCTTCGCAGCTCCGTTGGCGGCACGAGCCGACTGCTTCCCCGTCTCGGATCCCGTGTACCGGGCGCTCGATCCCACGGTGAACAAGAACGCCACCGAGACGCTCGCCGCGGTCGCCGCGCGCCTACGCACGCTCGAGAACGCCGGCTCGCCGGCCGACTCGCAGAAGCTCGCGGCGCTCTACGCCGTACAGGCGGATGCCTACTCCACCCTGGAGCTCGATCACGAGGCGCGCGCAACTGCCTTGAAAGGGCTCGCGCTCCTCACCGGGCCGACCGATCCGTTGCGTCTCGAGCTGCTCACGACCGCCGCTCTCAACATCTACACGCAGGACGGCATTCGCGATGCGATCACCGCCCTCGAATCGGCCCGCAGCCAGCAGCCCCAGGACTCCATGTCCAACGTCTGTCTCCAGATCGCTCTCGGCGACCTCGAGCGCCGTGCGGGCGAGAACGCCCTGGCCACGCGGATCCTGACGCAGGCCTACCACGATACCGAGACGCCGGCACGCGCCGAGGCGCACTCCAAGGCAGCCAGTGCGCTCGCCGCCGCGTTGCGTACGGTCGGCGATTACCCGGAGGCGCTCACGCTGCAGCGGCAGAGAATCGCCTGGGACACCGCGCACGGCAATTCCCTCTCCCTCTCGGTGTCGTATTACCTGGAGGGCGCGATACTCGAGGCGATGCGGGAATACCATCCCGCGATCGATACCTTCAGGCAGGCACGCGGTATCAGCCAATCACTCAGCGACACGCAGGGTGTGGCCTTCGCAGACATGCGGATCTGCGAATCCCTGACCGAGCTGAGCCAGTACCGGGCGGCGCGCCCGAGCTGTGACAGCGCCGCACGGATCTTTGCCGCCAGCAACACCACGGACGTGTTGAAGGAGACGCGAGGCCTCCTGGCGATCATCGATCTCAACGAGGGACGGGCGAAAGAGGCCCTCGACATCCTGAACACCGTGCTCGACCACAACGGCACCGACATGGCGCCGCGGGGAGTCGGCATCGCGTACCGCACACGCGCGCGGGCCTATGCTGCGCTGCGTAACTACACCCTGGCGTATTCCAACCTCGAGGAATTCGTGCGGCGCGACCGCGAAGAGAATCTCGCGCGCAGCATGCGCATGCAGGAAACGGTCAAGGAGCGGGCGGTTGCCGACCGAGAGATCGCGCGCAACGCCCTGCTGCAGCGTCAGCTCGAGCTGACGCAACAGCGTGAGAGCCGTCAGAAGGAGACACTGCGCTGGGTGGCCGTCGCCAACACGGCCGGCGTGCTGATCATCGCGCTCCTCTCCTACATTCTGTACGCCTACCTGCGCCATCGCCGGCAGCTCATGCGCCTCGCGACGGAGGACAACCTGACCGGCATCCCGAATCGTGGGCGCACGATAGAGCTCGCCACCGCGGCGCTCGAAGCCGCAGTTGCGCATGCGCGGGCGCTGACGGTGGCCATCATCGACCTCGACCATTTCAAAGCCATCAATGACCGCTGGGGCCACGCGGCCGGCGATCACGTGCTGCGGGAATTCGCCCGCGTCGGCCGCGGCGCCTTGCGCGCGACCGACGTCCTCGGCCGCTGGGGTGGTGAGGAGTTCCTGCTCATCCTGCCGGAAACGACTCTGGATGCCGCACTCGCGACCGTCGAGCGCCTGCGCGTGCTCGCACTCGCCATCCAACTGCCCGCCGCGGACAAGGAGCCGCCGCTGCGCATCACCTTCAGCGCCGGACTCGCCACGACGGCCGACGGAGCGCGCTCGCTCGATGAGATCATTGCCCGCGCCGATGCCGCCCTCTACGAAGCCAAGAACGAAGGGCGCGATCTGGTGAGGATCGACCGCGAGAGCTATCAGAGCGCCTCGACCGGCGTTCGTCGCGCGTTGCACCTGCGGTAGTTGAAGCGCTGGATCCGGCCATGCCACCCGCCCCAGCGAGCCTGCGGCGGCGGGCACCTCCATGTGGACCGTGCTTCATCCTTCGTCGGCTCGCGGTGCATGACAAATATCCTAGCGGCCCGTATCCTGAGGCCACATCATGAATTTCTGCGCTCAGTGCGGCGCCCGGGTCGATCTTCGCATGCCCCCGGGTGATCACCTCGCCCGACATGTCTGCGATGCTTGCGGGACGATCCACTATCTGAACCCCCGCCTCGTTGTCGGTTGCGTACCCGAGCACGAGGGCCGCATCCTCCTCTGCCGGCGCGCCATCGAGCCGCGGCGGGGGTACTGGACGGTGCCGGCAGGCTTCTTCGAGAACGGCGAGACGCTGCAGCAGGGCGCCGCTCGCGAGTCCCGGGAGGAAGCCTTGGCCGAGGTCGAGGTCGGCTCCCTGCTGGCCGTCGTCCACGTGCTCCACGCGCAGCAGGTCCATGTCTTCTTCCGCGCGACTTTGCCCAAGCCGCAGTTCGGTGCCGGGCCCGAAAGCCTGGAAGTCGAGCTCGTCCGTCCGGAGGAGATCCCCTGGGAGGACCTCGCCTTCCCGAGCACGGAATTCAGCCTGCGGCGCTACCTGGAGGATCGCGCGGCGGGCGTCGAGGCGTATCATTTTGCTTCGCTCGACCGGCGCCTCAGACAGTGAAGGTCTTTCCTCATGACTGCGCCGACTTTGCGACCGCCCCCGCACGCGTGGCAGAATATCCCTTTTGGCGAGCGCTCCCGCGCGCGCAGCGCACACACCCATGACCTTTGTCGTTACTGAAAACTGCATCAAGTGCAAATACATGGACTGCGTGGAGGTCTGCCCCGTGGACTGCTTTCACGAGGGGCCGAACTTTCTCGCCATCGACCCGGACGAGTGCATCGACTGCACGCTCTGCGAGCCGGAGTGTCCGGCCGAGGCGATCTTCTCCGAGGAAGAGCTGCCCGCCGGTCAGGAGCAGTTCACGAAAATCAACGCCGAGCTCGCCAAACAGTGGCCGGTGATCACGGAGAAGAAGGATGCGCCGGCGGACGCCAAGGAATGGGATGGCAAGCCGGACAAGCTGAAACTGTTGGAGAAGTAGGGAGCCCCAGGTGGGCTGAGCCGTGGGCCATCCACGGCCGCGGCGAGGGTTACCCGCGAGGGTGATGCTGCGCGTGCAGCTCTTTCATCCTCTCGCGCGCGACGTGCGTATAGATCTGCGTAGTCGACAGGTCACTATGCCCCAGCAACATCTGGACGACGCGCAGGTCCGCACCGTGATTGAGCAGATGCGTCGCGAATGCGTGGCGCAGCGTATGCGGCGAGAGCTCTTTGGAGATCCCCGCCTTGCGGGCATAGCGCTTGATGATGTGCCAGAACGCCTGCCGCGTCATGCGATCGCCGCGCCGCGTCGGGAAAAGGAAGTCCGTCTGCCGCTCGAGCAGGATCTCACCG
>DASUHA010000138.1:0-3518 GCA_036273735.1 Steroidobacteraceae bacterium | reverse complement strand
TTGAAGCGCTTCATGAGCACCGGCTTCGGCTCGTCCTCGCGGCGGATGATGCGGATCACCTCATCGAGATTGAGGTAGACGACGAGCAGGCCATCGAGGATGTGCAGCCGCCTGCTGACCCTCTCCAGCCGGTGCTGCAGGCGTCGGGTGACGGTGGCAATCCGGAAATCGAGCCACTCCGCCAGGATGGACTTGAGCCCCATGACGCGCGGGCGTCCATCGAGGCCGATGATGTTGAGGTTGACGCGATAGTTGCGCTCGAGATCCGTCGTGGCGAACAGGTGATTCATCACCTCCACCATGTCGATGCGATTCGAGCGCGGCACCAGCACGAGACGCACCGGATACTCGTGATCCGATTCATCTCTCAGGTCCTCGACCATCGGCAGTTTTTTCGCGCGCATCTGCTCCGCGATCTGCTCCTGTACACGGGTCGGAGAGACCTGGTACGGAAAGGCGGTGATGACGACGTTGCCGTCCTCGATCTCGTAGGTCGCCCGCGCCTTGAAGGAGCCGACACCCTTCTCGTAGAACTCCTTGAGGTCCGTGCGGGCCGAGATGATTTCCGCGCCGGTAGGCAGGTCCGGGCCCTTGACGTGCTTCATCAGGGCGGCCGTCGTAGCCTCGGGATCCTCCAGCAGATGAATGCAGGCATTGGCGACTTCCCGCAGGTTGTGCGGCGGAATGTCCGTGGCCATACCGACTGCGATGCCGGTCGTGCCATTCAACAGCAGGTTGGGCAGCCGCGCCGGTAGCATCGACGGTTCCTCGCGCGAGCCGTCGTAGTTCGGCACCCAGTCGACGGTGCCGTGGGACAGTTCGGCGAGCAGCACCTCGGCGTAGCGGGTGAGCTTGGCTTCGGTGTAACGCATGGCCGCGAACGACTTCGGGTCGTCCTGCGAGCCCCAGTTGCCCTGGCCATCCACGATCGGATAGCGGTAGGAGAAGGCCTGCGCCATGAGCACCATGGCCTCGTAGCAGGCGGTATCGCCGTGCGGATGGAACTTACCCAGCACGTCGCCGACCGTCAGCGCCGCCTTCTTGTGCTTGTTGGCTGCGGCAAGCCCGAGCTCGCCCATGGCGTAGATGATGCGGCGCTGGACGGGCTTGAGGCCGTCGCCTATCGCAGGAAGGGCGCGGTCCAGGATGACGTACATCGAGTAGTCGAGGTACGCCTTCTCGGTGAAGGTGCGCAGGGGTTGGCGCTCTACGCCTTCGAAGTTCAGTTCCTGGTCTTGCATGAGGGGTTACTGCAGTTACACCTGCACGTCCGCGAGATTGCCTTTCTGCTCGAGCCAATCGCGGCGGTCGCCTGAGCGCTTTTTGGCGAGCAGCATGTCCATCAATTGGTCGGTGTTGTCCTTGCCGTCGATCGTGAGTTGCACCAGTCGGCGGGTGCGGGGGTCGATGGTGGTCTCGCGCAGCTGGCTCGGGTTCATCTCCCCCAGGCCCTTGAAGCGGGTGACGGTCGGTCGGGAGCGGGGGCTCTCCTTTTCGATGCGCTTCAGGAGCTGGTCGCGCTCGCCATCATCGAGGGCGTAATGCACTTGTTTGCCGGCATCGATGCGGTAGAGGGGCGGCATGGCGACATATACGTGTCCGTTGGTGACCAAGGGACGGAAGTGCCGCAGGAAAAGCGCGCAGAGCAGAGTCGCGATGTGTTGGCCGTCCGAGTCTGCATCCGCGAGGATGCAGACCTTGTGGTAGCGCAGTTGGCTCAGATCCTGCGCGCCGGGATCGACGCCGAGCGCAACGCTGATGTCGTGCACTTCCTGTGAGGAGCCGATCTCTCCGGGCTCGAGCTCCCAGGTGTTCAGGATCTTGCCGCGCAGGGGCATGATCGCCTGGAAGTCCTTGTCGCGCGCCTGTTTGGCGGAGCCGCCGGCGGAGTCGCCCTCCACCAGGAAGAGCTCGGAGCGGCGGGGCTCCTGGCACGCGCAGTCGGCCAGCTTGCCGGGGAGGGCCGGGCCGCCCGAGATGCGCTTGCGGACGACGCGTTGCGCAGCCTTGGCGCGCTCCTGCGCGTTGGCGATGGCGAACTGCGCGATGCGCTCGCCGGCATCGGGATGGCGGTTGAGCCAGAGCGCCACCGAATCGCGCGCGAAGCCCTCGACGAGCGCGGCCGCATCGCGCGAGGCCAATCGCTCTTTCATCTGGCCGGCGAACTGCGGCTCATGAATCTTCACGGAGAGCACGTAGCTCGCCTTGTCCCAGACGTCCTCGGGAGTGAGCTTCACGCCGCGGGGCACGAGGTTGCGGAACTCGCAGAACTCCCGCACTGCCTGCGCGACGCCCGAGCGCAATCCATTGACGTGGGTGCCGCCCTCGGTGGTCGGGATGAGATTGACGTAGCTCTCGCCGATGGCGACCTCGGCGGCCGGTGCCCACACCAGCGCAAAGTTCACCGCATCGCTCTCTTCCTCGCGCTGGCCCGTGATCGGCTCGTTCGGCAGGCGCTCGTTGTCGGCGAGCTCCTCGAGCAGATAGGCGCCGAGATCGCCGGTGTAGAACCACTCATCCTTCTCGCCGGTAGCCTCGTTGCTGAAGGTGATGCGCAGGCCGGCGCAGAGGACGGCCTTCGCCTTCAGGGTGTGCTTGAGCTGGGGGACGGAGAATTTGTCGGAGTCGAAGAACTTCGGATCCGGCCAGAAGCGCACCGTAGTGCCGGTATTGCGCTGGCCGACCGTGCCGACGACTTCGAGCTTGGAGTGGACTTTGCCGTCCTTGAAGCTGATGTTGTATTCCTTGCCGCCGCGCTTGATCCAGCACTCGAGATGCTTGCAGAGTGCGTTGACGACGGAAACGCCGACGCCGTGCAGGCCACCGGAGAACTTGTAGGTCTTGTCGGAGAATTTGCCGCCTGCATGGAGGCGGGTGAGGATGAGCTCGACGCCGCTCACTTTCTCCTTGGGGTGCACGTCGACGGGCATGCCGCGGCCATCGTCGGAGACTTGCAGGGAGCCGTCCTTGAAGAGCGTCACGTCGATCTGCTTGCAGTAGCCTGCGATCGCCTCATCGACGCTGTTGTCGATGACCTCGTGCGCCAGGTGGTTGGGGCGCGAGGTGTGGGTGTACATGCCTGGCCGGCGGCGCACCGGCTCCAGGCCGCTCAGGACTTCGATGTCAGAAGCGGTATAGGAACTGTTCATCGGGAATTGCGATCAGGGACTCGAGCTGAAGGCGGGGATCTTACCTGATCTTGGCTCGACGTCCGGAGCCCACCACAAAAAGGCTCTTGGCCAGAACGCCGCAAGTACATCCCTGTAGGCTCGCGCCTCGGCTCCTGCCTCGGAGCGTCTGGCCAAGAGCCTTTTTGCGCTGTGCTCCTACTTCAAGTCCGCAACCAGCGCGGCTCTTACGGGCTCGGGAACCGGACCGATGGCATGCCGGTAGCGGTCGTGATCCACACCGGCGGCGAGCGCCGCGCCACCCTTCAGCGAGGAGATCATTTGGGGGGTGAGCTCGAAGCGAAGGAAGTGCACCGATGAAGTCTTCTCGGTGGTCTCGCGCTCGAGGTC
>DASUHA010000137.1:0-4867 GCA_036273735.1 Steroidobacteraceae bacterium | reverse complement strand
GAAGTCACGGCTGTCGAGCATGTGCAGCGGTAAGAGATTCTCCCGGGAGGCGGTATGGACCTCGACCGGCAAATAAACGAGGCCAAAGGCGATTGCACCTCGCCACAGAGCTCTTGCCATACAAAATCCTCAACGTCGTTTACTCGCGACCGCTGGGTAGGGCGTGTGCATTGGCACGACCCCGTGAGCGATGCGGTCCGTTATCGGTCAGCAACGTTCGCGCCCGCGTGGGCTGGGAAGTTGATGCCGAAGGCGGGGGTGGCGCGTAGCGGCGACGAGCTCGCAGAGCGCATCGATGCTGCTCAAGGAAGCTCCGATGACAAGGATGCGTCCGCCCATGCTGACTCTCCAACATAGACCCTGACAGAGGGAGTCTGCGGTCAGTGTGCGGTTCCCGACCATCCGGGTTTTTACATATCAGCGCGCTCGGTATGGCGCGTGTGATCTCGGTGGTCGGGCCAGTGACGGGTTTGCCCGCCTGATCTGCTCGCGACTTGTACGTATCGATGTTCTCGACCGCTAACCGCAGCATCGAGGAATGAATGAGAAGCGATCGGCCCTCCTCTGGTATGTGCTGACGGGCATTCTGCTGCTGACACTCCTTGACTTGTTTCTCGTGCAGTCGCAGGTCGCGATGATCCCTTATAGTGACTTCAAGGCACTGCTTGCCGCTGGCAAGGTGACCGAGGCAACCCTTGGACAAAATAGGATAAATGCCGTCATCGATCTGAAGGGTGCGGAGAAGCTGCTGCCGCCGGCCGAATACAAGCAGATCCGCGACTTGTCCCCGACAAAGAACTCGGCCCTCGATTCTCATCAGATCGAGACCCGTCCCGTCAACGACCCGCAACTCACCTCGGAGCTGCAGGCGGCGCACGTGCGCTATTCGGCGGCTCCTCAGACCGAATGGGTCTGGACGCTACTCTCATGGGTTCTGCCGGTGGCCATGATTGCCCTCGTCTGGAATCTCATGCTGCGTAAGGGCGCCGGTGGCGGCGTCGGCTCGCTGATGGGGGCCGGGCAGAGCAGGGCAAAGGTGTACGTCGAATCGAAGAGCAAGGTGCGCTTCGCCGACATCGCAGGGATCGATGAGGCCAAAGCGGAGCTCATGGAAGTGGTACAGTTCCTGCGCGATCCTGAGCGCTTCCGCCGGCTCGGCGGCAGGATTCCGAAGGGGATTCTGATCGTGGGTGCTCCCGGTACGGGTAAGACATTGCTTGCCAAAGCAGTCGCCGGCGAGGCTGCAGTGCCGTTCCTCTCAATCAGCGGCTCGGAGTTCGTCGAGATGTTCGTCGGGGTCGGTGCGGCACGCGTGCGTGACCTATTTGTTCAGGCGCAGAAGCTGGCACCCTGCATCATCTTCATCGATGAGCTGGACGCGCTCGGCAAAGCTCGCGGCATCGCAGGTCTCAACACCAACGAGGAGCGGGAGCAGACGCTCAATCAGCTTCTCGTGCAGATGGACGGATTTGATACCCAGAGCGGCGTCATCATTCTCGCCGCGACCAATCGCCCCGAAATTCTCGATCGAGCGCTGCTCAGGCCCGGGCGCTTCGATCGGCACGTGGCCATCGATCGGCCGGACATCAAGGGGCGGGAGCAGATCCTGAAGGTCCATGCGCGTAACGTCGTGTTGGCGCCGGACGTCGATCTTGCGGTGATTGCGGCGAGGACTCCCGGGTTTGCAGGCGCCGACCTTGCCAACATCGTGAACGAGGCGGCCCTGCGCGCGGCGCGTCAGGAAAAGTCGGCGGTTCAAATGCAGGACTTCGATGAGGCGATCGACCGGGTGATTGCCGGGCTCGAGAAGCGCAATCGCGTGATGAACCCGAAGGAGAAGGAGACGGTGGCCTATCACGAGGCCGGCCACGCACTCGTTGCGGAGTCGCGCCCGCATGCGGATCGGGTGAGTAAGATCTCGATCATTCCACGCGGAATCGGTGCCCTGGGGTACACGCAGCAGCTTCCTACCGAGGATCGCTATCTGCTCAAGCGCAGCGAGCTGCTCGACAGGCTTGATGTGCTCCTCGGCGGCCGCGTCGCCGAAGAGCTCGTCTACGGGGATGTGTCCACCGGCGCGCAGGATGACCTCGGGCGGGCAACCGATATGGCGCGACACATGATCACACAATACGGGATGAGCGAGCGCTTGGGACAGGTCACCTTCGACTCGCGACGGGCGGGAGCGTTTCTGCCGGTTGAAGAGGCGCCCGTTCCCCGCAGCTACAGCGAGGAGACCGCGAAGCTCATCGATGAGGACATCGCGAGTCTCATCCGAGACGCTCATATGCGCGTACGGCGAACACTGACGGAGAAGCGTCCTGCCTTGGATGTGCTGGCCCGAGAACTTCTCGAACACGAGGTCCTAGACCGCGCTGCGCTGGAAGAGGTTTTGAGGAGTCCGGCACCGGTGCGCTTGAAAGAGCCAGGCATACCGCACACGGTCACGAGCGAGTCGCAAACGGCCTGAAGTCCTGGGTGTCGCATCGCGCAGGCGAAGCGGTGGCCGCTTACGCGCTCAAAGCGCCGATCTTCACATGGTGTGTGGACTGATGGTTGACCGGAGTCTGAAAGCCCGGCGGCTTGACGATGAGCACGTCGCAAGCGAGAGAGTCGAGAACCCTCTCGGCCGTATGGCCGATGAGGGCGCGCCTCAGCCGCGAGCGTGCAATGGCACCCATGACGATGATGTCGGGTATCTGTCGATCGGCAAAGCGGGCCAGGGCTTCCGCGGGAGGACCTGGCAGAACGTGCACTCGCTGACGGGGGATGTCGTAGCGCCTAGCGAGCGCCAGCAGCTGCGGGTCAGTCTCCTTTTCCGTCTGCTTGGCATCCTCTTGCGCAGCTCGTGCGTGGAACAAGAGGAGGCGGGCGCAAAGCGCATCGCGCACAGTGCACGCCGACTCGAGGATCTCGCGATCGAGCGCCGCGGGCTTCTCATGAGTGAGCATGGGATCAACCGCCGCCGCGATGACGACATCCGAATAGGGACGCCGTGTCTTCATGAAGAGGATCGGACACGGGCACGTTTCGATCAGCCTGAAATCGGTCCGCGAGAGGTGCAGATGGCCGGGTTGGCCCTCGCCTGTCGTCCCGGCAATGAGCAGGTCCGGTTTATGTCGCAGTACTTGACGCACGATGCCCTCATGGGTCGGGTAGTCCCAGCGGACACTGGTACACACGCGTATGCCGCGTCCGCGCATCCGAGCGGCAGTGATCTCGAGCTGCTGCCGGCGCTGCTCGATGAATTCGCGGATATCCTCGTGAGCGCCCCGAGTCCCAAAGCGGCCGGGACGTGCAACCTGCCCATCGTAAATGCAGTGAAAGATCTCGAGCTGCGCGCCGAGGCTCGCGGCGAGCTTTAAGATCTTCCCCATCTTGATCGGCGTGATCTCCCCGAGTGAGGGAATGGCAAGCATGAGACGGGACCAGCTCATTCGTGGATTCCGAACTCGGCGATGGGTGCGGGGGGATGGCCCGGTCGCGGCAGGGGCCGATGACAGCCGATGAGGACAATCATCGCGAGGAGGGTGGTGAACATCTGGCACGGGATTCGTATCGGCGTCATTTGCGTACCTCTGCCTTTTGACGATGCGCGACCGAGCCCATCGAGGATCCGGTAGCAGTCTAAAGTGGCGCCAATCGCAGAAGCTATGGGGAGAAATGCGGACACGGCTCCGCTGCGCAGGGTGCCGCGCAACTTGGGCGCGGTCGCCGAGCAGGGCTACCGGGGCGATCGAAGATGCCGCAGCGGGATAGTCGCGAGATTGGCCAGTACGAAGACACCCGTAATGATCCACGCGGCGCATACGCCGATGCCGAGGGGCGCGGAGAGGACGAGCAGTGGAGTCAGTGCTTCGGGTACCTGATCGAGGCCGGGCACCTCCGCGCCGGGCTTCAGGTGCAGGCGCCGCTTGATGAGACTCGAGGCCGCATCCCCTGCCATTGCCAAGGCGGCAAAGGCGACTCCGAGACTCGCGCAATACCCGATGAGCGAAGCTGCCAGAGTGCAGCTCAGGAGCGCGGCGATGAGGCCGCGCCAGGTCTTGTGATCGCCGAGCATGCGCCCTCCATCCATCAATCTCATCCCGGCATCCATGGGGGCAGCGAGACGCTGCCCGAGCAGGTATCCCACGGCCCATGGCGCTGTGTGCGCGACGCTGAGCAACACGAAGGCCCTGAGCCAATGCGGCAGTGCCGATGCGAGAAAGGCCATCGAGGTATTGCGGGTCGAACGCGCTTAATGCGGATGAGCTAGCGAGGATAATACGCATAAGCCGCCTGAGTGGGATTGTGGGTTAGAGAAGCAGGACCTCATCACGATGCACGGATGAGGAGGACAGGTACGGGACTGTGCCGCACGATGTACTCAGCATCGCTTCCCATGAGCAGGCGATTCAAGCCGCTTCGCCCATGCGTGCCACACACGATGAGCTCGGCGGGCCAGTCGTTTGCCTCGGCGACGACATATTTTCCGGCGCGCTCACCGATGGCCTCGATCAGAGTGGCATCGACTGTCACATCAGCTGCGCGCGCCGCAACTTTTGCTTCATGGATGATCGACTCGCCTCTGCTTCGCATCTGGGTGAGGAGCTCCTCCATGACCTCGGGTGTACCCTGCGTGATCAACGGAGTGCTGCTCACGATGTGAATGACGCGCAAGCGCGATGACAGTACGCGCGCGAGCTGGATGGCCTCGCGCAGCGCCCGCTCGGCCAACTCGCTGCCATCGACGGGAAGAAGGATGTGCTGATACATGGAGGTCTGCCTGAGGCGCCGCCGAATCGGGGGGCTCAAGATCATCCTTTCAGCGCGGGTGAGCGGTGCCAATACGCACCAATCCCTACCGGCCGCCCAAGCACTTCGG
>DASUHA010000136.1:0-101268 GCA_036273735.1 Steroidobacteraceae bacterium | reverse complement strand
CCACATCTGCATCCCGGGCATCCGCCGGCCAGTAGTCCATTCGCGCGCTGACCACTCGGATGGTCCCGGGCGCGAGCTCCTGCGGGCGGCTGCGCATGAGGCCATGGCGCCCCATGTAGTCCATTTCCCCGTGAAAGCCCGCATCGAGCCAGCGCAGCAGATGTTGCTCGTCAGCCGCGATGTCGACGCGGGCAACGCCGATACGGTCGAAGCCAAACTCCCGCGCGCGGGCCGCGAGCTGACGCTTGGCCGCTGCGGGATCAAGGGGCGGCGGTTGCGTCATAGCTTCCTCATCGTGCCATTATAATGTGCCGATGGCGCTCCCGGTCTGCCTCTACTCCACGGCCCAGGTGCGTGCGCTCGATGCTCATGCGATCGAGACGCGCGGCATACCGGGCTATGTGCTGATGAAGCGCGCAGGCGAGGCGGCACTCAGATATCTGCGGACCCGCTTCCCAGTGTCACATCGGATCGTGATCGTGTGCGGCGCCGGTAACAATGGCGGTGACGGGTACGTGCTCGCTCGTTTCGCACATGCTGCAGGCCTGACGGTCACCACATTGGCCGCGAGCTCGCCGGACTCTCTGCGCGGCGATGCGCGCCAGGCCTACGAGGATCTGCGCGCGAGCGGCAGCCAGATCCAATCCTATGCGCCGGAGAAACTCACCGACGGCGAAGTGATCGTCGATGCCTTGCTCGGAACGGGGTTGCGCGGCCCCGCACGCGAGGAGAGCGCGCGTGTCATCCGCGACATCAACGGCTCCGGCCGTCCGGTGCTGGCAATCGATGTGCCGTCCGGCCTCGACAGCGACACCGGCGTGCCACTCGGTGACACGGTGCGGGCGGACTGCACGGTGACCTTCGTCGGCTTGAAGACCGGGCTCTTCATCGGCGATGGGCCGGAGTTCGCCGGGACGGTTTTCTTCGATGACCTCGAGATCGCTCCGGATTCCCGAGACGACCCCCCGCCGCGACTCGAGCGCATTCTCGAATCCTCGATCCAACAGGCGCTGCCCCGCCGCGCCCGCTCATCACACAAGGGCAGTTTCGGCCGCGTGTTGATCGTGGGGGGTGGAGCGGGCATGCCCGGGGCCGTCAGGCTGGCCGGCGAGGCTTGTCTGCGCGTCGGTGCCGGACTCGTGACGGTGGCCGTCGTGCCGGAGAACGTGCCGGCGATCTGTGCAGGCCGGCCGGAGCTCATCTGCCTGCCGCTCGCGGATGCGGCGGCGGTGGCTGAGCCCGCAGAGAAGGCCGATGTGATCGCCATCGGCCCGGGTCTCGGGCGCACGCCCTGGGCGCGCGATGCGCTCGATATCGTGCTGCGGTGCGGCAAACCGCTGGTGATCGATGCGGATGCGCTCAACATCATTGCGGAATCCCATGGGGCTCCACGTGGGGAATGGGTGTTGACGCCGCATCCGGGCGAGGCGGCACGCCTGCTCGGCACGAAAACCGACGAAATCCAACTCGACAGGCTTGCTGCCCTCGACCGTTTGGTCGCGCGTTACGGCGGAACCGTCGTGCTGAAAGGCGCCGGTACGCTAGTCGGCGCACCGGGCCGCACGCCGGCGCTTTGTGAGCGCGGTAATCCGGGCATGGCGACCGCGGGCATGGGCGATGTGCTGACCGGGGCCGTTGCCGGCATCTTTGCGCAGTGCCGGGATGCATGGCTCGCCGCGAGAGTGGGTGTGCTGGTGCATGCCATGGCGGGCGATGCGGCGGCGCGCAGCGGGGAGCGGGGGCTTCTCGCGGGCGATGTCGCACGGGAGCTGCACAACTGCGTCAATCTCTGAAAACGGCGGAGGAGACAGAGTTGCTGGGTGCGAGGCTCGCGGCGGCGCGGCCGCCCCATTCCGGCGAGCCTGTGGTCATCTACCTGACGGGCGATCTCGGTGCGGGGAAGACCACCCTGGTGAGAGGGTTCGTGCGCGCCTGTGGCATCGAGGGCCCGGTGCGAAGCCCGACCTATACGCTGGTGAGCGTCTATGAGGCGGGCGCACTGACCCTGCTGCATCTCGATCTCTACCGGCTGCGCGATCCCGGCGAGCTCGAGCACCTGGGACTGCGCGAGTGGGCGCGAGCCGGAAGCCTCTGGCTCATCGAGTGGCCCGAGCGGGGCGGAGGGCTGCTGCCGCCGGCGGATCTGACGGTCCACATGAGCGCGGATGCGGATGCACATCGAGCGGAAGTGTCCGCGGGAACGGGCATCGGCAGCGGCTGGATCGAGCGAAGTAGTTGAAACTTTGCGGCGCGGCCCGTAGATTACGGGTCAAGTAGCGTTGCAAAGTGCATGATAAGAAAGGTCTTTCAGCTAGGGGCGATTGTTCTCTTAGGGGTCGGCCCGGCGGCTATCCCGGCCGCAGGCCACGCTGCCGGAGCGCGCCTGAGTGCAGTGCACCTGGCGGCTTCGGGGGACCGTGCACGCCTTACGCTCGATGTCTCGCGCGTGACCGGCGAGAAATTCTTTACCCTCGATCATCCCTTTCGGGCGGTCATCGATCTACCCCAAACGCGTGCGCGGGCAGGCCTGCGGCTCCCCGGTGCGAGCGGGCCGGTCGAGCGCATTCGTCTCGGTCACCGCCCGCACGGTGCGCTGCGGCTGGTGCTCGTGCTGCACACGGCGACCGGCGTGCACGCCGACTGGACCTTCTCTCGGGCACGCGGCCCTCAGCTCGTCGTGACGTTCGGCAATGCACCGACTGCGGTGGGCGCGGTGCGGGCCGCCGCGATTCCAACTCCGATCCGCGCACTGCACGCGCCCGTGGATAGCGGCCGCGACATCATCGTGGCAGTCGATCCCGGGCATGGGGGACAGGATCCCGGCGCGATCGGTCTTCGCCATACGCAGGAAAAGAACGTGACGCTCGCGATCGCCCGCCTGTTGGCGCAGCAGATCGATCAGCAGCGCGGCATGCGTGCCGTCCTGACACGCAACAGCGACATTTTCATCCCGCTCAGAGACAGGATGCTGATCGCGCGGCGCGCGAAGGCCGACCTCTTCGTCTCGATCCACGCCGACTGCGTCACCGACCGGCAGATTGCCGGGGCCTCGGTGTACATCCTGTCCGTGCGCGGCGCTTCGAGCGAGGCGGCACGCTGGCTCGCCGAGCGTGAGAACGACGCCGACCTCAAAGGCGGCGTGCAGCTCGAGGACAAATCGAGCACGCTGGCCTCCGTGCTCCTCAATCTCTCCCAGTCGGCGGCGATCGGCGACAGCATGACGGCGGCGCAGCAGGTACTTTCTTCGCTCGATCGTTCCGTTCCGGTACGCAAGTCCGAGGTGCAGCAGGCCGCCTTCGTCGTCCTGAAGTCACCGGACATTCCCTCGATGCTGGTCGAGACGGACTATATTTCCGATCCTGCCGAAGAGCGCCGCCTCCGCAGCCACAGTGGTCAGCTCAAGATCGCGCATGCCGTTTTCCACGGCATCCGCGGCTACTTCCGCCAGCATCCGCCCGCGGGCTCGCTCTTCGCCGAACAGCCGAAGCAGCTCGACGATCTCGTCGCCGGCAATTAAAGAGTCCTGACCTGGCAAGAGGAGCGTTTTATGGCGCGCTCCGGAGCTATAGACTGCCGGTCATGCCCATCCGAATCCTGCCCAGCGAGCTGATCGATCAAATCGCAGCCGGCGAAGTCATCGAGCGCCCGGCCTCGGTCGTCAAGGAGCTGGTCGAGAATAGCCTCGACGCGGGCGCACGCCGGATCGAGGTCGACATCGAGCGCGGCGGCGTCGGCCTCATGCGAGTACGGGATGACGGGAGCGGCATCGCCGCCGAGGAGCTGCCGGTTGCGATCTGCCGCCATGCCACCAGCAAAATCGCAGCGCTCGATGATTTAGCCGCCATCACCACCCTGGGCTTTCGGGGCGAGGCGCTGCCCTCGATCGGCTCGGTGTCGCGGCTGCGGGTCATTTCCCATCCAACACATGCGGAGCGGGCCGCGGAGATCGGGATCGACGGCGGCACGGCCGCTGCCGTGCGGCCTGCGGCCCATCCGCCTGGCACCACTGTCGAGGTGCGCGATCTTTTCTTCAACATCCCGGCCCGGCGCAAGTTCGTGCGCAGCGCCGCGACCGAGACCGGCCATATCGCGCGTCTCATCGAGCGGCTGGCGCTCTCCCGTCCGGATGTGTCCTTCCGGCTGCGTAGCGGCGAGCGCGTGCTGCTCGATGCGCCGCTGCCTGCCCGCGAGCCGGCGGGCGAAGAGCGCCTGGCACAGGTTTTGGGGCGCGAGCTGCTCGCGAGCCTGATTCCCTGCAGTCATTCCTCCGGCCCCGTGCAACTCACTGGCTGGATCAGCCTGCCAACGGCCTCGCGCGCACAGCCGGATCAGCAGTTCTGGTTCGTCAACGGGCGCTGCGTCCGCGACAAGCTGCTCGCGAGCGCCGTTCGCCTCGGCTATCGGGACGTCCTCTATCACGGCAGGCACGCCGCTTACGTCCTCCATCTGTCGCTCGATCCGCACCTCGTCGACGTCAACGCTCATCCGGCGAAGCTCGAAGTCCGCTTTCGCGACAGCCACCAGATTCACGAATTCATCTTCCGCGCAATCGAGCAGGTGCTCGCCGCAACGCGGCCCGAAGCAGGCGCGATACCGGCGGCGAGTGCGCAGGCGGTGTTGCCGGATGCCGCGATCCGGACGAGCGGGCCGACATCGATTGGGTCGGGCGCGCGCGGCATATCGGGCGCACTGCCGCTGTACGCGCCGCAATCCCATGAGCTCTCTCGCAGTCCGTGGGTGCTGGCGCGGGCGGTCAGCGAGGCCCAGCTCGGAGAGCCGAGCGCGAGCGTGATGGAGCGCACCGGTCGCGACAATGGCGCTGCCGGCTATCCGCCGCTCGGCGTCCCGCTGGCGCAGCTCCATGGCATCTACATCCTCGCGCAGAGTGAGGAGGGACTCATCCTGGTCGACATGCACGCGGCGCATGAGCGCGTGCTCTACGAGAGGCTCAAGGCCGATCGCGGCACCGGGCCGGCGGCATCTCAGCTCCTCATCGAGCCGCTCATCGTGAGCGTCAAGCCGCACGAGCTCGATGCGGTCATGGAAAATCCGGAAGCCTGGGAACGAGCAGGCTTCGAGATCGATTCGGTCGGCCCGACCTCGCTCGCGCTGCGGCGCATTCCGGCGCTCCTCGCCCACGAGCGCGTAACGGACATCGTCAGGTCGGTCATCGAGGATCTGGCGCGCGAGGATGGGCTGCACCATCTCGATGCAGCGGCGGACCGGTTCCTGGGAACGCTCGCGTGCCGCACTTCGATCCATGCTCGGCGCCGCCTGACCCTCCCTGAGATGGACGCGCTGCTGCGACAAATGGAGGCCACCGATCGCGCCAACCAGTGCAACCACGGACGTCCCACCTGGACGCGCCTCACCCTTGGGGAGCTCGATCAGCTCTTCCTGCGGGGTCGATGATGTCGCCACCGGCGCGCGCCGGAGCAGCCTCGCTGCAGCTTCCGGTCTATCTGCTCACTGGCCCTACGGGTACCGGTAAGAGCGACTGGGCCATCCGCCTGGCCGAGGCAGCGCCGGTCGAGATCGTGAGCGTTGATTCGGCGCTGGTCTATCGGGGTCTCGACATCGGCACTGCCAAGCCCGCCCGCGAGCTGCTCGCGCGGCTGCCGCATCACCTCATCGATATCTGTGATCCGGCGGAAAGCTATTCCGCGGGGCGGTTCGTCAGTGACGCGATGGCCGCGATCGGGGCCGTGCATGCGCGCCGCCGGGTACCGCTGCTCGTCGGCGGCACCATGCTCTACCTGCGTGCATTGCTCAAGGGTTTGGCGCCGCTGCCACAGGCTTCTGCGCCGCTGCGCCGCGAGATCGATGATCGCGCCGCGCGCTCCGGCTGGCCCGCGCTGCACGGTGAGCTCGCGCGCCTGGATCCCGCAGCCGCCGCCCGCATCAATCCCAACGACAGCCAGCGAATTCAACGAGCTCTGGAGGTTTGCCATGCGACCGGCAGGCGGCTCTCCGAGCTGCAGCGCGAGACCGTGAGCCCGCTCGGAGACATGACGCTCACGGCCTGGGCGCTGGCCCCGCGCAGCCGCCCGATGTTGCATCAGCGCCTCGCCGGCCGCTTCCACGCGATGATGGCTGCCGGCTTCCTCGATGAGGTGAAGGCGCTGTATCGCAGAGGCGATCTCACTGTCCGCCATTCCTCGATGCGCGCCGTCGGGTATCGCCAGCTCTGGGCGCATCTCGAAGGTGAGTGTGGGCTCGCCGAAGCGGTCGAGCGGGGAATCGCCGCCACCCGCCAGCTCGCCAAGCGCCAGCTCACTTGGATGCGCTCGGAAACAGCCCCACGCTGGCTCGACCCGGAAAGCGATGAGCTGTCGTGGAATCGCGACGTGCGTCGGGAGTTGAGGGAGCTTGGGCTTTGATTCGGCGCGCATGTTAAGATCGCGCCATTGGTCCCTATCGTCGGCGAGGTACATACCTTGCTGGATTTTTCCAGGGAAGCTCGCTTGCTGTCTCTACTGTCTTACGAACAATTAGAAGCCGTGAAAACAAGGAGAACCCGATGGCCAAAGGCCAATCGCTCCAAGATCCCTTTCTGAACGCTCTACGCAAGGAACGGGTGCCCGTATCCATCTATCTCGTCAACGGCATCAAGCTGCAGGGTCAGATCGACTCGTTTGACCAATTCGTGGTGCTGTTGAAGAACAGCGTCAGCCAGATGGTGTACAAGCACGCGATCTCCACCGTCGTGCCGGCGCGCAACGTGCGCCTGACAGCGGAGGAGGGCGCTGCCCCTGCGGAGTTACCTGCCGAGTGACGCTCCTTCGCACGGAGGTGCTGCGTGTTCGAGCGCCCGCGTTCCGGTGAGCGCGCGCTGCTGGTGCGCATTGGTCTAGGCGCACAGGTCGATCCGGAGGATCTCGAGGAATTCACTCAGCTTGCGCTCTCGGCGGGCGCGCAGCCCATTGCCACGGTGACCGGTCGTCGCGAGCGGCCCGATCCGCGATTTTTCGTCGGCAGCGGCAAGGCTGAGGAGCTGAAGCACGCAGCCGAGTCCGGTGAGGCGGACGTGATCCTGGTGGATCACGCGCTCTCTCCCAGCCAGGAGCGCAACCTCGAGACCCTCACGGGCAAGAGGGTGCTCGACCGCAACGGCCTCATCCTCGACATCTTCGCGCAGCGTGCGCGCAGCTTCGAGGGCAAGCTCGAAGTGGAGCTCGCGCAGTTGCGGCACATCGGCAGCCGCCTGGTGCGCGGCTGGAGCCACCTCGAGCGGCAAAAGGGCGGCATCGGCATGCGCGGGCCTGGTGAGACACAGCTCGAGACCGATCGACGCCTCATCGCACAGCGTGTGCGCGTGCTGACCCGGCGACTGGAGAAGATCCAACAACAACGCGAGACCGGACGGCAGAAGCGCGCCGAGATCCCGGTGCCCTCGCTCGCCCTGGTCGGCTATACCAACGCCGGCAAGTCGACCCTGTTTCGTGCATTGACGGGCGCCGATGCCTACATCGCCAATCAACTCTTTGCTACGCTCGACCCGACGGTGCGCCGGATCACGCTCCCGGGCGGGACGCCGGTCGTCGCTGCCGACACGGTTGGCTTCATTCGTGAGCTGCCGCACGAGTTGGTGGCAGCCTTCCAATCCACCCTGACCGAGGCGCGCGAGGCGACGCTGTTGCTGCATGTCATCGATGCCAGCGATCCACGGCGCGACGAGCACATCGCGCAGGTGAACGAGGTGCTGGCGGAGATCGGCGCGGCCTCCATTCCGCAGATCATCGTCTACAACAAGATCGATCGCCTGCAACGACCGGCGGCCATAGAGCGCGATGAAGCCGGCATGCCTTCGGCGGTGTGGATCTCGGCCGAGAAACGGCTCGGCATCGATCTTCTGACGGCTGCCATCGCGGAACGGCTGTCACGCTTCGCCCGCCGCGCGCGGGTGCGCCTGCCTGCGGGCGCCGGCGCGCTGCGCTCGCGGCTCTACGCGGCCAAGGCCGTGCGCGATGAGCGGGCTGCCGAGGATGGCTCCATCGAGCTCGCCGTGGAGCTGCCCGACGTCGAGATCCAGGCCCTGGCGCGCACTGCCGGGGTGGAGATTCTCGAGCAGTCCGATATTCCTTGTGCCTCCCAGCACCCCTACCTAGAATCACGTACCGCTGTTCGATAGCCAATCACTGACCGGCTCCGGGGCCGCCCCCTTGGCCGCGGGACACATATGGGTAAGTTTGCAGTCGTCATCGGCACCCAGTGGGGCGATGAGGGCAAGGGCAAGGTCGTCGATCTTCTTACGGAGCGTGCCTCTGCGGTAGCTCGCTTCCAGGGCGGCCACAATGCCGGCCATACGCTGGTCATCGGTGGTCGCAAGACCATCCTCTCCCTGATTCCCTCCGGAATCCTGCGCGAGGGGGTCCGCTGTTTCATCGGCAACGGCGTGGTGCTGTCGCTGCAGGCTCTGCTCGCGGAGAGCCGCACACTGATGGAACAGGGCGTGCCCGTATTCGACCGGCTGCGCATCTCGCCGTATTGCCCGCTCATCCTCCCCTCGCACATCCTACTGGATAAAGCGCGTGAGCAGGCGCGCGGTCCCAACGCGATCGGCACCACGGGGCGCGGCATCGGGCCCGCCTACGAGGATAAGGTGGCGCGCCGCGCAGTGCGCGTGGCCGATCTCTTCCAGCGCGACCGCTTTGCGGCGAAGCTCGGCGAAGTGGTCGATTTCCACAATTTCGTGCTCCAGCATTATTTCCGTCAGCCGGCGGTCGATTTCCAGAAGACACTCGATGACCTGCTCGCGCTGAGCGAGACGATCGCGCCGCTCGTGACGGATGTGACTCTGGCCCTGCACGGTCTTCGCAAGTCCGGCGCCAACGTCCTGTTCGAGGGCGCGCAAGGAGCGATGCTCGACGTCGATCTCGGCACTTACCCTTTCGTCACCTCATCCAACACCACCGCAGGATTCGCGGGCACCGGTACGGGCTTGGGACCGCGGGTGTTCGATTATGTGCTCGGGATCGTGAAGGCCTATACGACGCGGGTCGGCGCAGGCCCCTTCCCGACTGAGCTCTTCGATGGCTACGGCGAGCATCTCTCCCGCGTAGGGCACGAGTTCGGCTCGGTCACCGGGCGGCGCCGGCGCTGTGGTTGGTTCGATTCGGTAGCTCTCAAGCGCTCGATCGTCCACTCGAGCGTCTCGGGTCTCTGTATCACCAAGCTCGACGTCCTCGACGGTCTCGACACAATCAGGGTAGCCGTCGGCTATCGTATGGGGGATCAGGTCGTGGCGGAGCCGCCGCTCAACATCGAGGGCTACGCGGGCCTGGAGCCCGTGTACGAGGAGCTGCCCGGTTGGCGTGAGTCGACGGCGGGCATCACCGAGTACGCGGCCCTACCGGGGAACGCGCGCAAGTACCTGGAGCGGCTGCAGGCTCTGGTCGACGTGCCGATCGATATCATCTCGACGGGCCCGGATCGCGACCAGACGATAGTCCTGCGGCATCCGTTCGATCCGAAGTGACCTGAGCGGTCTTCGTCCTGATCTCACATCCGCGCGGGGATGACCCGCAAAAGAGCGCGCGCAATCGCCGGGACGAGGCGCGGGCGCTTCAGGCGCGAGTCGTACTCCGCCATGCGCCGCTCGTTCTCGATGAGGCAGAGCCCGAGCAGCCGATGGAGAGTGATCTTCGTCCCGAGGTCCTGGTGTGCGGTCAGCGTGAAATTCTCACTCGTCGCAGCTGCGCCCGGCCGTGACTGGCCCATGCTGCGGGCCGTCTTCACCCGGGATGCCACCTGCTGCAGGATGATCCGGGCGCAACGCAGGCGAAACGCCGGGCGCCGCCACCACGGTAGCCCGGCCCGCCGATACTTCACCCAATTGACGAAGAAGAGGATGTGGCGCGCCTCCTCCTGCATCACCGGCTCGAACACTTTCACGAGCGCCGGAGGGAAGAAGCCGGAGTCGCGGGCGAGCGCGAAGAGGCCGAAGGCGAAGAAGGAATCGAAGCACTCGCCGAAGCCGGCGAAGAGAAAATCGCACTCGAGTGCGCGCGGCACGAACGGCGGCGGCGGCTCGACCGGAATGCGGTAATGAGCGGTGAGCGCCACGAGCAGGCGCGCGTGACGCAACTCCTCGAACCCCTGCAGCTCGATCGCCTGGCGCACCAGCGGGTCGCGCTCGAGTGCGGCGGCGGCGGCCACCGTGTTGGAAGTCATGTTCTCGGTGGCGACGGCCTCCCGCCAGAAAGGGAGGCTGCGCAGGCGCGTGAGCTCCTCCTCGGCAAGTGCCGGCCACTGCATCCGCTCAGGCGCGTATTCGAGGTGGCTTTCGAGAAAAAACCTGCCGAGGAGGCGTCGGTGCTCGGCTGACCCTGCCGCGAGACTCTCCGAGTCAATATTTGCCGGGACCACGGACATGTTGTAGCTCCTTCCTTCCTTCCACCCAGTACCAGGACAGCAGCGCCGGCACGCCGAAGAGGATCTCCCGCATCCGCTTGGCCAGCGACAGCGCCAGGGCGAGCTCGCCGTTGATGCCGAGCAGCGCCCCGAATCCCACCAGACTCGCCTCCTGCACTCCGAGCCCGGCCGGTACGAAAAAAGCGAAATTGCGCATGGTCATGGTCAGACTCTCGAGCGCGATCGCCGCGCCGAAGTGCACCGGATGCCCGAGCCAGCGCAGCGCGAGCCAGGCCTCGAGCGAGCCTGCGACCATGCCGGTCACCTGCCAGGCGATGGTCGTGGCGAGGCGCGGCCGATCGCTGCAGAGCTCGCGAATGGCGGCATCGAGGCTCGCGGACTGGCCCGCGAGGAAAGGCAACGCCTGCTCGCCGAGCAGGCGTACCGCGAGCCGCTCCATCCGCTCGAACACCGAGCCGTAGCGCAGCAGCACCGCGAGCAACACCACGATCGGCAGGCTCGCTGCGAGGCCGATCAGCACATCGTCCGCAAATTGCACCGTGTCGGTGAGCCTGAGCAGGCACAACACACCGATCAGCACGAAGACGTATTGACTCGCGATGGTGAGCACCACCTCGGTGGTCACGCTCGCTGCCGCGTGCACTCCATCCACGCCGCGCTCGGCGAGCAGGCGGATGCCGACGAGCTCGCCGCCGATGTTGGCCGCCGGCAGCAGGCGATTGATGCCTTCGCGGACGGTGGCGATCCAGAAGAGCGTCCCCATCCGGCTCTCGCGCCAGCGCGCGATGAGCACGCGCCAGCCGAGCGAATCGAGAAAGATCGGCAGCGCATGCAGCGGCACGAGCCACAAGAGCACCCGCCCGGCGCGCGCGAGAGGGACGAGGATGGCGCTGCCTTCACGCATGATGAGCGCAATCAGCAGCGCGAGGCCGGCCGCGAGCGCGATACGGACGGCGATCCTCATGCGGCGCGCCGCGCTTCCTCGCGCATCGCCGCGAGCCGCCGGAAGCCACCCGTCATCGCGCCGCTGGCGGCGATCGCCGCGCGGACCCTCGGGCTCACCAGCGCAGCGAGCTCATCCGCGTGCCGATAGGCGCTCATGCTCGCCGTGATGGCCGTGCCGGACTCGACTGCCGGATGGAGATAGATTTCCGTGATCCCGTCTGGCAGGCGGCCGAGAATCTCGAGCAGGCGCGCCTCATCCATCGAGCCACTGTCGGACATGCCGCAGACGTAGTCGTTGTGCGCCATACCGGCGGCCCGCAGCTTTCGCCGCATGATCGCCAGCCACGGAGAAAGGAGTCCAGCCACGGCGGGCCCGGCGATCGCGCCCGCGGCGCGCCGCGCAACCCATTTGGGCTCGCGCGGCAGCCTCACCGCCGGGATTCCGAATTCGCTTCCGATCCGCAGCAGCATCTCGAGGAGCGTCGGATGGAGGTGAAAGTGCTTGTGGGCATTCACGTGATCGAGCGGCAGGCCGGTGTCGGCGAACGCCTGGAACTGGGCGCGGATTTCCGCCTCGAGCTGCCGTCGCACGGCCGGCAGCGCGAAGAAGCGCACGCCATCGCGCACCATGTTATTGCCGAAGCGGCTATGCGCATCGACCAGAGACGGAATGCGATCCGGAGGCAACACCGACCAGCCGTCTGCGAGCACGAGGTGCAGTCCTACCGAGAGGCCGGTGAGGGCCCGTGCGCGCCGCACGGCATCCGCGGCCGCCGGTGCGCCGACCATCAGGCTGGCAGCCGTCAGTGCGCCTTCACGCGCGGCTTGCTCCACCGCGCGATTGACCGCATCGTGCAGTCCGAAATCATCCGCGGTGACGATGAGGAACTTCAACGAGCCGACCCGAGGGGCCGTCAGGCCTCGTGCGCGTGCAGGAAACGGAAGAATTCGACGCCCTCGCGCAGCCGGCGCTTGGTCATCTCCCAGCTGCGCAGCATCTCCCCGGTGAGCTCGGCAATCTTGCTCGGCCGGAAGTAGAACTTCTTGTAGAAGGTCTCCACGGCGTGATAGATCTCCTTTGCCGGCAGGTGCGGATAACTGATCGGTGAGAGCTGCACCCCGCGGTCGTTGACGAGATTGAGATTGTCGTGGGCTGTGAGCCAGCCGTTGCTCACCGCCTCATCGTAGAGCTGAGTGCCGGGGTAAGGCGCGGCGAGCGATACCTGGATGGTGTGCGGATTGATGTCGACCGCGAACTGAATCGTCTCGCGGATGGTCTCGGCCGTCTCTCCCGGGAGGCCCAGGATGAAGGTGCCATGGATGGTGACACCGAGCTTGCGGCAGTCGCTCGTGAAGCGTCGCGCGATGTCGGTCCGCAGCCCCTTTCTGACGTTGTGCAGGATCTGGTCGTTGCCCGACTCGTAGCCCACGAGCAGCAGCCGCAAGCCATTGTCCTTCATGATCTTCAGAGTGTCGTAGGGCACGTTGGCCTTGGCATTGCAGGACCAGGTGACACCGAGCTTGCCCAGGCCGCGAGCGATCTCTTCGGCCCGCGGGCGGAAGTCGGTGAAGGTGTCATCGTCGAAGAAGATCTCCTTCACCTGCGGCATGTTTTCCTTGATCCAGCGCACTTCCTCGACGACGCTCGCGGCGCTGCGCACGCGGTAGCGATGGCCCCCCACCGTCTGCGGCCAAAGGCAGAAGGTGCACTTCGAGCGACATCCGCGCCCCGTGTAGAACGACACATACGGGTGCTTCAGATAGCCGATGAAGTAGTTCTCGATGGTGAGGTCACGCTGGTAGACGGGTGTCACCCATGGCAGATCGTCCATGTTCTCGATCATCGGTCGTGCCGGGTTGTGCTCGAGCTTGCCGTCGGGCCGCCGGAAGGAGAGCCCGGGGATGCTGCTGAGCTCGCGGCCCTCGGCCACCTCTTTGCAGGTGTAGTCGAACTCCTCGCGGGCGACGAAATCGATGGCGTGCGATGCGCTGAGCGAGCCCGCGGGATCGACGGCGACCTTGGCGCCAACCATGCCGACCCTGAGTCTCGGGTTCTCTTCTTTCAGCAGTTCTGCGACCTTCGCATCCGTCGGGAACGAGGGCGAGCTCGTGTGCATCACCACGAGGTCGTACTGCTTTGCAAGCGGCAGCACTTGCGACATGGGCGTACCGTCGGCAGGTGCATCGAGCAGCCGACTTCCCGGCACCAGCGCCGCCGGCTGCGCGAGCCAGGTCGGGTACCAGAACGAGCGGATCTCGCGCTTCGCCTGGTAGCGCGCACCGGCGCCACCGTCGAATCCGTCGAATGAGGGAGGATGCAGGAAGAGCGTCTTCATCATGATCGAGTCCTCAGGAAATCGGCTGAACCGAGCCGTCGCGCGCTACGCGGTAGCGACCCTGCCGCCATTGCACTTCGCGCGTCGCGAACCCGCCGCACCAGAGCGCAAAGCCGAGCAGGTCAGCGAGCGGAATGGCCCAGAGCTGAGAGAGGGACCGCGCCGGGCCGAGCGCGGCGAAATGTAGCATCAAGCGCAGCACGACCGTCCCTGCCAGAAGGGAGAGTGCGATGGGCTTCCCATCGGCGAGGGCGCAACCAAGCGCCGCCACCGGCACACTGAAGGTGACTGCGGAGAAGGCGTAGCCGCCCGGGCGGACGCTGCGGATCGTGCGCAGCCATCGCAGCCCGTGCTGCGCGAGCTGCCGGAGGGACGATTCATCGACCCACGTATCCACTACTACGTCCGAGAGGACGGTCCGTTGACCGCGGCGGCGCGTGAGCTCCCCCAGGCGGTAGTCGTCGGCGAGCTGATCGGCGATTGCAGGAAAGCCGCCGATTGCCTCGAGTGTTTCGCGCCTCAAGGCGATGGTGGCGCCGAAGGCGAACGCGCGCGAGCCGAAGAGCGCCGCCACGCGCACCGAAGGGATGAACCAATCGTTGATGAAGAGCGCCCCCAGAAGTGACCAGACTCCGGGCCGGGGCACACCGCGGTAGGGGCAGGTGACGACGCCAACCTGCGGGTCAGCCAACGGCGCGGTCACCGCGTTGAGGTATCCGGGCGGTACCCGCACGTCGCTGTCCGCCAGCACGAGCCAGTCGTGCCGAGCTGCGCGGATCATGTTGATGAGATTGCTGACTTTCGCGCTCGTACCGTGCGGGGTCGAATCGACGACGACGGTCAGATCGAGCTGTGGGTAATCGCCCTTGAGTTTCTCGAGCACGGCAAGCGCCGGGTCTGACGGCTGCTGCACGCCGAAGATGATCTGCATGCCGCCGGGATAGTCCTGCTCGCAGAAGGAACGCAGCGAATGGTCCAGCCCAGGCTCTGCGCCGCAAAGCGGCTTCAGGATCGTCACGGGGCGCCGCGGCGCGCCCGAGCCGGGCGTGGCGCCGAGTTCGAGGCGGCCGCCGCTGTTGCGGCGAAGCCGCACGGCGACCCAGGCCGTGACTGCATAGCCGAGCGCGGCCGCGGCCATGAGGCTGCCGAGCGACATCATGACTGCCTGGGCAGTTACAGCGACCCTGGAGCCGGTTATCATGGGCGGAGGAATGCCTGATCCGCGGATAGCAATGCGCGACGAAGTCGGATGGTTTCAAGTCCTTGAATCATGCACATGGTACACGTTTGCTCACCTGCCCGGGGTGCCCGCATGAGGCCTGCAGCCGGTGCGCAGCCTGCTCTGTGGGCTGGCCACGACACTTCGCCGGAGGCCGAGTCGCTCATCCTGGTGGACGAGGCGGACCGGGAGGTCGGCTACATGAGCAAGGCGCGGTGCCACGATGGGCAGGGCGTCCTGCATCGTGCTTTCTCGTTGCTCATTTTCAACGGGAAGGGCGAGCTCCTGCTGCAGCGCCGCTCGGCAGCAAAGCGGCTCTGGCCGCACTTCTGGTCGAACAGCTGCTGCAGTCATCCGCGTCGAACCGAGACCATGGAGGCAGCCATACACCGGCGTCTGCACGAGGAGCTTGGACTGAAGTGCCCGCTGCATTTCCTGTTCAAGTTTCAGTACCAGGCGCAGTTCGACAATATCGGGGCAGAGCATGAGCTGTGCTCGGTGTACGTCGGGCGCAGCACCGGCCGAG
The DNA here is from genome assembly GCA_036273735.1 of Steroidobacteraceae bacterium. Lineage (GTDB taxonomy): Bacteria > Pseudomonadota > Gammaproteobacteria > Steroidobacterales > Steroidobacteraceae > 13-2-20CM-66-19. Next base: position 85,868 of record DASUHA010000136.1, on the reverse strand, counting down.
TGCTCATCGATCACCAGGAGATCTCGGACTGGCGTTGGGTCGGTCCGGAAGAGCTCACGGCGGAGATACGGAAAGAGGGCGCCGAGCACTTCACGCCCTGGTTCACGATGGAGTGGGAACGGATTTGGCGGGATCACCGGGCGGCGCTGTATGCGTTACAGTTGCAAGGCGCAGGCTCTGCGGAGGTCTCGAGCTGAGCTCGACCCCGCTTGGGCTTAGGAGCGAATCCGGCCGCAACGCAGCCGGGACAATCAACAGGAGCTGGATTTTGGGTATTCCACTGATTCAAAAGTACCGCGTCGCGCGCTACATCATCGGCAAGAAGCTGAGCGGGCAGAAGCGCTATCCACTGGTGCTCATGCTCGAGCCGCTGTTCCAGTGCAACCTCGCCTGCGCCGGCTGCGGCAAGATCGACTATCCGAAAGAGACCCTGCAGAAGCGGGTCTCCGTGGAAGATGCGCTGAACGCCGTCGATGAGTGCGGGGCGCCGATGGTGTCCATCCCCGGAGGTGAGCCGCTCATCCACAAGGAGATGCCGCAGATCGTGGCCGGGATCGTCGCGCGCAAGCGCTTCGTCTACCTCTGCACCAACGCCATCCTGCTCGCCAAGCACATCGACGAGTACCAGCCCTCGCCCTATCTCACGTTCTCCGTGCACCTCGACGGCAACCGCGAGCGGCACGACGAGTCGGTCTGTCAGGAGGGGGTGTTCGACAAGGCGGTCGCGGCGATCAAGCTCGCGCGTTCCAAGGGCTTCCGCTGCACCGTCAACTGCACCCTGTTTCAGAACGAGAAGCCGGAGGAGGTCGCCGACTTCTTCGACATGGCACAGTCGCTCGGCGTCGAGGGGATCACGGTCTCCCCCGGCTACAGCTATCAGCACGCGCCGCGACAGGACGTCTTCCTCGGACGCAGCGCGAGCAAACAGCTCTTCCGCGAGATTTTCCGGCGTGGCCGCGAGCGGGGTGCGCGCTGGCCTTTCAACCAGTCCTCGCTCTTCCTCGATTTCCTGGCGGGCAACCAGACCTACCAGTGCACGCCCTGGAGCAATCCGACCTACAACCTCTTCGGTTGGCAGCGGCCCTGTTACCTTCTCACCGATGAGGGGTATGCCAAGTCCTACCGCTCCCTCATGGAGGAGACCGATTGGGAGCGCTACGGCGTCGGCCGCAACCGCAAGTGCGACAACTGCATGGCGCACTGCGGCTTCGAGGGCACGGCCGTTGATGACACGTTCGCCCATCCGATCAAAGCCCTGAAGGTGGCGCTGCGCGGACCGCGCATCAGCGGCCCGATGGCGCCGGAGCTGCCGTTCCTCTATGAGGATCAGCCGCCTCCACCGGTGGCGGCGATCCCGCTCGCCGATATCAAGCGTGCAAGCCGCCAGGAGGAAAGCCGGCGTGCCAGCCGTGCTTGAATCGTTCGCCAGCCAGCTCGAGGCCTGGCGTGAGAGGATGGAAGGGGCGCTGGCGGCGCGGCTGCCGCGCACCGATGAGACTCCCGAGCGGCTGCACGCCGCGATGCGCTATAGCGTGCTCGGCGGCGGCAAGCGAGTGCGGCCCATCCTCCTGCTTGCTACGGCGCGTGCGCTGGGACTCGCGGAGGAGCAGGTGGAGGCTGCCGCCTGCGCGCTCGAGTTGGTACACGTCTACTCCCTCGTCCACGACGATCTGCCTTCGATGGACGACGATGACCTGCGCCGCGGGCGGCCGACATGCCACAAGGCTTACGATGACGCGACGGCCCTGCTCGTGGGCGATGCGCTCCAGTCCCTTGCGTTCGAGCTGCTCGCCCGTGATCCGGCGCTCCCGGCCGATCCGATCATCCGCGTGCGCCTGGTGGAGCTGCTCGCGCGCGCCATCGGCAGCCTCGGTATGGCAGGTGGCCAGGCGATCGACCTCGAGGCCGAGGGGCGCGCGCTCAGTATCGGCCAGGTCGAAGAGATGCATTCCCTGAAGACCGGTGCACTGATCCGGGCGAGCGTCATGATGGGTGCGGCCTGCGTGCATAGGCTCGAGCCGGGGCTCGAGCAGGCGCTTGCCGGGTTCGCGGCTCCGATCGGGCTCGCGTTCCAGATCCAGGACGATCTGCTCGACGTCCTCTCCGATACGGCAACGCTCGGCAAGGCGGCAGGCGCCGACCGCGAGCGAGGCAAGCCGACCTACCCAGCCATCCTCGGAGTAGGCCCGTCTCAGGAGCAGGTACGTCGCCTGCACGGCGAGGCCATGGACTCCCTGGCGCCCTTCGGCAGCCGCGCGGACGCGCTTCGCGGCGTGACCGACTGGCTGTTGGCCAGGCGCAATTGAGCGGAGGCCTGAGCTGGTGGAACCCGATTCCGGCATGTCCGATGAGGCTTACCAGGACGAGGTCCTGACGCACGTCTCGCGTACGTTTGCCCTGACGATCCCGCAGCTTCCTGCAGGGCTCAGCACCGCAGTGACGAGCGCATATCTTCTCTGCCGCATCGCCGATACCATCGAGGACGAGCCTGCCCTTTCGGCTGCCGACACCTACATCTTCCTCGAGCGTTTCACGGCCGTCGTCAAAGGGACGGAGGATGCGGGCAGGCTCGCGCGTGATGTGGTGCCCCGACTGTCCGAGCGCACGCTGCCCGCGGAGCGCGATCTGGTCACCAACATGCACCGGGTCATCCGCGTGGTCAGCCGGTTCGATGAGCGGCAGCGTGCCGCCATCCGCCGCTGCATCGAGGTGATGAGCCGCGGCATGCATGAGTTCCAACGCACGGCGAGCCTGCGGGGTCTCGCACGCTCGACCGATATGGACGCCTACTGCTACTACGTGGCAGGTATCGTGGGCGAGACGCTGACGGAGCTCTTTTGCGCTTACTCGCCCGCGATCATGCGGCACCATGCGGCGCTCTACGAGCTGGCGCCTTCCTTCGGCCAGGGCCTGCAGATGACCAACATCCTCAAGGATGTCTGGGAGGACCGCAGCCGCGGCGCCTGCTGGCTGCCGCAGGAGGTGTTCAGCCGGCACGGAGTGGATCTCGCGCAGCTCTCCCCGCAGCGCAGCGACGCGCGCTTCCACGCCGGCATGCTGGAGCTCATCGGGGTCGCGCACCGGCATCTGCGCAATGCACTGGCCTTCACGCTGCTCATTCCTGGCGAGGAGACGGGCATCCGGCTCTTCTGCCTGTGGGCGCTCGGCCTCGCCGCCCTGACGCTGCGGAAAATCCAGACGACTCCGGGCTTCACGACCGGCACGCAAGTGAAAGTGTCACGATCGGCGGTAATGATGACCCGAAGCCTCACCACTCTCGCGGTGCGCAACGACCGTATGCTGAAGCAGCTCTTCGAGCGCGCCGCTCGGGGCTTGCCGCTCGCGGCCGGGCCGGTGCCGATGAAGCCGGTCATCATGCGTGCCCCCGTTGCAGGCGAGGATGAGCTCCCCGCTCCGACGCGGCTCGGAGGCTCGCTCCCATGACCCCCGGGCTGCATGCGGGCGCCGCCTCGCGGGAGCTCCTCAACACTCAGGCCGCTGCGGCGGACGTCAGCCGGGTTCGGCCGGTGCGCTCGCTGGAGCGGCTGAGTCAGGCGATTGCGGCCGCCCGCGAAGGGCTCATCGCATTGCAGAAGCCCGATGGACACTGGCTCTTCGAGCTCGAAGCCGACTGCACCATCCCGGCCGAATACATCCTGATGATGCACTATCTGGATGAGATCGACCCGGGGCTCGAGCGCAAGCTCACCGTGTATCTGCGTGAGCGCCAGGGTGCCGACGGCGGTTGGCCGCTCTATCCCGGTGGGGATCTCAACATCAGCTGCACGGTGAAGGCTTACTACGCTTTGAAGCTCGCCGGTGATGATCCGGATGCGCCGCACATGCTGCGTGCCCGCGAGGCCATCCTCGCGCGAGGCGGTGCGGCGCACGTCAATGTCTTCACGCGGATTGCCCTCGCGCTCTTCGGCGAGATTCCCTGGCGGGCGGTGCCCTACATCCCCGTCGAGATCATGTTGATGCCACGGTGGTTTCCGTTCCACATCGACAAGGTCTCGTACTGGTCGCGCACGGTGATGGTGCCGCTCTTCGTGCTCTGCACCGTGAAGCCCGTGGCGCGCAATCCGCGCAAAGTGCACGTGCGCGAGCTCTTCACGACGCCTCCCGAAGAGGAGCGGCATTATTTCCAACTGCCGGGGGAGCGACGAGTCCTCGCCCGGCTCTTCTTCGCCCTGGACCGGGTTGCCCGCTGCATCGACCCGCTCATCCCCGGGGTGATGCGCAAAGCCGCCATGCGCCGCGCGGAAGCCTGGGTGCTGGAGCGCCTGAACGGCGAAGATGGCCTCGGCGCGATCTTCCCGGCGATGGTGAATGCGCTCGAGATGATGGTGCTGCTCGGCTATGCGGCAGATGATCCCCGGCGAGTCACCGCCAAGCGTGCGATCGACAAGCTCCTGGTCGTGCGCGCCGAGCGCGCCTACTGCCAGCCCTGCGTCTCACCCGTGTGGGATACGACCCTCGCGGTGCTCGCGATTCAGGAAGCCGGTGACAGCCATGCGACCCGCGCCGCCGTGCGTGCGCTCGACTGGCTCGTACCCAGGCAGGTCTTGGAGGAGGTCGGCGATTGGCGTGCCACACGGCCGGGGGTCCCGAGCGGTGGCTGGGCTTTCCAGTACGCCAATCCGCACTATCCGGACCTCGACGACACGGCTGTCGTCGTGTGGGCCATGCAGCAGGCGAATCTGCCCGAGCGGTACACAGCCTCGATCGACCGGGCGCTCGACTGGCTGGTCGGCATGCAGAGCGAGAACGGCGGGTTCGCCTCGTTCGATGCCGACAACACCCACTACAACCTCAACGCCATTCCATTTGCCGATCACGGCGCGCTGCTCGATCCGCCGACGAGCGATGTAACCGCGCGGGTCGTCGCCGCTTTGTCGCTTACGCGCCGTCCGCGGGACGCTGCCGCTCTCGAGCGGGCGATCGCGTATCTGCGGCAGCAGCAGGAGGCCGACGGCTCCTGGTTCGGCCGCTGGGGCACCAACTACATCTATGGCACCTGGTCGGTGCTCGTGGCCCTGGAGCTTGCCGGTGTTCCTCCGGACGATGCCGCAGTGCGCCGCGGCGCAGAGTGGTTCCTCGCGCGCCAGAACGCGGACGGTGGATGGGGCGAGAGCAACGATAGCTACGATTCAAGCAGGCATCCGGATCACGCCTTCGGCAGTACGCCTTATCAGACGGGATGGGCCGTGCTCGCACTGATCGCTGCCGGCGAGGAAGGGTCACCGGCCGTGAGGCGTGGGATCGACTTTCTGCTGCGCATGCAGGAGAGTGACGGTCTCTGGTCGCATCCGAGCTTCACCGCTCCGGGGTTCCCGCGGGTGTTCTACCTCAAGTACCACGGCTACTGCGCCTTCTTCCCGCTCTGGGCGCTTGCCGCTTACCGCCGCCGCACGGAGCCTCATCCCCCTTGAGGCCCATCGGCATCGTCTCGGCGCTCCCGGCCGAGGCGCGCGCTCTCGGGCCATCGGCTCCCCACGGAGCCGAGCTGCGACGGCTCGACGAGGGGGCCCTCCTGGCGGTGAGCGGCATGGGGCGGGCCGCTGCGGCCGCCGCCGCGCGCCGGCTCGTGCTGGCGGGAGCTCGCGCACTCGTGAGCTTCGGGATGGCGGGTGGCCTCGATCCGACCCTGATCTGCGGCACCGTGCTCCTGCCCGAGGAAGTCGCGGCAGCAGACGGCACCGTACCGGATGTTCTCCCAACCTCCGGTGATTGGCGGCAGCGGCTGCGTGCCGCCATGCCCGGCACCTGCCTGGTCTGCTGCGGAAGACTTCTCACCAGCAGGCAGCCGATCGCGCGTCCCGCTGCGAAGGCCGACGCCTGGCGGCACACGGGTGCCGTTGCCGTGGACATGGAGAGCGCAGCCGTTTCGCAGGTGGCGGCACAAGCCGGACTTCCTTTCATCGCGCTGCGGGTCATCGTCGATACGGCGGCGGATGAGCTGCCGGCCGCCGTGATCGCGGCGAGCGCGGGCGGCGGGCTGCGAGTCGGACGACTGATCGGAGGACTCTTGCGTGCACCCGCGGACGTCGCTCCCTTGATCCGTCTGTCGGCGCGGTACCGGATTGCAACCCGCATGCTCGCGGCCGTGGTGGCTGCCGACTCGCGCGCGCGCCGCGTCCTCCTCGGCGGCCCAGAGGTGGAGGTGTCATGAAAAAATCGCCGGGAGCGATTTTTGACGCGGCGGAGCCGCGGCCCCGAAGGGGCGAGGCTCAGGACGAGCCGCGCAAAGCTTTGGTGACCGGTGCCACCGGATTCGTCGGCGCCGCGGTTGCCAGGGCGCTCCTCGCCGAGGGTTGGGAGGTCCGGGTGCTGGTGCGCGGCGGCTCGGATCGCCGCAACGTCACCTCGCTGTCAGCCGAGCAGGTCGTCGGCGACCTGACCAACACGCCTTCTCTCGAGCGCGCACTCGATGCCTGCGAGGCGGTCTTTCACGTCGCTGCCGACTACAGGTTGTGGGCGCCGCGGCCGCAAGAGCTCTATCGTACGAATGTCGAGGGAACCGGGAATCTCCTCGATGCAGCGCAGCGCGCGGGAGTCCGCCGCGTCGTGTACACGAGCAGTGTCGCGACCGTCGGCATGCCGGACGGTGCGCCGGGTACGGAGGATGCGCCCGTCGGACTCACCGATATGATCGGGCACTACAAGCGCTCGAAATTCCTCGCCGAGGAGCGGGCGCGGGATGCCGCGGCCCGGGGCGTCCCGGTCGTGATCGTCAACCCCTCGACGCCCATCGGCCCGGGCGATGTGAAGCCGACACCCACCGGTCAGATCGTGCTCGATGCCGCCCGCGGCCGCACACCCGCGTACGTCGATACCGGACTCAACATCGTGCACGTCGATGACGTAGCAGCCGGCCACCTGCTGGCGTTCCATCACGGCCGCATCGGAGAGCGTTACATCCTCGGCGGGGAGGACATGACGCTGCGCGAGATCCTGACGCTCATCGCGCTGCTCGTGGGCCGAAGCCCGCCTCGTATTCGCCTGCCTCATGGCGCCGTCCTTCCCGTGGCCTACGTCTCGGAGCTCTACGCGAGGCTCACCGGCCGGCCGACCCGCGTCACCGTGGAAGGCGTGCGCATGGCCCGCAAGCGCATGTTCTTCTCAAGCGACAAGGCCGTGCGCGAGCTGGGCTACCGCTGGCGCCCCCCCTCCGAGGCCTTCACCGACGCCCTGCGCTGGTTCAGAGAAAACGGATACCTCACTACGGAGTCCCGTCCGAAAGCAAATGCGTAAGCGACCCCGGGCCGCTCCCGGGGTCGCGGGGTCGAATCGAGTCATTGGGCTGGCCGCGCAAAGCGGCAGGATGCCGCTCTTTGCGCCAATCTAAAAAGGATAGTTTATGCCCGTAAAGACCGCGATGCCTTCATGGCCCTTGCCGATATCGACATAGCCGACCACGGAAGGCGGCGCGATCCCTCGAAAACCAACTCCGAACACGTTGTGCAGGTGAGTCATCGGCCAGGTCGTGCTGTTGCGGAAGACCCGGCCGGTATCGAAGAACGGCGCGACCTGCAGCTCGATGTGCGTCGAGAAGGCGTCCAGCGAGAGCACCCTCTCGCGCAGCTCGACGTTGGCGGAGAAGGAATTGCGGTCATAGAAGCGCGAGGTACCGTAGCCCCGCAGCGTTTGTGAGCCGCCGGTCACGCTCTCATCGCCCCCGATGCTGCTCAAGGCCCAGAACGGTACCCGGTGAGCGCTGGGTTCATACCGCAAGTCCACGTGCGTCGCTACCACCAGTGAGGGGAACGGCGACCAGTAAAAGCGCCCGTCTCCGCCCGCCTCGGTGAAGAGCGAATCGCCGATGTCGACGTTGCGGCTGGCGATGCCGCCGTACACGACCACCTGCATGCCGCGGGTCGGAGCGGTGATGTCATCACGGGTGTCGTAGATGAGGGCGACGCGGTTGAGCAGCTCATGAGTGGTACCGATGCCGATGAGGTCGGCGAACCTTTCGGTGATCGGCGGAATACCCGCGAGGTCTCCGGCGAGAACCTTGACCTTCTTCGCGGAGAATGTGTAAGCCAGCTGCCAGGCATGCGTAATGTTCCACCCGAGGGTGACCGTGCCGCCGAGCTGCTGGTTCGTGAAGACGGTCTGATTCACCTTGAAGGAGTTGTTGCCGATGCCATAGAAGCGCGGCGTGCCGCTGCGGTCGTAGAGGCCCTCCATCGTCAGCGAAAAGGGCTTGTCGCGCAGCAGGCCCGTCTGGAAGATCGCATCGAGCGTGCTCTCGATGCGCTGCTCGCCGCCACCGACGATCGACCACTGGGTGTCCTGCGAGGGGAAGGCGAGTATGCGACCGTGCGCGCCCCAGCCGAAGTTGGGGTTGTGCATGAAGTCGGGCGCGATGATGTCCGTGATCTCGTCGCGGGAATTGGTGATCAGCATCGTCGGGATGATGCCGAGCGTGGTGCCGCTGTTGGGATCGACCGCGGTGAGCGGCACGGGCAGCACCGGCCAGGTCGTGGGATTCAGCCAGTTGACCTTCCGTTGCGCCTGCGGCTGCTTCGGTTTCGGCGCCGGAATCGGGCCCATGACCGGCGGTGTGCGCCCGGGCGGTGTCGCCGGCGCAGTGGCTGCGGGCGGCGGCGTTGCCGCAGCTGCGGCGAGGCAAAGCGATGCCGATGCGATCAGCCCGAGCGCTGCACGGCTGAAGCGCCTTGAGCTATGCTTGACAAACATCGGCCCGCTCATGTCTCTCGAGGCAATCAGTCCACCCTCCGCGGTATGGGGCCGCGGCATCAGTTGAAAGAAGGAAGCCAGCATGGCGAAACAGGTCCGTGAATTATATCGGCCTTGCCCGCCCGCTCGCATGTGTGTGCGGGATTCTGCTGCGGGTATCGGCCGGCAGTGACGTTCGCGTACGCTGCCGCTGCGGCGCCCCTTGCCATCTGGATGTACCTCCTGCTGGCGCGCGGGTTTTTCTGGCGGGTCTCGCGCCTGCTCGGGCCGCAATCGTCAGCGGCGGCGGCGGCCGCCGCCGGCCGGAGCGTGATCGCCGTCGTACCGGCTCGTAACGAAGCCGACGGCATCGGCAGAGCCGCGGGCTCTTTGCTTGCGCAGACTTTGGCGGCACCGATCCATGTCATCGTCATCGATGACGGCAGCACGGATGGGACCGCTGCAGAGGCAAGGAAAGCCGGCGAAGCCGCCGGCGCAGGCGGGCGCCTGACCGTGCTGCACGGCACATCACCGGCGCCCGGCTGGACAGGGAAGCTATGGGCCATGTCGCAGGGTGTTGCCGCCGCGCTGGCCCGCAACCCTGACTTTCTCCTGCTCACGGATGCCGACATCGAGTACGCTCCGGGAGAAGTGGCGGCGCTTATCGCAAAGGCCGAAGCGGAGCATCTCGACCTCGTCTCACTCATGGTGCGGCTCTCGACGGCAACCGTCGCGGAGCGGTGCCTGATTCCGGCCTTCGTCTTCTTTTTCCTCAAGCTCTATCCGCCGACGTGGATTGCCTCGCCCCGGTCCCAAGTCGCCGGCGCCGCGGGCGGCTGTATGCTGATACGGCCGAAGGCGCTCGCGCGCGCTGGAGGTCTCACCGCGATTCGCGGCTGCATCATCGATGACTGTGCGCTCGCCCACGCAGTCAAGTCGAGCGGCGGGCGGATCTGGCTGGGCCTGGCGAGGCGCACCAGGAGCCTGCGCGTCTACGGCTCATTTGCCGAGATCGGCGCCATGATCTCCCGCACGGCCTTCAACCAACTGCGGCATTCCTATCTCTTGCTTGCCGCAACGCTCTTCGGACTGTTCGCCGTCTACCTCACACCGCCGCTGCTCCTCCTCACGCGCGATCCGGCCATGATGGGTCTCGGTGCCCTGGCTTGGCTGCTGATGACCGCGTGTTATCTGCCCATAGTCCGTTTCTACGAGGTCCGCTCGGCCTACGCGCTGCTCCTGCCGGCGGTGGCGCTCTTCTACGCGGCCGCGACGGTCCACTCCGCCGCGCAGTATGCGGCGGGGCAGGGCGGGAAGTGGAAGGGAAGGGCGCAGGATGTCCGCTGACCTGACCCCGGACAGCGGCAGGATCGACCTCTGGTGCACGTACATCAGCGACATCGGCGATGATGCGCTATGGCCGCGTTTTGATGCGCTGATCAATGAGGATGAGCGCGCCAGGCAGGCGCGCTTCCGCTTCGCGAGAGACCGAAGGCGTTACCTGGTCACTCGCGCGCTCGTGCGGACCGTTCTCTCGCGCTATGCCGCGGTACGGGCCCAGGACTGGACATTCTCGACCGGGCCGCACGGCCGTCCGGCGATTTCGGCGCGCCATTCCGTACCGCCACTCGAATTCAACATCTCACATTCCGCTGATGTCGTGATGCTGGGGGTGACGTTGGGTCGGACGCTGGGCATCGATGTTGAGAGCATCGAGACCCGAGAGGCCGACATCGCCGGTCTGGACCGCTATTTCGCACCTGAGGAGAGCGCTGCGCTGCTCGCACTTCCGGCTCTGGCCCGGCGGCGGCGCTTCTTCGATCTCTGGACGCTCAAGGAGTCCTACATCAAGGCGAGAGGGATGGGCCTCGCGATCCCGCTCGACCGTTTCCGGTTCGAGCTGCGAGGTGAGCGGAGCCTGATACTCCACATGCAGCCCGACCTCGGCGACTCGCCGCAACGCTGGCGGCTGTGGCAGCTCTCGCTCCGCCCTCACTACCTGGCAGCGGTCTGTGCCGAGCGCGGCGGGGAGGCCTCACCCCGCCTCACCGTGCGCGAGATCGTACCCCTGGTGTCAGAGAGGATCGTCGAAATAGCGCCGTCCCGCGCGACGGACTGAGCGCCCGTCGGCTCAGGGCGCACGGCCGCCGCGGGCGGCACCGGCATGCGCGGGTTTCCCGGCAGGAGCCGGCTGCTGCGCCTTCGCCATCATCGCATCCCGCAGGGCGCGGAAGTCGCTGTCGGCATACCAGTCGGGCCACCGGTCGTCATCCGCAAGGTTACGGCCGAGCAGGTAGAGTGTCTGGATGTCCTCCAGTGTGCCGCTCAGGTCCCAATTGGGGTCGAACACGTCGTTCGGCGTGTGATAGCGGTGAGCCGTGTAATCGGCGTTGGCGGCAAGGCCAGCGGTACGGCCACCATCGATCAGGTCGAGCCCCGGACCCGCCAGAAGCGCCGGTACGCCGGCCTTCGCGAAGTTGAAATGGTCGGAGCGGAAATAGAATCCGTACTGCGGCGTCGGCTCCGGAGTCAACTGTCGTCCCTGCAGCGAGAGCATCTGCTTGAGGTCGTCCTCGAGCTGCGACTGCCCGGCGCCGATCACCGTCATGTCGCGTGCGCGGCCGATGAAAGGCCAGGCGTCGATGTTGATGTCCGCCACGGTCTTCTCGAGCGGAAACACGGGGTGCGCCACATAATATTGCGATCCGAGCATCGCCGCTTCCTCGAGCGTCGGCATCAGGAAGACGACACTGCGCTCGGGAGGCGTTTTCTGATGCGCAAAGGCATCGGCGATCTCGAGCAGTGCCGAGAGGCCGCTGCCGTTGTCGACGGCGCCGTGGAACACCTCCCGGTGGCCTCGTGGTCCGGTCGTGCCCAGATGGTCCCAATGCGCGCTGTAGATCACGACCTGATCGGGATGCTTGTTGCCTTTCACCAGCGCCAGCAGGTTATAGGAGCGCCCGTGGCTGACGGTGCTCCTCAGGACGAGCGAGGCAGTGGCTTTGAGCGGCACGGGCGTGAAGCCGCGCTGCGCGGCCTGCGTGGCCAGGCTGTTGAAATCGAGACCGGCGGCTTGGAAGAGCCGCTGTGCGGCGGCGAGTGTCAGCCAGCCGGCGACCGGCAGCCGGGGACCCGGGGCGGCGCTCGCAGGCAGGCTCTGCACCGGCCCGCCGTTGCTGTTCCTGACCACCGTCCACGAGTAGCCTGCCGCATCGTCACTCGTATGAACGATGAAGCAGGCAGCCGCGCCCATGCGGGCCGCCTCCTGGTACTTGTAGACCCAGCGGCCGTACCAGGTCATCGTCTTGCCGTCGAAGAGCTGGGGGTCGCCGGTCGCATAACCGGGGTCATTGACCAGCACGATGACGGTCTTGCCCTTCACGTTCACGTTGCTGTAGTCGTTCCACTGCCATTTGGGCGCGTCGATCCCATACCCCATGAAAACGATTGGCGAGCTCCTCAACGTGACGACGGTGTGCGCGTCCTGCGCGAATGCGACCATATCGGTACCGTACGGAAAGCTCTGCACGCCGCCACCCGTGCGGACATCGAGCTTCGCGGTCCTGTTGAGTAGTGTGGTCGTCGTGACCGGCACGCTTTGCAGCCAATAGCCGTGGTTGCCCGGCGTCAGATGCATGCGCCGGAACTCGTCGACCAGATAGCGCAGCGTCAGCGCCTCCCCCCGCGTGCCGGGCTTGCGGCCGCCGAAGGCATCCGAAGACAGAGTTTTGTCGAATTGTAAGAAGTCGGCGTCGTTGATCTGAGGAGCCAGAGCGACTGCCATGGGTGGGGGCGTCTTGGACGTCGCAATGGCGGCTGGCGCGCGGATCACGCGCGCTGCGGCCGGGGCGGACTCGTCGTGCGACTGGCAGGCGCAGAGCGCCAATGCAATCAAGCTGAGAAGCAATGCGCGGCGCATGGAGAGGCGATGATATCGCCGCTTCTAGCCGAGGTCGATGGTGAGGGTGTTCCTCGTCCCCGACAGGCGCTCGAGTATGGCCTGGGACGCCACCCGGATCGCGCCGCGACGGTGCGGATTGGCGTCGCGGGTGAACGGCAGGCGCCCGCCATTGAGCACGATGTCGCTTACGCCGCACCCGGCAGGGCCGATGCGATATGTCACCTCGAGCGCGTGTCTTCTAAAGGACATCATCACGCGCATCCCGTCGAGCTTTCCCGGCATTACAGGATCGATGCAAAGGGCGTCTGCCTCCTCGGTGAGCCCGAGGAAGCGCCTGAGGGTGAGGCCGAGCGCGATGCCGGCGCCGCTCGAATACACCCGCCAACCGCCGTCGAGAGGAATCTTGCCGTCGCGGACCTGCGAGTAATCTGCGCGTGCATGGTAGCGGTCGGCGAATCCTGCATCGGAGCTCGAGTAGTAGCAGTTCGCCTGACGCAGCGTAGCCGACGGAACGATCGCGCGAATGCCGACGGGGTTTGCCTGACAGAGCGCGCGGAAGAGCTCTTCCGCTCTCCCAACATGCGCCAGGGCTTGTGCGTAGCGCAGGTGCGCGTGCATGTACATGAGCCCGATCTCGCGGCCGAAGAAAGTCGCGCTCTCGGCGCGCTGGAAGATGCGCTGCGGGCCGCCGTGATAAGGCATGGGCAGGTCGAACAGGCGCACACCGTCGGGACCGCAGAGGTGTCGCTCGATGATTTCGAGGTGCGTACGCGTCTGGTCTGGAGTCAGCATGTCCTCCAGGATCGCGTGGATCATCGCGAGGGAGCTGTAGTGAACCCCGGTCGTCTCATCGCGCGGGTGCAGGAGATAGCGCACATCCGCCTTGCCGTCGAAAACAGCGTAGCCGGTCAGCACTCCATCGGGCAGCAGCAATCGCTGAAAGTCGCTGCGGACGCTTTCGGCCTGTCGCTCGAGCGGCTCCGCCTGCAGTGGCCGCCCGATTGCGCGCAGCGCGCGGGCCAGCATCGTCAATGCCTGAAAGTGCAGCGTGACGGTCCACGCGCTGCACATGTGCTCGCGCAATGCGGGGTCGGCCGGCTGCAGTGAGTCGTTCCAGTCGCCATGGCCGTAAGCGGCGAGGGCGGTGCCAGGAATGCGTCGTCTGTCGATGACCGCGAAGGCGCGCTCGACATGCGCCCACACGGTCGCTCGCTCGCCTGCATCCGGCCCCCGCGCATCGAAGAACGGCACTCGCGCGTCCAGGATGTCGGCATCGCCCGAGGCGATGAGATATTGGGCGAGCGCGACCAGCGGCCAGAAGACGATGTCGCCGTGAGAGTCGCCCGCGCGGATATTTCGCTCACGCTCGAAGAACATGAACCACTGTGGCCAGTCGCCGTCAGGATTCTGGTTGGCCATGACACGAAGCACTACGTCGCGCAATGGCTCCGTGCGACCCATCGCCAGCAGCATCTCGACCGGTCCCTGACAGACATCCCGCGTCCCCCAGCCGCCGCCCGAGTACTGCTCGAGCCCGCGGGGGGAGAGATAGTGAATGAGCGCATTCTGCGAGTACCAGGGCACCATCTCGGCAAGATGCTGGGCGCGCTCTCCGGGCGCTCCGGGCGCCGCGGGCTCGAGCGTCAGGGTGGGTATCAGCGGCTCCTCGGATGCGAGCCGCCAGGGCTTCTGACTCTGCTGCGCGAGCAGGTGTCCTTGAATGGTCAGGCTCGCGCGCCGGCCGGGGGCGGTCTCGATACAGAGATAGGGCTCCTGACGCGAGCGCCCATCTACGAACAACAGCTCATCTGTGCCGATGCGCTGCACCGCGGTTCCCGCGGCAAGAGTGATCGCGAACTCGCCGCGTGGAAATCTCCGTCCGATGTCCGACCCAGGCGAGGGCTTCACGACCACTGCATCACCGTCGCGCTGCCAGCTGAGCGGCTCCGTTACATTGCCATCCTCGCCATTCAGCGCGATGTGGTGGCAGAGAAGGAAAGCCGTGTCAGGTCCGTCGGTGACTTCGATGTCGAGCGTCAGCGTGTGGGGCGCACTCTGCGCCGCCGATCGCAGCACGATCTCGCCTTGGGTGTGCCGGTAGACCCAGCGGCAGCTCTCCGGCCTCATCTCGAAAGCGGACGGGATGCCGAGGAGCCGCCACTCGCCGGCGAGCTTCACGAACACCCGCAGGCCCTGCGAGCGGAAGAAACCGAGGTAGCTGCGGTTGGCTGACAGGAAACGGTTGATGCTGACGTGTCCTTGCGCCAACATCGAATGAAACACACCGCTCATCCATACCGTCGAAGTCAGCGCGCTCTCATCCGGAGTCAGATGTCGTCCGGTTCGCAGCAGCTGGCCATGAGGCCGCAGCACCTCGAGCTCCTTGGCCCGCAGGGCTACGTGGGCATCGGTCGCGTGAAAGAACGACAGGCGCTCGCCGCGCTCACCGGTTTCCTCGTGGCGCCAGGGAGGTGGAAAGAGGCGGCGTAACGCATCACTGTCGAGGTCGAGCGTCGGCAGCGGCGTTGTTGCCGAAAAGAGCGACCGGGGGTCTGAGCCGGCGGCCGGCCCGCTCGGGCGGGCGGGCGGAGCTGCCTGCGGGAGCTTCAGGATCTCCACCACCCGGGAGAGATCCGCCTGGCTCGTGGCCTCCGGGTGATCGGCGGCGAAGGCACCGAAGAAACCGGCGTGCGAGCGCTCACCGGGGGAGAGACGTATCGGCGCATCGCGCAGCACCGCCATGGAATGCTCGTGTTGGAGCCGCCGGCCGGGAAGCTCGCCGAGCATGCCCGGAGGCGCCCCGCCGGCCCGACAGGCGAGTCCGTAGAAATCGAGCGCGTCGGTGGCGAAGGAGACTGCTTTGCGCAACGAGCCGATCAGAGACCAGGGGTTGCGTCCATCTGCCGCCTGGTTCTGACGCGAGGCGATGAGGACGCCCCGCTCGGGATGTGAAAGAGGTGTGTGGTCGATGTACTGACTGACGTAGTACTCATTCATGCGCACTGCGCCGTAAGGGGCGAGCGCGACATCCTGAGCATAGGTCAGATCGAGCTCCTGCACTTCGGAGGCGGTGTTCGTCAGGAGCACGTGCCAGAACCAGACCGGCGCATCGTCTGCGAGCGTCAGGGAAATCTCATATTCGATGCCCTCCCAGGTGCCGCCGCCGGCGAGCCTGCCGCCGGTCTGCGCAGAGGCGAATCGCGTCGGGCTCGAGGGGCCGAGAAGTGGGGTCCAGCCGGGCCCGCGGGTGCGGCGCCGCAGGAAGAGATTGGCGGGGCCGCACTCGAGCTCGCTGCCGACGAACAGGCTGAGGGTCGTCGGGCCGCAGTCGAGGCGGCGCACGCTGCCGTTCCGGGAGATCTCGGCGCGAACGCCCGAGCGGCCGCTGAGGATTCTGGCGGGGTTACCCATGATGGCTATCGTAGCCGCATACCCCGCCCGGGCGTTACACTGGCGCGCATGAACAGCATGCCTAAGCCTTCGCAAGAGCCGCGCCCGGCATTCGGAACCGTGCTGGCGCCTACGATGACCCTGGCCCGCTTCCAGAACGGACAATGGGGGCGCTTCGAGGCCCGGCCCTGCGGGCCGATCGAGCTGCACCCGGCTGCGCACGTATTGCACTACGCCAGTACCTGCTTCGAGGGCTTCAAGGCTTACCGCTGGGCCGATGGCAGCATCAACGTGTTTCGGATGGACCGCCACATCGAGCGCATGCGCCAGAGCGCGCGCGCGCTCGTCCTGCCGGAGCCGGATGCGCGGCAACTCGAGGAGATGATCCGCACCACCATCGACCGCAACCGTGATTCGGTGCCGGAGGCGCCGGGGGCGCTCTACATGCGGCCGATGCTCTTCGGCACGACGCCCAACATCGGCGCAGCCGGGGCCGCGGCCAGCGACGCGAATCTCATCGTGTTGGCGAGCCCGGTGTGGGATTACTTCGCCGGCGGCATGAAGCCGCTGCGCATCTACATCGAGGACGTCAATGCGCGCACGGCCACGCAGACCGGCAAGGTGAAGACGGGCGGCAATTATGCCGCGGCGCTCGGTCCCACCCTCGAGGCACGCCGCAAATACAACGCCGACCAGGTGCTGTTCGCGCCGGGCGGCTCCGTGCAGGAGACCGGCGCCTCCAACTTCCTCCTCATCCGCGACGGCCGGATCCTGACGCGCAGCCTCGACTCGACATTCCTCCATGGAGTGACACGCGATTCGGTGCTGACTCTGGCACGGGAGGCGGGTTACGAGGTCGAGGAGCGGATCTTCGATGTCGCCGAGATGCTCGAGTGGGTTCGTGATGGCGAGGCGACGCTCTCCGGCACGGCCGCCGTCCTGACTGGTGTCGGCACCCTCATCTACCACGGTGAGGACCATCGGGTAGGGAGCGGCGATGTCGGACCGCATACCAAGAAGCTGCGCGAGCGGCTGGTGGCCGTTCAGCGCGGAGAGTCCCGCGACACGCACGGCTGGACGCAGAAGGTGTGACGCAGACCGGCCCCAGGGGGAGCGTGCCCTTCTACGGCCCGGAGGAAGTGCGCGGGCTGCTCGACTTCGAGGGCTGCATCTGCGCCGTCCGCGCCGCCATGACCGAATTCACTGCGGACGGCAAGCCGCAGCCGCTGCGCAGCATCTTCGAGATCGCTCCTGCCAAGGCCTTCGGCATGATGCCGGGCATGCTCGCCGCCCCGCACGGGTTCGGGGCCAAGGTGCTATCGGTGTTTGCCGATCCGGCGCAGCCCGGCCGCTCCGCGCATCGCGGGGTAGTGGTGCTGTTCGACCGTGAGAGTGGACACCTCGTCTGCATTGCCGATGCAGGGGAGGTGACGGAGATCCGCACCGCCGCCGCTTCCGCGGTCGCGACCGATGCGCTCGCGCGGCGCGATGCGCGCACGCTCGCAATCTTCGGCTGCGGAGCGCAGGCCGCCTCCCACATCCGGGCTCTGGTACGCGTGCGGAAACTGGACAGGATTCTCGTGTGGGGCCGCTCGATGGAGCGGGCTGCCGGCTTCGCGAAGCAGATGGAGCGCGAGGTTGGGGTTGGGGTCAGCGCCGTCGCAGACGGACGCGAAGCAGCTGCCGCCGCCGACATCATCTGCACCGTTACCGGCTCACGCACGCCGATCCTGCTCGGCGAGTGGGTGCGCCCGGGAACACACGTCAACGCCGTCGGCTCGAGCCACCCGGGGCCGGTCGAGATCGATCACTCGCTGGTGAGGATGAGCCGCTACATCGCCGACAGCCGCCGCTCGGCGCTCGCCGCCGCAGCGGAGTTTCTGTTGGCGAAAGAGGCCGGGCTCATCGATGACAGCCACATCGTGGCCGAGCTCGGCGAGGTGTTGCTCGGGCGGGTGGCCGGCCGTCGCAC
This sequence comes from Steroidobacteraceae bacterium, assembly GCA_036273735.1. Classification (GTDB taxonomy): domain Bacteria; phylum Pseudomonadota; class Gammaproteobacteria; order Steroidobacterales; family Steroidobacteraceae; genus 13-2-20CM-66-19. Next base: position 67,923 of record DASUHA010000136.1, on the reverse strand, counting down.
GGCCGAAGAGATCACGCTCTACAAGTCGCTCGGCCACATCGTACAGGACCTGGCCGCGGTGAGTTACCTGCACTCGAGGGCGGGCCTGGGCAATTGAGAGCGTCATCGCGACCGCGATCTGCCGCTCCATCTATGCGTCCGCGTGCGTCGCTGATGTCATTCCCCTGCAGCGCGCTCAATCCGGAAGCGGGATGAACTCCCGCTCGTCCCCCGGAACTTTGGGGAAGCGGCTCTCGCGCCAGTCACGCTTGGCCTGCTCGATCCGCTCCTGAGAGCTCGAGACGAAATTCCAGAAAATGTGCCGCTCGCCGTCGATGGGCGCACCGCCGATGAGCGCTACGCGCGTCTCGCCGGCAGCACTGAGAGTTGCCGGCACACCCGGTGCGAACACCAGCATGCGGCCGCTCCCGGCCCGCTCGTTACCGCATCGCACCGCACCGCTCACCACATACGCGGCACGCTCTTCGTGCTCATCCGGTAACGGCAGCTCGCTGCCGGCAGGCATCGCTGCATCGGCGTAGAAGAGCGGCGAGAAGGTCCTCACGGGAGACCTCTCACCGTAGGCGTTGCCCGCCAGCACCCGGATGCGGATGCCAGTGACGTCGACGGCAGGCAGGGTGCGCGCGGGGTGGTGGTGGAACTCGGGCTCGGTCTCCTCGTGCCGGCGCGGCAGCGCAACCCAGAGTTGCAGGCCATCGAGGCGCGAGCCCGCCTGCCGCAGCTCACCGCCCGTGCGCTCCGAATGAACGATGCCGCGGCCGGCGGTCATCCAGTTGACATCACCGGGTCGGATCGGTTGCTCCGATCCCAGACTGTCACGATGCACGATCTCGCCCTGGAAGAGATAAGTGACGGTCGCGAGTCCGATGTGCGGATGGGGTCGTACATCGATGCCCCGTCCGGATGGGAAATCGGCGGGGCCCATGTGATCGAAGAAGATGAACGGGCCGATGAGCCGGCGCACCGTCGAAGGCAACACGCGGCCCACTTTGAAGCCGCCGAGGTCCCTTGGCCGCGCATCGATGACGGCTGCGAGCTGCGGGCTCCCGGGGCAGGGCGCCCAGGCGGGCTCGGCATCGGGCAGTACGCTCATATGAGCATCCTACGCCGTGAGTCAAGTGGGAACTACCGCCGGCGTGCGGGCGGCCAAGCCTGCGGATTAGAATCGTCCATCGCTACCCGGGAGATACCGAGATGAGGAAAAGCGGGGCGGGCTCGAGCTCGCTGACCACACCCGCGATGACGCGGCGCGCGTTCCTGGCTGCAGCGGCAGGAGTGGGGTGCTCGACGGCAACCGCCTCGTTCGCCGCTCGGGAGCGGCGCGCGCTGTTCTTCGCCGCACGAAATCTACCTGTCGGAATTCAACTCTATACGCTCGGAGATGCGCCCTATCGGGACCTCGAGGGAACGCTTGAAAGGCTGGCCCGAATCGGCTATCGCACGGTGGAAACGGTAGGCCTGATGAAGCGTCCCGCGGCAGAGCTGCGCTCGGCGCTCGATCGGTCGGGGCTGTCATGTCCCAGCGCGCACATACCGCTGCAGCCGGACGGCAGCGGCGGTCCGACGCTCGCGGGGGACATCGGCCGGCTAGCGGCCGACATGCATCGCATCGGCATCGAGTACGTGGTCGTGCCGATCTTCCCCGTCCCGCCGCGCATGGGCGGGCCGCGCAAGGGCGAGGACGGCCTCGCGTTCCTCGGCCGTGCCGGCCGCGGGATGACGGCCGATGACTGGCGGCGTACCGCGGCGCAGCTCAATGCGAAAGCGGCCGCTCTTGCGCGGGAGGGGCTGAAGCTGGCTTACCACAATCACAACGCCGAGTTCGGCAGGTACGGTTCGAAGACCGGATATGACCTGCTGCTCGAGAACACCGATCCCGCCGAGGTGTGGTTCGAGATGGACTTCGGCTGGGTCGCGGCCGCCGGCATCGATCCGATCCCGCTGCTACGGGCGCACCGCGGCCGCTTCCGGCTCGTACACGTCAAGGACCTCGAGGCGAGTACGGTGCCCAATACGGCCTTCAGAATGAACCCCGCGGACGTAGGCTCGGGGAGGCTGGACTGGAAGGCCATCCTGCCAGTGGCGTACCGGGTCGGGGTGAGGCATTTCTACGTAGAGCAGGAGCCTCCCTTTACCGGACCGCGGATGGATGCGGCCAAGGCCGACTACGCGTACCTGGCGGCCTTGCGTTAGGCCTGCGGGCTCCCCCGGGGGGCTGGGGCTCGCAAATGGAGGGCTGCCTTAAACGCTCCCGATCCCGGGTGTATCCAAGGAGATGCATGGTCTCAGCAGCACAAAGCGTCGAATGGGAAACAGGGCTCATACAGCGAGCCCGCAGCGGCGACATGCGCGCCTTCGAGCGCCTGTATCGCGACCACGTAGGCAAGGTGTATGGCCTCTGCCTGCGGATGGTCCGTGATCCGGCTACAGCGGAGGACTGCGCCCAGGAGGCCTTCCTCAACGCCTGGCGGGCCCTGGGACGATTCGAGACGCGCAGCAGCTTCAAGACTTGGCTGCACCGCATTGCGGTAAACGTGGTGCTGAACCGGCGCCGCAAGGCGTCGGCGCAGGCTGAATTGCCCTCCCTGACCGGGGACGCGGACGAAGACGTCGCGGCCCCGCCGGGGGAATGGACGCTCGACACACCCGTCGAAATCAGGGAAATCGAAGCAGCGATCGGCTCGTTGCCCGAAGGTGCTCGGGACGTACTCGTGATCTGCGGCATTTACGGCTACTCGCACGGTGAGGCGGCGCAGATGCTCGGCGTCGCCGAGGGCACGTGCAAGGCTCAATTGCACCGGGCCCGCGCGCTCCTGCGCACGAGGCTGGAACCGGAGGCTCATCCATGAGCGACCCTGTCACTTCCAAGATCAGGCGGCTGAGCGAGCTGCCGAGAGACATTGCGCCACCGCATGACGGCTGGACATCGCTCGAGGCGAAGCTGCGCGCGAGCGTCAGCGAGGGGGAGCGCCACGAGACGGCTGAGCCGGCAGTACGCCGGCCGCGGATCATGCGTATCGCCGGCCTCTCCGCTGCTCTCGCCGCTGTCTTCGCTGCGGTCGTGATCGGTATATCCATCGACCGATGGATTCTCTCGCCCTCCGTCCGTTCGGCGCCGCCCGTCGTTGCGAAGAGCGGCAGCAATGCGAGCATCGCAGGCGGGGGAATGACCGTCGCCTATGTCACCGATCCGCGGTATCTGCGCGAGCGTGCGGCGCTGCTGAGCTCGCTGAACGCGCGACTCGCGCACCTCTCGCCGGCTACCCGGCAGAAGGTGCTCACGAGCCTCGCCACCATTCACCAGTCGATGCAGGAGATCCAACAGGCGCTGGGCCGGGAGCCCGGGAATGCGCTGCTGCAGGAGCTGCTGATCGATTCCTATCAGAATGAAATGCAAGTGCTGTCGACCGTCCAGCAGGCGGGCGACGGCGGAGAGTCCGGAACATGAACACATCCATAGCCCGTATGGCAATCCTGGCGGCATCGCTCGCAATAGCGGCGCAAGCGGCTCACGCCGGCACGTTCCAGCAGCAGGTTGCTGCCGATCCGAACGGCGAGGTCGATGTCAGCAACATCTCCGGAGACATCGTGATCACCGGGTGGGACAAGCCCACGGTATCGGTCAATGCCGATGTGTCGGGTAGCGACCGTGTGAAGGTCAGGAGCAGCCGCGGCCGCACGAGCATCTGTGTCACGTACAACTCGCGGGGCTGCAATTCACCCGGGTCGTCCGACAACGACTCGTTCGGCGGCGACTCGTCCGTTCGCCTCGAGATCTACGTGCCGCGGGGCAGCGAAGTCGATGTATCAGGGGTCAGCTCGGACATCAGGTCCAGCGGCGTCGAGGGTACCCAACAACTTCGCACCGTGAGCGGTGACATCAACGCAGAGCTCGGGTCGGGAGACGACGAGGTGCAATCGGTGAGCGGAGAGGTGCACCTCAAGGGCAGCAGTCGTGCCGGCAGGCTGCGCGTGACGAGTGTGAGCGGCGATGTAACCGTCACGAACGTCGCCGGTGAGCTCGAGGCCAGGACGGTGAACGGCACGCTCCAGGCGGGGCTTTCGACCGCTCGCATGGTGCGGCTCAACACCACCTCGGGCGATATGGTCCTGAGCGCCCGGCTCGATCAGGGCGGCACGGTCGAGTCGGAGACGGTGAGCGGCAGTCAGAGAATCCGAGTGGACGGTGGCTACGCTTACGAGGCCAAGACTTTCAGCGGCGACATCACCGATTGTTTCGGTCAGAAATCGGAGCGGACCAGCGAGTACGGACCCGGGCGGCACCTCGATGGAACGCGAGGGGCGGGCGGTGGCCACATCCGGCTGCAGAGCCTGAGCGGCGACATCTCGCTCTGCGACCGCTGAGCTCGGCCGGGTCCGGGTCCGGAAGACAGCGCCGGACCCGGGTCCTCAGGGACTTGATCTCAGACTCGGCCCGGCATCTCACGGCGCGCCGGGCCGGCGTGGTAGCATCGACAGGCGGGACGCGAAGGCGGACAATATCCGCCTCAGCAGGAGGCGATGTCCAACTCCAACTCTTATAAGGGGAGACCGCCGTGACCACAATTCATAGCCTCGCCCGGGGCACTCTCGCCCTCGTACTGTCCGGCGCCGCGGCTCTTACGATGCTGCCGACAGCGGCGCGCGCCGACGTGACGGTCGGGCAGAAGACATCCATGAGCCTGGCCGGGCTCAACATCGACGTCAATTCGGTGGAGCGCACGACTGCCGACAAGCAGCGTACCGACACCAACGTACAGTGCCACGGCTTCCTCTCGCTCTTCTGCCACAATGTCGAGGGCGGCAAGATCGTCCGCCTCGATAGGAAGGTCGAGTGGGAGCTGCAACCCTCGAACAGGCGCTACACGGAAACAGCTTTCCCGACAGCGGAGGAGCGCGCTCGGGCGCAGCAGGAGCTCCAGGCGGCGATGGAGGAGATGAAGAAGTGTCCGATGCCGCAGTCACAGAACGTCTCGCAGCGCAGTCCCGACACTTCGCATTGCCAGATGTCGGCACCAGTCCTCAATGTCACGGCTACCGACGAGCATGCCACGATCCTCGGCCACGATGCCCGCAAGACGAGCGTCGTGATGTCGCAGACCTGCACCGACTCGCAGACCGGGGATGTGTGCGAGTTCGACTACGGCTTCGAGACCTGGCTCACCGCGGATGAGCTCGCCGGCGCCGGCGAGCGCACCGCCTTCGTGAAGAAGTATCTCGCAGCCCAGGGTCTCGATCCCAACAGCCCACAGCTGCAGCACGCGGTCCAGCAGCTCATGGCGCCGTACGCGGACGCACTGAAGCAGCTGCGGGCCAAGGCGGCCGATCTCAAAGGCTACCCACTGCGCACGACTTTCTACATGGCCTTCGGCGGACCGCATTGCGGCAAGGCGAAGGACGCAGCGCAGCAGCAGGCGAGCAACGGTGGCGGCGGTGAGCTCAGCATGCACTCCATCGCCTCCCACGCCCTCGCCGGCGGATTTGCCGGGCTTTTCCACCGGGGCGCCGCGGCCATCCATGCCGATTCCGCGGGCGGCGCGGCGGCAGCCGGCGCCGCCAATGAGGCAGCCGACCCGGCCGCCAGCGCAGCGGCCAACTCCATGTCTGGGCAGCCGGCTCCGTCGGGGGCCAGCGGTGCGACGACGCCCGCTCCGAGCGCCTCCGGGCCGCTCGTGCGCGTCGTCTCGCTCACGACCGAGACCACCTCACTGGATACCTCGAGCATCCCATCCGATCAGTTCGAAATTCCAGCCGACTGGAAGCTCGAGCCGAAGCGGCAGGTGAAGAACGAAGCGCGCAAGTGCCCGACTGCGGGCAGCTGAGCCGCGCAGTCGGGCAGGGTCGCGCTGGCAGTCTGGCGCGGTCCTAGTCCGGTACTTTGATCTCGTTGTTGACCGACTTGACGCCCTTGATGTGCATGGCGTCCTGCTCGGCCCTGTCCTTTTCGGCTGAGGATGAGGCTACACCGCGGAGTGTCACGATGCCGTTCACGGTGGTGACATGGATATCACGCGCCTTGGTGTCATGATCGGCGGCCAGCTCGGCTTTCACCTTGCTGGTGATGTAGGAATCCTTCATCGGATGATTGCTGCCATTGTCAGCCCAGGCAGCTGCGCTGGTCAGCGCCAGGGCTGCTACGGCCACGAGATACTTGTGCATGTGGGCTCCTCAAAGGGAAGTCTCCGCTTCTAACGGGCACGCCCACCCCTGAGTTCCGCCGCCGGCGGACCCGAGCTTGGCAGTAGGGGTCAGGCCCCCGGTTTGACGAACTTGAGCGTCATGCGGTCCGATTCGCCGATCGCCTGCATCCGGGCGCGCTCGCCGGCAGGCCCTGCGAGGTCGGGCGGCAGTTGATGCACGTTCACCGTCTCCGGATCCTTCGGGTTGGCATTGACATCCGATACCCCGCCCAGGCGAAAGCCGGCCTTCAGGCCGACTTCTATCATGTAGTCCTCGGTGATGCGGTGTAGCGCACGTGAGCTCTGGAGCGGGTCGGCGTACGCCCGGGCGCGGTGCTCGGTGACACCCAACACGCCGCCCGGCTTGAGCACGTCGTAGGCCGCCTTGAATATAGCCGCGAGCTCCGCCGGGCTCCCATTGAGCCAGTCGTGGGTGTTGCGGAAGGTGAGAACCATGTCGGCCGAGCCCGGCGGCCCGAGGTTCAACTCACTCGGCGGCGCGAAGGGAACCGTGGTGACCTTGCCGTATACGGCCGGATTGGCCTTCAGTTTATCGGCGAACCCTTGTGCCATGTGGCGCATGAAGGGCTTGCCCTCCGTGGGCGGCGGCGTTGCCTCGATCAGGTGGCCACGATCGTGCAGCACCGGCGCCAGGATCTCCGTGTACCAGCCGCCGCCGGGCTCGAGCTCGATCACCGTCATGTCCGGTCGCAGGCCGAAGAACTCGAGCGTCTCGATCGGATGACGGTAGCGGTCACGCGCCTTGTTGGCCGCGGAGCGCCAGGAGCCGTCGACCGCATGTTGCAGAGCTGCATCGGCCCCGAAGGCGGGCGCGGCAACGACGCCGATGGCGCCGCAGGCCGTCAGGGCGAGGAGCAGCAATGGCCTCGACATCTTCATGCGATGCTCGCTATGCATACTGGGTATCCTCAAGATGCGACGGATGACCACGGAGTGGTGATTGTCGCACAGATCATCTGGCAAAGAGCCTCGTGATGTCGGAGAAGGCCTTGATCTCGAGCGCATTGCCCGAAGGGTCGAGAAAGAACATGGTTGCCTGCTCCCCCGGCTGCCCCTTGAATCGCACGTAGGGCTCGATGAGAAACCTTACGGCCATTGCCCGCAGCCGCTCCGCCAGCGCCTCCCACTCGGCCATCGGCAGCACGATGCCGAAGTGGCGGACCGGCACCCCATGATCATCGACCGTATTTCGCTGTGCCTCACGGGTTTCTCCCGGCGCCAGATGAGCGACGATCTGGTGGCCGTAAAAATTGAAATCGATCCATTCCTCCGAGCTTCGCCCCTCGGGACAGCCGAGTGTCCCGCCATAGAAGGCGCGCGCCTGCGCCAGGTCATGCACCGGGAAAGCCACGTGGAACGGGGAGAGCAGCCCGGGATTCGTATTCAAAGCTTGCATGGAAGACCTCATCCGCCAGTCGCTGGAGATTCAGCCGTTTGACTTCTGTTCCGCCATTATTGGCTGAATGAGCACTTCAGCCCAAGCGTACTGTGACGCCGCCTCGGCCCGGTGTGTCGAGCGGTCGGCGCCCGCGCTGCACCCGCGGCTGGTCCTCGTTACCTCGGTGCTGGCTTCGAGCCTCGCGTTCGTGGACGGCTCGGTGGTGAACGTTGCGCTGCCGGCGATCGGCAGCTCGCTCTCGGCGCGGGCGGATGCGCTGCAGTGGACCGTCAATGCGTACCTGCTGCCGCTCAGCGCCATGCTGTTGCTCGGCGGCGGCGCCGGCGATCGCTTCGGCCGCCGCCGATTGTTGGTGTGGGGCACGACTCTGTTTGCGCTGGCCTCGCTCGGGTGCGCTCTCGCGCCACGGCTCGGGCTGTTGCTCGCGGCGCGGTTCCTCCAGGGCATCGGCGGGGCGATGCTGATGCCGAACAGTCTCGCGATTCTCGGGCAGACCTTCACCCGGGAGCAGAAGGGGCGGGCGGTGGGTATCTGGGCGGCCGCGAGCGGAATCGCCGGCGCGCTCGGGCCGGTGCTCGGTGGCTGGCTCATCGACCTCAGCAGCTGGCGCGCGATCTTTCTCATCAACCTGCCGATCGCGGGTGCGGCCGTCGCGATGGCCCTACGGTACGTTCCGAGAGATGGCTCCGGGCAGGCGGGCTCGCTCGATGTCGCGGGCGCCGTCCTCGTCACGGCTGGCCTCGGCGTGCTCACCTGGTCGCTCACCCTTGCCGGCGGCCCCGCGGGTTTCACGCGCGCCGCGGGTCTCCTCGGTCTCGGCGCCATCGTGCTGCTCGTTGCCTTCATCCTCGTCGAGGCGCGAAGGGGGGACCAGGCTCTGGCGCCGATGGTCCTCTTCACGACGCCGACACTCGTCGGTTTGAATCTCCTGACACTGTTGCTCTACGGCGCTTTGGGCGCACTGCTCGTGCTGGTGCCGTACGTCCTCATCGAGGCGCTGCACTACTCGGCGGTGCAAGCCGGCGCCGCGCTTCTGCCCCTTCCATTCGTGATGGTTCTGATCTCCCCGTTCGCGGGGTCGCTGGCCGAGCGGGTCGGTGCACGGATGCCCATCGCCATCGGCTCCGGTGTAGTCGGCCTGGGTCTGCTCCTCACGCTTCGCGTGGGTCCCTCCGGGAGCTATTGGACCGGACTGCTGCCCGCCGTCACCGTGGTGGCTCTCGGGCTGTCCGCCGCCGTTGCCCCGCTCACCGCTGCCGTGTTGGGTGGCGTCGAGGCGCGTTATACCGGTGTGGCCTCGGGGCTCAACACCGCAATCGCTCGGAGCGGCGGGCTGCTGGCGACCGCACTGGTCGGATTCGTGCTGGCATCGCACGAGCAGGGTCTGCTGCACTCTTTTCACCTCACGATGGCGATCGGTTGTGGCGTGTGTTGCGGCGCGGCGCTCTGCGCCCTCATGCTCGTACAGAGGAAGTCGCCCTAAGCTGAGGGCGCGCGCCGTCGCTGATGCGCCCGCAGTGCGCCAAGTGAGGCGCGCCACCAGTCTGCGACCCGCTGCAGGGTGACATGCTCGGGAAAGCCGTGCCGTGAGGCATGCTGCTGCGGAATCGTGTCCCAGGCCCGATGCTCGATCGATACCCGCGTCTCCTCGCCCACGGGCTCGAACAGCACCTCGACCTCCGTCGACTGCTCGGGTGAGAAGCTCGACTGGCGCCAGCCGAATACCAGGCGCCTGCCGGGCTCCCACGCCGAGATGCGACCGATCTCGTGGGTCTCGCCGTTGGTGAGTCGGGTGATGAGGCGCCCGCCGGGGCCGGGCTCGAAGGCGAGCTCACCGTCACCCTGGGGCGTGATCCGAAAGAGAGGATCCGGCTGCCACCAGGCAGCGATCTCGCGGGTGAAGGCCTCGAATGTACGTGCCGGATCGGCGGGCACGCGCAGCGCTACAAAGACTCGCGATGTCATTTTCGGGTCTTCTGCAGATGCGCCTTCAGCGCGGGGAGTTGGCGGGACCATAGGGCATCCGTTTCCGCCAGCCACGTCTTCAGCTCCGTCATGGCCTCAGACCTCAGACGGTAGATGCGGACGCGGGAATCGAAGTCGTCACGATCTTCCTCGACAAGGCCGCTTTTGCGCAGTGTTCTCAGATGCCGGCTCATCGCCGGAAAGGAGATGCGCACGGTCCGCGCAAGCTCTCCCGCCCTATGGGGCCGCTCGCGCAGGAGATCGACGACCCGCCGGCGGTGCGGATCGGCGAGCGCCGCGAGCGTCCGATCGAGGCTCGGTGTCGTCACCGAACCGGTTCGAACTTGAGACCGGTGGCGCTCTCCATCTCGGTCTTGGAGACCTCGCGCACCGACTGTGAGAAAGTCCAGTAGTGGCCTTCGAGATCGGCGGCGATGTAGCTGCGATCCCCATAGAACTGGTCGGCGGGCTCCATCAGGATCTTGGCGCCGGCCTGTCGGGCCCGGGCACAGTGCTCGTCGATGGCCCGCTCGATGCGCACATGAACGCGCTGCGTGTTCTTCCCCCCGAGCGAGGCGGGGCTGCGGGTCCAATCCGCCCACTCGCTGCCGATCATCACCACTCCGTCGCCATGCGTCATCTCGGCATGAGCGATATTGCCCTGCGCGTCGGTGAGAACCTCGCTCGGCTCGAAGCCGAAGGCTTTTTGCAGCCACCCGAGCGCGGCGCGATTGTCTTTGTAGACGAGCGACGGAATGAAGGCCGGGCGGGGCGGTATGGCGCTGGTCATGAGAGGCTCCCGTAAATAACTTATCAATCGGGATAATATTTAACCATAGCTGCAATTAATTGGTCAAGGCACGGCAGCGCTGTTAACATTCCGGCCGTTTTGCGCGTCCAAGTGACCGGAGATGCGGAATGAGATCGCACCGTAGTGTTGCCTTGGCGGGTGCTGCGCTGCTCGTCCTCGGAGCCGGCATCATTCCCCAGCCTGCCATGGCGGTTCCCGCCGACGCGCAGGGACACAACGCCTCGCGCATTGCCGAGATCATGCATCGTCTGCGCGACGTACAGCGCTTCGGTGCGGTAGCGGTCGCCCCGGACGGCAGAACCGTCGCCTGGACCATTGAGGAGAAGACCAAAGAGAAGGGCAGGTCCACGGCCGCAAGCAGCCGCAAACACGACATGGACGCGACGCCGGGCGGCGAGGCCAACGACGGCAAGCCGGGGCAGATTCTTCAGCTCGCCAATGCAGACGGTACACGAGTGCGGGCCGTGACGATCGCCGATGCGGCGAAGTCCTGCAGCTACAGCGATCTCGCGTGGTCGAGCGACAGCCGAACGCTAGCCTTCCTGTCCAACTGCAATCACGCCAAGAAGTCCGACGAGCAGTTCGACATCTACGAAGTCGGTCCCCAGGCCGGGGTAGCACGGCGCATGACGCATCTCCAGGGATTCGTGCATGAGCTCACCTGGACACCGAACGGCTCGCAGCTGAGCTTTCTTTTCGTCAAGGGTGATACCCACCCCATCAGCGCCGTGTCCGCTACGAAGCCGCGCATCGGAGTCATCGGCGAGACCGGTGTCGAGCGCCAAGGCGTCGCAGTGGTGGCGGCGAGCGGCGGCGAGGCCCGCCAGATCACGCCGACCTCGGTGTTCGTCTACGAGTACGACTGGTCCCCCAAGGGAGATCGGCTTGCCTATGTAGGGGCTCCGCCACCGGGTCGCGACAACTGGTGGGTGGCCAAACTCTATACGCAGACTCCGGACGGTGCGCCAAAGGTCACGCTCGACCCTTCATCGGTCAAAGGACCGCTCCATGGGCTGCAGATTGCCCTGCCGAGGTGGTCACCGGACGGCTCGCAGATCGCTCTCATCGGCGGCCTGATGAGCGACCAGGGATCCACGGGCGGTGATATCTATCTCGTGCCGGCCGCCGGCGGCGAGGCGGTGAATGTCACGCCGGGAATCGGCATCTCACCCTCCTGGCTGACCTGGACAGGTAACCAGACTCTGCTGGTCTCGTCCATCGCCGCCGGGGCGACGCGGCTGTCTGCGTTTGCATTGCACGGAAATTCCCCTGCGACCGAGCGTCCGCTCTTCACGGCGGATTCCGGCATCGAGGACGGAACCTTCGAATCGGCCGTCTCGGTCTCTTCCGCACACAGCCTGCTCGCCTTCATTGAGAGCACTTTCGACAGCCCTCCTGAGGTCTATTCGGCCGTGCTCGAGACGAGCGCCGCGGGCGAGCCGACGGGCGTAACCGGCTCGCCGCGTGCCATCACACACATCAACGATGCGGTGAAGCCGATGTGGGGCAAGGCGGTGGCGGTGCACTGGAGCAACGAGGGCTTCCAGGTGCAGGGTTGGCTGTTGTTCCCAACGAGCTTCAATCCGCTCAAGCGCTACCCCATGATCGTCTACGTACATGGAGGGCCGAGCTCGGCCACGCGCCCGGGCTGGCCGCGTGACGGCTACGGGCCGGTGCCGCTCGCGGCCATGGGTTACTTCGTGCTGATGCCCAACCCGCGCGGCAGTTATGGCGAGGGCGAGCGCTTCACCCAGGGCGTGCGCCTCAACATGGGCTACGGCGACCTTCGCGACATCCTGGCGGGCGTCGACCGGGTGGAGGCGAGCTATCCGATCGATGACAACCGCCTCGGCCTCACCGGCTGGAGCTACGGCGGATTCATGTCCATGTTTGCTCCGACGCAGACCCATCGCTTCAAGGCAGCGGTCGTGGGCGCCGGCCTCTCGGACTGGGAGAGTTACTACGGCGAGAACTCCATCGACGAGTGGATGATCCCATTCTTCGGCGCATCGGTGTACCAGGCTCCGCAGGCTTACGCCAAGAGCTCGGCCATCAACTTCATCGACAAGGACAAAACCCCTTCGCTGGTCGTGGTCGGTGAATACGACGGTGAGTGTCCGGCGCCCCAGTCATTCGAATACTGGCATGCGCTGCGCTCCATGGGGGTGCCGACGCAGCTCGTGGTCTATGCCGGGGAGGGGCACGGGTTCCACGTGCCGAAAGATACCCGTGACGTCATGGAGCGTGCGCTGCACTGGTTCGCGCAGTATCTCGGAACGAGTCAGGAAGGGGCGAGCTGAGCGCCGCGCCTGCGCCTCAGCGGCCGAAAGCCACCAACACCTCGATGAGCCGGTGGACGGACGAGTAGAGCGGCATGGCGAGCAAGGGCACCAACAGCGCGTAGGTGAGCAGGCGCCGCCCGGGAAAGCTGCGGTAGATCGCGGGGGTCGGCGCCAGCAGTCGCCGTATGCGCCGCTCGAGCCCGCCTGACTCTGCGGCGGCGGCCTGCGGGCGGCCGTTGCCCGGCCAGCTGCTCGCAATCGAGCTCGCGAGCGACAGGCGCGCCACTTTGATCAGCGCGGAAGCGAGGGCGACACGCTTGCGTGGATCCGACCCACTGGCGCGCTCGTCAGCCTCGAGCTCCGTCGCGGCGCGCCAGTGCTCGCGCAATGCGCTGCCCGTGGGGAGCCAGGCGAGGGGATCGGGCATCGCGAGCAGCATCAGCAGCTTCAGGTTGTCGCGGGCATCCATGTGGGCTGCCTCGTGGGCAAGTACCTGACGAAACTCCTCACGGTCACAGGCGGCGGCGACGGACCGGGCGGCGATGATCCGTTGCCGCCAGCTTCCAACGACTCCCACCAGAGGCTGCGCGACGTTCACGACGGTTACTTCGGCGGCTTCGCTCAGCGGGCGGCTCGGATGCGGCAGCGCACTCGGCAGGAGGGCACGGGTCGTACGCCAGGCGCGCCAACCTCGGCGGACACCGTCAGCGATGAGCAGGAGCGCGAATAGTGAGGAAATCACGAGCAGGGGCCCGGGCTGATCGTGCGCGTGGCGCGGCTCGTAAACGAAGAATGCGGGCAGGATGACCGTCAGGACGAGAGCGGCGGAGCCGGCGGCCGGCAAGAGCCGCACGCCCAGAACAGTGTCCGCAGCGGCCAAATGAGCGCGCAGGCCGGCGCGCCAGGCAATCACCACCGCGGCCGAGAGCAACAGGTTGCAGATGCCGTAGGCTGCAAGCATCACAAGCGGCAGTGTCGCATCGAAGCTCATCGCATCTCCGGCGCGAAAGCCCCGCACGCAGGGGCGGAGAGGAAGGGCCGATCGTTCTGTTGACTGTACAAAAACACAGGATTAGAATTCCTTCTGTCGGCCTATTCGGCGGTTACGCCACCGACAGATATGAAACAGTTTTCTCGAGCGGCCCGTTGCAAGCGGGTGCGACGGCGCGGTGGCTGTGGCTGCGAGCGTGCGTCGGATAAGGACACACGGAGCGTGTTCCAGTTGGAACGTCAACTGCCTGATTCTGGGTGTCTCTGTTGTCATGGGCGGAAGTCACCGTCCTGCGGAACGGAGAAGACGTTAAGGCTCTTCCTTCAGCCGCTCGCGCTCGGCGCGAACGAGGGCCTCGAGCTCATCGAGCAGCACCGCGTCGGTATGACCCACCGCCTGCACGAGAGTCGATAGCAGCAGCGTGCTGTCGCCGCAGGCGGCCATGAGATCGGCGACCTGCCCGGAAACCATCTGTCCGAAGAGCTCATCCCGCGAGCAGCGCGTCTCGTAGCCGAAGGCACGGCCGAGCCGGAAACGCCGCAGCACGCCCTTGCGGTAGAGCCGGTCGAGGGTCGTCATCAGGGTGGTGTAGGCGAGCCGGGGGAAGGAAAGGTGAACGCTCCGCACCGTCGCGGCGCGCTTGCGCTCCCACAACACCTCGAGCACCTGGCGCTCGAGCGGTCCGAGCTCGAGGCGCTCGCCCACTGATGATCTCCGGCTCATTCCGGCGCCGCGGTATGCGGCAGGCCGTAGCGTCTCAAGTCGGCCGCCACTCTGCAACGGGGTCGGGCCAAAGGCCCCCCGGGAAGCGTTCGACCGAGGGGATGGCGCGTCGGCTCGATTTACGATCCCTGGTAGTAGCTTCCGGGCGACTCCTATATTGCCGCCCGCCATGAAGTACACCTCTGCGGCTCTAGCCTGCGCATTAGCGCTCCTATGCCCGCTCGTGGGCGCTCAAGGCGTCTCCGGCGGTTCGACAGCGGCTCCGGCCCCGCAGGGCGATTCCGGCAGCGCCCCCGAGCGTGCCACCTCCGCGAGTGCCTCCCCCGAGAGTCCCCCGCCCGAGGGCGCCAAGGTTCTGATCGAGGCGCCGTATCTCTTCAATCGCAAGACGCGCTATGCGCACTCCATGCCGGAAGTCCCTGGACCGGAGATCACGGTCACGAAGAAGACCACGGTCGTGCAGCTCGCCGACCAGCCGCCGATCATCGATAACCACCAACGCGAGCTCTTCGATCGCATGCCGGGCGTCGTGCTCGCCGAGCAGCAGAACCCGACCCAGCTCAATCTCAGCTATCGCGGCCTCGGCAATCCGCAGGAGAGCGAATTCATCCTGCTCATGCAGGACGGCATCCCGATGGAGATGGATTGGATCGGCTTCCCGACGCTCTATTACATCCCCGTGCCCGAGAGCATTGAACAGGTGCAGATGATCCGCGGCGGCTCGGGCCTGCTCTACGGACCCGAGCCGGAGCCCGTCATCAACTTCGTCTCGAAGGGGCCCACGCCGAGGACGCAGGCGATGACCCAGCAGGTGGGCGGGAGCGATGGACTCTATTCGACTTTCAACTCGGTTTCCGGGACTTCAGGACCCGTAGGCTTTCTCGCTGATTTTTCGCACCGCCAGTCGAACGGCCAGCGGGCAAACGGCGACTACGCGCTCAACGCCGGCGACCTCGATCTCGACTATCACATCGATTCGCAGCAGAAGGTGAGTCTCGCGCTGCATGCCTATTCGCTCGACAGTGGCATAGCCGGCCTGATGAACTATGCCCAGTTCCAGGCGAATTCCAACCAGACGACGACGCCCGACGATCGCGACTGGGCGAGCCGCTACACCGCGGTCCTGACCTACGCCAACCAGCTCGACAATGACAATCTTTTCGAGCAGAAGGTATGGGCCGGCTACCAGGACCTGATCACGCGAGCCGGTGCCTATGCGGGCGCGCCGCCGGTGGCCACCGGCACTACGGTGCAGGCTCAGCGCTTCCACTACACGGGGCTCGACGGCAGGTTCGTTCACCACTATGGCCGTGGCGCCGCGTTCACGGTGGGCTACACGGCCTATTACTCCACGAGTCCGTACCACGAGTTCAGCAGCACCGATCCCCTGACGCAGCCTTATGATCCGAGCGGATTCCTCATCTACAACGATGAGCGGCGCACCCGCTACGGCGCGGTCTTCGCCGAGAATGTGTACCGCTTCAGACGATTCCACATCGTCACTTCCGCCCGCTTCAATCACGAGCAGCTCGACACGCACGAGACCGTGGCTCCGCATCCCTTCCTCGTCAACAACAGCTACAGCAAGAACATTCCGCTGTTCGGGATCGGCTTCGGCAATGACTTCGGCCGCGGCAACGAAACCTACATCAACATCTCGCAGGCCTTCCGGCCCGTGCGCTACTTCGATATCGCTAGCCCCTTCGGAAAATTCGCGCCGAACAACAATCCGGACCCGACCAAGTACCTTACCTACGAGGCGGGTGTACACGGCTGGCCCGTGCTCGGGCTTTACTACGATGTCAGCGTGTTCCAGGTGAACGCGCGTAACCGCATCGAGAGCCAGGCGCTCTCACCAACGCAGTCCATCGACGTCAACACTGGCAACACACGCAGCCGCGGCGTCGAGGGGGAGGGCTCGTACGACCTGCTGAAGCTCTGGCCGGCAGCGCCGGACAGCGAGCATCTGACACTGTTCCTCAACGCGAGCTATCTCAACGCGACATTCACGAGCAGTATCATCGCGAATCAGCCGGGCAAGACCCCGGCCTATTCGCCGAACTACGTGGTCAAGGGCGGGCTCACCTTCAGCGAGGCGCCGGGCCTGAAGCTGAGCCTCATCGTCGATGCCGTCGGCTCGCAGTTCTTCCAGGACAACAACCAGCCCGTCGGTGCGACACCGACGACTCTGGCGACCCCCGCCCGGATTCCCGCCTACACCATTGCCGACTTCTCCGGCGAATACAAATTCGGCGGACACTGGCGGGTGCTGGGGGGCATCTCCAATCTGACCGACAAGCGGTATTACTCGCGCGTCTTCATCTCCCGGGGCATGCTCGAGCCCGCGCTCAGCCGTCAGTTCTACGCGGGGATTGCGTACGATCTATGATGTGACGCACGCGCTGGACGGTATCCTTCAGTAGCTCGGCAGCGACAGACGACCACTCCAAAATCGGGGTAGAATCCCCAGGATTACCGCGGGGGTATTTCCGGACAAGAGAATGCCTGAGACTACTGTGGCAGCTGGCCTCGTCGCGCAGCGTCCCTGGGATGCGCGCCTGGCGCGAAGACTGGTGGCGCCCCTCGTCGATACCCGGGTCACGCCCAATCACCTGACGACCGTGCGCCTGGCGATCGGCCTTGCGGCGGCGTTCGCCTTTACGCCAGGCACGTATGGCTGGTCGAACGTTGCTGCCCTACTGCTGGTCCTGTCCAACTTTCTCGACCATGCGGACGGAGAGCTTGCCCGCCTCAGCGGCAAGACCAGCCGGATCGGGCATCTCTACGACCTTGCGAGCGATGCCGGCGTGACGGTCCTGCTGTTCGTCGCAATGGGGGTCGGGATCGGGTCGGGTACACAAAACCTGCTCGGCTTGCCGGCACCGTTCCTGGGTGCGGTAGCGGGCGGGGCGGTCGCGCTGATCTTCTTCCTCCGGATGCGGATCGAGGAAATGGCCGGCAAGACCGCGAGCCGGCAGGCCTCCCTCGGCGGTTTCGAGACCGAGGACGTGCTCTACCTGATCCCTGTGGTGACACTCTGCAACGGCCTCTCGCCGTTTCTGATCGCGGCCTCCATCGGCGCACCGTTGTTCGCCGTCTGGGTGGTCGTCGATTATCGCCGTGTGGTACGCCGATCGAAGCCGATGGAGGCGAGTCCCTCATCGGGGGCGGGATTAGCCTGACCGGCGCCGCGGTGAATGCGGCCAGCGGCCAGGCACAGCAGCCTGACGCCGGGCAGGACAGCCATACACGCTTGCTCCGCGGCATGCCGCTCGAGTCGTTACGTCGGGCTTTCGTGCAGCAGGGCGCGTTCATCTTCCTGCCGGAATTCCTTCCTCCGGAGTCCACGGCGCAGCTCGTCTCGGCCGCCTCCGCGTTGCAGGCGTCGGTCAACCGCAACTACCTGCCCGGCCACAAACAGGGAGGCAGCGTCGGCCGCCACGTGATCGATGAGCGGGCTCCGTTCATTGCGCAGCTCTACCGCTCGCGTGCGCTCATCGAAATGCTCGCGGGTGTCGCGGGCGAGTCCCTGCAGCTTTCACCGCCCGATGACCCGCACGCGTATGCCCTTTATTACTACACGCGGCCCGGTGACTACATCGGGTGGCACTACGATACCTCGTACTACGTGGGCCGCCGCTATACGCTCCTCCTGGGTGTCATCGACGAGTCCTCCTGCCGCCTCGATTACGAGCTGCACACGCGCGAGAAAGGTGTTGCCGTGGTCCCGGGCTCGATTCAAATCCCGCCGGGCGGTCTGGTGTTCTTCGATGGCGATGCCCTGCGGCACCGCATCACCCCGCTGCGTGAGGGCGAGCTACGCGTCTCACTCACCTTCGAGTATGTGACGGACCCCCGGATGCGGCGCGGTTGGGGAATCATCTCGAAAATGAAAGATGCCTGCGGCTATTTCGGCTTCCGGCAGGTCTTCGGACGCCGACGATCTTCCGAGCCCGGATCCGGACTGGGGCAGCCGTGAGAAAGCCTGCTGCGTGGCTGTTCTCCGCCGGGCTGCTGCTCCTCATCGGGCTCGTAGCCTCTCAGGGGCTCACGCCGGTCTTCGCGACGCTTGCAGTGGCCGGCTGGGGTCTGCTGCTCGTCGCGTTGTTTCATCTGCTACCGCTCTGGGTGGATGCGCTCGCCATCCAGGTGCTCTTCAACGAGCACGCGGATCGCGGCAGATGGCGTGATGCCCTGTTTGCCCGCTGGGTGGGGGAGTCTGCGAACAGTCTGATGCCGCTCGGCCAAGTGGCTGGGCCCGTGGTGATGACACGTCATCTGTCCCGCCGGGGCATGACTACGCAGGGCGCGGCGGCAGCCGTCACCGTTTCCACTACCCTGCAGGCGCTGGCGCAGTTCGCATTCGCGCTGCTCGGGCTCGGGTTGCTCGCGCTGGGAGCAGGACCCGGCATGGCGGCTGCCCGGCACGAGCACCGCGCGGTACTCATCGCGCTACTCGCCGCGACTCTGGTGCTGGCGGTCATTCTGCTCTCGTTCTACCTGGTGCAGCGTCGTGGCCTCTTTGGCGGTGCGGTGCGGGCGTTTGCCCGGCTCGCGCGCCGGCGAGAATGGTCCGCACTGATGAGCCGGGCCGATGCAATCGATCTGGCGGTGGAGAGCACGTATCAGCGGGGCCAGCACGCAGCGGCGAGCTTCGCATTGAGCCTCGTTGGCTGGGTGATCGGCGCCGGCGAGGTGTACATTGCGCTGCGACTCCTCGGCTCGCCGGTGGGCTGGCTCGATGCGCTGATGCTCGAGAGCCTGGGACAGGCGATTCGCGGCGCGGCGTTCGCGATACCCGGCGCGCTCGGCGTTCAGGAGGGTGGGTACCTGCTGCTCGCGCCCTTCGCCGGGCTCGCGCCGGATGCAGCGCTCGCACTCTCGTTTGCGAAGCGCGCACGGGAGATCCTGCTGGGCGTGCCGGGCCTCATCTACCTGCATCACTGCGAGCGGGTCTGGCGCCGCTCTCAATGTGCGGTCGCCGGCGCGGACTCGGGCGGCGGTTTTTTGTAATATCCCGATTAGTACTATTTTTAGAAGCCTCACTCCCGGAGGGGGTTCTCCATGCGCGCCATTATCCTGGCGGCGGGCCGCGGAACACGCCTGCAGCAGGCTGCGGACCGTCAGCTACCCAAGTGCTTGCTGAAATTCGGCGGGCAGAGCCTCCTCGAGCGGCATCTGCGGCTGCTCGAGGCCGCCGGGGTCACGCAAGTCGTGCTCGCGCTCGGCTTCCGCCACGAGATGATCGAGGCTGAGCTCGCCGGACTCACGTTGCGCTCGCGCCCCGAGATCGTGCTCAACCCCCGCTTCGAGCTCGGCAGCATGCTGACGGTGCACACCGTCGCGACGCCGCTATCGAGGGGCGGTGACGTGCTGCTGATGGACGCCGACGTTCTCTATCACCCGCGGATCATGGCCGCCCTCACCGCCGGCGGCGGCCCGGTGAACCGGCTGCTGATCGATCGCGAGTTCGAGGCGGGCGAGGAGCCGGTGAAGCTGTGCGTGCGGGCCGGCATACCCGTGGAACTGCGCAAGCGGCTCGATCCCGGACTGCAATACGATGTCATCGGCGAGTCGCTCGGCTTCTTCCGCTTCGATGAGCGGGCGGCGCGCCGGCTGGCTGCCATCGTGGCGGATCACGTGGAAAGCTCGCGCGCGCATCTGCCGCACGAGGAGGCGGTGCGCGACCTGTTGCTCGAGCGCAGCCAGTCCTTCGAGATCTGTGACCTGACGGGCACGCCCTGGATCGAGATCGATTTCCCCGCCGACGTGGAGCGTGCCACCCGCGAAGTACTGCCGCAGTTGGAGTTGCAATCATGAGCGCCGACCCGAAAGCTCCACTCGAACCGCCCTTGAGCCGCACCGCGGCGCTCAGGCGCATGTTGCTCAGCGATCGGCTGGAGTTCCTCATGGAGGCGCACAACGGGCTCTCGGCCCGCATCGTACGCGAGGCCGGGTTTCGCGGCATCTGGGCCTCGGGGCTGTCGATCTCGGCGCAGTTCGGCGTGCGCGACAACAACGAGGCGAGCTGGACGCAGGTCGTCGACATGCTGGAGTTCATGGCGGATGCGAGCAATCTGCCGATCCTGCTCGATGGCGACACCGGTTACGGCAATTTCAACAATGTGCGCCGCCTGGTGCGCAAGCTCGAGCAGCGCGGCATCGCCGGTGTCTGCATCGAGGACAAGCAGTTTCCGAAGACCAACAGCTTCCTCAACGGCGACCGCCAGCCGCTCGCCGACATCGGCGAGTTCTGCGGCAAGATAGCCGCCGGCAAGGCCACGCAGCTCGATCCGGATTTCTCGATCGTCGCGCGGGTCGAGGCGCTGATCGCCGGGTGGGGGATGGAGGAGGCTCTACGCCGCGCCGAGGCATACCGGCGCGCCGGCGCCGATGCGATCCTCATTCACAGCAAGCTGTCCAAGCCCGATGAGATCCTGACCTTCGCGCGCGAGTGGGCCGGACGTGCGCCCCTCGTGATCGTCCCGACCCGCTACTACAGCACGCCGACGGACGTCTTCCGCAAGGCCGGTATCAGCCTCATCATCTGGGCAAATCACGTGGTGCGCGCCGCCACCGCGGCCATGCAGAGCACGGCGCGCGAGATCTTCGAGAGCGAGACGCTGGTGAACGTCGAGGATCGCATCGCGCCGGTGGAGGAGATCTTCCGGCTGCAGGACGCAGCGGAATATACGGCGGCGGAGCGCCTGTATCTCTCTTCCTCGAGCGTTTCCCGCGCCGCCGTCGTGCTCGCGGCGAGCCGCGGCAAGGGCCTCGAGGCTGTGACGATCGATCGTCCGAAGGTCATGCTGCCGATCGCCGGCAAGCCGTTGCTGCGGTGGCTCGTCGATGCCTTCAAGAAAGAAGGTATCAACGACGTTACGGTCGTTGGGGGCTACCGCGCCGATGCGATCGATACGGCCGGCATACGCCTGGTCGTCAACGAGCGGTACGAGCAGAGCGGCGAGCTCGCATCGCTCGCGTGCGCCGTCGACTCGCTCGAGTCGGATACGGTGATCTCATACGGAGATCTGCTGTTCCGCAGTCATGTGGTGCGTGACCTCGTCGAGAGCGAGGCGGATCTGAGCGTAGTCGTCGATTCCTCGCCGACGGGTGCATACAACCGCACCGTACGGGACTTCGCTTACTGTTCCCGCCGCGACGATCGCGGCCTCTTCGGCAAGCCGGTGCTGCTCACGCGGGTCGCGAGTGCCGCGGATGCGGCCAACGGCGCCGGCAACGCGCAGGATGGGGCGTCCACCCCTTCTTTCGGGGCGCGGCACGGACGTTGGATCGGGATCCTGAAGGTGAGCCGCAACGGGCTCGTACAGGTCAAGGAGACCCTGCGTGAGCTGCGTGCGCGGCCTGACTTCGACTCGCTCGACGTGCCGCATCTGCTGAACGCGCTCATCGCGAGGGACGCGGCGATCGAAGTGCAGTACGTGCACGGGCATTGGCGCGGTGTCAACGACCTCGAGGACTTCCGCCGCGCGGGTGATTTCGCGCATGCTCAGCGTCCCTTCGGCAGCCCCGACGAGGCTGACACGGAGGAGCCGCCGGAATCATGATCGAGGCGCGCGACTTCATCGAGGCGGCGCGCGCGCGCGGCTTCGAGTGGTACGCCGGCGTACCTTGCTCATACCTCACGCCGTTCATCAACTACGTCATCCAGGACTCCTCCCTCCACTATCTCTCCATGGCGAACGAGGGAGATGCCGTTGCGGCAATGGCGGGAATCGCGCTCGGTCGCGGCAGTGCCACGCGCGGCATCGCCATGATGCAGAACTCCGGGCTCGGCAATGCGGTGAGCCCGCTCACGTCCCTCACCTGGACGTTCCGTCTGCCACAGCTGCTGATCGTCACATGGCGCGGGCAGCCGGGCGTTGCCGATGAGCCGCAGCATGCGCTGATGGGGCCGATCACGCCGGCCATGTTGAGTACCATGGAGGTTCCCTGGGAGCTGTTTCCAACGGAGGGCGCGGCGCTCGGCGGCGCGCTCGATCGCGCAGTGGCGCATTTCAGCGCCACGGGGCGGCCTTATGCGTTGGTCATGCGCAAGGGCAGCGTGTCCCCTTGCCCGCTGACGGGCGAGGCGCTGGCCAGCCGCGACACCTCACGCTCGCCCGCGGTCATGGAATCCCGCCGGCATGCTCCGGAGGATCGGCCCTCGCGGCGGGCTGCCCTGGAAGCCGTGATCGCCCACACCCCGGTGGCCTCGACTGTCGTACTGGCCGCCACGGGATTTTGCGGGCGAGAGCTCTATGCGATCGCCGATCGGCCGAACCAGCTCTACATGGTCGGCTCCATGGGTTGCGTGGCCCCGCTCGCGCTCGGTCTCGCGCTCGCCCGTCCGGACCTGAAAGTGGTTGCGATCGACGGTGACGGCGCGGCGCTGATGCGGCTCGGCGCGCTCGCGACACTCGGCGCCTACGGCCCGCCGAACCTGCGTCATCTGCTGCTCGACAACGGTGTGCACGATTCGACCGGCGGCCAGGCAACCGTCTCGCCGTCGGTTTCGTTTGCAGAGGTCGCCGCGGCTTGTGGGTATGCAGCCTCGCTCGAGACGGATGACACGGCAGCTGTTGCCGCGTGGCTCGAAGCGCCCCCGGCCGGTGGCCCGACCTTCGCGCGCCTCCTCATCCGGCCCGGGACCTCGGCAGGATTGCCGCGGCCGTCGATCGGCCCGGTCGAGGTCAAGCAGCGCCTGCTCGAGCACATCGGAGCGCGCTGATGCTGCTGCTCAATCCCGGGCCCGTCACGTTGAGTGAGCGCGTGCGCCGCAGTCTCCTCGGGCCGGACCTGTGTCACCGCGAGAGCGAGTTCTTCGACCTGCAGGATGAGGCTCGCAGGCGCCTGCTGGCGGTGTATGCACTCGATCCGGCCGAATGGACGGCCGCGCTGGTGACGGCATCCGGCACCGGGGCCGTGGAAGGCATGGTGACCACACTCGTGCCGCAGGCCGGACGGGTGTTGGTGGCCGAGAACGGTGTGTACGGAGAGCGGATCGCGCGGATCTGCACGCAGTACGGGATTGCGCACGAGCGGCTCGTGGGCGACTGGATGCAGAGGCTCGATCTCGATGCGATCACCGCGCGGCTCGCGTCCTCCCAAGGCGCACGGTTCACTCATCTCGCGGTGGTGCATCACGAGACGACGACCGGCCGGCTCAATGATCTGCGGCCGCTCGCTGAGCTGTGCCGCAAGTATGGCGCAGAGATGTTGGTGGACGCAGTCAGCAGCTTCGGTGCCGAGTCCCTCGATTTCGCCGATGGGGCGTTCGCTGCGGTGGCGGCAACCGCGAACAAGTGTCTGCACGGTGTGCCGGGCGTTGCGTTCGTCATCGTGCGCCGGCGTGCATTGCAGCGGGCAGCGAGCCGAAGCCACTACCTGGATCTCGCACGGCTCGCCGGCGCGCAGGAGCGGCGGGATACGCCGTTCACGCCCGCAGTGCAGGCGCACTATGCGCTCGTCGAGGCGCTGCGGGAGCACGCGGAGCAGGGGGGATGGCTGAAGCGGCACGGACGGTATGCCGCCCTTGCGGAGCAGGTACGCGCGGGTCTCGATGAGCTCGGCATCGCTGCCGCGCTTGCGCCCGGGGAATCTTCGGTGGTCCTGCGCTCTTATCGATTGCCCGCGCGTTTATCCTACGCGACCTTGCACGATTTCCTGAAGGTGAGGGGCTTCGTGATCTACGCTGGCCAGGGTGACCTGTCGAAGAGGCTGTTCCGCATCTCGACCATGGGCGAGATCACCGCGGCCGACATGGACCGGCTGTTGGGGAGTTGCGGCGAGCTGTTGAGGTGAGCAGCCCGTCCTGGCGGGCCTTCCGTGGCCGGACCGCGGCGGCCCTCGCACCTCTGGCGCTGGCGCTTGCCGCACTGATACCGGGCCATCAGGCCATCGCGCAGGTGCCCGCGGTGCCGCCGACCGCGCAGCCGCCGACGCCGCCGCCTGCGGTGAAGGCTCCGCAAACGGTGCCGCAACCTGCCACACGGAACGCGGCCGGCGGAGTCCTCAGTTGGCTCAATCCCTCGACGGCGCCCTTTCTCCCGGTTCCGGAGATCGCAGTCGATCCCGACAGCGGCTCGACAGTCGGGATCATCCCGACGTGGCTGAAGACGGATGAGAGTGAGCACATCCGTCAGATGATTGCGCCTGACATCATACACAACACGTATTTCGGCTGGGGTGCGCACGCACGCATCTACGACTATCCGAGCGCGGATGAGCAATGGGCCCTCACGGCGGAGGCCAAGCAACGGGTGGAGCGGGGTGTCAACGCTCAGTATCAGGAAGGACGGCTGCGCGATCGACGCTGGTCGGTCAATCTCAGCGTGATCTATGACCGTGACGGCACGCCGAGGTTCTACGGAATCGGCAATCACACGCCCGCCGATCACCAGACGAATTTCACCAACGAGCAGGAGCTCGCCCAGGGCGAGTTCGGCTTCAATCTGACCCGGGCCTGGCAGCTGCAATACACCCTCCTCTTACGGAACGTCGACGTGCTGCCTGGGACGCTTCCTCGCATCCTATCGACTGATGTGCTCTTCCCCAACGTCCGCGGCCTGCACTCGACCAAGGAAGTGCTGAACCGCTTCGCCGTGATCTACGACTCCCGCGACGACATCGTCGTGCCGACGCGCGGTGTCGAGTGGGTCGTTTATGGCGGGCTGGCGAGCCGCAATGGCCTTCTGAATGACTCCCTGTTCAGTGAGACGGGCATCGATGGTCGCGGCTTCTGGACGGTCGCACACAACACCATCCTCGCGGCTCATGCTGCTCTGCGCTATATGCCCCAGGCCGACCATGCGCCGTTCTGGGCGTTGAGCACGCTCGGCGGCGGGCAGAGTGTGATCGGCGGCGGGCAACCGCTGCGCGGCTACGGTGCCGGGCGCTTCTATGACCGCAACGCCTTCTCCGCAACCGTCGAGCTGCGCCGCAAAGTGGGCTCGGTGCGCATCGCCTCCAGCCGTCTGGATCTCGAGGTGGCGCCGTTCCTCGATGTCGGCCGCGTGTTCTCGCGGCTCGGCGCCTGGCCGACTTCGGAGCTGCACAAGGTCTTCGGCGTCGGATTCCGGGGCGTGGCGCGGCCGTTCGTCGTCGGGTACGTCGACATCGGCTATGGCAATGAAGGGACCGCGGTGTTCACGGGGATCGGCTATCCATTTTGATCCCATCCAGCGCTGCGAGGGCATCGGGCGGCAGATCCAGCTCCGCGGCCGCAAGGTTCTCCCGCAAGTGAGCGCGCGAAGAGGTGCCCGGGATCAGCAGGATGTTAGGTGACCGGCGAAGGAGCCAGGCGAGTGCAACCTGCATCGGCGTCGCACCGAGGCGTTGGGCCACCTCGGAAAGGATGGATGACTGCAGCGGGGTGAAGCCGCCGAGGGGAAAGAAGGGCACGTAGGCGGTGCCGTCGCGCGCAAGCTCATCGATCAGCACATCGTCGACGCGACGCGCCAGGTTGTAGTGATTCTGAACGCAAACGATTTCGCAGATCCGCCGTCCCTCCTCGATCTGGGCGCGCGTGACGTTGCTCAATCCGATGTGCCGCACCAGGCCTTTGCGCTGCAGCTCAGCCACCGCGCTGAGTGGCGCCTCGATGGAGCCTTCCGCCGGCCCGTGCGCGCGGCCCATGCTGCGGAAATTGACCACCTCGAGGGTTTCGAGGCCCAGATTGCGCAGATTGTCGTACACCGCCTGGGCGAGCTCCTCGGGGGAGGAGGCGGGTAGCCATGAGCCGTCGGTGCCGCGCTGGGCACCGATCTTGGTGACGATGACCAGGTCCTCCCGATAGGGATGCAGCGCTTTGCGAATGAGTTGATTGGTGATGTGGGGGCCGTAGTAGTCGCTGGTGTCGAGGTGGTTCACGCCGTTCGCCGCCGCTTCCCGCAGGACGGCCAAGGCCTCGGCCTCGTCTTTGGGCGGCCCGAACACGCCGGGCCCCGCGAGCTGCATGGCGCCGTAACCGAGCCGCTGCACGGGGCGATCCGCGAGCCTGAATGTGCGTGAGCTGTCGATGCTGGACATGGATGATCTCCTTTGGATCTGGGCGACAATCTATCCTCTGTGAGCCTGCGCGATAATCAGGCACAATCTGTACGGGCTGTGCGAAAATACGGACAGTGACGGAACTGGGTGATCTCAAGGCCTTTCTGGCCGTGGCTCGTGCGCGGGGCTTTCGCGATGCAGCACGCGCGAGCGGCAAGAGCGCGTCCGGCCTCAGTGAGGCCATACGCAGGCTGGAAGCCACACTCGGCGTGCGCCTCTTCTATCGCACGACGCGCAGTGTTGCCCCCACCGAAGCCGGCAAGCGGCTGCTCGAGCGGCTCGGCTCCGCATTGAGCGAAGTCGAATCGGCGCTCGATGTGGTGAGCGGGTTTCGCGACAAGCCGGCCGGCACACTCAGGCTCAACGTCCCGGTCAGCGCCGCCCGGCTCGTGTTACCCGGGATCGTGCCGCGGTTTCTGGCCGCTTATCCGGACATTCGCCTGGAGGTAGTCGCCGAAGACAGCTTTGTCGACGTGCTCGCTGCCGGCTTCGACGCCGGCATCCGTTATGACGAGCGGTTGCAGCAGGATATGATCGCGGTACCCATTGGTCCGCGCACTCAGCATTTCGCGCTCGCTGCGGCGCCGGCGTACCTCGATCGACGTGGGCGGCCTCAGCATCCGCGCGACCTTTTAAAGCACGCGTGCCTGTGTGGCCGATTCAGCGGCCGAGCGATGCAGCCCTGGGAGTTCGAGCGTGACGGCGAGGTCGTGCGCATCGAGCCCACTGGGCCGCTGCTCGTCAGCCTCGGGACGGCGACCGACCTTGCCGTCGCAGCGGCGATAGCCGGAGCCGGGATCATCTCCCTCTTCGACGACTGGCTGCGCCCGCACTTCGAGAGCGGTGCGCTCGAGCCCGTCCTCGAGCCGTGGTGGCAACGCTTCTCGGGGCCGTTTCTCTACTACTCCGGACGGCGTCTCGTGCCTGCGCCTCTGCGAGCGTTCATCGATTTCGTCAGAGCTTCGGGGTTGCCGGCTACGCCGCGAGCCGCGAAGCGCAGGCGCGCCCGTGCATCCAGCGACCGTTAGGAGTTTGGCATCGTGATGAAACGCTTTACCGTAGTGCTGAAGTTCTGGCTTCTGGTGTTTGCGGCTTGCGCTGTCGCGGCTGCCCTCTGCTTCAAGAAGGTGGATGTGCCGGTGGCGCTTCATGTCTGGGGAGCCGGCCGTCATTTCGGCGCAGTGAATGCCGCCTTCGGCGCTACGGTGATCCTGACTCTGGAGGCGGCCGTGGTTCTGGCGCTGGTACTGGCTCGCCTGACGCGTGGGCATCTGTCGCGACTCGGGGAAGCCTTGGGCGTGGCCTGTATTGCCTCGATATGCGCCTATGGAGTGAACGATCAGGTGTTCAAACCTTTCTTCGGAGTTTCGAGCCCGCTCGCGGTCGTGCACGGCGCAAGACATGACTTCCATCTCGCGATGGGCACGGCAGCCAGCAGCTTCCCGTCGGGTCACATGGTGTTGGCAGGAGCGTTTGCGGGGGCCTTCATGAGGCTCTACCCGCCCAGCACGCGGGTGCTAACGGGCCTGCTGCTGCTCGCAGCGGCACTGCTGGTCGCGGGAGACTGGCATTTCGTCAGTGACGTGATCATGGGGGCGTTCGTCGGCGTGTCTGCCGGAATGCTGGCCGGAGAGGGGTGGCTCGTTCACATCAGTCTCCGGCCATGAGGAGGTTGCCTCAGGGTAGCTTCTGAAGAGCGGTCCGTGGTGTATGCTTATGAATATTATGAGCTTACCGACTGCAAAGGCCTTCGCGATCGCATCGCTGTTTGCGGCCAGCGCGCTGGTTGCGGCGCAGGAGGCGGCCACGCCCAATCCGAAAGCCACGGAAGTATGGACTCCGGCACCGCCGGTGGTGACGCCGGGCGCCACGATGGGCGCTCCGCCGTCGGATGCAATCATTCTCTTCGACGGTAAGAGCTTGAGTGAGTGGGTCTCGGCTCAGGATCATACGCCGGCGCGGTGGTTCGTCAGGGATGGAGTCCTGGTGGTCAACAAGGCGCCCGGCGTCGGCAACATAGAGACCCGCCGCAGGTTCAGGAACTATCAGCTGCACATCGAGTGGCGGATTCCGGCGGACGTCACCGGCAGTGATCAGGCACGGGGCAACAGCGGGGTGTTTCTGGCCTCGACCGGGCCTGGCGATAACGGCTACGAGCTGCAGGTGTTGGACTCCTACAGGAATCGCACGTACGTGAACGGCATGGCCGGAAGCCTGTACAAGCAGAGCATTCCGCTGGCGAACGCGGCACGCAAACCGGGTCAGTGGCAGTCGTATGACGTAATCTGGACGGCGCCGCGATTCAATCCGGATGGAAGTTTGAGAAGCCCCGCGTATGCAACCGTGCTCTGGAACGGGGTCGTGGTCGATGACCACTTCGAGCTCAAGGGCCAGACACTCTATATCGGCAGGCCAGTCTACAAGGCGTATGACGAGGCGCCCATCAAGCTGCAGGCGCACGGCGACCGGAGCGAGCCGATCAGCTTCAGGAACATCTGGGTGCGCGAGCTGCCCTAGGGGGATGGCACGAGCATCCTGGTGACACTCGTGGCAAGCGGGTCGTGCGCTTGGCCGCGCGGCCTGAGCTGCCGCCCCGGTCGAGCTCTGATAGGATGTCCCTGCCCTCAGCGGACCCCTCCGATTCTCGCGTGCTGGTACGAGTCCTGCGATTCGTCGCAGGCCATTTTTTCCCACCGCGCCCACTACGGAAGTACCTCTCCATGGCCAATGAAACCTTTCCCATCGATCTCGGCAAGCTCGAGCCGCTCAAACTGGATCCGGCCGTCACTACGCTGACCGACGCACAGAAGGCGACGCTCAAGCACAATATCCAGCTCTGTCGGGACGCGATCGTATTCTTCACGGCGCTCGCCGGTGCGAAGGGTCTTTCAGGTCATACGGGCGGGGCCTACGACACGGTTCCTGAGGTCACGATCATTCGCGCTTTCATAGCCAACGGTGCGCCGATCGTGCCGACCTTCTACGATGAAGCCGGCCATCGCGTAGCGACCCAGTATCTGCTGAGCGTCCTCAACGGGGCCATGCCGGCCGAGAAGCTTCTGCACTATCGCGAGTACGACAGCGGGCTGCCGGGTCACCCGGAAAAGGCGCTCACGCCGGGCGTGGAGTTTGCCTCTGGCCGCCTCGGCCATATGTGGGCTTTCTGTAATGGCATCGCCATGGCCAACCCCGGCAAGGCCGTGATTCTCCTCGGCTCCGATGGCAGCCAGATGGAAGGCGACAACGCCGAAGCGGCGCGCCTGGCCGTCGGCAAACAGCTCGACATCAAGGTGCTGGTCGACGACAACAACGTGACGATTGCCGGGCATCCGCAGGAATACATGACCGGCTATGACCTGACCCGTACCCTCTCGGGCTACGGGCTGCAGACGGATACCACCATGGGCGAGGATCTGGATGCGCTCTATATCGATCTTTGCCGCGTGTTCTCCGACCAGCGCCCACACGCACTGGTGATCAAGCGCCCCATGGCGCCGGGTATCGCCGGAGCGGAAGGCAGTCCGAAGTCGCACGAGGTCCTGGAGGCCGAGGTCGCCATCCAATACCTGGAAGGGCGTGGCGGCTACGAGCAGGCGATCGCCATGCTGAAGGCGGCGAAGCCTTCCAAGAGCCCTCTCACGTTCAAAGGCTCGAGCGGCGCGGGCAAGAATCGCGATGATTTCGGCAAGCTCATCAATGAGTTGCTGGATGCAATGCCGCAAGCCGAGCGCGTGGCCAGCGTTCGGGTGTTCGACAACGACCTCGAAGGCTCACAGGGCCTGCACCATGTCCGCAAGAAGCACCCCGAGGTCTTCATTCGCGGCGGCATCATGGAGCGCGGCAACTACTCGGCTGCGGCAGGGTTCGGCGCCGTCGCAGGCAAGCAGGGCGTGTATGCAACGTTCAGCGCCTTCCTGGAGATGTGCATCAGCGAGATCACCATGGCGCGGCTCAACTTCGCCAACGTGCTCGCCCATTTCAGCCACAGCGGCGTCGATGACATGGCCGACAACACCTGTCACTTCGGCATCAACAGCATGTATGCCGACGGCGGGCTCATGCCGGCGCACGGCGCGGATACGACCCGGCTCTATTTCCCGGCCGACCAACATCAGTTCGGGGCTTGCGTCAGGCGTATCTTCAAGGACCCGGGGCTGCGCTTCGTGTTCTCCACGCGAGCAGCCGTTCCGGACATCCTCGGGACGGATGGCAAGCCGATGTACCAGGGGAAGCCCTTCGAGCCGGGCCGGGATGACATCGTGCGCGAAGCCCCAGCCGGCGGCGGCTATGTCGTGTCTACCGGCGAGACGGTCTATCGCGCCCTCGATGCGGTCATTGGCCTGCAGGAGCAGGGGGTCAAGGTCGGTCTGATCAACAAGCCGACGGTCAATCTCGTAGACGCACAGATGATGCGCAGGCTGTCGGGCGTGCCCTTCGTGTTGGTTACCGAGGGCTGGAACGTAAAGACCGGCCTGGGCAGTCGCTTCGGCAGCTACCTGCTCCAGGCCGGCTTCAAGGGCCGTTACGATCACATCGGCACCCACAGGGAGGGTTCCGGGGGCCTGTGGCAGCAGATGGGCTACCAGGGGCTCGATCCGGCCGGTATCTCCAAAGCCGTGAAGGCTCTGCTGTGAGTCGAGCTACATCCCGGGCATGGCCCCCATCCGTGAGCTGAAGAACAGGAAGAAGTTCGAGCCGACTTCGATCGCGGTCCCGGCCGCCTCCGCCGCATCCATCTGCCTGGACGAGGTGATCCCGGCGCTGCCGTCGGGCGTCGGCCAATCCCTCGAATCCATGATCAGGACCGGGCGGACCTCCCACCAGATGGGCTTGGCGTTCACCCGGCTGTTGTCCACGACGTGATCGTGGTTGGGTGTCGGCACGAAGAGCGGGCCTTTCGGCGGGTTAGGAATGCCGGGCATCCCGGCAAGCAGCACCGACAGGTCCACCGAGGAAGCGTGCATGGTGCACGTTCCGGGTACCGGGTGATTCGGGTCGGGACACTGGGTCGCAACGCCCGGCTTCTTCTCCCAGGCCTCCGGGATATGGCCGAAGAGGCCGATCAGCGCCTTCCCCAGGTCCTCTCCGCACAACTCACCGGGACGGCCTCCATCGGGACAGTCCATCGCATGCTTGGGATCCTTGTCGTTGCCGAACATGGGCACCAGGACGTAGAGGTGAGCGGTATGCTTGAGGTGGCCTCCGGTAGGATCCTGCGTCGGCTCGGTGACCACCTGGCAGATGGGTGTCTGCATCTCTTTGGGATCCGACTGAGCCATCATCCCGTCGAAATCCAGATCGAGCAGCGGCTGATCGACGCAATCGAAGTTCTGCAGGTAGGTGAACGTGATCAACCTGCCGTTGCCGAAGCCCTCGGTCTGATTGGGCGCGAGCTGAGCCCAGGCGTTGCCCGCCAGGAGCCCCATCCCTGCGCAGATCGCGGTGGCCAGGCACTGGCGGCCAGACAGAATTCGAGGGAACCGTGACAGTCGAAATGACGGATGTCTCATTTCACCCTCCACAGATTGGGAGTCAACGCGCCTTCTGGATTTCCTCCTCATTCCGCCTCGGCCCGGGCCTGAGCCTCGAGTATGGCGGTGGGCTGTGCTGTTGAATCGGATCAACGCAAGCCCATGTGTGGTTATGTTCCCTGCGGCGCTGTTATGGTTCTTCCGATGTTAGGCAAGCCGCGAGAAGATGGAGTCGAGAGCTCCAAGGCGCAGCGCAGGCTCAAGCTTGGAGGGTGTCCCGGCCGGCGGCGAGGACTTCCGGAACGATCGCAGCCACGTCCTCGTCGCTCGTGCGATGGTTGACGAAACAGGCACGCAAGGCAAAGCGTCCGGCAATGGAAGCGTTCGAGAGGTAGATGCGGCCGCGCTCGATGAGCCGCTTCAGGATCGCGGCGTTGAGCCGGTCCAGGTCACTGGCGACCCCGGCGCGGTAGCGGAAGCAGACGGCGCTCAAATCCGTGGGCGCCAGCAACTCGAGTTCTGCTGTACCGCGGACGGTGCGCGTGAGCTCGCTGGCGTGTCGCAAGTCGGCGCGGATGGCCGCCCGAAACGCTTCGGCGCCGTGATAGCGCAGGGACAGCCAGAGCTTCAGGGCGCGGAAGCGGCGCGACAGCTCCATCGATTCGTCGAAGAACGCGAACGACTCGAGGGGGTCGGAGCCGAACGTGCGGGCATACTCTCCGGTATGCGAGAACGCAGCGCGCGCAGCCGCAGGGCTTTTGTAGAGGAGGGCCCCGCAGTCCACCGGCTGATAGAGCCATTTGTGCGAGTCGAGGGACAGAGAGTCGGCGAGCGCGAGGCCGCGAAACCGGTCTGGGCTCGCCATCGCCGCGAGTACTCCGTAGGCGCCGTCGACGTGCAGCCAGAGGCCATGTTGCCGACACACGGCCGCAATCGACTCGAGTGGATCGATGGCGCCGGTGTTGACCGTCCCGGCCGTGGCGACCACTGCAATGGGCTTGCCTCCGGCGGCAACATCCTTCTCGATGGCCGCCCGCAGGGCTCCGACATCCATCCGCCAGGCTCCATCGACCGGCACGAGACGGAGGTTGTTACGACCCAGGCCGAGGAGCGACATCGCCTTCGGGATCGACATGTGCACTTCGCTCGATGCGTACACGATAGCGGCTCGGGCGCCATTCTCGGCTGCCGGCTGCTTCGCCTCGCGGGCCATGCCGAGCCCCATCAGGTTGGCGGCCGAAGCGCCGCCGCAGAGGCTCCCCTCGAAGCCGCTGCAACCGACCGCCGTTGCGAGCCATTCGACCACCTGCCTCTCGATGGCCACGGCCGCCGGCGATGAGCGCCAGGCCGTCACGTTCTGGTTGAGAACGCTGGCGAGCAGGTCCGCGAGAGCAGCCACGGGCTCCCCGGATCCGAGAACGTAGCCGTAGAAGCGCGGTGAGGGGGGGCGGCACATGCCCACGACATCCTCGAGCATCTCCAGTGCTGCCGCTTTCATCCCATTTTCCGGCAAAGGTCCGCCGAAGCGCTCGCGGCTTTGCTGTCCCGTGACACTGGGATAGGACGGCAGAGTCGGCAGCGCCGTCAGGAAGCGGGCCGCCAGGTCCGTGACTCGGGCAGCCAGGGATCGAAACTCTTCGGGGGATATATCGAGTGTGCTCATGATCCGGTGGCGCGCTATCGGGGCAGGCGGATCGTCGCGCGTAGCGACCGTAGTTACAAGAGGTTGCGTGATGAACCTGTCAGGGGCCCGAGTATCGGGAGCGTTGTGGCCGACGTTGAGCGGAACTACACTCGATGCGGCCAGGGCTCTGCCCGCTGAGCGTTCCAGACAGTTCGGAGTCGCAAACAATGAAATCGCAGATCAAAGGCACCACGATGCCTGTCCTCGAGATCGGCCTCGAGCCCAACGATCGTATCGTCGCCGAGCCGGGCGAGTTCTCGTGGATGACCGAGGGGGTGCAGATGCGCACGACCGCCTACACGGCCGGAGCACGCGGCCTCTTTGGCGCGATCGGGCGGGCGTTGTCGGGCGGCGGTCTTTTCATGACCGAGTACTCGGCGCCCGCGGGTCGAGGGGTCGTGGCCTTCGCCGCGAAAGTGCCCGGCGCCATCCTGCAGGTCGATGTGCCGCCCGGGCACTCGTATCTGATTCATCGCCACGGCTTTCTCTGCGGCACCGAGGGACTGCAGCTCGCGACCGGTTTTCAGCGCTCCCTCGGCGCGGGCATCTTCGGCGGTGACGGCTTTCTCCTGCAGCGCCTGACCGGTCCCTGCACCGCGTGGGTGGAGCTCGGCGGGGAGGTGGTGACCTACGATCTCGCCGCCGGCGAAACCCTGCAGGTGCATCCGGGCCACATCGGCATGTTCCAGGACAGTGTGAATTTCGACATCACTCTGATGCGCGGATTTGCCAATGCGATCTTCGGGGGCGATGGGCTCTTCGTGGCGCGGCTGACCGGGCCCGGCAGGGTCTGGCTGCAGACCCTGACTGTGCCCAATCTCGCGCATGCGCTTGCGCCTTATCTCGGCGGTGCGGGGCAGCGCGTCGAAAGCGCCACTGCCGGCGGTATCGCCGGCGCGGTGTTACGCGATATGTTCGGCGGCAACCGGTAGGGTCGCCGCCTCAGCCGGGCGGCGAGACGCGAATGCTGCCGCCGGAGGTGCGCAGGTAAATCGCGGGACCACCCCCTCCGATGGCGCCTTCCAGATGACTGCGGCTCGTGGTTTCCGTCGAGCTCAGGGGGAAATCGGACGTTACGCGGCCACCACTCGTTGCCGCATCAATCGACGCGTGCGTGCCCTGCGGGAGCAGCAGGGTGATGGAGCCGCCGGAGCTGCGCAGGCTGATGCCGCGGTTCGACCGCAACTGCGCTCGAATACCGCCTCCCGAAGTATCGGCGTCCACTTTACCGTCGTCGTTGTCCATCTCGATGCTGCCGCCGGACGTGTGGATGTCGAGATCACCGCTCGAGTCCGTTACTTCGATGCTTCCGCCCGAGGAATCCAATCGCGCGCCCGCCTTGAGGGTCTTTGCCTTGATGCTGCCGCCAGAGGTGTGCGCGTCCACTGCGCCGGCGATATTTTGGACGACGATGCCCCCGCCTGAAGTCACTCCGTGTACCGAGGCGTTCAAGTCCCTCAGATCGATACCGCCGCCCGCGGTCTTGAGCTCAACCGGATAATTGCGAGGTACCTCGACGGTGAATCGCACCCGGGTGTGTCCGAAATTGAACCAGTCGTGCCAGCCCTTATGGTCCACACGCGCCGAGAACGTAACCCCAGTGGGGGTCTGCTCCGCGCTCATGTGGAACCGAGACAGGAAATCTTCCGAGCCCTCCAGATCAGCGTGAATGACGACCTGGGGAGCGTCACGTCCGACGACTGACACTGAGCCGACATCCGTGTCGAACGTCAGATGGCCACCCGGCGGAGCATCGAGTCGCTTGTCATAAGTCCGTCCCGCGGCGAGCGCCGCCGACGTGCCGAGCATTACGGACAGGATCATCAGGACTCTGACGGTGCGTGTATTCATGATATGCGGATCCCAGGCGTAGCTTGTCCCTTAGAACCCCGATCTGGCGAAACGGTTGCAAGGGGTCCCGGTCCGCGGCCGGATGCTCAGGTCCGCCTCGGGGAGATCAGCGGCTCGACCGCGGCTGCCAGGGCGAGCAAAGCACGATCGCCGCCGTGCGGACCCATGAGGGTGAGACCGACGGGCGCCGAGCCGGATTCCTGGCAGGGGATCGATACCGCGCAGCGATCGAGAAGATTGACCACCGTCGAGTTGCGCACGGCCAGCAGATTGAGGCGGATGTATTCCTCGTCCGATTCCAGCTCCTCGAGCATGGGAGCCACTGTGGCGCAGGTGGGGAGGACGACCGCATCGAACGGCGCAAGTTGCCGCTCGGTGGCCCGCTTGAGATCGGCGCGCGCGCTAAAGAGATCGATGTAGTCCGCGGCGCTCTGCTCCCGGCCCCGCAGGATGCGCATGGATACGCGTGGATCGATCTGCGCCCGTTGGGTGTCCAGACGCTGCCGGTGCAGCGCGTACGCCTCGGCGGCAGGGAAGCCGCCCTTGGCGTTGAGCCGGGAGATCGCATCGAGCTCTGCCAGCGGTAGCTCGATGAGCTCGGCGCGGGCTTTGCTCAGTTGCGAGAGTGCGCGCCCGAAGCTGCGCGCCACGTGCGGGTCGAGCTTGTCCATGACGTAACGCTGTGGCACGGCGAGGCGCGCCCCGCGCACTTCTCTCGTATCGAGAGCAGGCGAAGACTCTGCCGCGAGGAATGCATCGAGGATGGCGCAGCACCCGACGCTCGCCGCGAGGGGCCCGACTGAATCGAGGGATCGAGATAGCGGGAAGACGCCGGCGAGGGGCACCCTTCGCTGCGTGGGCTTGAATCCGGTGATGCCGCAAAACGCGGCCGGGATCCTGCACGAGCCCCCGGTGTCGGTCCCTACAGCCCCGTGGCACATCTGCTCGGTGATGGAGATGGCGGCACCGGAGGAGGAGCCTCCCGGGATTCGGCGCCGGTCGCGCTCGAAAGGATTGAGCGGCGTGCCGTAATGTGGATTGACTCCGAGTCCCGAATAGGCGAACTCCGTCATGTTCGTGCGGCCGATCGGAATGAAGCCCGCGGCGCGCAGCCGGGCTATGGCAGGCGCGTCCGCTTCGGCGGGCGGCTGGTCGCGCAGGACCGTCGACCCGGCCGTCGTGACGTCCCCGGCGAGATCGAACAGATCCTTGATCGACACCGGGATGCCGGCGTAGGGCGAAGGCTGTATTCCGTGTGCACGCAGCCGATCGTAATAGTCGGCCGCTACACGCGCGGTATCGGCATGCACCTTGACGAAGGTGCGCTGTCCCTCGCCGGCGGTATCGACGATTCTGTCGAGGCATTCTTCCACGAGCGCGCGGCTGCTGGTCGCGCCTGCGCGCAGGTCCCGGGCGAGTTCGGCGAGGATTTTCATGAGCGCTTTCCGCCAGAGTTCGGAGCGCGATCATAACCCGCCGCGCCGGCATTGATACGTGTCTGCTAGATGACGCCCTGCGACTGCAAATCGTCGATGGCTTCGCGCGTGTAACCGTGCTCGCGAAGCACCTCGATCGTCGAGCTGCCAAGCTCCGGCGGCGGCAACTGCGATACGGCCGGCCGGCCGTCGAATCGCATCGGGTTCGCGACGGTGCTCACCGAGCCATAGCGGCGGCTCTCGAGCTTGCTGACCAGCCCGCGGGCACTGACCTGCGGGTCATCGAACACGCGATCGATCGTGTTGATTGGCCCACACGGGAAGCCGTGCTTTTGGCCGAGCAGGACCCATTCGGCGGCGGTCTTGCCCGCGAGCCGTGGACTCAGCGCTGCGAGCAGGGCCTCCCGATGGGTAACTCTGCCGGCGTTGACCCGAAAGCGCGGATCGGTGGCGAGCTCCAGACAGTCGGCCGCCCGACAGAGGGCGGTGAACTGACTGTCGTTTCCCACCGCAATCATCACCTTCCCATCGGAGCACGCGAACGGCTGATAGGGAACGATCGATGGATGGCTGTTGCCCCAACGCCGTGGGAGCGAATGCCCGACGAGCCAGGCAGTCGCCTGATTCGCGAGCGCCGCGACCTGTACGTCGAGCAGGGAGATATCGATGTGCGTTCCGTTGCCGGTTCTCACGCGCGCAAGCAGTGCAGCCAGTATCGCGCTTGTGGCACAGGAGCCGGCCATGAGGTCGACCACGGCCACGCCAGTCTTCTGTGGACCGCCGCCCGGATTTGCATCCGGCTCGCCCGTTATACTCATCAGCCCTCCCATTGCCTGAATGAGCGCATCGTAGCCGGGCCGGTCGGCGTAAGGACCGCTCTGGCCGAAGCCGGTGATCGAGCAGTAGATGAGTCGCGGATTGAGCGATCTCAGCGAGGCGGAGTCGAGCCCGTATCGCTCGAGACTGCCGACTTTGTAATTTTCGAGCAGCACGTCGGCGCGCGCGGCCAGTCGGCGAATGATTTCAGCGCCTTCCGCTTGCGTGAAGTCCACCGTCACCGAGCGTTTGCCGCGGTTGCAACAGAGAAAATACGTCGCATCGCCATCAGTGCCGCTCGTGTCTTGCGCAAATGGCGGTCCCCACCTGCGCGTCTCATCACCCTCTCCGGGCTTTTCGATCTTGACGACGGCGGCTCCGAGATCGGCCAGATTCTGGCTCGCCATCGGGCCGGCAAGAACCCGTGACAGATCGAGGACCCTGATTCCATCCAACGGTTGGATTTGAGGCTGCTGCATGCTGCACCAATACGCACTCTCGTTAGGGTATTATCGGGCGAAACAGGCCGCTGGTGATCATGAACAAGCACATTCTGCTCGCCGTCGCACTCAGCTTCTGCTTCTGCGCCGCCCGCGCTGCCGATACCGGGCGGGCGCAGCAGTTCAAGCCTACCGAAGTCACCTCCACGGGCTCCGTCACCGTCGGCGGATCGCACATCGACTATCGCGCCGTGGCGGGCACACTCGTGGTCCACCCCGAGGGGTGGGATGACAGCGCCGCGCAGGAGGATGACAAGAGCAAGAGCGCCGAAGCCTCGATGTTCTATGCCGCCTACTTCAAGAGTGGCGTTCCGGCGGCCGACAGGCCGATTACCTTCCTCTTCAACGGTGGGCCCGGTTCCTCATCGATCTGGCTGCACATGGGCGCCTTCGGCCCCATCCGCGTGCAGGTCGTAGGTCACGACCACATCCCGGCCGCGCCATACCGGACCGTGAGCAACGAGGAGAGTCTGCTCGATGTGAGCGATCTCGTCTTCGTCGATGCGCCCGGTACCGGCTTCAGCCGGATCCGCGGCAAAGATGCGGAGAAGTCCTTCTACGGCGTCGACCAGGACCTGCACGCATTCGCGGTGTTCATCCGGGAGTTCCTCTCCAGGTATGATCGTTGGAATTCGCCCAAATACATCTTCGGCGAGAGCTACGGGACCATGCGCGGAGCCGGCCTGCCGCTCGCCCTGCAGAAGGAGAGCATCGACCTCAACGGTGTCATGCTGCTCTCATGCATCCTCGACTGGGATCTGATGCCGGACGATCCGCAGGTAAACCCGTCGGTCGATCTGCCTTACGTCGTGGCTCTCCCCACTTACGCGGCGACCGCCTGGTATCACCATAGGCTACCGAGTCAGCCGCAGGACCTGCTGGGATTCCTGAGCGAAGTCGAGCATTTCGCCACGACGGACTACGCGCTGGCGCTGATGCATGGCAACGGTCTGGCGCCCGCGCAGCGCCAGGCGATCGCGCAGAAGCTGCACACCTACACCGGCTTGCCGGTCGCTTATCTGCTGAAGTCGAATCTGCGCATCGAGTACGGCGCTTTCCAGAAGGAGTTGCTCGCGAACGAGGATCTGACCACCGGTACGCCGGACACCCGCTTCACCGGCCCGACGCTCGATCCGCTGAGCAAGGTCAGTGAGTACGATCCGTTGACGGCCGATATCGGCTCGGCTTTCGTCTCGGCCTTAAACGCTTACGCGCACGGCAGGCTGCACTACGGACAGGACGTCCTATACAAGCCCGGTATCCCGATCTACGCCAGCTGGGACTACCGGCATGCGCCGCCCGGCACGGACCGGCCGATCATCTCCTTGCCCAATGTGCTGCCCGATCTGGCTGCCGCCATGAAGCGGAACCCTGACATGAAGGTCATGATCAACGGCGGCTATTTCGACGTATCGACGCCTTTCTACGAAGGCTGGTTCGAGATGCACCATCTGCCGATCCCGCAGAAGCTGCAGGATAATATCGAGTATCGCTACTACCAGTCCGGACACATGGTGTATTTGAATCCTCCGGCGCTGAAGCAACTGCACGACAACGTCGCGGCCTTCATCCGCAGCACTGACAATCTGAAGTAGGGCGTGCGGGCGCCGTCAGGCCGCACGCGCATCGCCGGCGGCGCCGGGGTTGCCGCGCCGCACGAGCGTCGCACCGAGCACCACGAGCGGCGCCAGCGTGACGAGGAAGGTCAGGTGGTACCAGACCGGAAACCTGGTCCAGAGCTGGATGTGGTCGGGGACGAACAGCGCGAGCATCAGCAGGCCGAGGATCCAGGGTGCCCACCGGCTCGAGGGCGCGATGGCACGGACGACTGCGCCAGCCGTCAATGAGGTGAGCGCTGCGATCGCAAGGCGTGCAGCCTTCATCGCGAGCGTGAACACCATCGCGTGCTCGACCTGCGCATACCCCGGAAGCCAGAGACGCAGGCCCCAGTTGAGGATCGTCACCACCACGATCCAAGCCACGAACCCGGCGGCTACGCCGGCGACCGTCCGCCACATGAGGGCACTCCGAATTTCTTTTAGTTTAAATATGATAGTTTAATTAAACTATGAAGGCAAGCCTGCTGATACTCGGGGTGCTGCACCGGGGGGATTTCCACCCGTACGAGATCAAGCGCCGCCTCGAGAACGCGATGGTCGAGTGTTACACCGACGTCGATGTGGGGACGCTCTATTACGCGATTCGCCAGCTCGAGAAGGAGAAGCTGATCGCGGCGGTGAGCCGGGAGCGCGTGGCGCGCGGCGGTATTCGTACCGTCTACAAAGTCACGCCGGCGGGAAAGGCGCAATTCCTCCGCCAGCTCTACGCCCAGTTCGAGGAGGACGGGCCGGCCTCACAGACGCTGTACGGTCCCCTGCTGTTCCTGCATCTGTGCGACCTGGGCGTTCTGGAAGATCTGGTCCGCCGCAGGATCTCGCGTCTCGATGATCTCATCGCCAAGCTGGGTCCGATCCGGAAGGAAATGAGCGCCGTGATCTCAACCGGCGGCGACTACCTGTTGCGGCACCTCGACAAGCAGCGCCGACTCGATCGCGCCTGGCTGAAGGATCTCCTTGCCGACATCGAGGCCGGCCGCATTCACGATATCGCGGATCCGAGCCGCCTCGGTAAGTCCTCGGGTCAGAGGCCTTGACGATTCACTCACTCTCCTCGACGACGCGCCCGTTGAGCGGCTGAGGCGGCCGCGCATCATTCGGAAAGAGCTTGGCGAAAGCCTGAATCTGAGCCTGGGAAACCTCAACCGGTGTCTTGAGGACGATCCAGCGGACACCCTCGGTGCACGGCGGTGCCGACACCGACCCCATGTACTGGTAGTAAGCCTTGTCGCGAGGCAACATTACGCTCGGGTCGACATCGAGTCCGGGGACCGCCACCTGTCCTTCGGTAGCGGGTCCATACTCGAGAATGCTCCCAAACAGCGGGTTGGCCCGGCCCTCTTTCAGGAAGACGGTGACCCCGACGACCTGTCCGTCGCTGCTCTTGTTCATGATGTGGAGGATCATCGGGTAGCGCTTGCCGTCGATGGTCTCTTCGGCCGGATGATGAAAGTGGAACTGGATGACCTGGTAGCGCTTATCTCCGATCACGAGGAAGCTGCCGGTGCCCGGAGCGTCGTGGTAATTCACCCGGAGCGTCCATCTGTTGTTGATCACATATCGGGCAGGCTCGCTCCTGTATTCGAATCGCAGCGGCGGCAGATGCGCCTTACGGGCGTTGCGGATGTCGATCGGCGATTGCGCCTTGCCGGTATTGCAGATCTCGTATGCCGGATCCAGTGAGCTCCAATGCGCCGCCCCGCGCGGACCTTGGTAGGCCCAGGGGGTCTTCCAGGGAGAGACGTAATGCGAATAGTCCGCTGCCAGCGCCTGTGAGCCCATGGGCGCAGCCGTTGCGGCGACGATCATCAATGGTGCGAGCGACCTCAAACGCATTCTCATCTCTGTTCCTCCGCGTTCCGGTGCGCAACTGTAACCGCTGCTGCTGCCAGGATGATTCGCCGGCAATCGAATTATGCGCCGGGGCATCCGGCCGGGCAGAAGCCCACGTCACTTGCTTTGTGCAAGTGGTTGCAATTCCGGCTCGGACGCCGGCATACTCACAGACCAGTGCCGATATCGAGGCAGACCGTGCGCGATGGCTTGAAATCCGGCTGCCCCATCAATCTGACGCTGGAAGTGCTCGGCGA
Organism: Steroidobacteraceae bacterium; assembly: GCA_036273735.1. Lineage (GTDB taxonomy): Bacteria > Pseudomonadota > Gammaproteobacteria > Steroidobacterales > Steroidobacteraceae > 13-2-20CM-66-19. The sequence goes on along the minus strand of DASUHA010000136.1, from coordinate 26,037 downwards.
CCGCTGGAGCCTGCTCATCATCCGCGACATGATGTTCGGCAACCGGCGTCACTACCGGGAGCTGCTGTCGCAATCCGATGAGGGGATATCCTCAAACATCCTGGCCGAGCGGCTGAAGATGCTGGTCGATCAGGGGATCATCACCAAAGCCGATGACCCCGCGCACAAGCAGAAGGCCATCTACAGCCTGACCGAGCAGGGTATTTCCCTGGTCCCGGTCCTGGCGCACATGGGAGCGTGGGGTGTCAGGTTTCTGCCGGTGAGGGAGGATCTGGCGATCCGAGCCGAGGTGCTCGCCAGCGGCGGTCCGCAGATGTGGGCGGCGTTCATGGACGAATTGCGCGAGCAGCACCTTGGAGCGCGGCCACATGCACAGAAAAAAGGCGGCCGTTCAGTTTCCGAGCAGATGCAGGCGGCGTTCGAGGCGGTCTGCGCCTCGCGAAAGGGAGCGCGCAAAACGAAGAAGGCCGGCCGGCCGGCCAGGCCTTGATGCCTGGCGCTGGCCGGCGCCCGTGCCGAGAGTTCTGCTTTCAATGCCCTCCGCCGCCAGCGTGCGGCCACGCCCACTTTCCGTTCGACCACTTCGGTACGACCACGAAGAAGTACGACATGGCATCGTGACCGGTGAGGTCCGCTGATATCGGCGCTCCGGCTACATTGGCTCCCCATTCGGTGTCCGGTGTGGGAGGCATCATGAACATCACGTGCGGGTGCCACGGTCCGGCGTTGGAGTCGCTCAGGTAACCGCCCTCCGACAGCATGTAGGCCATGGCGCCGGGCTCGGGCATGGGTATTCTTCCGGCCGCCCAGGCCTTCTCGGTGAGGGCGCGCATCTCGGCCACGGACTTGCCGGCCAGCACCCACCGGGTTCGCTCGAGATAGCTTGGCAGCACGGAGCGTGCGGCACGCGCGTTGTCACACTCGGGGCCTCTGATTTTTGGATTCCAGAATTCCGGGTGGTCGAAGCTCTGGTCCCAGGAGCGCTGCACCAGGCATACGAACCCGTTGGTGCCCTTGACCGCGGTCTCGTAGCTGCGCTTCCCAAGGACCAAGACCTCCGCGTGGCTCGCAATGGCGGGTGGGGCGGCGCTGCGAGCGAGCGCAATTTCCTGATCCCGACTCATCTGATATTGCGCAATCGGGGTCATGCTCGGGTACGGGGGCGTGGCACCCTGAGCGAGGGCCGCGCCGGCGCTGAGCAAGAGGGCGGCGCATATCGGAGTCTTCATCTGGTTACCTCGTCTAAGGATCGGACGGTCCGGGGAAAAGACAGCGGGCCGAGTGGCCCGCTGCGGCAAGTCGCCTGGAAGGCGGACGGTGACTAGAAGTCGATCTTCAGGTTCGCGAACACGAACCGCCCGAGCGTGTCATACACCTGTGGATAGGTATTGCCGTTGAAGAAGGGCGCCGGCAGCGCGCTGGTCGGCAGGATCGGCGGATCCTTGTCCAGTACGTTGTTGACGCCCAGCTGCAGGAAGACGTTCTTGTATATCTGATCGCTGGCGACCAGGTCGAGATACTCCCGGCTTCCCAGCCACTGCAGCGCCGGGTTGATCTTGCCGGCGAGCAGAGGTGCGGGGTTCGCAAAGTCGTTCTCCGTCCGACCGATGTGGCGCCACTTCGCCTGGAGCCCAATGCCATGCCACGGCGTCGCCCAGCCGATCGTCAGAGTATGTCGCCACTTGGGCAGCGGGTTGCCGCAGGTGCTGCCGAACCAGCCGGCGCAGTTGTATACCCCGGAGCCCGGGAACGGCTCGATGATCTTCGAGGCGGTGTAGGTGCCGATCAGGTTGAAATTCAGCGATCCGAACCCACCGACGGTGTGGGTGTAGTTGGTCGAGATATCCACGCCGGATTCTTTCTCGAAGCCGAGGTTCAACAGCGGATCCTCGACGTAGCCGGAATTCGAGAACCAGAGCGAGCCCGCTCCGTCGCGGTGGACCATGGAGCAGAACTGCGGGTCGTCATCGAACACGCACTGTTTCACGATGAGATCCGCGCCGTAGCTGCTGATCAGGTCCGTGATCTTGATGCTGAAGACGTCCAGCGTGGCGCTGAAGGAGGGAAGGACCGCCGGCGTGAGCACGATGCCGAACGTATAGGTGTCGGCGATCTCGGGTTTCAGCTTCGGATTGCCGCCCACGAGCCCGTTGTACTGGCCGGCGGGGTTTCCGGGCGTCCCCAGGGCTCCGTATTGTCCTGGGCTGACCCCGGCAAGCGGGCTGAGGAGGCCAGCGCGCTGGCACTGGCCGAGCGATGCGGCTGCGGGAGATCCGGAGGAGCTCGCGCAAGGGTCGGTCGACCCGTCGAGGGCGACCGTCGTGGCATCGTATAGCTCAGCGACGTTCGGTGCGCGCACTGCGCGGTTATATCCTCCACGGAAGCGCAGGCTAGAGGTCGGAGACCAATCCAGTCCGAGCTTGTAGGTATTGGTAGTGAAGCCGACGGTATATTTCGAATAGCGGTAGGCGGCATCGATGGAGATTTCCTTCACGAAGGGTTTGTCCTGGACGAGCGGCAGACGCGCCTCGACAAAAGCTTCCTTGACGCCGTACCCGGCATCGACGGGCGGTGTTGGACCGCCCGAGCCGGTGCCGTCCCCGGCGAGAAGGATCGAATCCGGGTTCCTCGTGATGAACTCTTCCCGATATTCCGTGCCGAAATTCAGCCCAAGCCCTTCATTGGCGGCCGGCACCTTCCAGCCGAGGTCGGTCATATCGGCGGTCAGGTCGGCGTGATAGACGCGCTCCTCCGTGTGGCCCTGATCCAGCGTTGGGACCACCATATACGCGATCGCTGCAGGATCCACCGGGCCCGTGCCCCAGATGTTATAAGGCACGCAGCCAGGCGCACCGTTGCCGCCCAGATTCGCTGCGCACACGATCTTGCCCGTTGACGGGTCTCTTACGGCCTGCAGAGCGTTGGCCACTTTCTGCCTGATCAGGTCGGCGGTGTTGATGTCGCTGCGGATCGTCACGCCCTCCTGGGCGTAGACGTCGTACGACAGGTCATTGTTGATTTGACCCTTGCTGCCGAGTACGAATCTGTAGGAGGTATGTCGCGTATCGGTGCGGCGATCGCCGCCTTCGACATTGCGGCGGCCGAACTGGATCTGGACCGTTTGCGCGGAGGCAGGCCCCGGGGCCGTACATCCGGCGGTGGTGGCTTCCTGATTGGACAGATAGGGGTTGTTGCAGTTGATGGCCCATTGGCCGTCCGGTTGTCCGGTCGTTGGGTTCGAGCCTATGCCGGTGCCGACGAAGACACCGCTGGGTGCGATCTGTGCCACCGAGTCATCGTCCATGAACATGAGCGTGGCATAGACCTGGTGATTGTCGTCGATGTTGTAGTGGGCGAAGGCGCCGGCGTTCCAGCGCTCGTCGGGCCGCATGTAATAGTTCAACGCACCGAAGTTGAAGAGATCGGCACTGGTGCTGGGAACGAACTGGCCTGTCGCCGTATCTACGGTCAGCACCGGCGAGAAGGCGCTCGGTGTCGATGTTCCGGGTTGAAATCCTGCGGAATAGAAAGTGCCCGTTGCATCGGTGGCGGAGCCGGCACAGGTGCCCGCCCCCGTGCTTCTGACCGTGCCCAGGGTGCAGCGGCTGAAATCGCGATCCGCCTCCAATACTGCCCCTTGGCGTCGATATCCGACGTATGCCACGGCATTGCCCTTGCCGTCTGCAAAGTTGCCGCCCAGGATCATCGTGATGTCCTTCGTGGTGCCATCCATCGTGGAGCTGTGCGCTGAGCCGAAGCCGAACGCGGGCGAGAACTGTCCCCAATAGTTGTGCTGGTCGTGCTGGTAGGCCGAGGCGTTGGCGTCGATCTCGAATCCCTGGAAATGGTCGTTCATGACGAAGTTGACCACGCCCGCCACGGCGTCGGCGCCGTATACGGCGGCTGCGCCCCCGGTCAGCACATCGACGCGCTCGACCAGCGCGATCGGGATGTTATTCAGGTCGGCGGTGCTGGCGTCAACGACGACGTTGGTCGGTTGACCGGGCATCAGGCGCTTGCCGTCGATGAGGACGAGGGTCCTCTGGGGCCCCAGGCCTCGCAGGTCGACTTCGGCCGTGCCACTGGCTGCGTTCGAGGCCATGGAGCCCTGGTCGGCCATGACCTGCGGGAGGTTGTTGAGGACATCCTCGACCGAGGTGACGCCCTGGCTGGCGATCTGCTTGGCGCTGATCGCGGTGACCGGGCTGATGGAGCTCAGTCCCGGCTGCACGATGCGCGAGCCTGTGACTACGACTTCCTGGAGGGACGCAAGTGGAGCCGCCGCGGAGGCAACAAGAGGCGTCGTGGCGGCTTGCGGCGCAGGCGGATCAGCGGCAGGGGCTGGTGCTGCCTGGTCCGCTGCGGCCGCGATGGCCGGCAGCGCCATGGAGGCCGCTGCTGCATTGGCGAGCGCAAGGCGAATGGCTCGACGCAAAATCGTGTTCTTCGACATCATATTGCTCCCGGAACCTGTAGGTATATTTGTGCGGCGCAGACCAGCGCCCTGAGTCATGCAACCTGGGGACCGGGCCTGCGTGGTGGCAGGCCCATCAGCCGGAAGATCCTCTGGCACTGACGTACACCGAGCGCCACGCCGTAGCGGCAGCTCAAGTGCTTCGAGAGCGTTGGACCGTCCCAGAGTGCGGCTGCGAGTCCGAACTCCTGCGGATTCTTACGAAGGTCCGCCTGCAGCTCGTTCCATTGCTCCGGGCCGAGTGTGCGCGGTCTGCCGGATCTCCTGCCCTCGCGTAAAGCCCAGAGCCCGCCCTGCTCGAAGCGGCGGACCCACCGCTGCACGGTGGTGTCGTCTTCGCCGAAGAATCCTGCAACCTGGCGGCAGGAGTGGCCTGCCGCCAACAGCAGGAGGCCATGGAGCCGGTGGTCGTAGCGGGATTCCTCGCTGCGGGCGATCTCCTGTTGGATCGCGATCCGCATCACTTCGGCACTTTCGATCTGCAGCTTGCGCATTGCGCCCCTCAATGCCCTTTCTTGCGAACGACAGAAATCCTAGTGCAACTGATTGCGAAACGCAACTACTCCTGAAATAAGAGCATAGCGGGAGCGCTGGAGTGTGGCGCCGGCGCATCAAGGGCGGTGGAGTGCGGGGAGCCTCGGCGGCAGCTGGAGGGGATTTGAGCTCCGCCGGCCATCTGCCGGTAACTGAATGTAAAACGCAACTGCTCCCAAACTAAGAGCATAAGGAACTTGACGAGGCATGTCGTAGTCCGTACGTTGCGTTGCAGGCGAGTTCCCGCATCCCCATCTCGAGTTGACAAACGGAGTAATGAGCAATGAGCGGAACCATAGACGTGACGAATCCAGACAAGCCGAGGCGGGTAGCCATCATCGCTTCGAATTCTTCTGTCTCCAGGCAAACCGGCTGGCCAATCGGCTTCTGGTGGGCCGAGCTGACTCACCCCTACTGCGAATTCGTCGAACATGGCTACGAAGTTGACATTTGCAGCCCCGATGGTGGAAAGCTGGAGGCCGATAGCTGGAGTGATCCGCGCGACAAGGGGAAATGGATGGCCGACGATCTCATCTCGCTCGGCTTCATCTGCTCACCTCAGCATTCGGCGCTCATCGAGAAGTCCAAGCCGATCAGCGAGATCAGGGTGGCTGACTATGACGCGATCCTCTTCGTCGGCGGCCAGGGGCCGATGTACACGTTTTACGACAACGAGCGCGTACATAAACTGGCCGCGGACTTCTACAAGGCAGGAAAGATCACCGCAGTCCTTTGTCACGGCACATGTCTCCTGTTGAAGGCCAAGGTGGATGGCAAGCTCCTCGTGACGGGCAAGACCTGGACCGGATTCGCAAATTCGGAGGAAAAATTCGCAGACGAGTTCGTAGGCCAACGGATGCAGCCGTTCTGGATCGAAGAGGAGGCGAAGAAACTGCCCGATACCAACTTCATGGTGTCCGGTCGCTTCAAGTCGCATGCAGTGCGCGAGGGTAATCTGATCACGGGCCAGCAGCAGTATTCGGCAACGGCCGTGGCACGCCTGGTAATAGAGGCGTTGGGCGTGTAGCGGGGCCGCTCCCGCTCAAATCCGCTCGTTTCACTTGCTTCGACGACGGGTCCGTTGAGGGGTTGGCGCGGCCGCGCACCTTATTCGTCGCATCGGACGTTCGGGCCATCGAATCGCGGAACTACGGACCCAACCGCAGCTTGGTTACGAGGAGCTGACACGTATACGCTACCGTGAGCTACGGGGCACTGCCCGCACGGTGACGCACCATGAAGATCCCGAGTCTGTCTCTGGTGGCCTCTGCAATGGCCTGCATCGCTCCGGCTGCCTTTGCCGAGCCGAGCAGTGCCTATCTGGCACCTCATCTCGAGGTTGGCGAGAGCCTTTCGTCCGTATTCTCGAAAGCGGTGGCCATCACCGGCCCCGGTTTTCAGGATGTAGTGAAGCGGATCAGTGGTACGAGCGATGAGGTCGTCAGGGCCATCCATGGAAACGAAATCATTTTCAACGGCTCAGGCGTTTACGACGGTCGGCCCGCCCAGAAGTGGATTCACAGGCGTCTGAAGGATGGCATCACGGACTGCTGGAACGGCCAATGCAACGTCAACGACCAGACCAGCGGGACGATCTTCAACCGCTATCTCTGGGGCAATGCGCCGCGGGACATTCACGTGGGTGCTTCGTGGGCGGTGGTTATCGCGAAGCCATGGGAAATCGGTCCGCAGGGAAGCGAGCAGGTACGCGTGCTGCGCCTCGATCCGCTCAATCACGTGATCACGCTGACCCGTGAAGGCAGCGGCGCCGGCCCCTCGTCCGATGACGCGTACAAGAACACGATCACGATCACTACGAGTATCGGCAAGACGCTCGATGTGCGGGTCGTGCCGGGCGAGTCGCATTGGACCGGCTACACCACGGTCCGCAAAGGCGTGATCATCGCGGACGAGATTCTCGTCGAACGGCATGTCACGCTGATAGCCGGCACGGGACAGAGGTTCGAAGGCGAGCAGCGGACTTATACACTGGAAAACCTGGCGTCGGACAGTCGTGATACCAGGGGCTGAGGTCTCCCGAAGCGCAGAGACGAGGTGACGGTCGAATGGGCAGACTGACTCGAGGAAGGCGTTGCATGAGGACTCCAATTCACCTCCTCGCTCTGTCGGCCGTCCTGCTCGCAGGGACAGGTATGGCTGCACAGGCTCGAGCCCGCTCCGCGGACACTGCTCGGGAGCTGGCGGCCGCGTTTGCTGCGATGGGCGGCAAGGGCGCGGTGAGCTCCGTGCATGCGCTGCGCCTGCAAGCCGTCGGCCATCGCAACATGCTCGAGCAATCGCTGCGGCCGGAGGGACCGTGGTGGCAGGACTACGTGCAGCTCGATGTGATCCGGAATTTCGACAGCGACAGCGAGCGCGTCACGCAGCAGCATCGCGGATATTCTTCGTCCCAATGGTGGCTGCAGCATCCGCAATGGGACGGCGCGCCGGTCAACCCGACGTACATCGTTTCAGGCGGGGTGGTCGCGCAGGTCGTGGACGGCAAATACTCGCGGACCTCTTTCAGGTATCTGCAGGAAGCCGAAGAGGATTTTGCTTTCGGCCCCCTGCGCGTGCTCTCCACGGCTCTGGCGGCGTCCGATCTGCACTCGCTGCCGGACGTGCAGTTGCACGGTTATAGCCACCATGTGGTTGGCTTTACCTGGCATGGTCATCCGGCGCGGCTGTACCTGAACGGGTACACCAGTCTTCCCGAAGTGGTCGAGTGGACCGCCCCGCGTCCGTACGATGTGTTCTGGAGTGTGTGGGGTGATGTCACCACTCGCATCAGCTATGGCATGTGGTCACTCGAGCCGGGCGGGCTGCGTTATCCGCGGCAGTGGACGATCGAGCGGAACGGACTGCCGGAGTCTGACGTCACCGTCACCTCGGTGACCGTCAATCCGCCGCTCGACGCCGCCGAGGTCGCCATCCCCGCGGCAGCGCGCACCGAAATCCTGGCTCACCGGCGCACGATTGCCGACCTCCCGCTGGGTATTCCCGGGCAGCCGGCAACCGAAGTCGACCCGGGGGTTCTTCACGTTCCCGGCTCATGGAACGTGAATCTCATTCGCCAAAGCGATGGCATCGTCGTCGTGGAAGGGCCGCTGTCATCGGACTACTCGATCAAGGTGATGGATGAGGCGCGCCGGCGTTACCCGCATCTGCCGATAAAGGCGGTGATCACCACCTCGGACTCGTGGCCGCACATCGGCGGCTTGCGCGAGTACGTTGCACGCGGCATCCCCATCTATGCCGTGGACCTCGACCGACCCGTGCTGACCCGGCTGTTCAACGCCCCGCACACTTTCATACCGGACGATCTGCAAAGACACCGGCGGCCGCCGCGTTGGCATTTGGTGACCACCAGAACGACCCTCGGTGATGGGGTCAACCGCCTCGAGCTGATTCCCTACCGCACGGAGACGGGTGAACGGCAGATGATGGTCTATCTGCCACACTACAGATTGTTGTACAGCAGCGATCTGTTCGCGCCTGATGAGAAGGACACGTGGTTCACGCCCGAGTACCTGCTGGAGCTACGCACCGCCGTCACCCGCGAACATCTCGACGTCGATACCATATTCGGCATGCATTACGATCCAACGCCATACAGGACGGCCATGGACGCGCTCGATACTTTCCTCAAGCCCCATCCGCGCGTGGCGGCCGCCGATGCCGGTCACCCCGTGTTGGTGGACGAATTGAAGGCGTTCGCATTCTTCGGAGGCAGCTGGTCGTGCCACGGCGAGTTTCCCGGCAACGGCAAGACCATCGCTTCCGCCGAGCAATTCGCCCCGGATTTGCTGGGCCACTGGCTCACCATGAAGCACGTCGACCGGCCGCCCTTTGGCTATCAGGCAGTTGAAATGTGGCGTTATGACGCTGCGAGCAAGCGTTTCGACAATTACGTGTTCGACGACGCTTCGGGCATTCGCCATTACACGTCGCCCGGCTGGGACGGCTCGCGGCTGACGTGGACACTGGATACCAGCGGCAAGCAGGCGGATCGATTCGTGTTCGAGCGCAAGGACGCCGCACACTACCAGGTCGACTACTCACGGCCTGCCCACGGCGACAACTGGGCCATCGTCGACACACTGCAGTGTGATCAGCAGGCCTCTACCTGACCGGAGCGAGGCCGGCGCATCAACGGCGTTCCCAGGGTCAGGTGGCGGCCGAGTGGATGTACCCCGTGAGGTTTTGCCACTCAGTGGTGTGGCCAATCGCGATAGCCGTCAGCTCGATGAATACGACCCAGATGCCGCCCAGCGCCGTAGCGGGATGAATTCTGCGCATCGCCAACAGGTCGTAGAACACGAGCAGGAGCAACAGGCCGAACGTTGCAATCATCGCCGGGAGCGGCTTGTGCAGAAGGAAATGGACCGGCCATCTGCCAAAGGCGGCGGTCATCATCGCGATCGTGCCGATCAGAATCAGGCGCTTGTGGAAGGCCGGACTCCGGCGTAAGCGGAATGCGAAGGTGACCGGGACGGCGAACCCGAGAATCTGGCTCAGGGCCACTGCATAAATTGCCCGGGCATCGAATCCTGGAACGGCCCATAGGCGCCGCAGCATCTCATTCGCGACCAGGATGCCGAGTGTGACGACACAAGGGGCAAGCACGAGGCCCGCAATACCAATGCGTCGATGGATGTCCGGCCGGCTGCTCGCGGCCAACGATGCCTGGATCACGAGCAGTGCGATCCAGCCGCTGAAGACCGCGCCGTGGATATGGATGATCGGCGCCGGCAATGGCCTCGCATGGAACCAGCTCGAGAGGAAGTACGTGCGCGCGAAGCCGATGAAGACGACGAGCGCAACCAGCACCGAAATGCTGCAGAAGAACCGGTGCTCGTGGAGTCGGCCGGACGGTCTCGAGCTTACGGTGGCATCGATGGCAGTTGCGGCCATTGGGTTATTCCTGCTCAGTTTACCTGCGCATGGATTTACCGAAATGCCGGCGAGGCGTCTTGGACGTCGCGGAAGCGGACTTGGACAGGGAGGAAGCGATCGCGCTAGAGTATCCGCCGCTCAGAAGGGGATCCCGGTGCCCGACGCTACAACGCACGATCCGCAGGCGCCGCAGCCTCCCCGAGTCATCACCATCTGCACCGCTGCGTGGCCGCAGCGCGATCGCGTCGCGATGTTCCGCGAGGCGTTCGGTGGCGATCGAATTCGGGTGGAACCCTCTGCGGACGAGCCACTGGACATTGACGCGACGCTGACCAGAGTGCCTGGCCTGGGACTGCTTTCGGGGCGCCGCTCGGCCTTGAGCTCTCATTTCTCGGACGGACATGACAGGCTCATTTTCAGCCTCGGAAGTGCTGCTCTGGGGAAACAGTATGGGCGCGAAGTGGTCCTTGAGCGGGGGGATGCAATCGCCTTCTCGGGTGCGGACCCGGGAAGCCTGACGACCTCACGAGCCGGACCGATCGCGACACTGGAATTCCCGCAAGGCTCCCTTGTACCGATGTTGAGTGACGCAAGGACCGTGTGCGGCCGACGCATTCCGAGCAACTCGCCAATGCTTCAGCTCCTATGGGCCTACCTGCGTGCCCTGCGCGCGAGCAACGGTCTGAGCGCATCGGCACTTCAACCGCTGGCGGTCGCGCACATCTACGATCTGGCTGCGTTGACGCTCGGGGCCGGCCGGGAGGCCGAGGAGAGGGCCGCGGGCCGGGGTGTGCGCGCGGCGCGCCTTCTGGCAATCAAGGCCGACCTTCTGGACAACCTCGACCGCGAAGTCTCGCTGGGCGATGTTGCAGCCCGGCACCGCCTGAGCGCGCGCTACGTCCGAATGCTGTTCCAGAGCGAGGGAACGCGCTTCACCGAGTTCGTCCGCGAGCAACGGCTGCAGCGCGCGCTTGCGAAACTGCTCAGCGTCCGCTTTGACCATCTTCGGATCAGCGATATCGCCTATGGGGTCGGCTTCAACGACCTGTCCTATTTCAACCGGGCGTTCCGCCGCCGCTTCGGGTACTCGCCCGGTGAGTCTCGTGAACGTCGCCGCTTCCGATTCTAACGCCGCGAGGAGCTCGTAGATGAACAGCCGCCACCTTCTGCCCGGATTCCTGCTGTTGCTCGCATCGGGTATGGCCATCGCGGCACCCGCGGACAATCCGTCCGCCGAGGGCGCCGCGCTCCATCAGCTCGAGATATCCGCCGGCCGTTGGGTGTATCACGGCCATTCCCTGGGCGGGCAGGGTGCGCGCCCGAGCGATTGGACCTGGCACGAGGACTGCCATTGGTCCGACAACCACGTTTTCATGTTGTGCAGCTTTTCCAACACGTGGGGCGGGCGGCACGTGGACTCGGTGGTGGTGGACACCTACGACCGCAAGGGCGGCACGTTCTGGCACTACGAGATATTCAACAGCGGAGAATCCGCCGGTAAGCCATTCGCCTCGAAAATGGCGATCGACGGCAACACGCGTACGGAATCCTGGTCCGAGATGCACAAGGGCAAGTCTGTTCATCAGAGGATCGTTTACAAATTCGCGTCCGCCGACAAGGTTGCGGTGATGTTCCAGGAATCGGCGGACGGCGCACACTGGAAGACTACGGCGAGCGGTACAGGCGAAAAGCAGACGTCCTGAGCTGCGCCGCCGTGCACCGCCTCGGCGGTAGAGGCGCGTGCAAGCGGCGAGCATGGACGATGGCCGAGGCGAATCGCCGGCGGGGGCTCAGTGCGCCCGTTGACGCTGCATGTGGTTCAGGCCGACCAGCCGCCACGTTTTGCCGCCGTCCTTCGACACTTCAAAGCGACCGACGAATGAATTGCTGCGGAAGTCCTCATCCGACCAGCGCTGCATGACGCCTTGCTGATCCTCGCCGGTGAGCACGATGCGGCCGTCCTCCTCCCCACCGCTCACGGAGTAGTACATGCCCTGCTCGGGATAGACCCAGAGCGCCGTCCAACGGCCGCGCTTGCCGTCGTAAAACTCGAGGGTCGTTCCGTAGGGCTGCGAGCTGCGGCCGTGGGAGTCCGCCCAGATCTCCTGGATGGCTGCTCCGTCGAGTATCCGCTGGTACACGGCTGTGCCCAGGTAGTGCCGGGTGGTGCCGTTCTCGTCGTAGATCGTGTAGTCGACGTCCCAAGTCCCGATGAGGCGGTCGAGCAGCGTCTGATCGGGGCGGTGGCTCGTCTGCCCGGGGCTCGTGGTGGGCGCCGCCGAGGCGGTAGTGCCGGCCAGCACCAGCAGGGCCAGGACGCGTAACAGGGTGCGCATGTTGAATGTTCCTCTTCGCGGTGGCGATTGGATTCTCAAGACCCAACAAATTCATTCGCGGAGGGCGCGCGCGATGCATTGGGTGATGGGATGCGCGTACCGCCCGTCGGGATCCAACTCCGGGTCATAGATCGCGAAGTCGGCTCCCGCGATCCGCCCGGAGCGGTATAGCGCGCCAACCAGAGCGGAAAGTTGCGCGAAGTCCAACCCCGGGCTTCCGGGCGAATCCACCGCCGGCATAACCTTCTGATCCAGCACGTCGAGGTCGACGTGCAGCCAGGCGCGGCGGATGCCGCCGGTCTCGAGCTTTGCAACGGCATTCGCGGCGGCTGCGGAAATGCCGTTCCCCAGAGCGTGCTGTGCCGTTATCTGCATGATTCCGGTGCCCGGAATCCGATCGCGATCCTGCGGCGCATTGCGCTCGCCAATCTGGACGATGTCCTCATCGCGCGCGAGTGGCGGCCCCACCCGCGGCAGATTCGTCACCAGCGGATCCCCCCGGCCGCTCGCCAGCGCGAGATCCATCCCGGCCGCCGAGCCGAGGCTCGTTTCATGGGCGCTAAGCTGATAAAAGTCGCTATGACCGTCGATGTGCACCAGGCCGCGGCCGCCCGCCAGGCGCAGCCCACAGAGACCACCCAGCAGGACGCTGCAATCGCCACCGATGACCAGGGGAAAGCCGCCTTTCTCCAGAACGTCATGCACAGCGTCCGCAAGGAGGAGCGAGAAGGCGCGGATCGAGCGGCCGTTACGGATAGGGGTGCCGGGCTGCGCCCCGAAGAAGTACGTCGGACGCCCGAGCGGAAGCACTTGGCGTGCGTTTACCGCAGATGCCAAGCCGGCCGCCATCAGCACCTGTGGAGCACGCCAAGTACCTGGTTGATGTCCGGGCCTCGGTGGCCGCAAGCCCAGATTGCTGGGTGCGAGAATGAGCCTGAGGGGCCGCTCTTCCCGGGCAAACAGCTTGGTTGCAGGGGCCAGCGCCGCCAAGGCCGCGAGCGGTGCTTGCACGACTCGGCGCCGTGTCGTTGTCATGAGGACTGGACCTCTGGAACCTGTAAAAAGTATTACACTGGTTACAAAGGTTGTCAACCTGTGAAACACATTTATCCGGTTGTAGAGCATGTCTTCGTGCCCAAAGATTTCGTGGGTGGCGACGCCGTGCTGGATTTCGTCAACACCGTGAACGGTCGCGACCAGGCTCCCAGCGACTGGCTCGACGGCTATCCACGCCTGCTCGAGTGGGCAGGGCACGCGGGCCTGTTGCCGGACAAGGTGCTGCATGTCCTGCGGACAATGGCACAGGCGGACCCCGCGGCGGCGAGCGCGGCACTGCGGCGCGCGAAGGAATTACGCGAGGCGCTGTTTGCCGTCGTCACCGCCATGATTCTCGGGAAGGGGCCTCCCAAGGGCGCCATGGACATCTTGAGCGGGTATTGGCAGGCGGGCGTCTCTGCCCACGAGTTGCGCTATGAAGGGCGCCGCGTGCGGCTGGAGATGCATGCGGGCGCAGTCGACCTCGATCTCATCGCTTCGTTGATCGCCTACCGCTTCGTCGCCATCGTGTTGCCGGAGCCGCTGGAGCGCCTGCGCATCTGCGCAGGTGGCAACTGCTCGTGGCTGTTTCTCGATCGCTCGAAAGCGGGCCGCCGGCGCTGGTGTGACATGGCCGTATGTGGCAACAACGCCAAGTCACGCCGCTTTCAGGCCCGCATGCGGCAGGAGAGGAGCGCGAAACCGGAGTGATTGGAATCAACGTCTTTCCCTCATTGAAGTGAGGGGATCTCCGTCTGCTGGAGGCCGACGCTCCGGCTCGGGAATAGGAGGTTTCCTGCGCGGAGAATTGAGATGAAAAAGGCGGACTCCCGGAGGAGCCCGCCTGATTCACCGAAGGCAAGCGCTGACGTTACTTGCCGCCCACGTAGATGACGCCGCCCTTCATCACGAGCATAGGGTGCTCGGTGGCGTGGATGTTCTGCAGCGGATTGCCGGGGAGCGCCACGATGTCGGCATACTTACCGACCTCGAGCGTGCCCACCGGCGGCTTGTAGCTCCTATCTTCGCGCTTGCCGTAGAGGAGATCGGCAGCATGCGCCGTCGCCGCCATGAGCGCCTGCGCCGGGGTCATGCCGTTCTTCACCATGAGCCAGAATTCCTGCGCGTCGGTGCCGTGGGGCTCCACCGCCGAATCGGTGCCGAAAGCGATGGGCACGCCGATCTTCACCGCGTGCTGGAACATAGTCTGCATTTGGGCGGCGGCGGCCAGCGCCTTGGCGCGGATTGCCGGCGGATAGCTGTTTGCCTTCTGGCCCACCCAGTAGCCGGCATAGAGCGTCGGCACGAGATAGATACCTTTCTCCTTCATGAGCCTGAGGGTGTCGTCCTTGAGGAAGGTGCCGTGCTCGATGGAATCCACCCCAGCGCGGATCGCCATCTTGGCGGCCAGGTCACCGTGGCAATGCGCCGCGACCTTGCGGTGCCAGGCGTGCGCCTCGGAGATGATGGCATCCATTTCGGGCTGGCTGAGTTCCGGCACGTCCACCGGGTCGGTCAGGGACAGCACGCCTCCCGAGGGCATGAACTTGATGACCGTGGCGCCGTACTTCATCTGATAGCGCACGGCAGCGCGGCATTCGTCGGGGCCGTTGCATACGCCTCGCTCGGGCCCGAAGGGCTTGGCCACGTTCGGCGGCAGCGGGTCGCTGTCCGCGTGGCCCCCAGTGGAACCGATCGCGTAGTTGGAGACGATCATCCGCGGACCTTCGATGACGCCGGCATCGATGGCGTTACGCAGCGCCGAGGCGATGTAGTACGTGGAGCCGAGGTCTCGAACGCTGGTGAAACCTGCGTCCAGGGTCTCCTGCGCGTAGTGCGCGGCATAGAGCGCCTGCTCCGCGGGCACGCGCGTCAGGTCCTGGTAGAACCCTTTGTACCAGTTGTCCTCGAACTCGTCGCTGAGGTGCACATGCGAGTCGATCATGCCGGGCATCAGAGTCGCGTCGCCGAGATTGATGACGCGGGCACCTGCCGGGATCTGCGCGTCTGCACCGACGCCGGTGATCTTGCCATCCTGCACCACGACCACGCCGTTGTCCGCGAGCTTGCCGGAGACGGAGTCGAAGATATGGGCTGCCTTCAGCACCACGGGCCCGGGCGGCGGTGCCGGCTCCGCGTTCGCCAGAGAGATGGCCGCAACGAGGCCACAGAACAGGGAAACCGAGAGGGCAGGGAATCTCACGACGGCTCCTCCTTACGAAGCGTTTTCCGCTTGATGTATTGGATTGATGCGGGCTCGGAATGTTTGATCGGAATGCCTGCGCTGTCAATGCAGTGGACTACCCATGGCGATCGCGCGTCGCATTCGGGCCCGCGCTCGCTACGTACCAGAGCTTCTGCGCAAGCCCGCGCACGCCGCGACTCGATGAGACGTGCGCTCTACGCGGTGGAATGACGTTGCGTTTCACCTTGATGAAGTAACGGTGAGCCTGAAGTAAACTCGATGCCGCTCGAATCATGCACTCGGCGCAGCCGGGTCGCGCCGCCCAGGGGGGAGCTCAGTTGCAAGCCATGAAGAGATCGCCAGTCGTCGCGGTGCTGCTTCTTGCCTCTGCGGTGGCCTGTTCACTCCCCCGTGCTGCGCGTGCGGGCAGCGGCAGCGAGCTCGCCCGGTGGCAGCAGGAGGCGCGGAGCGTCACCCTCTACCGGGACAACTGGGGTATCGCCCATGTGTACGGCAAGACCGATGCGGATGCGGTCTTTGGCATGGAGTACGCGCAGGCCGAGGACGACTTCAACCGCATCGAGGCCAACTATATCGATGCGCTGGGGTGGCGGGCGCAGGCGGACGGGGAGTCCGCGGTCTACACGGATCTGCGCAGCCAGCTGTTCGTCGATCCCGAGAAGCTTCGGGTCGAGTACGCCCACTGTCCGCCCTGGCTCAGGAAGCTCATGGATGCCTTCGCGGACGGGCTCAATTACTACCTCTACACTCATGCCGAGGTGAAGCCGCGGGTCATCACCCACTTCGAGCCCTGGATGGCGCTCGCATTCACCGAGGGAAGCATCGGCGGCGACATCGAGGTGGGGGTAGACATCCCTCAGCTCGCAGCCTTCTACGGCAGCGCGCCCGTGGCGCCGGCGCATGTCGCCAGCCTGCCGATGCCGCCCCCGGAGCCGCAGGGCTCCAACGGCATCGCCATCTCTCCGTCCATCGCGCTCGATCATCACGCGATCCTTTGGATCAATCCGCATACTTCCTTTTACTTCCGCTCCGAGCTGCAGATGGCGAGCGACGAGGGACTCGATGCATACGGCGCGGTGACCTGGGGACAGTTCTTCATCTACCAGGGATTCAATGCCACCGCTGGCTGGATGCATACCTCGAGCGGGGTGCGGAACATCTCCCTGTACCTCGAGACCGTGACCTCGAAGCAGGGCCGCTTCTACTACCGCTATGGCGATCGGGAGCTGCCGGTCAAGACCCGCCGCATCGTCGTGCGCTACGAGACGCCGAGCGGCATGGCGCAGAAGACCTTTACCGCCTACTACACACAGCACGGGCCGGTGATCGGCCGGATCGGCGGCAAGTGGGAGAGCATCAATCTGATGCAGGCGCCCATACGTGCGCTCGTCCAGGATTTCACCCGCACGAAAGCGAAGGACTATGCGCAGTTCCGCAAGGCGATGCTGCTGCACACCGATTCATCCAACAATACGATCTTCGCGGATGCCGAGGGTAACATCGCCTACTGGCACTCCGATTGGATTCCGCGGCGCAGCGATGCCTTCGACTGGAGCAAGCCGGTCGATGGCAGCAGCCCGGCCACCGCCATCCATGGCGTCCTGACTCTCGCCCAGACGCCGCATCTGCTCAATCCGCCCAACGGCTGGCTCTACAACTCGAACAACTGGCCCTGGTCGGCGGCGGGGCCGTACAGCCCGAAACGGCAGGATTTTCCCAAGTACGTGGAGCGCAACTTCGAGGAGACGCCGCGCGGGTATCATGCGCTCAAGGTGCTGACGGGCGGAAAGGACTGGACGATGGCCTCAGTGACCGCGGCCGCCTTCGACAGTTACCTGCCTGCATTCGCCACCATGATCCCGGTGCTGCTGAAGGCCTATGACGCCACGCCCGGCTCCGACCCGCTGAAGGCGCGGGTCGCCGGCCAGATCGCGCTGCTGCGCGCCTGGAATTACCGCTGGGGCGTCGACTCCGCCGCCACTTCCCTCGCCGTATTCTGGGGCACGGACATTTTCTCCCAGGTGCAGCAGCGCGCTCAGGCGGCCGGCATCTCACCGGAGGACTACGTGGTGCAACGGGCAACGCGCGAGGAGCTGCTGAAATCTCTCGCGGCGGCGTCCGGCCGGCTGATCGGCGGCTTTGGCACCTGGGAGACCCCCTGGGGCCACATCAACCGCTTCCAGCGCATCAACGACAACATCGATCCGAGCTTCGACGACTCGAAGCCGAGCATTCCCGTGCCCTTTACCTCCTCGGCGTGGGGCTCGCTCGCCTCTTTCGGCGCGCGGCCATACCCCAACACCAGCAAGTGGTACGGAAGCAGCGGCAACAGTTTCGTTGCCGTGGTGGAGTTCGGCCCCAAGGTGCAGGCCTGGGCCATCACCGCCGGCGGGGAGAGCGGCAATCCGGCTTCGCCCCACTTCGACGACGAGGCAGCCCAGTACGCGATGGGCGATCTGCGCCCGGTGTACTACTACAAATCCCAGCTTCAGGGCCACATCGAGCGGCAGTATCATCCGGGCCAGGGCGCTGCGCACGAGTAACACCGGGACGCTCCATGAGTGGCCTACGATCGCAGGTGGCAATGCTGTTGCTGGCATCGACGGCGTTGAGCGCCTGCGGTGGCTCCGGCGGAAGTAGCTCGCCGGCCACGACACAACCGCCGCCGACGCAGCTGCCGGCACCGGGACCTCCACTGGTGCGGGTGTCGGCGTCGACGCCGTTCACCGCCGGTTGTGGCGGCGCGGCGCCGGGCGATACGGTTTATCTCAATGCGGAGGTCGAGTCGTACGCAGCCACCAACCCCACCAACCCCGCCAACCTGATCGGTATCTGGCAGCAGGACCGATGGGCGAGTGGGGGCGCTCAGGGCCTCATGGTTGCGACCTCCTTTGACGGCGGCAATACGTGGACGCGACAAACGCTGCCGGTATCGCAATGCGCAGGCGACATCGCCTTCGCCCGCGCTTCGGACCCCTGGCTGACGTTCTCGCCGAACGGCGTGGTTTACGCGCTGTCACTGTCGTTCACCGGTGGTGCACTCCAGCCCAACTCGAAGAGCGGCATTCTCGTGGTGCGCTCGGCTGACGGCGGGATGACGTGGAGTGCGGCAGTGCCGTTGATCGTCGACGGCAGCACGGCATTCGACGACAAGTGCTCAATGGCCGCGGATCCGCACGATGCGAGTTTCGTCTACGCGGTCTGGGATCGGCTCGTGTCACAGTCTTCCGGACCGAGCTACTTTGCCCGTACCATCGACGGTGGACAAAGCTGGGAGCCGGCGCGTGCGATCTACGATCCGGGCAGCACTTCGCAGACCATCGGCAACGAAATCGTGGTCCTGCCGGATGGCACGGTCATCGATTTTTTCACGCAGATCGATACCGCTGCCGACGGGGCGATGAGCTCGTCCCTCGGGGTGGTCCGATCGAGCGACCATGGCGCAACTTGGTCCGGCCCGATCCTCATCGCGGCGAACCTTGGGATCGGAACCACCGACCCCAAAACCAGGCAGCCGGTGCGCGACGGTGCCGGACTGGGTCAGATTGCCCTCGGGCCCGGTGGCGAATTGTTTGCTGTCTGGCAGGACGCGCGATTCAGCAACGGGCAACGCGACGGCATCGCCATCGCCGGCTCCACGGACGGCGGCCTTACATGGTCGGCTCCCGCGCAGCTGAATGGCGATCCCACCACCCAGGCTTTCACACCCAGCGTGCAGATACAGCCGGACGGCACGATCGGCGTCAGTTACTATGACTTTCGCGACGACACTGCCGATGCGAAGACGCTGCTGACGAGCTACTGGCTTGCCCAATCGACGAACGGAACGCAGTGGCGCGAGAGCCGCATCGCGCAGCCTTTCGATCTGGAGCTCGCACCGGATTCGTCGGGTCTGTTCCTGGGCGACTATCAGGCATTGGTCGGCAGCGGCGGCGCCTTCGTGCCCTTCTACGCGCAGACCAACAACCATGGTACGGCGAACCCCACGGACGTGTACACGCTGCCGCCGCAGGCGAGCGCTGCTGCTTTGACCCTCAGATCGGCCCGAGTGCAGGCGAAGGCCGTCACCCAGGCGCCCGTTTTTCGGCGGAACGTGAGCGCGAATCTACAGCGCCTCCTGCGGCGCGAGGTTCCGGGCTGGGAGAGGATCCGCCGTCCGCCGTGACGAGCCTGGGGGAGATCCCGGCGACCGGCGCTACGCTTTTCGAGCCCATACCTCGCGCCGCAGAATGACCTCACGTCTCCGGCAGCGACTTCAGATACTCGATCAGGTCATGCTTCTCCTGGGCGGTGAGTCCAAGATGGAGCAGCGTGTTGTAGTGATTCACTACATCCATCAGCGTCGCGAAGCGGCCATCGTGATAGTAGCGGCCCTTGTTGGCCGGCTGCATGAACAAGCCCTCTTCGCGCACGAAAATGCCGTTCAGGTTCATGGTCTTGTACTGCCCGTCGGGCGCCCGATTGGCCTCGAAGCCGTCGATGCCGATCTCCTGCGGCGTGTGCAGGTTCCAGCCCGGCTCGGTCCACAGCGGGTCGACATGACATGAGTTGCATTGCGCCTTGCCGCTGAAGAGGTCATCGCCACGCTTGGCCGCGGCCGCGTCGAAGTCGCGGCCGGCCACCGGCTTGGGCGCAGGAAGCGCCAGCTGGTAGAACTGCAGATCGGGAAGTTTGCTCGTGACCTGGTCGTCATCGGGCGATAGATCCTTGTTGATATCGGCAAATCCATTCGCGGCGGCGATGGGGAACCTGGACGAGTCGTTGAATCTCGGATCGTGGAACCGACCCTTGCCGTGCATCTCGAGCACGGCCACGAACGCGTTCCAGTACGTGACCGTACCCCAGGCTCCGGTCCAGGTGTGTTGGTTGAAGCCGGCGAGATCGTATGCGTCGGGAATGAGGACTGCACCGGAGACATGCGTGCCGGTCAGAACACCATCGGTCACCTGATGATCATTGAAGGCTTTGCCATCGAGGAAGATCTCGGCGTCGAATTTGCCCGGGCCCCAGCTGCTCAATACCGTCTCCAGAGTCGGGCGATCCACATTCAACAGTGTAGTGACCGCGCTCAGATCGGGTGCGGCTCCGATGATCCGCCCCACGTTGAGGTCCCGATTGGCCCACCCATCGAGGCGATGACCGACGCCGAACGCCAGGGAGTTATCCACTGTGGAGTGGCACAGCGCGCAGGTAAGTCCCAACGACGTCAGCTGGCCGCCGGTGAAGAACCCCCTTACGCCCACTACGGCATTGAGCTTGAGGAGAAGGAGTGTCGTCGCCGGATCGTTGAGATTGACCTGTCCGGCTCGCAGCCCCGCGACCACCGATCCCGGCAGCGCATCCACATCCACTTTGAGCCCGAGGCGCAGCGCGGTGGCCGGGCTGATTCCGGGACCCACGCCGCCGAATTTCTCGCCTTCGATCGCGCGGTGCAGCTGCAGCTTTCCGCCCCAGAAGGCCTCATCGCCGAAGGTGTCGAAGCGGAATGTCCGGCGGCCATGCTTGAAGGCGTCCATCACATTGTTGCGGACTCGCGCGTTGAATGTCTGCGCTATGCCACTGTCGTGCGAATCGTCAGCAGCCTGCGCACGCAGATGCGCAGACCAACCGGCTGCAAGCGCCAGTGTACTCACCGCCATGACGGTCAGAGCCTTGCGGGGCCGGATGCCTCGCGGGAACGATTTGGCTGGCATGGGACGAACCTCTTCTTGGCAAGGGACTCGAATTGACCTTGGGCAGACGATCGGTGCTGTTGGGTGGCGCGTATGAAGGTGTGCGCGTCAGTTCCCTTGGGTAGATGTCTCGGTTCTGCGATTTATTCTTCCAAGTTAAATAGTTCGCGTCCGGGAACGCGCGGGAGGTCGGTGACATCTACGCCGCTGTTGGTGTGATGCCGCCGTAATGTTGAGCTCCAGTCGTCGAGGTGTCACCGCATCGAGATCTACCATGCCGATGCGCGCTCGAGTCAAGAGCGCCGGCCTTGAGCCAGGACTCTGCCTCAGGATACTCATCACCCGCCGGCGGACCGGCCGGAAAAATGGGCGCGTTCGTGACCGGGCGCATGAGGCGACCGCCGGAGGGAGGGGCGGCGGTGGTGTCGCTTACAGCTCGAGTGTGTCGGGCTTGGCCGGCCGCCAGCGCAGGAAGATGAGCTGGGCCGGAGACCGTCCGAGGCTGCGGAGTGTTAGAGCTCGCCGGGGCCCGGGAAGGAGGAGAATGGTATCCCGGGTGTGGGCGTGGCGGGAGCGGCCTTGGATGGACTCGTCAATCGCGACCGATCCGTCCAGGACAAACAGGGCCCTGTAAAGATCCCTCGACGCCAACAACGGCCGGGTCGCCGCGAGACGCAGGACCCTGGGTGCATGGACCGCACTTGCGCCCGGCGCGGTCGAGCTTCTGCGGACGATCAGGCTCAGATCCGTGCAGCGGCCCTTCGGGATTGCACAGTGCGTCTCCCAGTCTCCTTCGAAGCGGGTGCCCCGCCGCGTAGGGTCGAGGAAGCATTGGCCGTGTCCCCGGAACCGAAGCTGCAGACTCTTCCCGGCGACCAGAGCGAGGGCCCGGCTGTAGCCCGGATAGGCCGAGAAGTCACCGTCCTGCGCGATGTCGGCGAGACTCAGGCGCCAGGCGAATTCCTCACCCGTAGCCGGCTCGCGGGCGACCTCGAGTGTCGTGCCCCTGCCGTTGCGCCACGGCATGGCGCGATAGCCTTTGTATCTGAGGACCTGAATTGCCACTTACGCGCCCGATTGCAATGTCTCAGGGACGCCTGGGCTCAACGCATTGATTTTGTTGTTGCAGCCCGAGGTCCCTGAAAGCGGTCCGGGTGATCCCCAGCAATTCTGCCCCAAGCAGCAGCGCCGCATGGAACAATCCGTCGATCGGAATCCCAAAGTGAGCCGAACCCAGGAGCACCTCCTTTGAATACCGAGCTTCTGTTCCGGGATGATGCCTATCTCAGGGGCGCCACGGCGCGCGTCCTCGAGGTGCACGAGCGGGGCATCGAGCTCGATCGCACGATCTTCTATCCGCTCGGCGGGGGTCAGCCCGGTGACAGCGGCGTGCTCATCCGGGAGAGCGGCGAGCGGATCACGATCGCCGATACCCGCAAGGGCGAGCGCCCGGGCGCCGTTGTGCACATTCCGGCTCCCGGCCTCCCGCGTCCGGAACCTGGCGAGACGGTCTCGCTGCAGCTCGACTGGGAGCGGCGCTATTCGCTCATGCGCCTGCACACGGCGCTACATCTCCTCTCCTGCGTCGTCGTCGCTCCGGTCTCCGGCGGCAACATTGCGCCGGACAAGGCTCGCCTGGACTTCGACATCGACATCGGTCTGCTCGACGCGGACCGCATCACGCGGGAGACCAACGCGCTGATTGCGTCCGGCGTTGCCACCGAGACCGTGTGGATCACCGATGAGGAGCTCGATACGCAGCCGGAGCTCGTGAAGACCATGAGCGTGCAGCCTCCGCGGGGCATCGGCCGTGTGCGGCTTCTCAGGATTGCAGGCATCGATCTGCAGCCGTGCGGCGGCACCCACGTGCGCAACATCGCGGAGATCGGCGGTATTCGCGTGACACGCATCCGCAACGAAGGCAAGCACAACAAGCGCGTGGAGATCGTGCTCGCCTCGTGAGCGCTTCCCTGCAAAGAACCATCGTCGAGGCTCAACCCCTCATCGCCGTGCGCGATGTCAGGGCCAGCAGCCGTTGGTACACCGAGTTGCTCGGCGCCGACTCCCTCCCGGATCACAGTCATCGCGACGTGTATGACCGCATCTCCTGCTCAGGCCGACTGGTCCTGCAGTTGCATGCGTGGGATGAAGAAGACCATCCCAACCTCGTCAACGCCAATACGGCGCCGCCCGGACATGGCGTTCTGCTCTGGTTCGAGGTGACCGAATTCGATGCGGCCGTGAAGCGCGCCCGCGGCCTGCGTGCCGAGATCATCGAAGAGCCTCACGTCAATCCGGCGCCACGGCACAGGGAGGTCTGGCTCCGTGATCCTGACGGCTATGTCGTCGTGATTGCGAGCCCGGACGGGGAGTCCGACTCGGGCTAGTCTCTGAGCTCCACCGTCCAGCTCACCTGTGCATCCGCGATGAGAGAAGAGCGGACGCTGCAATACTTGGTGACGGACAGCTCGATGGCACGCGTCGCCTTCTCGACCGTCGTTCCCGGTGCCGCGATGCTGAAGTGCAAAATGGCCGAGGCGAGGCGGCGCGGGACAGGCTCCACTCGGGTCGCCTCGACGCGCACGCCGAGTGCCTGCACGGGTGTGCGTTGCTTTTCCAGAATAGTCACGACGTCCACCGAGGCGCACGTGGCAATGGCCCCCAGGAGTACATCGAAGGGACTTGGCGCAGTCTGCGCATCCCCATCGATGCGCACCTTGGGTCCGTTGGGGCGGCCCGCCTCGAAGCTGGAGCCGCCGATCCATTGGACGTCGATCGGCGCGTGAGCGATGGTCTTCGCGAGGGATTGGGTCATGGGTACCTGTCTCAACTAAGTCGCAGGTGGGGAGCGGTTACCGTCGCCGAGTGCGCGCGGGTAACAATCCCGCACGCTCGAAGCCCGGCGCCTGCGCATCTCATCCCCGGCGGGCGGGTCGAGCTCGAAGCTGGCGAGCCCGTCTCGCACCCAGTGTCCGTAGATGCTCGCAATGGCCGCGATATCCATCTCCGCGCTGTCCTCGACGCTGATCGCACGCGCGCGCGGCAACGGTGATCGCTCGGTCATGGCTGGCTCCGGAGTCTGCTCGCAGCCCTTCCTGTCGCCAGCATAACAGGCCGCCGCCTTCTGTAGCGCCGCAGCTGCCTGGCCAGGGCGCCCGTGCTACTCTGGCTCGTGATTTCGACCCGAATCCCGATGGTCTGTGGGAGCGATCCGCCGTGCAGCTGTCTCTCTTGAACACGAACCAGCCCCGAAGCTATCTGTTTCGAAACGCCCGGCTGCTCGACCCGCGCTTCGAGGAAGCCCGCGAGGGTTATGAGGTTCTGGTCGAGGACGGTGGGTTCAAGGAAGTTTCCGATCGGACCATCACTGCCAGGTCCGCACACGTCATCGATTGTGGCGGGCGCACCCTGATGCCCGGGCTGATCGACTCCCACGTCCACGTCTATCTGAGCGAAGTCAACGTCTCGATGTTGGAGCACATTCCGGTATCGCTCCTCGCCGCGCGCGCCGCGCCGCTGATGTTAGGCATGCTGAATCGCGGTTTCACGACCGTGCGCGATACCGGCGGTGCCGACTGGGGAATCAAGGAGGCGGTCGAGAAGGGATACCTGCCCGGGCCACGCCTGTTCATCTCCGGACGCGCCATCGGTCCGACGGGCGGGCACTCCGACATGCGCCGGCGCACCGATACGGGAGGGACATGCCGCTGCTGTGACGGGATGCGCTTCACCATGGCGATCGCTGACGGCGTCGATGGAGTCCGCGCCGCAGTTCGCGAGGAGCTTCGCCAGGGAGCGGATGCCATCAAGATCATGGTCTCGGGGGGCGTGGCTTCGCCCTACGATCCCCTGGATTCACGGCAATTTTCCATCCCCGAAATTGCCGTGGCCGTCGAAGAAGCCCAGGCATTCAAGCGCTACGTGCTGGCGCACGCGTACACACCGGAAGCGATCACACGGGCAGTGGGGCAGGGGGTGCGTACGATCGAGCACGGCAATCTCATCGATACGCGCACGGCGGAGCTCCTCGCCAGCAAGCACGGATACCTCGTCGCCAATCTCGTCGCGTACGTCACGATGAAGGAGCGTGCTGCGCAGTTCGGCATGAGCGCGGAGAAGCTCGAGAAGAACGACCTGGTGCTCAGGGGAGGATTCGAGTCCCTGGAGATCTGCCGCAAGGCAGGCATCAAGGTCGGATTCGGCAGCGACCTTCTCGGGCAGCTTCAGGAAGAGCAGTCACGGGAATTTCTGCTGCGCGCAGAGGTGGTGAGTCCGCTCGAGGCCATCCGTTCCGCGACGCTCATCGGCGCCGAGATCGTGCGCATGCCGGGTCGCCTCGGGGTCATCGAGCCCGGCGCCATCGCGGATCTGCTTCTCGTGGACGGCGATCCGGTGGCCGATCTGCAGCTGCTGCAGCATCAGGGGCAATCCCTCGCAGCCATCATGAAGGCCGGCCGATTCCACAAGAACCTGCTTTGAGGAAGGGAAGAATGGGCGGCGCCCCTTACGAGCGCCGCCCCAATACCGCAGGATATCCCCCCGGTCTTGATTGCCTCGGGCTTGCCTGCCTCGATCTTGCTCTTCGGAACACGGACTGTGCCCCGTGCCTTAAGCCCCCCGTCTCTACTGCCCGATAACGTAATGGAGAGCCGGTTTTGAATCGATCCGTATAAATGCGGATGCGGCCCGTTCCCATTCACCGCAGCTGCCGCACCGCCGTTTGCAGCTCTCTTGAAGCGGCGCGGTGTCCGATGGCTTCCGCCGCCGGCCGAGTGGCGGACTCGCTCTCGCTCTTGCTGCCCAGGACCTCCATCGCGAACGTCCGTTCGCCGCGAAGCGAATTCGCAATGAGGCAGCCGTGCTCGGCGTTGCCGAGGAGCAGAC
>DASUHA010000135.1:0-5167 GCA_036273735.1 Steroidobacteraceae bacterium | reverse complement strand
GCGTGTGATGGGGGGCAGCGACTGTGGCTACGGCACTTTCGCAGGCTTCGGCCCCGTCGAGCCGGACATCGCTTACATGAAGCTCGCCGCCCTGGTCGAGGGCGCGCGGATTGCCAGCGCGCGACTCTGGCGCCGCTAGCGGCCGATGAGCTCCAATGCCATCTGAATGAAGGCCTTCACCTTCGGCAGTCCGTACTTGCGCCCGACGTATACGAAGTAGAAGGCGCCGCGCTCCTTCGGCCGCCATTTCGGGAGGACAGGTACGAGCGTGCCAGCCTGCGCGGCCTCCTGCGCGACGAAGTCAGGCAGCCACGCCATTCCTTCTCCCAACAGCAGCAGGGCACGGATCGTCTCGAAGTCATCGGCGCGAATGCGTCCGAGCATCGCAATCTCGGCATCCGCCCGGCCATTCGTGAGCACCACGGAGCTGCGTGGGAGGAATCCGACGAATGTCGCCCTGCCGAGGTCCCGCGGCTGAGCGGGCGCGCCGAGCCGCTCGAGATACTGCGGTGACGCCCACAGGTTGGAGCCCATCTCGAAGAAGCGCTGCGCGATCAACGACGAGTCCTTCAACACCTGGGAAGGCCGGATCGCGAGGTCGATGCCTTCTCCCACGAGGTCGACGATTCGATTGGTGACGAGGAGCTCGACCGAGACCTCCGGATACCGAGCTGCATAGGCATGCACGAGCCGCGGCAGCAGCGTATGACCCAGGTCGACGGGAGCCGTGACTCTGAGGACGCCGGATGGCTTGTCCGCGGTCGCCTGGAGCGCGGTTTCCGCCAGCTCGACTTCGCGAATGGCCGTGGCGCAATGGCGGAAATACTGCTCGCCGGCCTCGGTCAGGCGCAGCTTGCGGGTGGTCCGCTGGATCAGGCTGAGCCCGAGGCGTCGCTCCAGCCGAGCGACTTTGGCGCTCACGGTGGCCTTCGGCATACTGAGACGCCTGGCCGCGGCCGAGAAGCTGCCGGTCTCAACAACCCTGACGAAGACTGCTATGGCATCCAGATCCATGATTGTCTATATGGGTGGACAGTGTTTCCATATTTTACCGTCTAGTGGACAATGGCGCGAGCATCTACAGTCCTCCTCGAGCCGCAATCTTCCCTTCGAGGAGCCGTCCATGAGCACAGCAGCAACCCCTTCGATCCGTAATCGGGTCTCGATCGAGGTGTCCCGTTTCAACCCGATCTTCGAGCTGGCTGGCCGGGTCCTGCTCGCCTCGCTGTTCCTTCTCTCGGGGCTGACCAAGATATCAGCGTACGGCGCAACGGCCGCCTACATGGCGAGCGTGGGTGTCCCTGCCGCCCTCCTGCCGATCGTCATCGCGACCGAGGTGTTGGGGTCGCTCGCAATCCTCCTCGGCTGGCATACCCGCATCGCCGCGTTCCTGCTCGCCGGTTTCACCCTGATTGCCGCCATCCTGTTCCACAACAACTTCGGCGATCAGATTCAGACGATCATGTTTCTCAAGGATGTCGCGATCACCGGCGCCTTCCTCATGCTGGTGGCCAACGGCGCGGGTGCCCTGAGTCTCGATCACCGCCGTGCGGGTTGAGCCGCGGCCAAACTGGAGGCGAGTGTCGTGAGCGCGAGATTTCCGACCTTTTATCTCACCCACGGGGGCGGTCCCTGGCCCTACATGAACGAGGAGGCGCGCCGGCCCTACGCACGGCTCGAGCAATCCCTGCGGGAGCTGCCGCGGCAGCTCCCGCAAAAGCCGCAGGCCATTCTCGTCGTCTCCGGTCACTGGGAAGAGAAGGGCTTTGCCGTGATGGCGGGTGCGGCGCCGCCGATGATCTACGACTACGGCGGCTTTCCGGAGGAGATGTATCACATCCGCTACCCGGCGGCGGGCTCGCCGCAGCTCGCGGTGCGCGCGCACTCACTGATTCAACAGGCAGGTCTCGCCACGCGATTGGATGCCGGGAGAG
This sequence comes from Steroidobacteraceae bacterium, assembly GCA_036273735.1. Lineage (GTDB taxonomy): Bacteria > Pseudomonadota > Gammaproteobacteria > Steroidobacterales > Steroidobacteraceae > 13-2-20CM-66-19. The sequence continues at coordinate 3,233 of DASUHA010000135.1, read as the reverse complement.
GCTTCGATCACGGGACCTATTCCCTGCTGGCGGTTACTCACCCGCAGGCGGACGTCCCGGTCTTCCAGGTCTCGCTTCGGGCCGACTACGACAGCGAGGCCCACTTGCGGCTCGGCCGCGCACTGGCTCCGCTCAGGGACGAGGGAGTACTCATCATCGGCAGCGGCAGCAGCTATCACAACCTCCGCCGCTTCTTCGGCCCCCGCGTTCCACGTGAGGACTCGGTTCAGTTCGATGGTTGGCTGCGCGAGACGCTCGTCGACTCCCCGCCCGCTCAGCGCTCGCAGCGTCTGGTGGAATGGGAGCACGCGCCGGCCGCGCGAGAGGCGCATCCGACAGAGGATCATCTGATGCCGCTACACGTAGCGGTAGGCGCGGCAGAGGCGGAGGTGGGACGGATCATCCACAGCGAGAAAGACTTCCGCGGAACGATCGCCCTTTCGAGTTACCGATTCGGATAGCAATCGGCGCCGGTCGTCACTTACGCGTGTAGTCGACGTCCGGCCCTGGCCATCGCTTCGACCGCTAGCCCGCTTTGCGCGGCTGATCCTCCAGCAGACGGGTGCCCACCCGTACGATGGCGTCGATGACCGGGATCAACTCCTGACCGAGCGCGGAAAGAGCATATTCCACCGAGGGGGGTGAGGTAGGCGCCACTTCGCGGCTCACTACGCCCTTGGTCTCGAGCTCCCGCAGCCGCGCGGTGAGCATCTTGGGCGAGATGCCGCGGATGTCTCTGTTGAGCTCGCCGAAGCGGCGCGGGCCGCCGCTCAATTGCCAGATGACGTTGGTCGTCCACGCGCCGCCGAGCAAAGCCATACAGGTGCCCATGGGACAGCCGGGTGGCGGAGGAGGGGCTTTGCTCTTGCGGACCTTGTGCGGCATGGGGGCTCCTTACCGGGAGGTGAGTTGCTTTTTAAGCTTACCGAAAGTAATGAGCTATACCAAGGTAAGTGGCAGTGGTAATTTCGTGGCGGTGTGATCTTTGCTTTGATTGAGAGGAGACCGGCATGAAATTGTATTACGCGAGCGGCGCCTGCTCGCTGTCGCCCCATATCGTCGCCCTCGAGGCAGGCATCGAGCTGCGCCTGCAGAAGGTGGATACCAAGACCAAGACCATCGCTTCGGAAGGAGACTACTTCGCGATCAATCCCAAGGGCTACGTCCCGGCACTCGAGCTCGATGACGGCGAGATACTGACCGAGGGCCCCGTCATCGTCCAGTACCTTGCGGATCTGAAGCCCGAAAAGCGCCTTGCGCCCGCCGCGGGCACGCTGGCGCGCTATCGCCTGCAGGAGACGCTCGGCTTCATCAACTCCGAGCTCCACAAGACCTATTCGCCGCTGTTTCGCGCCGAGACTCCGGCCGAGACGCGCACGGAGCGCCATGCGTATCTGCGCAAGCGGTATGCCATCATCGAGAAGCAGCTCGAGGGCCGCCCCTATCTCTTCGGCGATTCCTTCACGGTCGCGGATGCCTATCTCTTCACGATAACCAACTGGGCGGGCACCGTGAAGTTCGACCTGTCATCTTTTCCGAACGTCCTTGCCTTTCAGGCCCGTGTGGCTGCGCGCCCGCATGTGCAGGCGGCGATGAAGGCGGAAGGGCTGATCAAATAGCGCCAGGCAAGCCAGCAGTCCCGGCGCGGCTCGGAGCCGCGCCGGAATCCGCACCCCTGCGCTTGACGCGTTTGGTAGACTGAAAATTCCGCGACTCCCCCGCTCGACGCCGCCTCAGAGAGGAAGGACATCATGGATATCGCTCAGCCCACCCGAGAAGAGCTCCTGCACCGGCTCTACGAGGCCTCGGAGCTCGAGCACAACCTGATGTGCACCTATCTCTACGCGGCCTTCAGCCTGAAGGACGCGCAGGATGGGCTCTCGGCGGAGGAGGCGGCGGCGACCGCCCGCTGGCGCCGTTGCATTCTCGACATCGCCGTCGAGGAAATGGGACATCTCTGCGCCGTATGGAACATCACCTCGGCACTCGGCGGCGCACCGCGCTTTGGCCGGGGCAACTTCCCCATCGATCCGGGGTATTTGCCCGCCGGCGTGGTCGTGAAGCTGGCGCCGTTCAATGAGGCGGTGCTGCAGCATTTCATCTATCTCGAGCGTCCCAAGGGCTCGACCGAGCCGGACGGTGAAGGCTTCGAGCCGCCGGTGCGCTACCGGCGGGGCTCCTCCTCGCCGCGCCTGACGCCGATGGGAATCGACTACGATACCGTCGGTGACTTCTACGCTTCGCTCGGGGACAGCGTCACCCGGTTCGTCGAGCGAGTCGGCGAGAAAGTCGCATTCTGCGGTGATCCCGCGCTGCAGCTCTCGCCCGAGGAGGTCGATCTCGGCGGCGCAAAGCCGGTGATCTGCGCCAAGACGGCGCTCGCCGCTTTCGATGCCATCGTGCGCCAGGGCGAGGGCGCCCAGGCCGATACCGAGGACTCGCATTACCAGAAATTCTCGGGTATCCGCCGCGAATTCGCGGCTTTGAAGAAAACCAACAGAGGCTTTCAGCCGTCCTTTCCTGCAGCAGTCAACCCGGTGCTGCGCCGCCCGCCACGTCCGGAGGGGCGTGTATGGATCGAGAACGAGGATGCTGCGCAATGCGTGGATGTTGCCAACGCGGCCTATGGGTTGATGATACGGCTGGTCGCATACTCCTACAGCGTCCGGCGTCCGGCGCAGGAGAAGGCCATCGCGGTCGACCTCGGAATCGGCCTCATGAGGGCGATGACGCTGTTGGCGGAGCGCGCAGCCCGCTTCTCGGCCGGTCCGTCGACTCCCGAATGCCACGCCGGCGTGACGTTCGTCGCCTTGCGCGATGCGGCAGGGTTTCCCTCGGGCATTGCCGCGCATCGGTTCTTCGCGGAGCGTCTGGCCGAGCTCGCCAGTGCTGCAGCCACGCTCGAGAGCAGGGATCGTCGCAGCGACCAGGCGGCCCGCCTGCTGGGAGACCTGGCGGAGCGAGCGGCGCGTGATTTCGAGCATTTATCGCAGACCCCGGAGGCCGCAGCGTCCCAGGCGGTCGCGCCGGCACCGGCGCAGCCTGGTGCGCCGCCGGTACCCAAATCCGTGGCTGGAGGCGTCGAAGAGATCGCGGGTAAGGATCTCACTCTGATATTCGATGCCAAGAAGTGCATCCATTCGCGCTTCTGCGTCACATGGGCGCCGAATGTCTTTCTGGCCAACGTGCAGGGGCCTTGGATACATCCCGATGCCATGGATGTGGAGCGCCTG
>DASUHA010000134.1:0-4161 GCA_036273735.1 Steroidobacteraceae bacterium | reverse complement strand
CCAACTCCCGCAGGATCTCCTGCTGCACCGTGCCGCGGCGCAGCGCCTCGGCGTAGGAGATCTCGGGATGGAACATCACCATGGAGTAACGGGGAATGAATCGCTCGGGGAAACGGCGCTCGAGCTCCATCGCGAGCGCTTTGCGGCGCAGATAAGCCGGGTCGCGCACCGTGTCGCGCATCTCGATGTAGTTCTCGAGCGCCATCTGCGCGATGGCCTCGGTGTCGGGCAGGCGGGAACGGGAGAACTCTTCGAACAGGGTCTCCCAACTCTCGTGCCGATCGAGCAGGCGGTCGAGAGACGAGCAGTCCTCGAACGCCGCGTTCATGCCCTGACCGTGGAAGGGAACGATGGCGTGGGCCGCATCGCCGAGGAGCAGCACTTTGCCGCCGATGTGCCACGGGCGGACATGGACGGTGCCGAGCTGACCTTGGGGATGGCTCGTGAGCTCCCTGATGAGGTCCGGCATCAGCTGCGCCGCATCGGCGAATTGACTCGCGAACAGCGCCCGAATCCCGTCGGGGTCGCTGACGGTGGCGAAGCTGTCAGGACCCGTGCGCGCCAGGAAGAGGGTGGCCGTGAAGCTGCCGTCGGTGTTCGGCAGGGCGATGAGCATGAATCCGCCCCGCGGCCAGATGTGAAGCGCCTGGGGCTCCATGAGATGACGCCCGTCGCGCGCCGCAGGGAGAGTGAGCTCCTTGTAGTCATGGTCGAGCCACTCCTCCCGCACGCTGATGAGCCCGGCGCGCGCGAGACTCGAGCGAACGGCCGAGCCGGCGCCGTCCGTGGCGATGGCCGGCGCAATCGGCACGGCGTACGCCTCTTCCGTATTCTCATCCCGCAGGCGCAGGGTGCCCGCCTCCGGCAGAGCCTCCAGGCAGGTCTGGCGGAATCTCAAGGTTACCGTGGAATGCTCGGCGGCCGCCTCGATCAACACCCGGTTGAGCTCGGCGCGGCTCACGGAGTAGATGATCTCGCTCTCGCGCTGGCCGTAGGGTTGAAGGTGAGTCTCACCGGAGAGCGAATGCACCATCCGGCCACGCATGGGACTGAGGAGGGGGCGGATCCGCCCCATCACCCCTGCGCGCTCGAGCGCCTGGATGCCGCGGGCGGCGAGCGCAAGGTTGATGGATCGGCCGCGCTCGCTCGCGGCGAACCGTGGGTCCGGCCGGCGGTCGTAGAGATTGACCCCGAATCCGCGACGCGCGAGCAGCAGGGCGAGGAGCGCCCCCGCGAGGCCGGCGCCGACGATGTTGACTGAGTTGTCGGCGCGGGGTGTCACGGCTGACTGCGCAGGGCCTCGGCAAGCGCCTCGGCGCCGCGCAGGACGTCCATGAAGGTGTTGTAAAGAGGAATGGGCGCGAGCCGAATGACATCGGGATCGCGCCAGTCGCCGATGACGCCGGCTGCCGTCAGGGCATCGAAGACCCGCCGACCACGCCCCCGCGCTCCCACGATCCGCACGGAGAGTTGGCAGCCCCGCGCGTTGGCGGCACGCGGCGTGATGAGCCCGACATCAGGAGCGAGCCGGTCGAGGAGATATTCCAGATAGCCGGTGAGGGCCACAGACTTCTGCCGCAGACTCGCGAGTCCCGCCTGCTCGAAGAGGGCGAGGGAGGCGATGAGGGGAGCGGCCGAGAGAATCGGCGGATTGCTGATCTGCCAGCCGGCGGCGCCCGGCGCGGCCCGGAATTCAGGCTCCATGCGAAAACGGGTGGCTGGCTCGTGGCCCCACCATCCGGCGAGGTGAGGAGGATCATGGCGCTCGTGCACGAAGCAGCCGCCGATGGCCCCGGGACCGGCGTTGAGGTACTTGTAGCTGCACCAGACGGCGAAGTCGGCGCCGATGTCATGAAGGGCGAGCGGCATGTTGCCGATGGAATGGGCGAGATCGACGCCCGCCACGCAGCCGGCGCGCTTCGCCGCGCCTACGATTCTGACGAGGTCGAAGGCCTGCCCGGTCCTGAACTGCACTCCGGGCCACAACACCAGCGCCACTTCATCGCCGTGCTCCTCGAGGTAGGCCTCGATCGCCTCCTCGGAAATCGTGTCCGCGCCGGCGGCAGGGGTCAGTTCCACCAACGCCTCGCCCGGATCGAGGCCATGCCAGGCGATCTGCGAGGCCACGGCGTGCCGGTCGGAGGAGAACGCCCCGGCCTCGATGAGGATGCGCCGCCGTGCGCCGCTCGGCCGGTAGAAGGCGGCGAGCATCAGATGCAGGTTGACGGTGAGCGAGCTCATCGCCACGACCTCGCCCGGTCGCGCTCCCGTGAGGCTCGCGAGGCCCGCGCGCAGGTTCTCGTCATAGGGAATCCACGGCCGCCGCGCGTGCTCGTGGCCGAGGACTCCGAACCGCGCCCAGTCCTCCAGCTCCTCCAGCACCAGCCCGCGCGCCGCGCGCGGCATGAGGCCGAGCGAGTGTCCGCAGAGATACACGAGCGCCTCGCCGCGGCCATCGTCGGGCAGCGCGAAGCGCTCGCGAAAGGCGTGCAGCGGATCGCCCTCATCGAGGCGGCGGGCGAATGCCGGTGTGGGCTCGTAATTCACTCAGTGAGTCACGCCGTAAAGCAGGGGCCGGCTGGGGACGGCATCGCCGTCGATTGCGGGTACCTGGAGCGAAAGGAGATACGGTCCGTCGCCGGCCTCGTCGGGAACGTACGCCAACTCGGTGACCGTGCACTGCGACCGCGCCGCACGCGCCAGCGCCGTCTCTGCGGCAGGCAGGCCGAAAAACACCCGGTGGGCGCTCAGGCGCCCTTGATCGTGCGCCCGGTCGATCGAAGGCAGGTCGATCACCAGATGCTCGATGCCGCGCTCCACAAGGTAGTGCGCCGCCTCGTGCGTCAGGTAGGGCGGAATCGTGTCGGTGTAGTCGCGCGCGCGCTTGGCAGGCTCGTTGGGCAGTGTCCGGATCACCAGGCCCTGTGGAGCGAACGGCAGTGTGGCCGGCCAACCGGCGCGCAAAGCGCCACCCGTCACCAGGCGATCGTGTGGCTGCGGGTGAGGATCGGCGCTCTCGCGTGTTTCGTTGGCGGCAACGGGCGTCACCGAGAGGAGGAGCGCCGGGACGAGCTCGCGCGGCACGATGCGATGGGCGTGCATCTTCTCGAGTGTCAGATGCCCGGCGCACTCGGTGTGCGTGCCGTTGCAATGGGGGACCAGCGTGATCGACTCGCAATTGCAGCTCGCGCCGCGCGCGACCGAGCCGGAGAAGCCCGGCACCGAGAACGGCTGCGCGCTCGCCCGCGGTGCGCCGAAATGCCGTACCTGAGGACCCTGGAAGTCGAGCTCGATGCTGAGGTCGAACGGCCGGGCGAGGTCGACGCTGATCTCACGCCCGGCCACTTCGAGGCGCGCATTCATCCCGGACGCTCCAGCACGGTCCCGCAGCGGGAGCAGGTGCGCTGCGTGCGGCTGGCGTAGAAGCGCTCGAACACCGGCGGCAGCTGCTTCTCGATGTCGGTCAGCTCGATGAGCTCTTCGTGCAACAGGTTGCCGCAGCGCTCGCAGTACCACTGGAAGCCGTCGCGCTCGCCGGGGCGGCGGCGCCGCTCGACGACCAGCCCCACCGTGTTGGCGGGCCGCTGCGGGGAATGCGGCACGCTGGCCGGCAGCAGCAGGACTTCTCCCTGTCGGATCGGTACATTGACGGCTCGGCCATCCTGCATGGTCTTCAGGACGATGTCGCCCTCGAGCTGAAAGAAGAACTCCTGGCCGGGATCGACGTGATAGTCCTGCCGTGAGTTGGGACCGCCGATCACCATGATGATGAAGTCGCCGTCCTCGAACACCCGCTTGTTGCCCACCGGGGGCTTGAGCACGTCCCGGTGCCGATCGATCCAGTGTTGCAGGTTGAGCGCTTGCAGGGACTGCATCTGTGCCTCCTCATTCGCCCGGAGACTGATGGCCGAAGCACGGCACCGAGATGGGCGCGGGGCCGCCGGTCCGGCTGCCGTCGAGATCGATTGCCGTCAGTGCCCCGCCCCAGACGCACCCCGAGTCGAGGCCGATCACATCGTCGCGCAGGATGAGGCCCAATGCCGACCAATGGCCGAACACCACGCGAGTGCCGCGCGTGCAGCGGCTGTCGAGCTCGAACCACGGGCGCCACGGTGAGTCTCCTTGAGGAGGCTTGCCTTTGAGGCGCAGGTTGATTCGTCC
>DASUHA010000133.1:0-3163 GCA_036273735.1 Steroidobacteraceae bacterium | reverse complement strand
CCGCCCATCGCGCTCGTCGAAGTACAGGGCTACGCCTGCGATGCCAAACGCCGCATGGCCGCGTTGTACCACGCGTTCGGCGACCACGCGCGCGCCAAGCAGTTGCGTGCCGAGGCATTGCGCCTGCGCGAGCGGATCATGGACTCGTTCTGGCTCGAGGAGCTGGGAACCTTCGCGCTGGCGCTGGATGGCACGAAGCGCCCGCTCGCCACGGTGACCTCGAACGCCGGACACTTGCTGTGGTGCCGAGTGCCCGACGCCGCGCGCGCCGCGCGCACGGGCGCGCGGCTGCTCGCGCCCGACATGTTTTCGGGATGGGGACTCCGCACCTTGAGCGCCGAGCATCCCGTCTACAACCCGATGAGCTACCACGATGGATCCGTGTGGCCGCATGACAACGGGATCGTTGGGTTAGGCTTGTCGCTCACCGGCCAGAAGCCGGCAATGCTCCCCATCTTCGGCGCGATGTACGACGCGGCGTTGGGACTCCGGTACCATCGCTTGCCGGAATTGTTCTGCGGGATGCCGCGTTCCGAGGGCAGCCGCCCCGTGCTGTATCCGGTGAGCTGCTCGCCGCAAGCGTGGGCATCGGGCGCCTTCTTCATGCTGTTGCAGGCGGCGACGGGAATCCTGCCCGACGCGCCGGGCCACGACCTCCATATTCGCGAGCCGCTCCTGCCTCCATTCCTCCGTCGCCTCGTGATCAAAGGCATGCAGATCGGCAGCTCGCGGGTGTCGCTGCAGTTCACCCGCCGCGGCAAGCGCACGCTGGCCAACCTGCTGGACGTGGAAGGGGACCCGCTGAGGGTGCGGATCGATTTGTCCTAACGACGGGGAATGGGGAAGCGCTCGCTGGCGCTCGCTTGGGGAAGCGCTGCGCTGGGGGAAGCGGCGGCGACGCCGCCTGAGGGAGCGGAACAACATCAATGGTCTGCACGACGTGAGTGCCAGGGCCTGTCCGAATTTTTGTGTGCGAGGCGGTTTCATGTGACCCGGGCGTCACTCGACGCTCGGGGTGAAGCGTTCGCCGAACAGGACGACGAAGTGGGGCATCGCGCCGATCCATTCCCGGGACATGTTCCGCCACTTCTTGGTCGCATTGCGGAGGGCGAGGAAGAGTAACTTGAGCGCCGCTTCATCGGTGGGAAAGTGCCCGCGGGTTTTGATGATCTTCCGCAGTTGCATGTTGAGGCTCTCGATTGCGTTGGTCGTCGAGAGCAGCCGCCGGATCGGCAGCGGGTACTGAAACAGCGGCATCACATAGCCCCAGCTGCGGCGCCAGAGCGGCGCGATCGTCGGATACTTCTCCGCCCACGGACTCTGCTCGAACTCGCCTAACGCCGCATCCGCCGCCGCGAGGCTCGGCGCGCGATAGATCGGCCGGAGGAGCGCGACGACCGCCTTCCGATCCTTCCAGGCGACGAACCGGAGACTCCGCCGCACCAGATGCACGACGCACTGGTGCACCTGCGCCTGCGGGAACACCGCCGCGATCGCCTCGGGGAAGCCGGCCAGCCCATCGACGAGCGCAATGAGGATGTCGCTGACGCCGCGATTGGCGAGCTCCGTCAGCACGCGGTGCCAGAACGCCGCCCCTTCGGTCTGCTCGATCCAGAGCCCCAAGACGTCCTTGTGCCCGCTCGCGCGGATGCCTAACGCCAGGTACACGGCTTTCGTCCGCACCACCCCCTCCTCGCGGATCTTCACCCGCATCGCGTCGAAAATCACCACCGGATACGAGGCGTCGAGCGCCCGCTGCTGCCAGAGGCTCACTTCGGCCAGGACGGCATCGGTGACCGTGCTGATCACGTCGGGCGAGACGGCCACCTGGTACAACTCTTCGAGATGGCCCTGGATCTCGCGCACCGTCAGCCCGCGCGCATACAGCGAGAGCACATTCTGATCGAAGCGCGGCAGCCGCCGGACATGCTTGGGCACGAGCTGCGGCTCGAACGTCCCGGCACGATCGCGCGGCACGGCGAGCGGCACCGCGCCATCCTCGGTGAGCACGGTCTTGGGCGTGGTGCCATTGCGCTGATTCGCCTGCTCCGGCGGCTTCGCCTCACCAGGCGCGTAGCCCAGATGGTGCGTCAGCTCGCCGGCGAGGATCCGCTCCATCAGCGCTTTCTTCATCTGGCGAAACAGCTCGTCCACTTCCGCCGGCGTCCGCGCATCTCCCAGCAGCGCCTCGAGCGCCGCCGGATCGAACGTCACCCCCGGCGATACATCCTTGCGATGTTTGGCCATACTGACCTCCCATAGTCAGAGTATGGCCTCACACACAAAATTCCAGATAGGTCCTGAGGCAGCGCTTTCCCCCCGCTCGGAACCATCACTTTTGTCATCCCTCAGTTTCCCTTTTCTCATCCTTTTGATGCCTTTGTCGAACACACCCGCCGCCTCGAGCCGGAGTCCCGTTTTAACCCGAATTTTTTTTGCCCGTGCTGTGTCCATTTTGTCGGTGCTGTGTCCGTTTCTACATGAGCGTAGAGGCAAGACGGTACGCGTCACGCACCTTTGCCTAACGCAGCCCGGACGCGCTGCAGCTCGTCGATGGAGACGGGGCCGGACAGCGTGTAGCCCGTCCCATCCGCGCCGCGCCACTGGATGGTGTGGATCTCCGCACGCGACGAGTCGGCGACGGCCGCCGAGTCTGTGCGGGCGCCCCCGGGCGCCGCGGCAGCGGTGGCGTTAGGCATAGCGGAGGCGGGCGTCACCTCGAGCACCACCCGCGTCGCGCCTGTGATGGCGTAGGTCTCGCGGCGAACCATCGTGGCTCCGTGCTGCACCGAGTCGACCGACAGCAGCCGCGGCGGAGTCGGCGCGATCGATTGCCCGGTGATGACCACCTCGGACAACTGCACCGGTTTCCCCTCTCCGATCCGCCTGGCGATTGTGCTCGAGGCCTGCGCCCGCGTCGCCGGCGCGGCCGTATCGGCGAGTTTGTTGGCGTTGCCGAACACAGGGATGTCCGTCACGGGCGCCGATTTTTTCGCCGACGCCGCCTGCTGCCGTTCCTGTAGCGCGAACGATTTGACCTGCGGCTTCAAAGCCGGGGCCGATGCGGGGCGCGGAGCCGCACCGCCTAACGCAGCCGCCGGTGCGGGCGCCGGCTCCCGGTGCTGCGGCGGCGCGGCCTGGGACACGGCGGGTGGCGCGGCAG
>DASUHA010000132.1:0-9726 GCA_036273735.1 Steroidobacteraceae bacterium | reverse complement strand
GCGGCGCCTGTGCAAAAGGCCGTCCATGTGGCGGGCCACCTGTAGGCGCTGCATCTTCTCGAAGAAATATCTCAATTCCGTCAAGGCGAGCACGTCATCATTGAAATAGTGCTCCTGGTGATGTCGCAGCAGGACGAGTGGCTCATCGACGAAGGCGATCTCGCTGCGCAATGCGAGGCGCACACATAGCTCGTAATCTCCGATTCCCGGCATATCCTCGGGATAGCCGCCGACGGCCTCGAGTGCCCGGCGCGTGGCCATGAGACTCGACTGCACCACGGCCGCTTCGCCCGCGAGCACTGACTCGAGTATCCAGCCGTCCTTCACCTGCGGATAGCGTAGCGAGCTCCCCGGCAGCGGTTGGCCGGCGCCGTCGATGAAGAGGCAGCGCGTATAGCTCCATTCGCAGGTCCCGTACGACCGCATGGAGTCGAGCTGAGCTTGTAGTTTGCGGGGGAGCCACACGTCGTCCGAGTCCAGAAACGCGACGTACGGAGTCTGTACCTCGCGCAAGGCGACGTTGCGCACGGCATCCGGATTTCCCCGGTGCTTCATCCAGAGCACCTTGACGCGAGGCCCGGCGCTCGCCCTCAGGTCCCGCATGTACTGCTGCGTCTCCGCACCCGATTCATCATCGGCAATGATCAGCTCCCAGTCCTGGAAGGTCTGGGCCAGGACTGAATCCACGGCGGCACGCAGGTAGTGCAGGCGATTGAACACCGGCAGGATGATCGAGACTGTTGCTGCCATGACGCCCGCTCCTCATTGCGCCGGCATAGCCGGCTTCCCGGGTAGCGGGCAGGCGCCACTCGCGGGCTCATCCCGCGCCAACAGGTCCGTGTATACGGCTGTGAGCCTCCGACCCAGCGCCTCGAATGACAGGTGCCTCTCAAAATGCCCGCGCACTGCAGCACGGTCTGCGGGCGCCGCCTGCGCCCGCATCAGCGCCGAGCAAAGCGAGCCCGCATCGCCGGCCCGCCAGAGCTGCCCGATGGTTCCATCTGCCGTGAGCGCCCGGAACGACGGGATGTCCGTGACGATCGGTGGCAGGCCGCAGGCCAAGGCTTCGATGAGCGCGTACCCGGTTGACTCCCGATGGCTGCCCGAGATGAAGAAATCCGCCGCACGCATCAGCTGCTCGACCTGCGCGTGGGGCAGCGCGCCCAACAGGTGAACCCGCCCGCTCAAAAGCCGATCCGAAGCGATTCGTAGCCGTACCTGGCGCAGCAAGGGCGCTCCGCCGAAACAACACCACAGCTGCAGGCGCGGCAGCTCGCTGGCCGCGGCTGCAATCCCGTCGAGGACGGTCAGGGGATCCTTGTTGTCATTGAGGTGACCGACCCAAAGGAGCAGCGGATCGCCTGCCACGCCCATGTCCCGGCGGGCGGCGTCCCGATCGGCAGGCACGAAGCGGCTGCTGGACTCGGGAATCTCATACACCGTGGCGCCCGGCGCAAGCACGCCGGCCTCGATGAACGGACGGGCCTGCTCCCGCGCGCAAAAGGAGACGCCGGCGGCGGTTCGCGCGCACCGCTTCCAGGCCGCTCGCCGCCACCAGCGGGGCGGCCGGTTGGCGTGATCCTGCAGCAGAATTGGGACTTCAGGCACCGCCTCGGCCATGAGCAGCACCTGCTCGGGGAATCCGAGTCCATGAACGTGCAGCACTTGGGGGGCCATCTCACGGACCAGCCCCACCAAGGTATCGTGAGATGAGGCCCGCTGGCGGCTGCGCGTGAATGGCAGGAAGTGATAGTCGACGTCGAATTTGCGGAAGTAACGGGAATGTCCGGACGATTGAATGACCGATACGTCGGCGCCTGCCATCGCCACGCTCTCCGCGACGTCCACCATCGTCGGCCACGCAAAAAGCAGCTCTTCGGGGGCGCGATCCGCCGGGTCATGGTAAAAGCCGATCTGCGCGACGCGCACGTCAGCCACCCGGCGTGGCAACCAGGAAGTGACCGGGGTAGCGCCACATCCCGTGTCCGAGTCGGCGCAACCGGATCGCGACCTGCAGCGTGTCAAGGATGTAGAGGGCTTTGCTCGCCGCCATTTCTTCTGGTCGCGGTGCAGGGTGCAGGAAGGAGCCGGTCACGCGCCGACGCGAGGTTCGCACCGGACCCCGGTTACGAGAGTACGTGCCCGGCCACCGTGCTCCCGGTTCACTTTTGAACCGGAACGGCCTGCAGCAGAGACTTACATAGAATCTGAGACGAGGACACAACCATGGCCCTGCGTGGCAGGCCCTCCGCGAGTCCGCCCGTGGCCGCAGGGCGTGCGCTCCTGGGCGGTAAGCGCAATTGACCGACCTCGTGCAGATGGCCGGCGCTCCGATGGTCCGCGCTCGCGCGGCGGCAATGCCGACGGCCGTGCGGGTAGCGCACTATCGGCCGGATATCGATGGCTTGCGCGCAGTCGCGGTCGTGGGCGTGATCATCTACCACGCCTTTCCGGGCATTCTGCCGGGCGGTCTGTTCGGTGTCGATATCTTCTTCGTCATCTCGGGCTATCTCATCACGCAGCTCATCCTGAAGGAGATGCACGAGCAGAAGTTCAGTGTCGCCGAGTTTTATCGGCGCCGTGTACGGCGCATTCTGCCGGCGCTCGTCGTTGTCCTCGCCGCATCGGCGCTCTTCGGCTGGTTTGCCCTGCTTCCCTGGGAGTTGACGTGGCTTGGCAGCGCCATCGCGTGGAGCGCGCCGTTCATGGCAAACGTGTTCTTTGCGCGAGCGGGCGATTATGGAAACTACTTCGCTCCCGGCGCTGAGCTCAGTCCGCTGATCCATCTGTGGTCGCTGGCAGTGGAAGAGCAGTTCTATCTGGCATGGCCGCTCCTGTTGCTCCTCGCCGGCAGAGCACGTGTGACCCTGCGCATCTTGTCGTCAGTCATCGCGATATCGCTCGCTTTGTGCGTCCTGGGGAATTGGCTCCGGCCCGGCCAGTCCTTCTATCTGCCGACCTCACGAGCCTGGGAGCTGGCGGGCGGAGGGCTGCTCGCTGCGGCGCACGCCAGTGCGGCTCTGGCGCTGCCGCTGAGATTCGGGCGCTACCGCATCGGCACGCCGGCCATCATCTCCGTTGTCGGATTGGTGCTGATCCTGTTGGGCATCAGATTCGTGACCACGGCCCTGGCTCTGTCGGGGCTCTTGGGCCTGATCCCGGCGGCAGGAGCCACCGCGCTCATCGCGGCCGGGTCGCAGGCACCCGTGAACCGATACCTTCTTGCCAGTCGCCCGATGGTCTTCGTCGGGCGCATCAGCTATCCCCTGTACCTTTGGCATTGGCCGGCCCTGTCATTCACCCGAATCGTCATCGGTCGCTCATTGACCTATGCCGAGGCGGCAGCGGCCGTTCTCTTTGCCGCGGTCGCGGCCTATGCGACCTGCCGCCTGGTCGAAGAGCCGATCCGGTTCGGCCACATGAGGCGCCGGGCTGTTCCCGCCCTGCTCTGGACACTCGCTGCGATGGCGGTTCTCGGAGTCGGCCTGGAGGGCGGATGGGTAGGAGGGCGCCTTTCCAACGGGGGAGTCACGGCGTGGCGGGCCGCGGCGGTGAATTGGGCATTTCCGGGGGTAAAGAAGAATGACCTATGGATGCTCACGACGAGGAGCCGGCGCGGCAAGGTGGCTGTCTTCATCGGAGACTCCCATGTGCAGCAATATTGGGCGCGCGTCCGCCTGATCATCGAGCGACACCCGCAATCGGCGCGTTCGGCGGAGTTTGCAACCTACACCGGTTGTCCTCCGCTGCCCGACCTCGACGGCTTGCATCGCGGATCACACTGCAGTTCGGCGTTTCCGAAAGCCATCGCCATGGCGTTTCACACGGATGTGGACACCGTCGTGTTCGGCGCCTTCTGGGAAGCTTATCTCATGGGCGAATTCACGGGCGGGCAGCCCCTGCGGCTTACTCTTCCTGTATACAGTCACGGCGATCCGCTGCGCCGGCCGTTGACGTTGGATTCGCCGGGCACGCAACGCGCACTCGAGGACTTCGGTCATATCATCTCGCGCCTGACGGCGAGCGGCCGCAGGGTTTTCATCATACTGTCCAACCCGACATCTCCACGCTTCGACCCCGGGTATATGTTCCCCAGCAGGGTCCGCCTGTCGCTGCACTTACCCGAGCGGATCACCGCCGCCGCCAGCATGCGCAGCGTCGACGAGCGACAATGGGAGTCCTACGTGGCGCCGCTCATGGCCCGGCTACGACTCATCGCGGTCAAGAGTGGCGCGATCATCATCGATCCCAGCGAGATGCTTTGCCCGGAAATGACCTGCCCGGCGGCGGACGCGCGCGGCCTGCCGGTACATATGGATTCCAATCACCTGAGCCAATCGTTCGTGCGCGAGCATGCCACCTTCATCGATGCGATCCTGCTTGCGCCGGATGCCTCGAGGAGGGCGCCCTGATGAGGCAGTTCGCGCGATCCTGGAATCCGATGCGAGAGGGGCGCATGCTCAAATACCACCAGTTTCGCGGTCGGCTCGGGATGGGGGATCTCCATCCCGGCGGCGCGCCTGCGACCGCGCACATCCTTCGCCAGCTGCACGCCCGTCGCGTCGAGCGGGTGCTGGAAGTCGGCGCCGGCATCGGCAATACTGCCGTCCGAATGCTCGACCTGGGTTGGGACATCACGGCTCTGGAGCCCGACCCCATCCTCTTCGAGGCGCTTCGGAAGCGACTCGGCCACCGCGCCCGCCGCGAATCCTTCCTCGACCACGCAACTGCGGTGCCGTACGACGCGATAGTCGCGGAAAGCGTGTTTTGCATGTTGGATGTTTCTCGGGCCCTCACTCAGGCCAGGTCGCTTCTGAAGTCCGGAGGCTATCTGGCGTTCGTCGAGGCCGTTTGGACCGATGGCGTGTCGGCTGCACAGAGCAGCGCCTGGCACGAGCAGACTCTCAGCCTTTTCGGCATGCCGGTCGGCTCACGCGAGCGGATCACGTGGGCGGATTGGCTGCGACTGCTGCACGACTTCGGCTTCGAGACGCAATGTGCCGAGCGACTGCCGCGCGGCGCGGCCGGCCACCCGCCGACTGCGAGCCCTCGCGCATCGATAGTAGCGGTCCTGCGCGATCCGAGGCTGGTGTTGTGGATGGCACGGTACCGTGCGCGCAAGCGCATCGCCAGGATGCCGAGCGGAGTGCTGGAGAGTTGGATCTTTGTCGGCAAGAGCCCCGAGGACGTGCCCCGCGATGCCTGATATTGCCGCAGACCCGTTCCAGGAACGACGGGTGAAGCTCCTGCGCCTGTCGCTGAATCTGCTCGGCGGAAGGTTCGAGTTTCAAACCGAGAGTCGCGAGCTGATCCGCCTCGTACGCCGGGCGTATGCCGGCCTGCCCGCGCACCGGATCTCGCCGCGCGTGCCGCGCTGCTCGCTCAGGCTCGTGCTCGGCCGCGCTTCAGGGCAACGGGATCCGCGCGAGCCGGCGCCGTTCTCCATGCTCTCAGGCCCCGGGCTGCTGTGCGGCGCCAGCCCGTCGACGACCGCGGCCATTATTTCCGCGGCACAGCACGCCGGGCTCGTCATCGTCGAGCGCGATCTGCTGCGCTTTCCGTACCATCTACGCTATGAGCTCATCGAGTTCGCAGTATTTACCCTCGCCGCACGCGTGCAGGGGCTGGTGCCGCTGCATGCCGCTTGCATCGGCAGCGGACGGCGAGGCGTGCTGCTCACCGGCGCGAGCGGGGCCGGCAAGTCGACCGCGGTGCTGCATTGCGCCCTCGCGGGGCTCGACCTGGTGTCCGAAGACAGCCTGTTCGTGGCGCCGGAGAGCCTGCTCGCAACCGGGGTCGCCAACTTTCTGCATGTGCGCGACGACTCGTTGCGCTTCCTGTCGGCGGGGGATGCGGCGACCCTGCGCCGCTCGCCAACGATCCGCCGCCGCAGCGGTGTCGAGAAATTCGAGATCGACCTGCGGCAGCGCCGCTTCTGCCTCGCTCCGGGGCCGCTCGAACTCGTCGCAGTCGTGGACCTTACGGCGCGGCAGGCGGGCAGCGGGCCGATGCTCACGCGGCTCGGACCCCGCGAATTGGTGCGTCGCCTGCGCGCGAGTCAGCCGTATGCCGCGAGTCAGCCGGGTTGGGGGGCATTTACGCGACGAATCCAAACCGTACCGGCCTTCGAGCTGCGCCGCGGCGGCCATCCGCGGGAGACCGTGGATGTGCTACGGCAGCTTCTGCGCGAGGGCCGCTCCAGGCGCTGAGGTCGCTGCGCATGAAGCTCGCCCTCGTGGTTCCCGGAGGCGTCGATCGCAGCGGCGAGTATCGGGTCATCCCGGCACTTCTTGCGTTGATCGAGCGGTTGGCGATGCGTCACGATGTGCATGTGTTCGCGCTTCACCAGGAGCCGGATCCCGCTACTTGGACATTGCGAAATGCGCGCGTTCACAACATCGGGGACCGCTCGACCCGGCTGCGCGCCGTGCGAGCAATCCTCGCGCAGCACCGGCGCGCAGCGGGCTTCGAGCTCGTGCATTCCATCTTCTCGGGCGCCCCGGGCCTGGTGGCTGTTTCGGCTGCGCGCCTGCTGCGGATTCCAAGCGTCGTTCATGTCGCCGGCGGTGAGCCGGTGAGCATGCCCGACATCCGCTTCGGCGGACGCCGCAACTGGTATGGGCGATGGCAGGAAGCGGTCGTGATGGCGGGAGCGAGCGCTATCACTGCCGCGAGCGAGTCGCAGCTCGAGCTTCTTTCGATGATCGGCGTTCCCGCACGCAGGGTGCCCCTCGGAGTGGATCGCCTGCGCGACTGGCCGGCGCGCGAGCCGGTAGCGCGCGGCGCTGGCGAGCCCGCGCGACTGATCCACGTCGCCAGTCTCAATCGCGTGAAGGATCAGCCCACGCTGCTGCACGCCGTGGCAAGACTGGTACCGGACCACCCACAACTACGGCTCGATATCGTGGGCGACGACACGTTGGGCGGTGAGATGCAGCGGCTCGCGGCTGCTCTGGGTCTCGCCGACCGGGTGCGATTTCATGGTTTCCTGACGCAGCGTCAGCTCTATCCGTTGATGCAGCAGGCGCACGTGTCAGTCATCTGCTCCCGTCATGAAGCAGGTCCGCTGGTGGTACTGGAAGCTGCCGCTGCGGGTGTTCCAACCGTTGGCACTGCTGTCGGGCACATTGCCGAATGGGCGCCGGAGGCTGCGATAGCCGTGCCGGTCGGAGACGCCACGGCGCTCGCCGCGGCACTCGATGGGGTACTGAGGGATGAATCGCTGCGGCTGCGCCTCGCTCGGGCGGCACAGCTCTGGGCCCTGCGCGAGGACGCTGATTACACCGTTGCATGTTTTGAGAGACTCTACTCCGAGCTTCTGCGCTCGGCCGCGAAGCCATGAGCGAGTCGCCTGTCTCTCTCAGCTGCGCTCGCCCACAACCAGCGTGAAGGTCTGAATGAAGTGGAAGTCGGGGCGGCGCAGTGCGAATTCAGCGTTGTCCGGCCCGCATAGGCGCTGCAGAGCTTCGAAGTCCGCAGGGGCAAGGTAGGGCCGCAGGCGCTCGCCCCAGGTCCCCTTGAAGATCACCTCGAGCAGATACTCCCTATCCGCCTGGCGCAGGGGTGCCGTCCGCTCGATGACCAGCGTGCGCACCGCGAGGTTGCGGAGGGCGGCCCGCTGCATCCAGCCAAGTAGATTCCGTGCGCTATCGAGGCCGTGCTCTCCGAGGCCGTAGCGGTCTTCGTAGTAGCGGCGTACCGCCTCACACGCCAGCCGCTCGAGTCGCGAGTCCCAGGCGAAGTAGAGCTCGGGAAGGAGCGCGCTCTGCCCGATCGCGATGCGCCCCCGGGCACGCAGCAGGTGCGTCAGTTGTCTCAGCACTGCCACCGGATCGCGAACATGGTTGAGCGTGTTGGCCGACCAGATGAGATCGAGGCTGGCGGGTGGCAGCGGGACCGTCATCACGTCCGCCTGAAGGACGGTGATGGAATCTCCGACCGTCTCGCGTGCGGCCTGAACGTGCGCGGCAGAGAGATCGATGCCGATGATCTCGGCACCCGGCCCTGCCGCATCCCGCAGGCGCAGCAATGTCTCCCCGGTGCCGCATCCCACATCGAGAAGGCTCATCCCGTCGCGCAGCTCGAGGCTGGCGATGGCCTGGCTGAGCTCCGGTGCCGCGAAGGCATTGAAGAGCCGGAGCTTGCGCGCATAGTCTCGTGCTGCGGTGTCGCCGAGCAGGCCGGGCGAGATCGCCCTGATCGGCGCGCCGGCGAGCTGTCCGTTCATCGCCGTGCCATCACGATGAGGAAGTGATCGCCGAGACTCCTGAGCAGCGGCCAATTGCCGACGCGGCGGTCCCAGCCCCATAACCGCTCGAACCATACGGGGTGGTGATCCCTGATCCACGTCATGTATGGAGGCGGAGCGAAGAGGCAGATGGCGCGACGGTCAACAAGAGCGAAATCGCGCGCGAACCTGCGGTAGAGCTCCATGGGAGTCCAATAGCGCGTCCATACCGTATGTCCGTTCATCCTGACAGGCGTCATCTCACGCGCGAAACGCACGCTGATGCGGGGCCAGTCGGCGCGGGAAGCGTAGTAGGCGATCTCCCACGGACACCAGCGGCCGATCACCGTGAAGACGAGTCGCCCGCCAGGCCTGACCAGGCGAGCGCACTCGCGTGAGACCGCTGTCAGATCCGGCAGGCAGTTGAGCGGACCGAGATTGGAGTAGACTCCGTCGAAGAGCGATCTGCCCTCGATTCGCTCGAGCTCTTGCCCGCCGATTGCAGCCGCACGCACCCTGTCGGTCACGCCCGCCGCTGCCGCTCGCCCTTGGGTTCTCTCGACCATGCGCGGCGACCAATCGGTCGCAAGCACCTCGTGCCCGCATTCCGCCATCCGCACCGCATCGAGTCCCGTGCCGCAACCCAGGTCGATCAGATGGCTCTTGTGCGGGAAGCTCGCATCGAGCCAGCGCCACATCTCGCGGCGCATGTCCTGGATCAGATCATTGTTGCCCCGAGGTCCATCGTAGTTGGCCGCGACACTGTCGAAGGCGGCGCGCGTATCGTCGAGGGAGCTCGCGCAATACCTCGATGTCGCCATTAACGCATTCTCAATATGTGCGCGCGAGCGCCGCGCGAACCGGTTGCAGGGTTTCCGTCCGGGTCGGACGCGAAGATATCCATTGCAGGATCCGTCGCGCCTGCGATTGGCGGTGCCAATGCGGCTCTGCGGACCATGGTCCGGTTCTCGACACGACCTCGATTTGCGCACGCTGCTCCCGGGTGGGGAAGACTCTCGCGCTGACATACCGTACTGCCTGTGCCGGCGAACGTGTCCAGAGGATACCCGGCAGAGCATCGATGTAGACATGAGAGTAGGAGAAGTCGGCCAGAGTGCGCCGCCGCGTCACCTGGCGCAGCAGCCACGGAGCCCCCCGCTCGAGACGGGTGAGCGCCTCATGCGGAACCGCGCCGGCGAAGTAGCGCGCGGCGAGCAGGAGCGGCGGTGCGGCCCACCAAAGGCGCCGATCGCTGCCGTGCAACCGGATGAGCTCCTCCCAATCCGCCTCGGTCATGCGGCGGGCGAGCCTTGCGACATCACAGAGTTGAATCAGCCGCAGGCCACGGTGGGTCATGGTGCCCGCCGCATGCGCCAACAGGTGCGCCATCAACGCGGCGGCGCGGGGATACCCGTTGAGGCCAGGCTGGGCATGCGGCGGGAACACGAGGTCCGTCAGGTCTGTAGGGGCGAGCGGCAGGCGCTCACAGATCCTATGAT
>DASUHA010000131.1:0-7195 GCA_036273735.1 Steroidobacteraceae bacterium | reverse complement strand
TTGCGCCAACGGGCCTTCTCGACGGCCGGCGAGTCACGACGCACTGGCGCTTCGCACAAGACCTGGCAAAGCGCTTCCCGAGGCTGATCGTCGATGGCAATGCGATCTTCCTGAAGGACGGCCGCTACTACACCTCCGGCGGAATAACCGCCGGCATCGACCTCGCGCTCGCGCTGGTCGAGGAAGACCTGGGACCGCATGCCGCGCTGACGGTGGCCCGGGAGATGATCGTCTATCTCAAGCGCCCTGGGGGACAGGAGCAGTACTCGGAGCCGCTGCGTCACCAGGTCGATGGCGCCGACGCGTTCGCAGACCTCATCGCCTGGATGCGCGGACACCTGTCGGCCGATACCTCCGTGCCAGCGCTCGCGGCGCGCGTGCGACTGAGCCCACGCCAATTCGCCCGCCGATTCGTCGCGGCGTTCGGATGCACGCCTGGGGAGTACGTCGAGACTCTCCGCCTGAATGTTGCGCGGGAGCATTTGGGAAGTGCAAGACGGTCGATCGAAGGGATTGCCACATCAGTCGGTTTCGCGAGCGCGGACGTTTTCGCCCGCCGATTCAAGCGACGCTTCGGGATCTCGCCGCGAAGCTATCGCGAGCGATTCCCCGCGCGGCGAGAGGTTCATAGAGATCTTTTTCGAGGTGCGGAGGCGTTGTCATGAGTCGTCGATTCCCCGTTGCTCTCTGCGTTTCGCTGCTGGTGCTATCACTGTCGGATGCGGCGCGTCCGGCGTATTCCGGCGCGCCGGCTGATGCAAGTACGCCGTTCACATCGGACGGTCAGCTCAAGGCGCCCGCAGACTACCGTGAATGGATCTTCCTGACATCCGGGCTCGACATGAGCTATCGCAAGACTTCAGGCGCGGACCACTCGATGTTCGACAATGTGTTCGTCAATCCTCAGGCATACCAGGCATTCGTCCGGACGGGCACCTGGCCGGAAGGGACCGAGTTCGCAAAAGAGGGTCGCGCAGCCTCGGAGAGGGGCTCGATCAACAAAAGCGGCAAGTTCCAGTCCGGCGACACCATGGGCGTCGAAGTCCACATCAAGGACTCGAAGCGGTTTGCAGACGGATGGGGGTTCTTCTTCTTCGACTCCGTGCGCAGCGGCCCGACACAGGCGATACCTGCTGCCGCACCCTGTTACACCTGCCATCGGCAGAACGGCGCCGTGGATTCGACCTTCGTGCAGTTCTATCCGACGTTGCTGAGCATCGCCACGCAGAAGCACACTTTGAGTCCAACGTATCGGCCGTAGAAGCGCGCCGCACGCGCTGCCGCCTGGGGCAAGGCTACGGCAAGGCGCCTCCGTTTCCTCAGTCTGCAGCATGCGCCTCGGGGCATTCCCACGGGGATTGCTGCTCACGACCAGCCATTCGTGCGTTCCCAGATATCGACGATAGCATCCGTTCCATCGACGATGAGGTAGTTGTCGTACATCGCCGCGGTCATGCAGACGTGGTTTGGCATGATCCGGACTCGCGAGCCGATGGGGAGCTTTTCGAACGGCAGCCGGGTGCCCGATCGAATCCCCCCATGCTCCTGGTGGACATCGACAACCATCAGGCCCGAGGCGATCGGGCGACCGAGAGTGTCCAGAACGAGCCCATAGCGCATATCAGGACCCGGGCCCGCCGCGGTGCTGCGGTCCTTGGAAAGCGCAAGGCCACCGGCGTCTACGACCATCTGATTTTGCTTTTGATTGTGACTGATCACGGTTGCGAGGACTGTCACCGCGACCTGGTCGAGCGCCAATGAGCCCACAGCGACCTGGAAGAGATCACCCGCCATGTAGACGCCAGCGCGCAGCTCCGTCATGCCCTCGCCCTCGAGCAAATGCAGTGCCGTCGGAGTCGATCCCGCGCTGACTCCCTCGATAGAGATGCCCGCAGCGCGCAGGCGCTCAGCACCCCGCACGACGACAAGTCTTTCCTGCTCGGCCACACCGCGAAGCTCCGCCGGACTCGCGGCCCCGTAAGAGTGACCCGCATGAGTCGCGACCCCCTCGAGACGGACCGCAGAGTTACTCAGCACACGGGCGATCTCGAGCAGGACCGGATCGTCAGGGTCGACACCGGTTCGATGCTCGCCACTGTCGACCTCGAGCCACACCCGGAATGCCACACCGTGATCCCGGGCGTAGTCGGCCACGCTTCGCGCGGTTTCGAGGCTGTCAAGGAAGAAGCTGAAGTGCGATGCCCTCGCGAGAATCCGCGCGGCGCGCGGCAGTTTATCGGCGGTGATGCACACCGCGCATTGAATATCGACGAAGCCACGCTGCGCGAAGTATTCGGCCTCGTTCAACGTGGAGACGGCGATTCCCCCATGAGAGGGATCGACGGCCATGCGCGCTGCATCAATCGACTTCAAAGTCTTCATGTGCGGACGCAGGCGCACGCCCAACGCCTGACACCTGAGCTTCAGCCGCTCGCAGTTGGCCCTGAGCTTGCCCTTGTCCAGCACGATTGCCGGGGTTTCCGCCTCGCGAAGCGTGAGTGGTCTATCGCTCATGGGCCTTACCGATCGTACCGGGCAGGTAGCCTATTTCAATCATACGGATCCTTCGATTCTTACCGGACATGAGGCGGTAATCATCAGTAACTCATTGAAACTACAGAACTTCCAATCCACCTGCTGTCGCCCGCAGCTGCGGAATTGGCCTGAGATTCGAGGCTGAGCCCGGGCACCAGTGCGTTTCGAGTCAAATTGCGCTTTAATGAACGGCCGAAGGGGATTGCAGTGGCGCTGGAGGCAGGTGAGCGCCGCCGCGCGCCAGCGCCCGCGGCAGTCTGACGAAGAAGAAAAATATGAACATCCCGAATACGACGGCACGGCCATCGGTCGACCTCGATGCAACCGATGAGTATCCCGTGTTGGATGCTGCTGCATACGAGGCGGAGATTCGTTCCCGGGAGTCGGCTGAAGCGTCCGAAACCTGGGCCACCGCTGCGGAGCCCGATCTCCCTGCGGCCGGACCCTCTGCTTCCAACCGCGTCGTGCCCGAAACCGCGTCCCCCGTGGCCGACTCCGACGACATGTTGGCGGTCGAGCACTGGATCGCGCAGAAGGCCGAGGAGGTGCGTGCTCACCACGATGCGCTGAGCCTCGCACAACGCGAGCGCATCGCGGCGGTGACGCGCGCCGGCGAGCTGAGTCGCGAGCTCGCCGAGAGGGCCGCCAATCTCGAGGCACTGAACGGCCGCGAGCAGGCGCTGGCCGATGCGTTGAACAGCGAGCGCGAGGCGGCACGGCTCCTCGCCGCCGAGCTGGATGCGGCTCGGACAGAGGCCGCCCGGCTCGCACAGCAACTGACCGACGCGCGCTCCGCCGAAGCACAGCACAACGCGGCGCTGGCATCCGCGGGAGAGCTCCTCGAGCAACGCTCCGGAGAGCTTCACGCGCTGCAACGCAAGTACCAGGCTCTGATCACGGACCAGCAGCGCACGGCCCACGAGCTGTTCGAGCTCGAGACCCGCTTTCTCGACTGCGAAGCGCGCGAGCGCAGTGCCCAGCGCACCATCAAGGCGCACAACTACGATCAGGCCAAACTGATGCGCGTGGTCCAGCACGAGACCAGCGCCCGCGAGCGGCTTGCCGCAGAGGTCAAATCCCTTCAGGATCAGCTCGCGAACTGCCTCGAAAGCCTGCAGAGTCGGGAGTCGTACCGCACCATCTACGAGAGCACCCTTCGGGACCTGGATGCCGAGCTCGCGGCTGCCAGGCTCCAGACGGCTGAGGAGGAGACTCGGGCCAATCAACTCGATGCCGAGCTCCGATCGCGTGACCAGCGGCTTCAAAGTGTGGTCGACGAGCGTGACCAGGCGCGACATCTGCATGACACGGAAATCATTCAGCGCGCAGCCGAGCGAGGCGAAGACGAGCAGAGGCGCAGCGCGCTCGAATCACAGCTCGCCGAATTGACTGCCAGACACAATGATGAGTGTGCGCGACTGCTGGCGCTGGAGGGGCGCCTCACCGCCGCGCAGCAACGCGCGGAGGCCGAGGCCCTGGCCAGCGGCACCGCCGCTGAGCGGCTGCGCGAGCTCGAGTCCACGATTGCCTCGCGGCAGGCTGAGTTGACCAGCGCGCGGCTCGAGATCGAGCGCAATCGCGCAATGCTCACGGATCTGACAGCGGCGCTCCTGAAGAGCCAGGCCCTGTTCTCCGACCAGGGGCGCCTGCTCGAGGAACGGGAGGCTGCAGCGAGCACCCTGGCCGCGAGTCACGCCGAGCAGGCGACGCTGATCACGGCGTTGCGCGGACAGATCGAGGAGCTGACCGCCCGGCTGGCAATACCGGAAGCGGAATGCCGCGCGCTCCAGGAGCGAGTCGCTGCGCTGACGACGGAAGTGGCGGAGAGCGAGTCGCGCCTCGGCCGTTTCGAAACGATGAACGCGGAGCTGCGCGCGACGGTGACGCAGCTGAACACATGGCTGGCAGACCGCGACGCCGAGCTCCAACGGGCGACCCAGATTGCCTCGATGAACGCGTACGCCCTCGGGCGGGTGCAATCGAGCATCGACGAGCTGGGCCGCACCCTGGGTGCCCCCCAGAGCACCTCCACCCAGGCTCAGGCAAGCATCCTGACACGTATCGACAACGGCCAGAACCACAGCGTGGTGCTGCGCGGGCGAACGACGATCGGCCGCGACCGTGACAATGATTTTCCGCTCGCCATGCGCTCGGTCAGCCGTCATCATGCCGTGCTGATCCCCGCCTTCCGAACGGCATTCGTCCAGGATCTGAAGAGCACGAACGGCGTGCTCGTCAACCAGCGTCGCGTCCGCTACGCACGGCTCGAGCACGGCGATGTGATCACTTGCGGCGAGGCACAGTTCCGCTACACCCTGACGCCGGCGCCCGCCGGCGGATCGACCGCTTCCGGCTCGGCACGCGTTCCCCTGAAGCACGCGTCCTGAGCCTGCCGGTACCTGCCGGTGCGCGGGCCTCAGCGGGCCACGCGCAAGAGCGATGGTCGCAGCGGGATCTGGCCCTGCGCCTCGAGCATCGCTCGGATGCGAGCGATGGCCGCGCGCTTCACCTCGAGCTCGCGCGCGAGCTGGCCGTCTGTGCGCTGCGGGTCGGTGCGAAGTGCCGTCTCGATTCGAACCCGGACTTCGCCGCGCGCCACGTGCAGGGCGAATGCAGCCACGGGATCGATCTTCTCGAATGCATTGGAGCTCATACGCCTGAATCTTTGCCAACCGGTCTTCTGGGTACCGTGACGCTAGTGTACGCGCGAACGGTCCCGGAGAGCTACTGCAGGCACCGACATCGCGCCTTAACGCAGAACCTGATGGGCGCGCTTGGCGTCGGCCCGCAAACGTATGACGCCCTCATGCTCCTGACCAATGTACGTATTCGCGGCGCTCAGCATCGCGGGAGTTGGCGGCAGGAACGATGCACTCACCTGGCTCGCCAGCCACGATAACCAGGCGCGCAGCCTACCCGCATAGACAAGCGAGCCTTCGTCCGACTGGATCCTGAGATCCACCAGATCGTCGATGTCGTGGTTGAGGCCGGCAAGCGCCTTTTGCGCACGGCTGCCGGAGGCCGTCTTGTCGGCGATGGCTTTCTCCAGCGCGCTCCGTGCATCAATCGCCTGGTTGAGCGCGCCGTCCAACCGGCCGATCGAGTCATGGATCTGCATCAGCAGATCAAAACGCCGTTGCAGCTCGGCCTGCGTCGTAGGAAGCCGCGTGTCGAGCCTGACCGCAAACGATTCCTTCTGCGTGATGCCCGCATAGCTCAGAACCGCGTAGTAGGTGCCTGGCACCACCTCCGGACCGACCGGGGGCTTCGGTCCCTGGCTGTGCTCGCTCTCGTAGATACCCTTCACGTCGACAGCGTCCGGGTAGTGCAGGTCCCACAGAAAGCGGTTCATACCCGGGTGCAGCTTCTCTTTGGGCTTCCCGGTCTTCTTGTCTGCGATCGGTAGGGTGAAGGTGCGAATCTGCTTGCCGGAAGCATCCGTAAAGCTCAGTTTGACCGGCACCTTGCCGTCGTAATCAGCCGGCAGATGCAGGAACACCGCAGCACCTGGGGGCAGACTCTTGCCTTCGTTACGGCTGTCCGGGCCTTCGGGAGCGCGGCGGCGGGTAACCAGCCACGCCTGCTGCGGCTTGAAGAGATATGGAGCATCGCTCGCGACCCGCGCCGAATTCAGCTGCTCGAGAAACTGCAGATCGTCCATCACCCAGAATGCGCGGCCGAACGTCGCAATCGCGACTGCATGCTGTTCGGGCTGGATCTCCACATCGCTCACCCGCACGGCCGGCAGGTTGCGCGTGAGCGCCTGCCACTGCGCTCCACCGTCGAGGCTCATGTACACCGTGCTGCTGGTCCCGGCGAACAGCAGGCTCGGATCGTCCGGATCCTCGCGGACGCTTTCGATATATTGATTGCCGGGCAGCCCTGCGGTGATCTCGCTCCAGTGCTTGCCGTAATCGGTAGTCTTGTAGAGGTAGGGATGGAAGTCATCCCAGTCATAGCGGCTCGCTGATACATACGCGGTACCCGGCATCGTATGCGAAGGCTCGACGCAGGTGATCGTGGACCAGGTTGGAAGCTTGGGCGGACGCACCTCTTTCCAATGGGCACCGGTGTCAGTCGTCACGTAAACCAAGCCGTCATCCGAGCCGGTCCAGATGGTATCGTCTTGCATCGGTGAGAACGCGATCGAGGAGATCGTGTCGAACTCCTCCTCGCCGGTTACATCGGCGCTGATCGGACCCCCCGGCCGCTGCTGCTTCTTCCTGTCATTGCGCGTGAGGTCGGGGCTCATGACCCGCCAGTGAACACCCTCATCGAGGGTCTCGAACAGGACGTTCGCCCCGATCAAGAGCTCCTTCGGGTTGTGGGGCGCAAACACCTTGGGGTGATGCATCCAGCCATAACGGTAATCGACCTTGTCTCCCGCCGAGCCGAACTTCCATTCGCCCGAAGTGCTCACTTGAGTGGAGATCTCCGTTCGCCGGTCTTCCCTCCACTCCTGGCTATAGTACCCGCTGCCGTAGGTCACCCAGGGTTTGCCGGGAGTCGGCACTACCCAGGTCATCTCCCCGCCGCTGACGCTCGCCCACTCAGTCGGTACCGCGTTCGATGCCTCCACGGAGCCACGGTCCTGCTTCACTTCCTGAGGCTGTGGCCCTCGTCGAGCGTGTACGACAGGCGGCGGCCCTGGGCGCACACG
>DASUHA010000130.1:0-18614 GCA_036273735.1 Steroidobacteraceae bacterium | reverse complement strand
CCAGCATCGCGTTGGCAACGTTCGACTTCAACAGGTCGTTGGTCGAAAGGTCGTTGCGCAGCGTCACGCCTTCCTGCGCGTACACGTCATACGAGAGGTCGCTGTTGAGCTGACCCTTGCTGCCGACCACGAACCGATAGGAGGTGTGCCTCGTATCGGTGATGCGGTTGCCGCCTTCCACGTTGCGCCGGCCGCCGAGGAGCTCGATGGTCTGCGTATTGGTGAGAGCGAGCGAGTGGCTCGTGCAGCCGATGGTCGTGGCTTCCTGGTCCGAGAGGAGCGGGTTGTTGCAATTGACCGTCCAGTCGCCGTCGGGATTGCCCGTGGTCGGGTTCGTGCCCGTGCCCGAGCCGATGAACGAGCCGCTCGGCGCGATCTGCGCCAGCGAGTCGTCGTCCATGAACATGAGCTCGGTGTAGACCTGATGATTGTCGTCGATGTTGTAGTGCGCGAAGGCGCCTGCGTTCCAGCGCTCGTCCGGCCGCATGTAGTAGTTGAGCGCGCCGAAGTTGAATGCATCCTGGGGGTTCTGGAAGGGCACGAGCGTGCCGTTGGCCGGGTTGACCGTGAGGAACGGCGATGGAAAGAAGTTCGGGGTCGAGGTGCCCGGCACGAAACCCGCGGCAAACCATCGCCCGGTCTGCGATGTGCTCGAGCCGGCGCAGTTGGTTCCAACCAGCGTACAGAGACTGAAGTCGCGATCCGCTTCGATCACTGCCCCGGTGCGCCGATACCCAACGTACGCGGTCGCGTTGCCTTTGCCGTCGGCAAAGTTGCCGCCCATGATGAGGGTGACGTCCTTGGTGGCGCCATCCCACACCGAGCTGTGGGCCTGTCCGAATCCGGCGGCCGGTGCGAACTGACCCCAAAAGTTGTGCTGGTCGTGCTGATAAGCATTCGCGTTGGCGTCGATCTCGAAGCCCTGGAAGTGGTCGTTCATCACGAAGTTGACCACGCCTGCCACGGCGTCGGCGCCGTACACGGCAGCGGCACCGCCGGTCAGCACGTCGACGCGCTCAACGAGCGCGATCGGGATATTGTCCAGGTCGGCAGCGTTGGCGTTGATGGCAGTGATCGACGGTTGGCCGGGCATCAGGCGCTTGCCGTCGACCAGCACGAGGGTGCGCTGCGGGCCGAGGCCGCGCAGGTTGACCGTCGCCGTGCCGGTGGCTGCGTTCGAAGCCATGGCACCCTGGTCGGCCATCACCTGCGGGAGGTTGTTCAGCACATCCTCGACCGAGGTGACGCCCTGGCTGGCAATGTCCTTGGCGCTGATGGCGGTGACCGGGCTGATGGAGCTCAATCCGGGCTGCACGATACGCGAGCCGGTGACCACGACTTCCTGCAGAGCAGCGGTCGGAGCGGCCGCGGTGGCAGGGGTGGCTGGAGCGGCCGAAGGGGCCGGCACCGCCTGTGGATCTGCAGCTGCCGCCATCGCGGGCAGCGCCACGGAGGCTGCCGCAGCGTTGGCCAGGGCGAGGCGGATGGCTCGCCGCAAAAGCGTATTCTTCGACATCAGTATGACTCCCAAGACCTGGTATAAATGTGTTGTGCGACGCTGAATGGTGTCTACGCGCCACAAGCGACCCATCCCGCAAGAATACGGCGTTGCTTTTGACGCTGTAAAGTCCTCCAGGCTTTATTACAGCGATTTCGGCTCGAAAGCGCCGCATCAGCGGCTCGTTCTGGCGCGCGGATTCCAGCTCGACAATGCCTTCGATGTCATCGTTGCAATTCCGCCACGACCTTGCGGGATCGGAGCGTTGCGCAGATACCACAAGGCGCGGCCGGTGCGGGCGGGTGATAATGTCGCATCATGACTGCGCCAGAGACTCTCGAGCGGGCTTCCGGCCTTTTGCAGAAGGGTGAGCCAGCCGCTGCGGCCGCCACCTGCGCCGCCATCCTCGCTCGCGAGCCTTCCAATGCGGTCGCGGCCCACTTCATGGGGCTCGCGCTCAAGGACACGGGGGATTGGGCTCAAGGCGAGCGCTGGCTGCGATTCAGCATCGATCTCGACCCCAATCGGGGTGAGTTTCACGCGAACTTCGGTAATCTCCTCAGGAAGCAGCGAAAGTACGCCGCAGCGGAGGCCGCCTACGCCAAGGCCGTGGAGCTCCTCCCGGAGCACCGCCCGGCGCGGCGGGGGCTGGCGCTGACGCTCGCTGACCTGGAGCGCTATGCGGAGGCCGAGGCGCAGTGCCGGATTCTCGTCGCTGGCGATCAGGCAGACGCCGAAGCCTGGGAGATCCTCGCGCTGGTGCTGGCGGGCATTGACGGCCGTCAGGCGGAGGCCGAGAGCGCCCATCGCCGCGCTATCGCGCTCGACCCGCACAATAAGGTCGCTCACCATAACCTGGGCGCGCTATTGACCCAGTTGGAGCGCCCTGAGGCACGGGAAGCGCTGGAGGCGGCGAGAAAGCTCGGCGCGGACGGCTACGAGGCGACATATAACCTGGGACGTGCCGCACTCAATTCCGGCGACCTGGATGAGGCTGAGCGCAATTTCGCCCGCGCGGTGGAGCTGCAACCGAAGAACGTAGAGGCGCAATCGACGCTCGCCCATGTACGGTTCATGCGCAGCGATCCGGCGTTTGCCCGCTCGCTCGTGACCACCGTGAAGGCAAATCGCGAAGACGTCCGCCTGCAGCTCCTCCTAGGAGAGTTGCTTTGGCGGGCGGGGCGCATCAATGACGCGGAGGTGCTCGTTCGCGACCTCCTGACACGCAGGGCGCAAAGTGCCGCCGTGCGATCTACGCTCGGAGGAATTCTTTTCGACCAGGGGCGAGTGCAGGAGGCAGAGACCTACGCCCTCGAGGCCGCGGCGATGCGGCCTGAAGAGCAGGCGGTGCTGCTCAATGTGGTGACCATCCTGCTGGGCCGTGGAAGAGCGGACGAGGCATTGCCGTTCATCCAGGCGCAGTTGGTCAAGCATCCTGACGCACAGATGTGGCTCGCTTTCGAGGCGACCGCGTCCCGGATGCTGGGCACCGAGCGGTACAGGGTGCTGTGCGACTACGATCGCTTCGTGCGGGTTTTCGATCTCGAGACCCCTGCGGGGTGGTCTTCCATGGCGGAATTCAATCGCGATCTGGCTTCGGCCCTGCACGAGCGGCATCGCTTCACCAATCAGCCTCTCGATCAGACGCTGCGCAATGGAACTCAAACCTCAACCAGCCTCCTGACCGATCCCGACCCGGTCATCCGTGCGGTGCTGAAGGCATTCGAGGCGCCGATTGAGGAGTATCGGCGGACTTTGACGGAGCTCACGGATCATCCCCTTGCGCGCGCCAACCGGGGGACCAGTCGCTTCACGGGTGCGTGGTCGGTACGGTTACGCCGCAATGGCTACCACGTAAACCATTTCCATCCGGACGGGATGCTGAGCTCGGCCTACTACGTGGAGGTGCCGGCGGAGGCGGAAGACGCCGCGCTGAAATCCGGCTGGATCAAGTTCGGCGAGCCGCGTTACGCCATTCCCGGGCACACGGCGGAGCGCTACGTGCAGCCACGGCCCGGCCGCCTGGTGCTCTTCCCTTCGTACATGTGGCACGGCACCAATCCCATCTACGGCGAAGACCCGCGGCTCTGCATAGCGTTTGACATGCGCCCGCAGGCAACCTGATCCGGCGAGCGCCGCGATTTCAGTCTTGGTAGTACTCGGCGATCGCCGCAGTTGCTACCGTCATCAGGTCCTGCTCGGCGCGCGTCATGAGCGGGTTCCAGATATCGAAGATCAGGATCACGCGGTCCTGGTCGCTGTCGTTCCAGGCCTCGTGCTCGAGCGTGTCATCGAAGATGAGGAGCTTCCCGGGATGCCACTCGCGCACCTGCGTCCCCACCCTGAACCCGCATCCCGGCGGCACGATGAGCGGCAGGTGCACGGTGAGGCGGGTGTTGGTGGACCCGGTGTGCGGTGGAATGCGGGTCTTCGGCTCCAGCAAGGAAAAGAGTTGTGTCGGTCCGCGATGGGCAATCCTGACGATCGGTGCCTGCTCGAGCGCCGCCAGCGTCTTCGGGCAGCGGTCGGCGGTGACATCCTGACGCTCGCCATCCTTGTAAAGAAAGAGCGCGCTCCAGCGCCGCGATTGATTGAGCTCCCGCCACTGATTGAGTGGCTCATCCGGTGAGTGCGTCAGGTAGGGCGAGAATCTGTCGCGCGAATCTGCAAGCAACGACTGCAGCTCCGTACGGATGTCATCCGTCGCCTGCTCGATGGCCGCTGCCCAGGGAAACTCCTCGCGCTCGTAGAACTGAATGGCGGGCAGCCGGGGGAAATGGGTGAAAGTCGGTTGCTGCACGTAGATCCGGTTTCTGCCGATGATCGCGCCCAGGCAGTCATCCACACGATCCAACCTCTCCGTCGCGTATCTGGCGCGCACTTCCTGCATGCGCGCCTTCAACCATGCATCGAGCTCATTGAGGCTCGCCATGACGGTGCGTCTGGCGTGCTCGATGACAGGCTGCCAGGATCTCGGCAGAGCTGTGTCCGGCCGTATCGAGAGAAGTGCCCGGTGATACATCCGTGCTGCCGCCTTGGTCTTCCCCGTGCGCTCCAGCAGGGACGCCTTCTGAATCAACGCCAGCGTGAAATGCGGCTCCAGTGTCAGTGCCCGCTCCAACGCTTTCGATTCCGCTTCAGGATCGTTGAGCTCGCGCAGGCTCGTCGCAAGATTAAGGTACATCGCCGCGTTACTTGAGTCCGCCGCGACGGAGCGCTCGAGCCATTGCCGGGCACCCGCCGCGTCATTTACACGCAGCGCATGCACTCCCTGGGCGCCGAGCACCATCGCATCATCGGGCGCCAGTGAAGCGGCTTGCGACAAAAGTCTCGCAGCCTCAGCAGGTTGTCCCTGCAGGTCGGCGCGCTCGGCAGCGCCGAGCAGATCACGAATTTTCATTTGAAGAGGGGCTGGCGTGCTCATGAAGGAGTATCCTACTGGATGTGCCAAACCTAAGGGCATCGCCGCTGCGCCGGCGCTGGTGGCCGGCGGTGTGCCTGCAGAGCATGCTGCTTGCGGGTCTGGGTAGCGCTGTTGCCGCAACCGCCGCGGACGCCCCGAAGTCACTGTCTGCCGCAGAGGCGGCCGAGCAATATAAATCTCTCTTCGCCTGCCCCACCACGCTCGATCATATCGGGCGGGTAGTGGCTCCCGTCATGATCGACGGGCAGGGCCCGTTCCGGTTCGTCGTCGATACCGGTGCCAGCCGCTCCTCGATAGGCCCTGGTCTCGTGCAGACCCTGGGTCTCAAACTGAGCAAAGTGCCGGCGCTGCAGCTCGAGGGGATTACCGGCTCGGCACCGGTCGCCGCGGTGACCATCGAGCGGCTGAACGCGGGAAACATCAATATCGATCACACACCGATGCCCGTTCTGTGGGAGCCGGTAATGGCCGGAGCGGATGGGATCTTAGGGATAGCCGGACTCTCCGACCAGACGCTGCTGGTTGACTTCGAGCACAATCGAGTCGTGCTCGGAAGCGCTCTCGATCCCAGCGTGCGTTTCCACTACTCCCGTGTTCGTACCCAGGCAGTCAGCGGCGGCCTGATGACTGCCGTTGCGTACGTGGGGGACGTTCGCGTGCTTGCAATCATCGACACGGGATCGGAGCGCACCCTCGGGAATCCCACTTTGCAGAGGGCGCTAGGCCTGCGGGACGACCCCGGGCGCGCCGAGCCGGTTACCGCCGTCTACGGCGCGACCGAGCAGGTAGAGTCGGGACGGGTCGTCCACGCCCCGGTGATTGCGATCGGTCCGCTGCGCGTCGAGGGTGTCGACCTCATCTATGGCGATTTCCACATCTTCAAGCTGTGGAAGCTCGATCATGTGCCGGCAATCATCCTGGGGATGGACGTGCTCGGCACGGTGAACGCGCTCGGCTTCGACTTCCCCCATCACGCGCTTTACGTCTCGAGCGCGCGTGCGACGGGCGATCCCTTCAATCACATCACTTCCTACAGCTCATCCACCGCCATTCACTAGCGGGCGGTCAGCTCGCCAACCTCGCGGGCGAGCCGCTCGAAGACCTCGCTCCAATCGCCGGGCGAACGCTGACGGAAGAGCCGCATGGACGGGTACCAGGGGCTATCGGCGCGCTCCAACAGCCAGCGCCAATCCGGCGCGGCATGCAGAGCCACCCAGACCGGCAGGCCCAACGCGCCGGCGAGATGCGCCACCGATGTATCCGACGTAACGATCAAGTCGAGGGCCGACATCAAGGCCGCCGTTTCCATGAGAGCGTCCGCACTGACGTCATCGGGATCCGTGAGCTGCGTGAGCTCGCTGCCGAAGTCGACCTCACTTCGTAGCCGGGCCGCCGGGCCTTTCTGCAGCGAGATCAGGCTGACGCCCGGAATGCGGGCCAATGGCGCCGCGCAAGTCAGCGCGAATGAGCGGCCGCGGATCCAGGCCTGCTTCTCCGCAACGGCGTGTCCCTGCCAGTTGAGTCCGACCTTGAGGCCCGGCAGCGTGCTCAGCCGGACACGCCAGCTCTCGACGGCAGCCTGATCCGCCGCCAGATAAGGCACTTCCGCGGGAATCGTGTCCGCCCGGGTCTGGAAGGCGAGGGGCAGGCTCAACAGCGGACAGTAATAGTCCAGAGCCGGCGGCAGCAGCTGTCCCTGGCAGATGAGGGTGCCGCGAAACCGCAGGGACCGCAGTAGCTTCGAGAGCACCTCGGGCACTTCGAAGACGACCTGCGCGCCCTTTTCCTCCAGGAGTGGGAGATAGCGGCAGAACTGGAGAGCATCGCCCAGGCCCTGCTCGGCGTGGATCAGTATGCGCTTGCCGGCGAGGTCCTCGTTGCCCGTCCAACGGGGCATCGAGAACGTGCGGTGATATTCGCGCAGGTAGTCGAGCCGCAGGCGCGACTCGTAAAGCGGCCAGCCCTCGTCGTACTCGCCCATGGCAAGTTTGAGGAGGGACTTGCTCCACAGCGTCGGCGGATGGTCGGGCTGTATGCGCAGCGCCCGATCGAACTGCTCCAGGGCCTCCCGGCGTCGGCCGAGCGCGTTGAGAGTGCCAGCGGCGTTGGTGAAGGCATCGATGTAGTCAGGCTTTGCTTCCGCCGCCCTCGCGAATGACTCCAGAGCCTCTTCTGACCGGCCCAGGTGTCCGAGCGCGACCCCCCGGTTGCCGAGCACCTCGGCGGATCGCGGCTCGAGGGCGAGCGCGCGCTCGAAGCTGGCCAACGCCTCGGCATGCCGCTCGAGGAGGGAAAGCGCCACGCCCCGGTGAAAATGGACCCCAACGCGCTCCGGAGCCAGTGCCTGAGCCCGGTCCAGGCTGCCGAGGGCCTCTTCGTACCGCTCCAAAGTGATGAGCGCCAATGCGCGGCTGTGATGGATTTCGGGGTCGCCCGGTGCGAAAGCGAGTGACTTGTCGTAGCTCGCGAGCGCTTCTTCGGTTCGCTTCAGCGACCGTAGCGCATTGCCGCGGTTGGCGAGCATGACTGCATCCTGCGGATGCAATGCCAATGCGCGATCGATACTGCGCAGCGCGTCCTCGTAACGACGCTCGGAAAGCTCGGCGAAGACCCGGCCGCGGTGTGCAACCAGCAGGTCAGGCTTCAATGCCGCGGCGCGCTCGAAAGCACTCGCCGCTTCACTATGCCGGCCGACATTGCTCAGCGCATTGCCGAGATTGGTGAGAATGTAAGGGTTCGAGGGGCGTGCTTCCGCCGCCGACGTGAGGAGGGTCACGGCTTCGTGCGCGTCTCCCATGCGGCCCAGCGTGACGCCCAGGAGGTGGAGCGCATCGCCATTCCGAGGCTCGCGGGCAATCGCCCGCCGGAAGAGCGTTGCCGCTTCGGCAAGCCGCCCCTGCCGCTGCAGCGCGTAGCCCTGCGCCAACTCGTTGGCCGTATCGCCCGTGCTCACGAAGGGAATCCCGCGCGCGCTCCGGCTGCCGGGTCAGAATGCCGGCCAGGCCTCATCGCAGCCGCATGACTTTACAACCATGGTGCGAAGAGGCTTCCAGCCAGTAGGAGTCGAACCATCCCCGCGTAATACGCACGGAATCGCCGGGCTTGGTGTAAAGATCGGTGCCGTCGGCCACCACCTGCTCCCATACCTGGCCGTTGTCGAGGGAAAGGATGGTGCGGCCGTCTGCACCTTGCCCGAGTCCCACGACGTGTGCGTCGATAGTCGGGACGCTCGTCACGCGCACGCCTGCTGCGGCGGCTTCCCGGTCCACTATGGTGCCGTGCGACAATCCGAAAGTACGCTTTGGATTGAGGGCCTCCTTCATGGCGCGCTCTTTGCGCCGGGAAGAGTCGACTACGGACGCCGAGGCGCGATCGAAGCAGCTCAGGCGCGCGCTATCCGCGGCAATGTGACGACAGGCGAGCAGCTGGTTGAGGGGAGCTTCGGGCGCCGGGGCGGCGCAGACGGCCGCCGTAGCGGATAGGGCGAGTGCGAGGCTGAGGAGGGCCGCCAGCGGCTGCTTCGGCTTGGCGCGGCCGCCGCCGGAAGGGTCGGTAAGAGGCTTCATCCAAAAAGTATAGTGCCTCGCCCCCTCCCCATACCACCGCGACTGGACCTGAGCTACTCTAGACACAATCAACTGGATGAGAGGGCGTGTCGTGACGTCTTCCAGATTACATATGGCCTTCCTGACTGCGTGTGTTACGGCGCTGGCGGCTCTCGCACCGGCGCAGCGGGCCGCGGGGCAACAAGCCGCGGCTCCGTCCGCATCGCCGCCGGCGCAGGCCACGGCTGCCGATTCGAAGGCCGCGGACACTCAGGCCGCGAGCGCCGCTGCGGCTCAAAAAAAAGAAGAGGACCTGCTCGTCAGGGATGCGAGGAATGCCGGCTTCAAGCCGGAGATCATTCGAGGCAACCGGATGTTCTGCCGGACCGCGACTGAGCTTGGGTCGAGCTTCCCGGTCAGAACCTGCTACAACGAGGAGCAGGTGAAAGTAAAGATCCAGGAATACCAGGCGCAGCGGCAGCAGCTAGAGAACATGCGCAACATCGGATCGGTTGTCCATTAGGGCGGCTGCCTGCGCAAGAAACGTTTCCAGAGGAGGCGTGTCATGGCTTCGAGACTACATAGAGTTCTCTTCGCGTCATGCGCAGCGATGGCGGCGGCTCTCGTGCTGGCACAGCAGCCCCCCAACAGCTCGCAGACGACGACTCAGGCAGCAGTGCAGCCGGCTCAGAAGACGGCTGCCGATTCTAAGGTCCCGGACGCTCAGGCCAACGCCGCGGCGGCTAAGCAAAAGGCCGATGAGGTGCTCCTCAGGGATGCAAGAAATGCCGGCTTCAAGCCGGAGATGATTCGCGGCAACCGGATGTTTTGCCGGACTGCCACCGAGCTTGGATCGAGCTTCCCGGTGAGGACCTGCTACGACGAGGAGCAGGTGAAAATCAAGATCCAGGAGTACCAGGCGGAGCGCAACCAGATGCAGGCGAATCACAATCTCGGACAGCGCATCGACTAGGCGGCTGCTCGCCATCACCCGGGCGTTTGACGTACATGCCCGAAGGCTCCAACGGCGATCCCGCTCTTCTCGCCAACGCCGGCTTCCAGGCACTGCAGCGCGGTGATGCAAGGGCGGCGTGCGAGCACTTTCAGCGAGCTACGGCTACCGGGACGGCCGGCGCGGACGCTTGGTTCGGGCTATCGCTGGCGCACCGCCACCTCGGCGCTGCGCAGGCGGAAAGAGCGGCGCTCGATCGCACGCTGGAGCTCAACCCCCGGAGCGTCCCGGCGCTCATCCGCAAGGGCGACCTCTACACGGCGCAAGCCGACGCCCGCGCTGCAACGACCTTCTACCGTGCCGCTCTGAAGATCGCCCGCTCCATGCGGGCGTCTCCTCCGGAGTGGCGCGCCGAGCTCGAGCGGATCGCGGCGCTGGTGCAGGGCAGCACCCGCGCCTTCGAGCAACACCTCATCGACGACCTCGATCGCGCCGGCCTGGGGAAGCCAGGCACCCAGCGCTTCGCGCGCGCGTTCGATCTGCTGCTCGGCCGGCGGCAGATCTACCAGCAACAGCCGCAGGTCTTCTACTTTCCCGAGCTGCCGCAGATCGAGTTCTATGACCGCAGCGACTTCTCCTGGACTGCAGCGCTGGAGGCGAACACCGCCGCCATCCGCGAGGAGCTGCACGCAGTCCTGGGGGCCGGCGATCGCTTCGGCCCTTACATGCAGCCGAGCCCTGACCGGCCGGCATTCGACAACAATGGTCTGCTCAACGATCCCTCCTGGAGCGCCTGCCACCTGATCCGCGGCGGCGAGGAAGTCGCCGCCAACGCGACACTGTGTCCGGTCACGATGAACGCGCTCCGGCGCCTGCCCCTCTGCCGCATCCCCGGGCGCACGCCGACCGCGCTCTTCTCCCTGCTCCGTCCCGGCACGCACATCCCGCCCCATTACGGGTTCCTCAATACCCGCCTGATCTGTCATCTGCCGCTCATCGTGCCCGAGGGATGCGCGCTGCGGGTTGGCAATGAGACCCGGCCCTGGAAAGAGGGTGAGCTCGTCATCTTCGACGACAGCATGGAGCACGAGGCCTGGAACAGGAGCTCCGAGCTGCGCGTGATCCTCCTTTTCGACATCTGGCGCCCCGAGCTCACCGAGGCCGAGCGGGCCCTCGTCGCCTGCATGCTCGAGTCGATCGACCGCTTCGGCGGCACGCGCCGCGAGTGGAGTCAGTAAGTGGTACTGTTGAGGTATACTGATCCACTCTCGGCAGTGGCCGTTTGAATCGGCTGACGCGTAGAATCCAAGTCTGATAACAAATGGCGGGAGGCGTGTCATGACAATGTCAGTAGTCCGCAGAATGGGCCTCTTCCTGGTCTGTGCGGCGACGGCGGTCGTCCTCGCGCAGGCGCAGCAGGCCCCCAAAGATTCCAAGGCCAAGGATACGCAGCCTGCCAAGGTCGCCTCGGCGGCGCAAAAGCCCGTAGAGGACCCCGCGGCGGTGCTCTTGAAGGATGCGGCCAACGCCGGCTTCAAGCCGGAGCACATCCGCGGCAACCTGATGTTCTGCAGGACGACCACCGAGGTCGGGTCGCGATTTCCCGTGCGGACGTGCTACGACGAAGACCACGTGAGGGCCAAGATCCAGGAATACCAGGCACAGCGCGATCAGTTGGAGCGAGAGCGCAACATCCCGAGTCCTTGCTTTCAAAAAGGTGGGACCAATGCCGGAGCGGCCACCTGTTGAACGGTCGGCCGCCGGGAGACGCATATGGCAATTTCCAGGTTGAATACCCTGCTCTTCGTGGCGACTGCGCTGGCAGCCTGGGCCGGCGCGCAGGCACAGCAATCATCGACCGCGCCGGCGGCAGCCTCGAACCCGGCGGCCTCATCGACCACCCAGAAAGCCGTCACTGACAAAGCCACCGCGACTCAATCCGCCGGATCTGCCGCCGCCAAGAGAGCCGCCGATGCAGATGCCGTGCTCATCAGGGACGCCCGCAATGCCGGCTTTACGGCGGAGAACATCAATGGCGCGCGGATGTTCTGCCGGCTCGATGACGAGACCGGCTCGAGGTTCCTGGTGAAGACCTGTTATGACGAACTACAGGTGCGGATCAAGATCGACCAGTACCGGACCCAGCGCAACGAGCTCGAGGCGATCCACCACATCCAGTAGCGCGCGTTCGCGCGGCGGATCCTGCCCTCACTGGCAGGACTCCGCCGGACGCGGATGCAGCACGTCTGCCGCGAAGGTTGGCGGGCGGGCCGCGCGGCTCGCCTGTTCGTAGTCGTATGCGAGCCCGAGCAACCGGGCCTCCGACCACTTCGGCCCGATGAAGGAGAGTCCCACGGGTAGCCCGTGGACCTGGCCCATCGGTACATTGATGTAGGGATAGGCCGCCACGGCCGGCAGGCTGCTGTCCCCGCCGCTGATGGAATCACCGTTCACCAGGTCGATGACCGATGCGGGATTCGTGGTCGGGGAGATCAGCGCCACGACCTCGTGCTCGTGTAACAGCCGATCGATGCCGTTGGGGCCGGCGAGGCGCAGGTTGGCGTCATGTGCCTTGACGTACGCCGGGTCGTCGAGACCTTTCGTGCGCTCCGCCTTGACGAAAAAGCCCTGTCCGAACCAGGTCATCTCTTCGGGATGGGCATCATCGAAGGCGATGAGGTCGGCGAGCGTCCGGCTCTTGACCGCCGGCGGCGACCCGGCGAGATATTTGTTGAGATCCGCCTTCAGCTCCGTCTGCAGGACGAGGCCCTCGTTCTTGCCGAGTTTCCCGACGTCGTAGTCATCGACATTGACCAGAATGGCGCCGCGGGCCTTCAACACCGACAGCGCCCGATTGAATACCCCGAGCGTCCCGGGCGTGAACCCCTTCAACAGAAAGCGCGCCACACCGATGCGCACGCCATGGAGCGCACGCGGATTGAGAGCCGTCGTGTAGTCGATCCGATGCTTGTCCGCCTCCGCCGTCGCAGGGTCGGCGGGGTCGCTCCCCGCCATAGCCGTCAGCATCATCGCCGCGTCCCTCACCGTGTGAGTGATGGGGCCGGCCGTATCCTGAGTATGACTGATGGGCACGATGCCGGTGCGTGACACGAGCCCGACAGTCGGCTTCAATCCAACGAGGCCATTCATGGAGGACGGACAGTTGATGGATCCATCCGTCTCCGTACCCACCGCGGCTGCGGCCAGACCTGCAGCCACCGCGGCGGCGGATCCCGAGCTCGACCCGCACGCCGTTCGATCCAGCGCATAAGGATTGCGCGTGAGGCCGCCCACGCCGCTCCATCCACTGCTCGAATGTTCCGAGCGGATGTTCGCCCATTCCGAGAGGTTGGTGCGCCCGAGGATGACCGCGCCGGCGCGAGCGAGGTTCGCCACGACCGGAGCACTGGTGGCGCGCACGTTCTGTGCGAGCGCCAACGATCCGGCAGTCGTTGGCACGCCGGCAATGTCGATATTGTCCTTTACGAGGACGGGCAGGCCATCGAGCGGGCCGCGCGACTTGCCGTCCGCACGGCGTGCATCCGCAGCGCGCGCCTCGCCTTCAGCCTGTGGATTCAGCCCGATTACGGCGTGCACCTGCGGGTTGAGCCTGTCGATTCGGGTTTCGTAACCGGCGACCAGCGCCTGCGAGGTGGTCCGATGCGCCGCGAGATCGGCGGATACGTCCGCGGCCGACTTGCAGACCGTGTCATAGCCGGCTGCAGCGGAGACGTATGTCAGACAACAGAGCGTGCCTGCGGTGATGTATGTGCGCATGTTGCCCCCTCTATCGACCGGCGCGCGGCGCCATGATTTTTGCCAGCATGTCCGTCTGATCGCGGATGCGCACCAGGTGCGGATACTGTGGGCCGCCGTGATAGCTCACCTCGATGGTGTGATACCAGCTGTCCTGCTGCACGAGAAAGGCTGTGGGTCCGCTGGAATGCTCAGCCTGCGTCGCTATGTACTTCAGCACTCCGTCCGTGTAGGCCTGATTCTCGACGGCGAGAATCTTCATGCCGGGAGCCATGCCGGCCGCCCACGCCGGCGAGCCCTCGCGCACGTCCGCCACCAGGTCATCCTTGCCCAGCAGGAATCCGTAGCTGAACCACATGTCGGAGATGTGAAAGAGCGCCTCACGCGTCGTGATGAACTTGTTCGGTTCGCTCGTGTAGACCAGCCGCCAGCCCGAGCGCGCCAGCTCATCGGTCGGCGGAGTGGGTGCAACTTCATACACGCGCTTCTGGAAGAAGGCATGCCAGTCGTACGGTGCGACCTGGTTCAGCAGCTGCTCGATCTCCTCGCGGGTGTAGGTCTTGGTGATGGGCCCGGTCACTGCCGGCGCGCTGTAGAGGTGCAGGAAGTCATCGAGCGACTTCCTGCCCCGAGTCCGCTCGCGAATCAGCGTATCGGCGTCGAGCCACAGCAGCTCGCCCTCCGCGTAGAAGTCGCCCGCGGTGCGGCGGATGCTCGGATAGGAGCCGATTGCCTGATACAGATACGGTGCAGCGATCGTGGTATCGATCAGCGGCTCCGTGTTGCGGCCCGGCTCACTCGCGAGTCCTGCATAGAGCGCCGCGAGGTATTCCGGGTAGTCGCCCGGCGTCCTGATTCCCGTGCGGAAGGAGAGAAGGTCTCCGAGGTATTGATTCATGCCTTCATAGACCCACAGGAGATCCGTCTGCATCGGGATCTGGAAGTTGCGCGTGGTCAGATCCGCGGGACGGCGGTACTTGCCGTTCCAGGAATGCGAGAGCTCGTGTGTCAGCAGGTCGCCGGCAGAGAGCTGATTCTGGGCGTTGGTCATGAAGTCATCGGGCGCGCGGTTGTCGCTCGACTGATGGTGCTCGATGCCTTGAAAGCCGATCACATCGGAGAGCTCGAGGAGCGAGTGGTAGACGTCCCAGTGGCGCGAGCCATAGAGGGCGAACGCCTCGGGTGCCAGGTGCTTGTAACTCGCGATCAGCGTGTCCGGGATGTCGAGATCCTGCGGCTTGTCGGCGAAGATATCGAGCATCTGATAGGCGCCGCCCTTGCGCCACAGCTCGATGTGCTTGTAGTAGCGGCCGCAGTCGAGCGGCGAGTCGACCAGCATGTTGAGCGGCACTTCCGCGAAGTCAACCCGCTGCCCGACCTGGTTGGGGCCGGGCAGCGCCGTGCCGTAGCCCCACCCCTCGGGCAGGATGATGCTCGGCTTGAAGTAAACCTCGTGGGAGTTGGTATCGGCCTGGTAGAAGAGCGTGCGGTTCCAGTTGATGATGGCCACGTTGGAAGTCGACATCCGGTCCGGCGAGTTGACCAGTATGGTGAGCTCTACATCGAGCGTGGCGACTCCCTGGGGTACATCGACATGGAAGGCATACATGTCCACCTGATCGCGGCGCCAATCGAGCGCGCGGCCGTTTGCCGACACCTTCAGTTGCGACAGGTCCGAGAGCGGCCCGGTGGGCCCGTGCTCGCCGGGTGTCCACTCCGGATACACGAACGTGAACGGTCCCGGCTTCACCGGAATTCGCATCGTCGCAGTCATCAGCCCGCGGCCAGCGTCGCGCGCATCGAGGACGAGGGTCTCCGGGTTGCTTTGCGTCGCGTAAGCCTGCGCGTTGGCGTTGGGTTCCGCGGCCGACGCCGCTGCAGTCAGGCTCAGGGACAGCGGTAGAACGGCGAGGCAGCCGAATGACGAGAGCTTCACGGGTGCTCCTCCGACGAGCTTGTTATTGCTGGAGGCGGCCGCGCTACCCCGGCCGAGGCTGTAAGTATGGCATGGACCGGGCACCGCAAGCCGCCTCGCGTGCCCTGCCTCCATTGCGATGAGCGGATGTATTGGAGAGACGAGCGGCGGCGGTGCGGATACCGGAATTGCACGGCGAAATGGACTCAAAGCGCTGAGAGCAAATGAATGCCGCTCTCAACGTGAGGTACGGCGTTCCATCGCGAACGAGGTTCCGCGTGCGCGAACTACGCGGCGTCGCCAACAACTTCATTTGCCACTCCCGCACGCTTTACCTAAAGTGGCTC
This sequence comes from Steroidobacteraceae bacterium, assembly GCA_036273735.1. GTDB lineage: Bacteria > Pseudomonadota > Gammaproteobacteria > Steroidobacterales > Steroidobacteraceae > 13-2-20CM-66-19. The sequence continues at coordinate 3,177 of DASUHA010000130.1, read as the reverse complement.
CATGCCAGCCCGGGTCGAGCCGTTTTGTGCGATGGAGATCAACCGCTTGGCGCATCGGATGCGCGCCGAGGGCCGCTCGGTCATTCACATGGAGTACGGCCAGCCCTCGACCGGCGCCCCCGCGGCCGCCATCGAGGTGGCTCACCGGGTCCTCGATCAGGATGGCCTCGGATACTGGGAGAGCCGTGAGCTGCAGGTCGGGCTCGCCCGGCATTACCTGCGAACCTACGGGATTGAGATAGAGCCCGAGAGATTCATCCTGACCTGCGGCGCCTCACCGGCGCTGGTGCTCGCGCTCGCCGCCAACTTCGATGCGGGGGATGAGGTCGCGCTGGCGCGCCCGGGCTACGTCGCCTATCGGAATACTCTCAAAGCCCTTCATCTCGTGCCGGGGGAGATCGCGTGCAACGAGACCACACGCTATCAGCTTACGGCGGCCCATCTCGATACGCTGGACCCCGCCCCGAGGGGCGTGATCGTCGCGAGCCCGGCCAATCCCACCGGGACCATAATCGATGCGTCCGAGCTCGCCGGGATTGCAGAGGTCTGTCGCAGAAAGGGCATCGTGGTGATCTCGGACGAGATCTATCACGGGCTCTCCTACACGGAGCCCGCGCAGACCATGCTCCGCTTCGAGCCCGGCGCCTTCGTCCTCGGCAGCTTCTCCAAGTATTTCAGCATGGTCGGTTGGCGGCTCGGCTGGCTGCTGGCTCCTGCCGAGCATGCCGGGCGGGCACGTGCCTTCTGCGGCAACATGTACCTGACGGCGCCCTCCCTGAGTCAGCACGCCGGCTTGATTGCCCTCGATGCCCGTGAAGAGCTGCAGGGCCACGTCGAGACTTACCGTCGCAACCGCCAGCTGCTGCTCGATGCCTTGCCCACCCTCGGATTGAAGAGAATTGCGCCGCCTGACGGTGCGTTCTACGTCTATGCGGACGTTCGCCATCTAACCAGCGACAGTCTGAGCTTCTGTAAGGAGCTGCTCCGCGACACCGGTGTTGCCACTGCGCCAGGGATAGATTTCGATCCCTTGGACGGCCGCCATCACATTCGTTTGAGTTTCGCCGTCTCGACGGCTCAGATCAAAGAAGCCATCGGTCGCCTCGAGCCATGGTTTCAGGGGGCCGCAGGCCGGCTCGCCCCCTCGTCCCAGCTCACCTGATCCCCAACTCTGATTCCGGCCTGCGCTGCCTCCCCGCCTCGGATCTCCAGCACCGCGGTCACCGGCCCGTCGGAGGAGAGCAGACCGAGCGAGAACGGCTGCGCATTTGCGATGATCTTCGCCACCCGCCCATCTTCACCCACGAACACCATGTCGAGCGGAATGTAGGTATTCTTCATCCAGAAATGCGCTACCTGCGGCGGCGCTTGGGGAAAGAGCATGCCCTCGCTCGCCGGCAGATCGCGCACGAACATCAGACCCTGCTCCTGCCGCGCCGCCGTGTCGGCGATCCAGATGTCGAAGTGATCCGCGCGACCCCGTCCCTTGATGGTAAGCGTCGTACGCGGAAAGTGCGCCAGGCTCTCGATCTGCATCGACTGCGCACGGCTCGCGGGCCCCGCAGCGAGCAGCATCGCGATGGCCAGTAACAGACCGGCGCTCAAACGCGCGGCAGCAGGCGGAATGCGCCAGGAAGAATTTCTCATATGACTCGCCCCGCTCCTAGTATTCGCGATCCGCGCTCATTGTCGCTGCGGCGGCGGCTCGAAGTCAGCCCGCCCGGCAAAATCGAACGTCGTCACCATGATGCGCCGCTTGCCACCGAGATCGTTGGCGGGCGCGATGCAAAAGCCATGTGCCGTGACCAGATAGGAGCGCGTTTTCGCCATGGCGGGCAGCGAATGGCTTGGACCCCGATCCCCCCCGATGCGTTTCTGGCGCAGCCGGTCGATGGTGCAATTCCGGTCCCCCTGCGTCGCGAAGAGTTGCCGCTCGCCCTCGAAGATCACGGTGAGATTGGTCGGCAGCTCCTGCCCCGGTCGGCCCTCCCGCGCGCCATCGATGCCGAAAACCATCCGCACGCGCCGCCGGCGGGGCCTCAACCGCCCCTCGAAGGCGATACGGATACCGCTGCTTTCGAGGCGCGGGCCGCCTTCGCACGTGAGCTGCGAGCCATGCAGATCCACATCGAGCCGCTCGGCCCCGCGGATTCTCGCCCTGAGGTACGCCCGGCCGGATCGCAAACACGGCCCTCTCAACGAGACCTTTGGCAGGCCCGCTTGCTGCGTGAGCACGCTTTGCGCATGGACCGGGCCGCCAGGGAGGCCCGTGCCCGCACCAAGTAGCGTAATCCCGGCCACCAGCCTCGCCTTGCGGAAGCTCTTCCACATCCCGGGCAGTCTAGCGGCTAAGGTTCAAGATCCGCTCGACGTTGATGTGCCGCGTTTGCCCATGTGGTTGCTCCTGGCCAAAAGATATGAATAGGGGCTATATTCGTATCAGGATTTGATACGAATGTGGCCTCATTTTGACCCGGTATATCTGGCAGCGGCCCGAATGGCCGAATTGGCGCTGGTCGGCCTCGGAGATCTCCCGGGGGCTCGAAGACGTGCAGCGCAAGCAAGACTATCTCGCAGGCCTAGCGCAGGCTCTCGACACGGACCACCTCAGCCTCGCAGTCGCGGAGCTCACGACTCGCGAGACCGTCTCGACTTCGGCAATCGAGGGGGTTCGGCTGGATCCTGACGAGGTCCGCTCATCTATCATGAGGCGCCTCGGGCTCGGCGCCGCCAGCCAGGATATCGACCGCCTTGCTCCCGCGGCCCAGGGCATGATCGACGTGCTGGCCGACAGCACGCAAAATCTGCGCAAGCTCACGCTCGGGCGCCTCTTCGCTTGGCACGGCGCGCTGTTTCCGTCCGGCCGCTCCGGCCTTTCGCTCATCCTCGTTGGAATGTTGCGGGGGGAGGATCCCATGCAGATTCTATCGGGCCCGATCGGTCGCGAGCGCGTCCACTACGAAGCGCCCCCGCGTGCAGGGCTGGAGGACGAGATGCGCCGGTTCCTCTATTGGTTCAACGGGTCACGCGAGGACGGGGCCACGCTCCGCGCCAGCATCGCCCATCTCTGGTTCGAGACCCTACACCCCTTCGAAGATGGGAACGGCCGGCTCGGCCGTGCTGTATTCGACCTCGCCTTGGCCCAGGGCGCGGGCTTTCATTCGCAACGGACTTCTC
>DASUHA010000129.1:0-8431 GCA_036273735.1 Steroidobacteraceae bacterium | reverse complement strand
CACAAAAAGTTTGCATGGAGCAAATTAGAACGCCTGGCGCAGCCGGGCGGGCCCGCAGGGCCGAGGCGCAGGGATGGCGCCAAGCGGACGCTTGGCGTCCAAAATCGCTCCCGACGATTTTGTCGAACCTCACGGTTCGTGTCCCTCGTCCTCGCGCCAAAAACACGAAGGCCCGCCAGTTGGCGGGCCTCGGTGTTTTTGGCTGGGGGACTAGGATTCGAACCTAGGTAAACGGAGTCAGAGTCCGTTGTCCTACCACTAGACGATCCCCCAAATGCTGCGGGACTGCCCGGCTCCAAGTCTGCACCGAATTGAAGCCCGAACCGTCCCCTGCTGCAAGAGCCTCGGCTAGCGCTTCGAGTACTGTCCGCTGCGGCGGGCCTTGCGGCGACCGACTTTCTTGCGCTCGACTTCGCGGGCGTCGCGGGTGACGAAGCCCGCATCACGCAGCTGCTTGCGCAGGGTGTCGTCGTACTCGAGGAGTGCGCGGGTGAGCCCGAGGCGTATGGCGCCGGCCTGGCCGGTGATGCCGCCGCCGTCCACGGTCACGCTGATGTCGAAACGGCTGCCGAGCTGCAGCGCCTCGAGCGGTTGACGCACGATCATGCGGCCCGTCTCCCGTCCGAAGAACTCATCGAGGGGGCGGTCATTGACCGTGATGCGGCCGCTGCCCGGACGGAGATAAACACGTGCGGTGGCGGTCTTGCGCCGGCCGGTGCCGTAGTTCGTTTGCTGCGTTGCCATCAGTGCGATTCCTCAGATCTCGAGCGGCCGCGGCTGCTGTGCCTGGTGCGGGTGCTCGCCGCCCGCGAATACATGGAGCTTCCTGAACATGCGTCGGCCGAGCGGGTTCTTCGGCAGCATGCCCTTGACGGCAAACTGGATCGCCCGCTCCGGATGCTCATCGAGGAGCTTCTGCAGGGCGATCGATTTGATGCCGCCGATGTGGCCGGTATGGTGATAGTAGATCTTGTCGGTGAGCTTGCGGCCGGTGACGCGCACCTTGCCGGCATTGAGCACCACGATATGGTCGCCCATGTCGACATGGGGGCTGTAGTCGGCCTTGTGCTTGCCCTTGAGTCGATGTGCGATCTGAGTAGCGAGGCGCCCGAGCGTCTTGTCGGTCGCATCGACCACGAACCAGTCGCCCCGGACCGTACCGGAATTGGCGAAAACCGTCTTCATATGAGCCTCAACGAGCCGCCTCACGCGGCCCACGAATAAACACTAAAGCTGCACAGGCACAGGATGTGCCCCGCCGCCCGCAGGTGGCGGGCATTGAGCAAAAAACCACGCTTTTTTGCTCAATGCGCGCTGGGCCGGGCAGGAGCCCGGATCCAGCGCCTCAAATAAGGGCCGGCAAGTCTACTGAAGCGGCTCTTTGATTGCAAAACCGCCCTGGCAGAGCCCTTAGCCACCGCCGGGACAGCACGGAAGCTCACAGGTAGCTCAGCCACCATACGTGCCGGCGCTGCCGCACGCCGGCATACCACCGGCAGAGCGGGTACAGCAGGACCAGCACCAGCGCCCAGACTCCGAATACGAGCGGCAGCCCGAGATCCCACCCCGGGGGCGCAGCGAAAGGAAAGTGCGCCAGGTCGGGCGACTCGAACACCTCCCGCACCGTTCCGTAGCGTGCCCAGCTCACCCCCACCGCGAGGAGGTGGATGAGATAAAAGTGCAGCACGAAGAAGAAGAGCGGCACCTTGCCGATCGTGTGGACCGGACGCAGCAGGCGGGGAATCCCCGCCTCGAACGCGCGGAGCAGGAGGAGCGCGGGGCCGATCGTCATCAACAGGAACAGCAATGACGGCGGGTATTTGCTGGTATTGAGGAAGGAGAGCAGCGTCCACAGGGGAGTTTTTTGCCGGGACCAGAGAGCCGGATCCCCGTACACATTGACGAAGCGCAGGACGAGGAACCCGACGATGAGCCCCACGCCCAGCCATGAAAGGAGGCGCTGGCGCGCTGCTGCTTCCCAGCCGTAAGTCGTTCCCAGTACGTAGCCAAGTGCCGTGACCCCTGTCCATGGGATCAGCACATAGGCAACCAGCACCGTCGAGTGGCCGTTGTTGTAGATGACTCCGGGCTGGTGCAGCAGGAGCCATAGCGGCTCGAATGCGCCGAATGAGCTCGCTTGAACACCATCCAGGACATCGTGACCCAGCACCAGCGCCGCCCCGAAGGCACCGATTGCCCACATGGGCAGCCAGATGAGCCCTGCCAAAATGATCATCGCCCAGCCCAACGCCCACAGCACAGTGACGATCGTGACCTGATAGTCGAAATTGAACTGCAGCGCGAAGCGCATGACCACGAGCTCGAGAAAGATGAGCCAGAGTCCGCGACTGACGAGATAGCGTGCGAGCTCGCGCTTCGACATCCGCCCGAGGGTGAGATAGGCGCCGGTGCCGGTCAGCAGGAAAAACGTGGGCGCGCAGATGTGCGTGACCCAGCGCGTGAAGAACAGTCCTACCGTAGTGGTCGCGAGGTCGGTCGGGTTGGCGGCAAAGTTACCGAAGAAATCGTGCGAGTGATCGAGCGCCATGATCACCATGATCAGTCCGCGCGCGAGATCGATGGACGCGATGCGGGGCCGTCGGACGGAGCCTGGAGGACCGGCAGATTCTTGAGTCATGATGCTCTGGACTGGACCCGCTGACCCGGTTCTGCGCCACCGATGCACGGCTCGATGGCAGCATCCGAGGAGCTGAGGGGAGCTTATTACAGTGCCGCTTCAGCTCCCACACCGGCCGGGTCACGAACGCAGACTCTGGAACGTTGCCACCGCTTATAATCCACTAATGGCGACCGCTATCCCTCCCGTGGAGAACGCGAACACCCTGGACGCCTGCATTGGTGCAGCCGATCGGGCGCTGCGTGCCCTCTTCGCCCCGGTGCATGCCTCCCGCGCCGTACCGCAGCCCAGCGGCTCGAGCGAGGGAGCGGCGCGCGACCTCTCTCCTGATGAGCAGCGGCGGGCGGCGGCCCTGATGCGCGTCAATCATGCCGGGGAGATCGCCGCCCAGGCGCTCTATCACGGCCAGGCGCTCGCCGCCCGGTCCGATGCTACCCGCAGGCTATTGCTCGAGGCAGCACGCGAGGAAACCGACCACCTCGCCTGGTGCGCAAGCCGCCTGAAAGAGCTCGACTCCCGTCCGAGCCTGCTCAACCCGCTCTGGTACGCCGGCTCGTTCTTCATCGGCGCGCTCGCCGCTCTGGCCGGGGATCGGGCCAGCCTCGGCTTCGTGGTGGAAACGGAGCGGCAGGTCGAGGGTCACCTCGGTGAGCATCTTGGACGCCTGCCGGCAGCCGACCTGCGCAGCCGCGCCATCGTGCAGCAGATACGCGCGGACGAGGCGGCGCACGGTGCCAACGCCCGGGCCGCCGGCGGTATGGACCTGCCCGCACCGGTGCGCGCGCTCATGCGCCACACGGCCCGGGTCATGACGGGCGCCGCCTACTGGGTTTGATCGCCTACGCGCATGCGGCCAACGCCCCTATTGAAACAACGCGCTGCTCTGGTTTTCGCTGCACCGCGTGCGGTACGCTTGGCACGTGGGCGGGGTCAACGTATAAACACTCTCTAAATCATGACCACACAAATTAGGGGAGCGGGTATGGAAGAGAACGTCAAGCCGTTGAGCGACATTCCGGCGATCAACCGGTTCTTGAGCTACTGCCGTATCCGTACCGTGCCGTCGAAGACGGTCGTCATCCACGCGGGTGACCTTCCGGACGTCCTCTACTACATCATCAGCGGCTCCGTCGAGGTGATGATCGAGGACGAGGAAGGCAACGAGATGGTGCTCGCCTACCTCAATCGCGGACAGTTCTTCGGTGAGATGGGGCTCTTCTTCAGCGACCAGCCGACCCGCAGCGCCTGGGTGCGGACCCGCAATCAGTGCGAGCTCGCGGAAATGACCTACCCGCGCTTCCGACAGATCGCCGCCGAGAGTCCCGGTCTGATCTTCGAGCTCGCCACTCAGCTCGCCACGCGCCTCGACCGTACCAACCGCAAGCTCGGCGACCTCGCCTTCGTCGACGTCACCGGCCGCGTGGCCCACGCAATCAACAATCTCTGCGAGGAGCCCGATGCGATGACGCATCCGGAGGGCATGCAGATCAAGGTCAGCCGACAGGAGCTCTCACGCCTCGTCGGGTGCTCGCGCGAAATGGCGGGACGGGTCCTGAAGGTACTGGAGGATCAGGGGCTGCTGCGCGCCACGGGAAAGACGATCGTCGTGTTCAATGCGCGGCCGAAGATGAAGACCCGGCCGGTCATCGTGCCGGCGAAGCCGATGGCGAAGGCTCCAGTGGCGCCGCAGTTCGACGACGACGATGACGATGATGACGATGAATGAGCTGAGCCGCTGACGCGGCCTCTTTTCCGGCCACATGAACAGGCCCGCCAACTGGCGGGCCTGTTCATTTTGGCTATAGTGCCTTGCGATGAATGAGGAATCGGATCTGCTCAAGACGAACCAGGAGCTGCGCGAGGCCGTACGCGCGCGGGACGAGTTCCTGGCAATCGCTGCGCACGAGCTGCGCAGCCCCATGCACGCGCTCATGCTGCAGGTCGAGACTGCAATCGTGGCTGCGCGCCGCGCCGGCAGCGATGATCTGCTGCAGAGACTCGAGCGCGTCCGGCGGGTCCTCGACCGCTACGTAAAGCGCGCGACGCTCCTTCTCGATATCTCCCGGATCAACGCTCGCTCCATGGACCTTCGCTTCGAGGAGGTCGACCTCGTAGAGGTCCTGCGCGACGTCGTGGATACCTACTCGAGCGAGGCGGCTTTCAACCTCGTCGACATCCGCTTGGAGACTCCCGATGTCCTGATCGGCACGTGGGACCGGGCGGCGATCGAGCAGGTGATCGGCAACCTTATCTCCAACGCCATCAAGTATGGCGACGGCAGGCCGGTCGATGTCGACCTGACACGGGAGGGAGCGCGGGCTCACCTCGAGGTGAAGGATCGGGGCATCGGTATCTCGCCCGAAGACCAGGCGCGTATCTTCGGCCGTTTCGAGCAGGTCATGACGGGCCAGGCCCGCACCGGATTCGGGGTGGGCCTCTGGCTTGCGCGTGCATTGATCGAAGCGCATCGAGGCTCGATCGCAGTAGAGAGTGCTCCGGGCAAGGGCGCTGCGTTCACGGTGTGGCTGCCCCTCGATACAGCCGCGGCACTCCAGGAATCGAAATGACAGGCAACGGCAATCAACTGAAGCTCGAGCGGGTGCCGACCGGCATCGCCGGGCTGGATCAGATCCTGCGCGGCGGACTGCTGGGCGGCGGCGTATACATCATCGAAGGCGTCCCCGGTACGGGCAAGACCGTCCTCGCCAACCAGATTTCCTTCAACCATGTCGCTGCCGGCGGGCGTGTCGCCTTCGTCACCCTGCTCGCCGAGTCGCATACGCGGATGCTGCAGCATCTGCAGCCGATGAGCTTCTACCGGGAAGAGGCGATTCCGGACCGCCTCTACTACGTCAGTGGCTTTCGGATTCTCGAGAGCGAGGGGCTCAAAGGCATCGTCGATCTGTTGCGGCGCGAGATCGAAGGGCAGCGGGCGACGTTGCTGGTGCTGGATGGCTTTGCGACTACCGAGGAATCGGCATCATCGCCACGTGAGTTCAAGAAGTTCGTCCACGAGGTGCAGGCGCACGCCGCGGCTCTGGAATGCACCGTTCTCCTGCTGACCAACGGCAGTGAGCGCGCGGTCAGTCCCGAGTACACGATGGTCGATGGGGTGATCCAGCTCGAGGATACGTTGTTCGAGCAGCGGACCGAGCGGACGCTGCAGATCGCCAAGTTCCGCGGCAGCGATTTCCTGCCTGGCCGGCACCCGTTTCGGATCACGAGCCGCGGCCACGAAATCTTTCCGCGGGTGGAGACAGCGTTTGCCGTGCCGACGGTACAGGATGCCTATTCACCACGCAGGCATTCGACGGGTATCCCCAGCCTCGATGAGATTCTGGGCGGTGGCGTGTTGGCTGAGACATCGAACGGAGTCTACGGTCCGACCGGTATCGGCAAGACGACCCTGGGCTTGCAGTATGTCGCCCTCTCGAGCCCGACGGAGCCGGGAACATTTTTCGGCTTCTTCGAGTCTCCGGAGCGGCTGCGCGCGCGCGCCGAAACCCTCGGTGTGGATCTGCGGGGACTCGAGCGCAATGGCTCGGTCGAAGTCATCTGGTATCCGCAGGGCGAGCACATCCTCGACGAGCTCGGCCATCGGATGGTCGAGGCGGTCCGTCGTCGTGGCGTGAAGCGGATGTTCATCGACGGCTATGGCGCGCTGGTCGAGTCGGCGACCAATCCGGAGCGCATGACTCGTTTCGTCTCTACGCTCAGCAATGAGCTGCGCGCCCTCAACGCAACCGTGATCATGAGCATGGAAAGCCGCAATGTCATGGGTACGGCCACCGAGCTTCCGAGCAAGGGCCTGTCGTCGCTGTTGGAAGGCCTGATCCTCATGCGCTACACGGAGATCGACGGGCGCATCCGGCGCGTCGTATCGGTCACCAAGATCCGTGACAGTGGCTTCGATCCCCGTCTGCGGGTATTCGAGATCGGCCCGCGCGGCATCGAGATCGGCGATGCGATCCACGGCGTCGAGGGGGCGCTGAGTGGCTTCGCTCGCGAGCCCAGAGTAGTAAGGCCGGATCAAGTGCAGGGAAAAGGTCAGGAGGATTGAGGAGTGAGGACCGTCCTGGTCGTCGACGACGAATACGGCACGGTCGAGGTGCTGCTCGCCGCGCTGGAGGACGCTGGCTATCGCGTGCTGACGGCCGCCAACGGGCGGCGCGCCCTGGAGAGACTGGAGGAGAACAAGCCCGATCTCGTCGTCTCGGATTTCATGATGCCCCTGATGGACGGTGCGGCCCTGGTGCACGCCATGCGCTCCAACCCCGAGTATCGGGACATCCCGGTCATCATGATGAGTGCCGCTCCGGAATCAGCGTTGCGCAAGCACGTGGACGGCTACCAGGCGTTCCTGCGCAAGCCCTTCCGTGCATCGGCGCTGCTCGAGCGAATCGCCTCAATACTCAGTCCCCTGCGATCGTCATCTCCCCGATGAGCACCGAGCCGCAGCGGATGGAGCCGCGCGGATCGAGATCGCTCCCGAGCGCGACGATGTTGCGGTAGACGTCGCGCAGGTTGCCGGCGATCGTGATCTCATGGACGGGATAGGCGATGCCGCCGCCCTCGATCCAGAAGCCGCTCGCACCGCGTGAGTAGTCGCCAGTGACGCCGTTGACACCCTGCCCCATCAACTCCGTGACGAGCAGGCCCGAGCCCATGCGCTGCAGCAGTGCGTCGTATCCGGGTGACTCACCGGCAGCCTCCACGATCAGATTGTGGATACCGCCGGCGTTGCCTGTGGTCTGGAGCCCGAGCCGACGCGCGGAGTAGCTGCCGAGCACGTATCCCTGGAGGATCCCGTTCGCGACGAGCTCCCGATCGCGGGTCGCCGCGCCCTCGTCATCGAACGCCGCGCTCGCGAGACCTTTGAGGATGTGCGGCCGCTCACGCATCTGCACGAACGCCGGAAACACTTGCTCGCCGGCCGCATTCAGCAGGAACGAGGCCTTGCGGTACTGACTCGGACCCCGGATCGCGCCGATGAAATGCCGGAAGAGGCCGCGGGCCATGTCGGGCGAGAAGAGAACCGGAGCCTTGCGCGTTGAAAGCTTGCGCGCGCCGAGCCGCGCAAGTGCCCGCCTCCCGGCTGCCGCTCCCACCGACTCCGCCCCCTCGAGGTCAACCGGATCACGTGCGGTGGTGAACCAGTAGTCCCGCTGCATCTCATCCGCCTCGTGCGCGATCAGCGAGCAGCTCACCGAGTGGCTGGTGCCGGAGAACCCGGCCAAGAATCCGAGCGAGTTGCCGTAGACGCCCGTGTGCCGCTGAGTGCTCACGGAGGCCCCCTCCGAGTTGGCGATGCGCGGATCGAGAGCCCGGCCCGCCTGCTCGCAGCGGCGCGCGATCTCGATGGCCGCCTCCGCAGGGAGCTCCCAGGGATGATCGAGGTCGAGGTCCGGTATCTCCCGGGCCAGGAATTCGGGCTCCACGAGGCCGGCGTAGGGGTCCTCCGCGGTATAGCGGGCGATGGCGCAGGCTTTGTCCACCGTGGCACGGACTGCCTCCCTGCCGAGGTCCGCGGTGCTGGCCGAGCCCTTGCGCTTGCCGAAATAGACGGTGACGGCGAGACCCCGATCGCGCTGATACTCGATGGTGTCGACCTCCCCCAGGCGCACCGTCGTTCCAAGGCCCTGGCTCAGGCTGGCATCGACCTCGTACTGCGAGGCTCCCTGGCGGCGGGCCTCCGCGAGCACAACGCTCACGGCGTCCTGGAGCAGGGAAGAAGAAGAATCCGCCGCCTCGACTGCCTGTGGCATACGCGTTCCGCTCGAATCCGGGAAATGG
>DASUHA010000128.1:0-47379 GCA_036273735.1 Steroidobacteraceae bacterium | reverse complement strand
CGTCGCCAGCCCTCGGGTCGACCGCCGCCGCTGATCGCGGGGAGTAGCGCATCGAGGAGGTCCGACGTCTCGACTGTGGCGGGGGGCGGATTCGGGACGAATCCCAAAGAAATGGTGCCGGGAATAGGATTCGAACCTACGACCCGCGCATTACGAATGCGCTGCTCTACCAGCTGAGCTATCCCGGCGCCGGGGGCGGCGAATTCTATCGGCTGGCGGTGCTGCCGTCACCCGGCTGCCGACCCCCGAAGCAATGCCAGGACCGGTCATTCGGACCCGCCCCATGGACTCAAGAGGCCTTTTTGCGGAGCCGGATGACAAGGTCGATTCCGGCGACCTCTGTCCCGGGCGGGGCCGGGGGCAAGCGGCTGAACTCGACCTCCGGCACCGGCACATCGATCAGGGCGCCGCTCGAGGTATCGTGGAAGTGATAGTGAGCGTCCACGTTCGAGTCGAACCAGGCGCGGCTGCCGTCCACCGAGAGCAACCGGATGAGACCGTGGGAGGCGAAGAGGTTCAAGGTGTTGTACACCGTGGCCTTCGACACCCGCGCACCGCTCGAGCGCAGATTGGCCAGAATCTGCTCTGCGGAGAGATGTTGCGGGGTGCAGAGGAGGAGTGAGGCAATCCGCACGCGCTGGGCGGTCGGCCGGATCCCGCAGTCGGCGAGTCGCTGCTGGCAGCGCGCTGATACGGATGCGGACACCAGGGCTCCGTTCGAGTCCATAGTCGCCATTATACCGGCAAAAGACCGCTGATCGCCTCGCTGGGCCCTTTTCAGGCCACCGCGGCCTTGAGCACCCGCTGCGGCTGCGCCACGCCGTAACCCTGGGCAAAGTCGACGCCCAAGCTGGTCAGCATCTGGATGATCTCAGCGTTCTCGGCGAACTCGGCAATGGTCTGCTTGCCCGTGAGGTGGCCGATCTCGTTGATGGAGCGGACCATCTCCCGGTCGATCGGATCGCGCAGGATCTCGCGCACGAAGCTGCCGTCGATCTTGAGGTAGTCGACCGGGAAGTGCTTGAGATAGCCGAACGATGAAAGGCCGGTGCCGAAGTCATCGAGCGCGAACTTGCAGCCGAGCTCCTTCAGTGACTGGATGAAGCGGTTGGCCTGCGAGAAGCTGGCGACGGCCGCGGTCTCCGTGATCTCGAAGCAGATCTTGGAGCCGTCGAGTCCGCTGCGGTGGAACTGGTCGATGACGAAGGGCAGGAACTTGTCGTCCCCGAGGCTCTGGCCCGAGAGATTGATGGAACAGAGCGCGAGCTTCTCGCGCTCATCCGCCTCCGATACCAGCCAGCGGAATGCGTTCTCGATCACCCACCGATCGATGGCCGGCGTGATCCCGTAGCGCTCCGCCGCCGCGATGAAGTCGTTCGGAGAAACGATGCGGCCGTTCTCATCCTTCAGGCGAAGCAGCAGCTCGTAATGAGCGCCGAGATCGGCCCGCTGCAGGGGCTGGATGGCCATCCGATGGATCTCGAAACGGCCTTCCTCGAGAGCGGCGTTGATACGCGCGGCCCACTGCATCTCGCGGCGGCGGCGCATCAGCTCCATATCGTTTTCGGCGAAGCTGTGGACGCGATTGCGGCCACCTTCCTTCGCCGCGGCGCAGGCGCTGTCAGCGGCCGAAAGGACCGAAGCGACGTCCTCGTTGTCAGCCGTGATCGGGACGACTCCGACGCTCGCTCCGAGGCGGAACACACGGTCTTCCCACGTGAAGCGGAAGTTGCGGACGCTCTCGCGCAGCGCCTCGGCCGTGCGCATCGCATCATCGAGCGTGCAGGCCTCGAGAAGGATGCCAAACTCATCTCCGCCCAGGCGTGAGAGCGTGTCGCGCCAGCGAACCTTGGATTTCAGCAGCGCGCCAACCTGACCGAGAAGCGCATCGCCTGCGCTATGCCCGCAGGTGTCGTTGACGATCTTGAACTGATCGATGTCGAGATAGCAAAGGGCGTACGAGGCCTCGCGCGCTTTCGCGCTCTTCAGCGCTCGCTCGAGCCGGCTCTCGAACTCGCGGCGGTTGACGAGCCCTGTGAGGAGGTCGTGGCTCGCATGATAGGAGAGGCGGCGATTCAGCTCACGGGCCTCGGTGACGTCGTGGAAGACCAGGACGCCGCCCGACACCCGGCCCGCGCCATCGCGAATCGGAGCTGCGGTGCTCTCGACATAGAGCTCATTGCCGTCGCGGCGGATGAGGAGCATCGGGCGAACCGACTTGATCGGCCGGATGCGGCGGATGGAGACGCTGAGCGGGTTCTCGAGCGGCTCGCAGGTCTCTTCGTGGAAGGCGCGGAAGATCTCCTCCACCGGCCGCCCCATCGCATCCTCGAGACGCCAGCCCGTCAGTGCTTCCGCCACGGGATTGATGTAGTCGATGACGGAGTTGGCATCGGTGGTGACGACGCCGTCGCCGATCGACTGCAGAGTGATCTGGGCGCTTTCCTTCTCGCGGAAGAGCGCTTCCTCGTAGAGCTTTCGCTCCGTGATGTCGAGCTCGACACCGACGAGGCGCAGCAGGCGTCCGTGTTTGTCCACACGTGCCGTTGCACGGCTGATGACCCAACGCCACTCGCCATTGCGGTGACGCATGCGGTGAGTGCTCTCGAAGATCGGCGTCTTGCCATCCACGTGCTCGCGGATTGCCGTCTGCACGCGGGCGAGATCGTCGGGATGCACCAGGCTGCTCCAATCGGGCGAGCCGCGCATGTCCTCATCGCCGTAGCCGAGCATGGCTTTCCAGCGGGGAGAGAAGTAGACCTCGTTGCTCTCGACGTCGAAGTCCCAGAGGCCATCGTTGGCAGAGGCCTGTGAGAGGTTGGTGCGCTCCTCGAGCTTGGCGAGGCGAGCCTCGATGCGGACGCGCTCGAGGCCGGTGGCGAGACTGGTGCCGATGAGCTTCATCAGAAGCTGCAGATTCACATCCCAGGCACCGCGGGGCAGAGTGTGCGCGAGGCCGAGGAAGCCTGCGGGCTTGCCCTGCACACGCAAGGCGACCAGCAGGACCGATCCGAGTTGCGCGTCCGCGAAGCGCTGCGCCTCCGCGGCTTGCTCGCGACGTGGCGCGGCCGTGTCGCGCAGCTCGGAGAGACGAAGATGATCCGTGCGGCCCTTGAGCCACGGAAAGGACTCGAGACTCGTGCCCTGGAGGGTTTCCGGACGGCACTGGGCGAAGGCGCCGCGTGCGAAGGTCACTTCCTCGATGATCGGCTCATCCGGCCGCAGAACCAGAAGGAAGGAGCAGTCAGTACCGCTCGCCTCGCGCAGCAGCTCGAGGTTGCGGCGCAGGCATTCGGCGACGCCTTCCTTGCGCATGTTCTGAAAATCGACTGCGATCTTGGTGGAGGCGACGTCGATGCCAATGGCGGGACGCGGCGTCTTGCCGCTCCACGCATCAGCCGAAAGGATGTCGGAAGCAGTGAAATCCGCGGGTTTTTCCGGCGGCAGACTCGACATTTTGACCGGTGACCTCTCCCCGACCGTTCGCCGCAGCCTACCCCAGGGCTGCCGCCCTGCGGGTTCCCGCGACGCAACCTGTGGACCGTTTCCGGCTGCTATCTTCTAACGAGTTACGGACGATTCTCGCACACTCGCTCAGGAACACAAGCTAACGCGCTGTTCGGCCAGGGTTTCGCGACTTTACAGAATCTGTAGCTGAAATCTGGAGATGTGAACCAATCGACTTCGGCCATCGTCGAAAGCAGGTGCGTGAGCGGGCCGAGGCCGCCCTCGGACCGCAAGGTCATTCGAGTGGCTCGGCTGGCCGCTCAAAGCGCCGCAGGCGACTTTGAGCCAATCTATAGACCCTCCCCAGCTCCTGCTCCATCTCTGCCTGAAGTCTCTCGAGCGTCGCGGCATCCATCGCGCGGGGCACGTAGCGGGGCGGTCCAATGGCAATGGTAATCCGCGAGAAGGGTACCGGTATCACGAACCGGTCCCATTTTATGCGCCAGGCGCGCGAGGCGGCGTAGGCCATGGGCAGGATCGGTCGGCCGGACATTTGCGCGAGCAGGATGGCACCGGGTTTGAACTTGAACCGTGGTCCCTTGGGGCCATCGGGCGTGATGACCGGGGAGACGCCCTCCTTGACGAGCGCCTGATAGTAATCGCGCAGCGCACGCGCCCCGGTGTGGGTGGATGAGCCGCGAATGACGTGAGCACCGATCCGCCGGACCATCATGGCGCCGAGCTCTCCATCGACCGACGGGCTGATGAGCCAGCCGACCTTCATGCGCGCGCGCTGCTCGAGCAGGAACTTCGCACAGTAGAGCTGGTGCTGATGCCAGTAACAGGGTACGAGCGAGGGTGCTTTCGCGAGCGCCTGCTCGAGATGCTCCGTGCCCTGGACGTCGACGATGCGGCAGAGCGCCCACCAGGCGCGGATGATCCCGATGCCGAGAGGCACCGCCAGGCGGTAAAGGAGCCGCCGCGCCGGCGTCATGCTGCGGCCGGAGCGCGTGACCTTGCGATAAAAGGTATTTCGCAGGCCGCCGTCCGGCTCGGATGTCACGCTGGAACCGCTCCCATATGCAATCGACCAATTTACTATAATCGCCGGCTCTCATGAGCACACCCGCAACGACGCAGGCCCAGCCGCCCGAGGCGGCGCCGCAATTCGATATCGGCTCCACGGACGATTCACTGGAGCGGATGATCGAGCTCTTCGCCCTGCACGGCGATACCTACCGCGTCTACGTGCCGGCACGGCAGACCCATACGTATGTCATCCATCATCCGGATGACGTCAAGCGGGTACTCGTCTCGAACCACCGCAACTATACGAAGGGCCTGGGGCTCGATCGGGTGGGAATCCTGCTCGGCAAGGGTCTCATGACGAGCGAGGGGGAGCTCTGGACGCGCCAGCGCTACATGATGCAGCCCTTCTTCCATCGCCGCGTGATCACCCGGTTCGCCGAGGTGATCGGCGCGGCGAACTCGCAGCTCCTCACCCGCTGGGAGGACCTGGCCCGCCGGGGAGAGCCGGTCAATCTCACGGACGAGATGAGCTCGCTCACCCTCGAGATCGTGCTGCGGGCGATCTTCGGGCGCGACCTCGAGCGGATGTCGGCCGAGCTCGGCGGCAATCCCTTCGACGTGGTCACCAAGGAGCAGGGGCGGAACCTGCAGTTTGCCTTCAAGTTCCGCTCGCTCACCAAGCTCGTGGCCGCGCTCCTCGAGCGCCGCCGCCGGGAGAGCGAGGAGCATTTCGACTACGTTGCGATGCTCATGGGCGCGCGCGACAGGGACACCGGCCAACCGATGGCCGAGCGGCAGCTCATCGACGAGGTTCTGACCCTCGTGGTGGCGGGCCACGAGACCACCGCGAGCGGTCTCAACTGGACCTGGTACCTGCTGTCACAACATCCCGACGCCGAGGCACGGCTGCATGCGGAGCTCGATGCCGTCGCGGACGACCCTTCACCGGGCCTGCCGGAGATGGAGCAGCTCGCCTACGCACAGCAGGTGGTCAACGAAGCGCTGCGGCTCTATCCGCCTGGCTGGCTCCTCTCGCGGCGCACGGTGCAGCCCGATGTGCTTTCCGGATATGAGATCCCGGCCGGCGCCAACGTCCTGTTGCCGCTCTATCTGCTGCATCGCCACCCGAGGTATTGGAAGGATCCCGACGCCTTCTTCCCGGAGCGCTTCGCGCCCGACCACGATGCCGAGCGTCCCCGCTTTGCCTATATGCCGTTTGCGGCCGGACCGCGTCACTGCATCGGAGAGACCTTCGCGCTCTATGAGATGCTGATGCACCTGCACCGTATCGCACGGCACTTCCGGCTCGTCCACGTGCCCGACAAGCCCATCGAGCTCGAGGCGCAGATCAATCTTCGTACCCGCTATCCCTTGCACATGAGGCTGGAACGCCGCTGATGTCGAACCCCACGACTTTGACCGAGCTCATCGAGGCCAACCGTAACCATCCCGGAAAGGTCACTTACCTCGAGGGCGAGCACGATGCCCACGACGTCAGCTTCGAGGAGCTGCACGCCCGCGCGCTCGGCATTCTTCATCACCTGCAGCGGCTCGGTGCCCGCCGCGGCGACAAGCTGATCCTCTTCCTCGGCAGCAACGAGCAGTTCATCGATGCCTTCTGGGCGGCCCTGCTTGGTGGCATCGTGCCCGTGCCCGTCGCCCTCGGCATCAGTGATGAACATCGGCACAAGCTACTGCGCATCGCCCGCAAGCTCGGAAGGCCCTTCATCTACACCGAGCGACGGTCGCTCGATCGGATCGGCGCGTTTGCGGCCCAGGCGAATGAATCAGACACATTCGAGGGCCTGCGCGCCCGTGCGTTCCTGGTCGACGATCTGAATGACATCTCGCGCGCCGGCCAGGTTCATCAGGCACGGCCGGACGACATCGCCTTCATCCAGTTTTCTTCGGGCTCGACCAGCGAGCCCAAGGGCGTGGTGTTGACCCACGGCAACATCGTTGCCAACGCGCGCGGCGTGATAGAGGCCGCGCAGTTCTCGCAGAACGACGTCAGCCTTTCCTGGATGCCGCTCACCCACGACATGGGGCTGATCGGCTTCCATCTCATCATGTTCTACGCCCGGATCCACGCGCATCTCATGCCAACGGAGCTCTTCATCCGCCGGCCGCTCCTCTGGCTGGCGTTGGCGAGCCGCATCCGCGCGAGCATCCTCTGCTCACCCAACTTCGGCTACAAGCACTATCTCAAGGTGCTCGGCGACCGGCCCATCGAGGGCCTCGACCTCTCGAGCGTCAAGCTCATCTTCAACGGCGCAGAGCCGATCTCGGTCGAGCTCTGCGAGGACTTCCTGACCCGGCTCGAGCCTGCCCGGTTGGCTCGAAATGCGATGTACCCGGTATACGGGCTCGCGGAAGCCTCTCTCGCCGTGAGCTTTCCGCCTCCGGGCGCCGCCATCCGCACCATCGCGCTCAACCGGCATCGCCTCGGGGTGGGTAGCCCCGTAGAGCTCATCGACCAGGGCTCGCGTGACGCCGTGCGGCTGATCTCAGAGGGCCGCGCCATCCCCTATTGTCATGTGCGGATCGCCGACGATGAGGACCGGCCGCTGCCGGAGGGGCAGATCGGAAACCTTCACATGAGGGGTGACAACGTCACGCGCGGATATTTCGAGAGCCCCGAGGTCAACGCGGCGACGTTCACTGACGATGGATGGCTGCGCACCGGCGATCTCGCGCTCATCCATCAGGGTGACCTCTACGTCTCCGGGCGTGCGAAAGAGATCATCTTCGTCAACGGGCAGAACTACTACCCGCACGATCTCGAGGGGATCGCGCAGCGTATCGCGGGACTCGAGCTGGGCAAGGTGGTGGCCGCGGGCGTGCGGCCCCCGGGCGAAGAGGTCGAGCAGCTGATGCTCTTCATCCTGCACCGTGGCTCGATGGAGGATTTCCTGCCGCTCGCCACCCAAGCCGCTCGGCTCATCAACGAGCAGACGGGGCTCGAGGTCGCGGAGGTCGTGCCGGTCAAGCGCATCCCGAAGACGACCAGCGGCAAGATCCAGCGCCACCTGCTCGAGCAGAGTTATGTCGACGGCGAGTTCGAGGCGGAGCTCAAGGAGCTGGCGGCGCTGCGCGCGGCCGCGCGCGGTCCCGAAACCGCCTCGCGCAGTGAGATCGAGGAGAACCTCCGCACCATCTGCGATACGGCGCTCGGCGGCAAGCGGGTGGACCTCAACGACAATCTCTTCGAGCTCGGCGCGAGCTCGCTCAAGCTCATCGAGATTCACGAGCAGATCGATCGCCGGTATCCGGGTCAGATCGACCTGACCGAGCTCTTTGATTTCCCTACGATCGCCGAGCTCGCCCGGCATCTCGAAAGCAAGCTGGGGGTAGCCGCACCGGTCTGATCAGACGAAATCGAGACGCATCGAGAGGTCTACCGCGCGCACGTTCTTGGTTAGGCCGCCCGAAGAGACGAAGTCGATGCCGGTTGCGGCGATGGCGCGCACGGTCTCGAGACTGACACTGCCGGAGGCCTCGAGCGCGACCGGCCGGCCGAGCGAGCGGTTGAGGGACACGGCGGCGGCGAGATCCTCGAGACTGAAGTCATCGAGGAGCACGATGTCAGGCCCGGCGCGCAGCGCCTCTTGCAGCTCCGCCAGTGACTCGACTTCGACCTCCACCTTGATGCCCTGGGCCACGCGGCGCGCGGCGCCGATTGCGGCGCTGATGGAGCCCGCCGCGGCGATGTGGTTCTCCTTGATGAGCACCATGTCGTAAAGACCCATCCGGTGGTTGCGCCCGCCGCCGCAACGCACGGCGTACTTCTGCGCACTGCGCAGGCCGGGAATCGTCTTGCGCGTGTCTATAACCGTGCAGCCGGTCCCGGCGACCGCGGCCGCGAAGCGGCTCGCCTGGGTGGCCGTGGCGGAGAGGAGCTGCAGGAAGTTGAGTGCGGTCCGTTCCCCGGTGAGGATCGGCCGCGCGCGACCCTCGATCTCGAAGAGCACGGCTCCCGCCAAGACCTGATCGCCGTCCGCGGCCCGCCAGGCGAGGTGAAGGCCCGCGTCCAGACGGCGGAACGTCTCCTCGGCCCAGGGACGGCCGCAGAGCACCGCATTGTCGCGGGTGACGACCCGGCCCCGCACACGCTGCGCCTCCGGGACGAGCTGCGCGGTGACGTCGCCGCTGCCGATGTCCTCCCGCAGGGCGGCCTCGACTTGGTCCGCCAGGTCCGCCGGCGGTATGAGATTGGGGACGGGAGTTTGTGGAGTGGGGATCATGCCTGAAGCCTAGCATGGGTGTGCCCAGGCATCAGGGGCGTGCCCCGCCGCCGTAGGTGGCGGAGCTTTGGGCAAAAACCGCGCTTCTTGGCCAAAGCAGCGCTGGGCCGGGCAGGGCGCGACGCATGCGTCGCGCGGGTGGCCATGGATGGTCACCTCGGGCTTGCGCGGAGCAGGGACTGCGCAGCGCAATGCCCGGATCCAGCGCCTTGATATGGTTTGAACATTGCCGGGTCGGCCTCATAATGACCCCGGATGTCCGAAGCACCAGCGCGCCCGGAGTGGGACCGCCCTCGCTCCCCCTGCAACAGGATCTGCTCGCTCGACGAGCAGGGGTACTGCATCGGGTGCCTGCGAACCGCCGATGAGATCGGCCGCTGGACGTCGATGAGCGCCGCCGAGCAGTGGCGGGTGGTCGCCGAGCTCAGGAAACGACGCGAGCTTGCGCAGGGCGGTGGAGTTCCGTGATCGGCGCCGTTGGCGCCGCCATATGTTCGGGGTCGCTTCGACCCCGTAGCAGTCCGGCCGAAGGCCGTAATGAGGTTGTCAGATGGATGTGGTCGAGAGAATCAAGGCCGAGCTCGGCTCGAGCCCGGTGGTGCTGTTCATGAAGGGCACGCCGGATTTCCCGCAGTGCGGCTTCTCCGCACAGACCGTGGCGGCCCTGCGCGCCATCGGCGCGGAGTTCAAGCACGTCAACATCTTCGAGGAGCCGGAGATGCGCGAGGCGCTCAAGCGCTATTCCAACTGGCCGACCTACCCGCAGCTCTACGTCAACGGCGAGCTGGTCGGCGGCTGTGACATCGCGCTCCAGATGTATCAGAGCGGCGAGCTGAAGACCCTTCTCTCCGGAGCGGGCGCGGTCAAGTAGCGGGCGGCGCGTCACTCTCGGCTTCGGCCGATGGCTCGGTGAGCCAGCCGAGCGCCCGTGCGCGCGCCTCGGCGTCGAGAAAGCTGTCACGGAAGCGATTGCAGATCAGGCAGAAGAGGTCCGCCGTACGCTCCGCGTCATAGACCGCTGAGTGTGCGGAGCTCGAATCCCACGACAGGCCGGCGACGGTCACCGCTTTCGCCAGCACCGTCTGCCCGAGCGCCGCCCCGGCGAGCGTGGCCGTATCGAAGCAGGAGAATGGATGGAACGGGTTGCGTTTCACGTCCGTCCGCTTCACCGCCGCGTTGAGAAAGCCGATGTCGAAAGCGGCGTTGTGCCCGACGAGAATGGCGCGGCGGCAGCCGTAAGCGCGTAGCGCATGACGGATCTCGCGAAATATCCGCTGCAGGGCATCCCGCTCCGGTAATGCCGGGCGCAGCGGATGAAACGGGTCGATGCCGGTGACCGAGAGCGAGGCGGGATCCAGCCTCGCGCCCTCGAAGGGCCGGACATGGAAGCTGTGGGTTGCGCCGCGATTCAACACGCCATCGCCGCCCATGTCGATGAGCACCGCGGCGATCTCGAGCAGCGCATCGGTGTCCGCATTGAAGCCGCCGCTCTCGATATCCACCACCACGGGCAGGTAGCCGCGGAACCGCCGCGACATGAGCGCTGCGCCGGCAGCCGGCGCGATGGCGCCCGTCGGTTCCGCCTCAGTGCCCGTGCCCGGAGGCTCGCTCACCGCGGCCATTGCCCCTCAGCGAGGCGCCAGCCGATGTGCTCGCCGGCGCGCAGCGGCACCACCTCATCGGGGCCGAACGGGTAGGCGCGCGGTACCTCCCAAGGCGCTTTGGTGAGCGTGATGCGGCCCGTGTTACGGGGGAGGCGGTAGAAATCGGCCCCGTGCTCGGAGGCGAAGCCTTCCAGGCGCTCGAGGGCACCGGCGGCCTCGAACGCTTCCGCGTACAGCTCGATTGCGCCGTGCGCGGAGAAGATACCGGCGCAGCCACAGGCGGCTTCCTTGGCCCCGCGCGCGTGCGGCGCGCTGTCGGTGCCGAGGAAGAAGCGCGGATCCCCGCTTGCCACGGCCGCGAGCAGCGCCTCGCGATCAGGCTGAGATTTCAGCACGGGCAGACAGTAGTGATGCGGCCGGAAGCCGCCCGTGAAGAGCGCGTTGCGATTCATGAGCAGATGTTGCGGCGTGATGGTCGCGGCAACGCCGCTGCGCGCGCCCAGCACGAATTGCGCGGCCGCGCGTGTCGTGATGTGCTCGAAGACGATGCGCAAGCGTGGAAATCGTGCCGCGAGAGGTGCGAGCACGGTGTCGATGAAGCGCTCTTCCCGATCGAATACGTCGATCTCGGGATCGGTAACTTCTCCATGCACCTCGAGGACGACGTCTTGCTCCTCCATTCGGGCGAGGACGCGCTCTATCCGATGGATGTCGGTCACGCCGGCGTCCGAATGGGTGGTTGCCCCTGCCGGGTAGAGCTTGAACCCCACGATGCAGCCGCTTGCCCTGGCGCGGTCGACCTCCGCTGGATCGGTTCGATCCGTGAGGTAGAGCGTCATCAGGGGCTCGAATGTCAGTCCGTCGGGGAGGGAGTGCAGAATTCGTTGCCGATAGGCCTGCGCCTGCTCCGTCGTGATCACCGCTGGCCGGAGGTTCGGCATGATGAGCGCACGCGCGAAGCGAGCTGCCGTGAACGGCAACACCGAGCGCATCGCCTCACCGTCCCGCAGATGCAGGTGCAGATCATCCGGACGGCGCAGCGTGATCGTGGTCACTCGCCGGCTCCCAGTCCATCGAGGATCCGCTGGCGCAGGATCAGCTCGAGCGCATAGCGCACGCCGAAGCCGGTGATCTCCGTGTTGATATGTCCCAGCCCGCCGGTGCGCGTCGCCGAAGACAGGTCGACGTGCGCCCACGGGATGTCCTCGGGAACGAAGCGACTCAGGAACCGTGCCGCGAGGATGTGATCGCCCTTGCCCTCTGTCGTGCATTGCACGATGTCGGCCACCTTGCTCTCGAGATCGGAATCGAAATCGGCATCGAACGGGAACGTCCAGACGCGCTCGCCGCTCGCGTGGCCGGCCTCGAGG
Source organism: Steroidobacteraceae bacterium (assembly GCA_036273735.1). Lineage (GTDB taxonomy): Bacteria > Pseudomonadota > Gammaproteobacteria > Steroidobacterales > Steroidobacteraceae > 13-2-20CM-66-19. The sequence goes on along the minus strand of DASUHA010000128.1, from coordinate 35,685 downwards.
AGCACGGATGAGAGCGCCGGGCGATTGGTGAAGACGCCGCTCATGCGCTCCGTCAGCGAATACACGCACGCGCCGGTGAGCGTCGCGAAGTCGAGCATGAGGCGCGGCTTCGTGCGCGCAGCGAGCGCCAAGGTATCGGCCAACACCATGCGGCCCTCGGCGTCCGTGTGAATCACCTGGATGGTGACGCCATTGGCGGCGCGCACGACCTCCTGCGGACGATAGGCCTGCGGGCCGATGTGGTTCTCGGTGATCGCGAGCCACGCGTCAGCCGCGATCGGCGCGCGCAACTGCGCGAGCGCAACGAGCGTTGCGAGCGCCACGGCGCTGCCGCCCATGTCGGTATGCATGTCGAGCATCGACCGGTGCGGCTTCAGGTTGATGCCCCCCGTATCGAACAGAATGCCCTTGCCGATGAGCGCGAGGTCCGGCGAGCCGCCGCGGCGGCGGCCGGGGCGATACTTCAAATGCGCGATGCCGGCGACCGGGCTCGGGTTGCCGGCGGCGACCGCCAGGAACGCGTTGGCTCCCGCACGGCGCAGCGCCGCCTCGCCGAGCCAGGTCATCTCGAGCCCATGGCGGCGCGAGAGTTGGGTCAGCGCCGTGCGGTAGCCGCGCGAATCGAGAATGTTGGGCGGCAGAGCCGTGAGCCAACGGGCGAGGTTGGTGCCTTCGGCGCAGGTCGCCGCATACCGCGTATCGAGCTCGATATCGCGAGGCACCTCGATGCGCGTGATGTGCCGCGCCTCGGGAGAGGGCGCCCGGTAGCTCGGCAGCGAGAACGCTTGTGCCAGGGTAGCGGCGAGCAGCGCCTCGAGCGATGCCTGAGCGGCCGCCGGGCCGCGTCCTTGCGCAGGGAAACCTGCCGTGGCGAGGCCAATCGTCTCGGGGCCGCGACTTGCGGCCTCCTTGATCATCCGGCCGGCGAGCGCGAGCCGCTCGAAGGCGCTCGCCTCGGCTCGCAGGAAGCCGAGCACGGCGAGCGTCTGGCGGCGATTGGCGAGCGAGGAGCTGCGCACGGCTCCCGCGCGCGGCTGCTCGCGCGCCAAGAGATCGCGCCAGCGCAGGCTCTCCGGCAGCCTGGCAAAGGTTTCGGGAGCGGCGGCTTCGGGCACGACCACGAGCAGCACGTCGACCTCGCCGCCACGTGAGCGCACGATCCGCGGTCCGCCAGAGGGCGGCAGCAGCGTCAAGCCGCGGCGGCCGCGCCTCGTGCTCCGCTCCGGGGCTTGCTTGACCATCGGGAGTGAAACCCGGATCATTGCGCGGCTCATTAGACAGGCGACTTTCGCGTGTAGGGGAAGCTGCCGGCGCATCCTACTCCATTAGCTCGAATGACCGAACCTCCGAAGCTGGAAGATCTCGACCCCGTTGAAACTCAGGAATGGCTCGAGTCGATCGACTCGGTGCTGAAGACCCACGGTCCGCAGCGCGCCCACTTCCTCCTCGAGCGTCTGATCGACTATACGCGCCGCAGCGGCGCGTATCTGCCGTTCAAGGCGAACACGGCTTACGTCAACAGCATTCCCACCGGGCGCGAGCCGCAGTATCCCGGCAACCGCGCGCTCGAGCGGCGGATCGAGGCCTACATCCGCTGGAATGCGATGGCGATGGTGGTGCAGGCCAACCGCATCTCCTCGGAGTACGGCGGGCATCTCTCGAGCTACGCCTCCTCGGCGACGCTCTACGAAGTCGGTTTCAACCACTTCTGGCGCGCGCCTTCCGCGGAGCATCCCGGCGATCTCGTCTTCGTCCAGGGACACTCATCGCCGGGCATCTACGCGCGTGCCTACCTCGAGGGGCGGCTCACCGAGAGTCAGCTTCATCATTTCCGCCAGGAGGCCGGCGGCCCCGGGCAGGGCCTCTCCTCGTATCCGCATCCCTGGCTGATGCCGGATTTCTGGCAGTTTCCGACGGTCTCCATGGGCCTGGGCCCCATGATGGCGATCTTCCAGGCGCGCTTCATCCGCTACCTGGAGCACCGGGGTCTCGCGAAGCCATCCGACCGCAAGGTCTGGGCGTTCCTCGGCGATGGTGAGATGGACGAGCCGGAGTCGATGGGCGCTCTCACCATGCCGGTGCGTGAAGGCCTCGACAATCTCATCTTCGTAATCAACTGTAACCTGCAGCGCCTCGATGGCCCGGTGCGCGGCAACGGCAAGATCATCCAGGAGCTCGAGGCCGCCTTCCTCGGCGCCGGCTGGAACGTCATCAAGGTGTTGTGGGGCTCGCGTTGGGATCCGCTCCTCGCCCGCGACAACCAGGGCCTGCTGCGGCGCGTCATGGAGGAATGTGTCGACGGCGAGTACCAGAACTTCAAAGCCAAGGGCGGCGCCTATACCCGCGAGCACTTCTTCGGGAAGTACCCGGAGCTCAAGGCGATGGTCGCCAACATGTCGGATGAGGAGATCTGGCGGCTCAATCGCGGCGGCCACGATCCGCGCAAGGTGTATGCCGCCTACGCAGCAGCCATGAGCCACAAGGGACAGCCCACTGTCATCCTCGCCAAGACCGTCAAGGGCTTCGGCCTCGGCAAGGGCGGTGAGGGCCAGATGGTTGCGCACCAGCAGAAGAAGCTGTCGGAAGACGATCTGCGCGCCTTCCGCGACCGGTTCCACATCCCGGTCCCGGACGAGGAGATCGCCAAGCTCCCCTTCCGCCAGCCCGCGCCGGACTCGGAGGAGAGCCGCTACCTGCACGAGCGCCGCAAGACCTTGGGCGGCTACCTGCCGGCGCGGCGCAAGCAGGCGCCGCCGATCACCGTGCCGCCGCTCGAGGCGTTCTCGGCCGTGCTCGAGGGTACCGGAGAGCGTGAGATCTCGACGACCATGGCGTTCGTCCGTGTGTTGACGACGCTCCTCAAGGACAAGGCCATCGGCAAATACATCGTGCCCATCGTGCCGGATGAGGCCCGCACCTTCGGGATGGAAGGGCTCTTTCGCCAGATCGGCATCTACTCCTCGGTCGGTCAGCTCTACACGCCGCAGGACGCCGAGACCCTGATGTCCTACCGCGAGGACAAGAAGGGTCAGATGATCGAGGAGGGCATCAACGAGGCGGGCTCGCTCTGCTCGTGGATCGCCGCCGCGACCGCTTACAGCAACCATGCCACGAGCATGGTGCCGTTCTACATCTTCTACTCGATGTTCGGTTTCCAGCGGGTCGGCGATTTCATCTGGGCGGCGGGCGACATCCAGGCGCGCGGCTTTCTCCTCGGCGCTACCGCGGGTCGCACGACCCTCGCCGGCGAGGGGCTGCAGCACCAGGACGGCCACAGCCAACTCGTTGCGACCACCGTACCGAACTGCGTGGCGTATGACCCCGCCTACGCCTACGAGCTCGCCGTCATCATTCAGGACGGCATGCGGCGCATGTACGTGGAGCAGGAGAGCATCTTCTACTACATCACCGTCATGAACGAGAACTACCCGCAGCCGGCGCTGCCGAAGGGGAGCGAAGCGGGGATTCTCAAGGGCGCCTATCTCCTGCGCGCAGGCGGCAAGGGGAAACTGCGCACCACGCTCCTCGGCTCGGGGACGATCCTGCGCGAGTGCCTCGAGGCCGCAAAGATCCTCGAGGCCGACTACGGCGTGCGCGCCGATGTCTTCTCCGTGACGAGCTTCAGCGAGCTGCGCCGCGAGGCGCTCGAATGTGAGCGTTGGAACCTGTTGCATGCCGGTGAGAGGGCGCGCGCACCCTATGTGCAGCAGTGTCTGAAGGATGCACAGGGGCCGTTCGTAGCCGCGACCGACTATCTGCGCACCGTACCCGATCAGATCCGCCAGTGGGTTCCGGGCCGCTATGTCAGCCTCGGCACCGACGGCTTCGGCCGCTCCGACTCGCGCGCGGCGCTGCGCCGCCATTTCGAGGTCGACCGTCACTACATCACCGTCGCTGCCCTGAAAGCCCTCGCCGATGAGGGCAAGCTCGAGGCCTCCGCGGTCACCGCGGCGATGAAGGCCGTCGGCATCGATCCGGCGAAGCCCGTTCCCTGGAAAGTCTGAAGGCACCATTGCCATGAACGCGGCAGCTCGCCTCCTCGAAGTGCGTGTGCCCGACATGGGCAACTTCAAAGATGTCGCCGTCATCGACGTGCTGGTCAAGCCGGGCGAGAGCGTCGAGCCGGAGGCGCCGCTCGTCACCCTCGAGACCGAGAAGGCGACCATGGATGTGCCTTCGACGGCCAGCGGTGTCATCGAGAAAGTCCATGTCGAGAAGGGTGGCAAGGTCAACGCAGGCGATCTGATCGCCACAGTCAGGTCCGCCGGCGACGGCGCGCAGGCCGCGGAGCCGGCGCAGGCACCTGCATCAGACACGCCCGCGCAGACTGCAGATGCGAAGGATGATGCGCCTGCGACCTCCGCGAAATCTGCGCCGCAATCGGCAGGGCAGGCGGGCACTGCGGCAAAGACAGCCTCCCCTGCGGCCCCGCCCCAGCAGCCGGCCCGGGTGGCGACACCTGTGTCCGCGCCGCGGCAACCGGCCGCCGATGCGGTTGCGGAAAGTCCTGCGCCGTTGCGCACCGATCTGCCTCCCATCAACGAGCCGGGCTTCTCTCGGGCGCATGCGGGGCCGAGCGTGCGCAAGTTCGCACGCGAGCTCGGTGTCGACCTGACACGCGTCACCGGTCATGGCTTCAAGGACCGGATCACGCACGATGACGTCAAGGCCTTCGTCAAGAGCTTCCTGACGGCGCCTGGTGCGGCATCGGGTGGAGCCGGAGCAAAGCCCGGTGGTGGCACGCTGCCCGCAGTTCCGACGGTAGACTTCGCCGCATTCGGTCCCATCGAGACCCAGCCGCTGGCGCGCATTCAGCGCATTTCCGGCCCGCGGCTGCATGCAAGCTGGGTCAACATCCCGCACGTCACGCAGTTCGACGAGGCGGACATCACCGAGCTCGAGGCATTGCGCGGAAAGCTCAAGGACGCGGCCTCGGAGCGTGGCATCAAGCTCACGCCGCTCGCGTTCATCGTGCGCGCCTGCGTGAAGGCGCTACAGGCATTTCCGCAATTCAACGCCTCGCTCGATCCCACGGGCGCCAACCTCGTCCTGAAGAAGTACGTTCATGTCGGCTTCGCTGCCGACACGCCCAATGGCCTCATGGTGCCTGTGGTGCGCGATGCCGACCGCAAGGATATCTACCAGGTCGCCCGCCAGCTCGGCGAGCTCTCCGAGGCGGCGCGCGCAGGCAAGCTCACGGCCGCGCAGATGCAGGGTGGCTGCTTCACGATCTCGAGCCTGGGGGGTATCGGCGGGACTGCATTCACACCGATCATCAACGCGCCCGAGGTCGCAATCCTCGGGGTCTCGCGCTCGACGATGAAACCGGTGTATCAGGATGGGAAGTTCGTGCCGCGCCTGACGTTGCCCCTGTCGCTCTCCTATGACCACCGGGTCATCGATGGCGCGACCGCGGTCCGCTTCACGACCTTCCTCGCCAAGGCGCTGGCGGAGCCGCATGCGCTGATCGAGGCCGTCCCGTGAGCCGAGTCGATCTGGTCGTTCCGGATCTCGGGAATTTCAACGACGTCTCGGTCGTCGATGTACTGGTGAAGGCCGGCGATACGATCGAGGTCGATGCGCCGCTGGTCACCCTGGAGACGGACAAGGCGTCCATGGATGTTCCTGCGACTTCCGCGGGCAAGGTCGCCGAGGTGCTCCTGAAGCGCGGCGACAAGGTCTCCAAGGGCTCCCTCATCGCACGGGTCGAGACCAACTCGCAAGCAGCCGGCACTGCCAAGGACGCCGACGTCCCAGCAACATCCGCAGACGCTGGCGGCAACGGATCAGCCGCACCCGCGGGCACGAAGGCAGACTCGGGCACGAAGGCGGACTCGAGCGGCGATACGGTACGCATGCCCGCTCCCGACCTGTCGAAGCCGCAAGAAGAGCAGGCCGACTTCAACCGCTCGACGCAGCTCCTCGTACTCGGCTCGGGGCCGGGCGGCTATACGGCCGCTTTCCGTGCCGCGGATCTCGGCATGCAGGTCACGCTCGTCGAGCGATGGCCGATGCTCGGCGGCGTTTGCCTCAATGTCGGCTGCATTCCCTCGAAGGCGCTGTTACATGCCGCGAAGGTCATCGAGGATGCCGAGGAGATGGGCAGCCGCGGTATCGCCTTCGGTGCGCCGGAGATCAATCTCGAAAAGCTGCGCGCCTGGAAGGGTTCGGTCGTCAAGAAGCTCACCGGAGGCCTGCGTACGCTCGCCAAGCAGCGCAAGGTGGAGGTGGTGCAGGGCGCCGGGCGTTTCGTGAGCTCCAACGTGATCGAGGTGATGAGCAACAGCGGCTCGGAGCGCATCCGCTTCGAGCAGTGCATCATCGCAGCCGGCTCGGAAGCGATCCGGCTGCCGGGAGTGCCGGCCGACCCGCGCATCATCGACTCGACCGATGCCTTGGAGCTGCCGGAGTTCTCCGGCGGCATGCTCGTGATCGGCGGCGGCATCATCGGGCTCGAGATGGCCTGCGTCTACGATGCGCTCGGCAGCCGGGTGAGTGTCGTGGAGCTGACATCGCAGCTCATGCCGGGGTGCGACCCGGACCTCGTCCGTCCGCTCGAGCGGCGCATCCGCTCCCGCTATGAGCAGATCCTGCTCGGTACGCGGGTGACGAAGATCGAGCCGCTCACCGAAGGATTGCGCGTAACCTTCGAGGGCGAGAAGGCGCCGGCGCCGCAGGTTTTCGGGCGCGTGCTCGTGGCGGTGGGCCGCTCGCCGAACGGCAAGATGATCGGCGCCGAGGCCGCCGGCGTCGAGGTGTCGGATCGGGGCTTCATCCCGGTCGACAAGCAGCTGCGCACCAACGTGCCGCATATCTTTGCGATCGGGGATATCGCCGGCCCGCCGATGCTCGCGCACAAGGCGATGCACGAGGCGAAGGTTGCTGCGGAAGTTGCCGCGGGACACCGTAGCGCGTTCGATGTGCGCGCAATTCCCTCCGTCGCCTACACGGATCCGGAGGTGGCCTGGGTAGGCCTCACCGAGATCGAGGCCAAGGCGAAGGGTATTGCCCTGGAGAAGGGCACCTTCCCCTGGGTGGCCAGCGGCCGCTCCCTCTCGCTCGGGCGCGAAGAGGGAATGACCAAGCTCCTCTTCGATCCGGAGAGCCGCCGTTTACTCGGCGCGGGCATCGTGGGCACCCATGCGGGCGAGCTCATCAGCGAGATGGCGCTCGCCATCGAGAACGGCTGCGATGCGGCCGACATCGGCCTGACGGTGCATCCCCATCCGACTCTCTCGGAGACCATGGCGGGAGCTGCCGATGCGGTCGAAGGCACGCTGACCGATCTCTACATTCCGGCGCGGAAGAAGTAGCAACGGCGGCCCCGGATGGAAGTGCCGCAGGCAAGCCCACTTCCAACAGGCCTACCGCGACGGCTCGCCCGCCGGCCATACGTGGCGGCAGCGCTGCTGCGGTGGCGAAACACCTATCAACTCAGGCGTGCGCGGGTTCTCACCGTCGCGGCGCTCGCTCTGACGCTCCTCGTCGGATTGCTGGCGGCGCCGCCGACCGGGCCGATGCTCGAGTGGCTCGCCGGCAATCCGGTCATCACGTTCGCCATCAGCGCGGGTCTCTTCGGTCTCTCCGCGGTCCACCGCCAGGCGCGCATCCAGGCGGATGCGGTCAGCTCCTGGCTGTCGGCCCTGCCCGCCACGAGCTCCTCGCTCCTGCGGCTGGCCTCAGGGACCGCCGCGCAATTTCTGGCAGCCGCCGTGTTCGTAGGACTCGCCGCGGCGGTCGGCCGGATGACGGCGCCGGCCGCATCGCGGCTCGTTCTCATCACAGCGATTGGTACAGTGGCCGGCACACTGGGCGGCCTGCGATTGGTCGGTCGGTCGGCTACAGGCTCTCCCGGCTGGCATTATGCGGGCGTGCGGCGCGCGCGGCGGAACTGGGCGAGTGCGCCTTCCCTGGCGCCCCTTTCCTACTGGCCTCTGGCGAGGGGACGCTTCTTCGGCAGGCCGAAGATGACATCGCGTGTCGTGTTGCTCGTGTTGCTTTCCATTCCCGCAGGGCTCCACGACGTGCCGGGGCAGGTTGCGATTGCGGTGGCCGCGGGCTGCATGACGCTCGTGACGCTTCTCGCGCTCTCGGCAGCGGCCGTCGCAACGGCCGGTCAGGCGGCGCGCTGGCTCGCGCCCACTCCGATCCGCTCGTGGACGTTCGTCAGCGCATTCGTTTGGCGCGTCGCACTGAAACAGGCGGCCGTGCTCACTGTGGTGATTCTTCTCGCCTGCGCCGTGGATTACAGTCAGGTGCTTCGCACCGGAGTGAAGGCTGCCGTCGCATTCCTTGCGGCCTCCTGCTTTACCGCTGCCGCCGCTTGCCTCTGGGCTGCTCATCAGACAGGCCTCGGCGCCGCCCGCCGGGGCATCGAGCGAAGGAAAACGTGAGCCCATGACGGAGCCGGTGCAAAACGGCGACCAACGGTCACCGGTACTTCAGGTCGTGAGCCTCCATGCCGGCTATGACAAGCTGATCGTGCTCTCGGGCGTCGATCTCGAATTATCCCGCGGCGAATGGCTCGCGCTCCTGGGTCCCAACGCGAGCGGCAAGACTACGCTGCTGCATTGCATTGCCGGGATGTTGGTTCCGTCGGCCGGCAGCATCTCCATATGCGGCCGCTCGTTGCGGCAGGATGCGCTCGGAGCCAAGGGGCAGCTCGGCTTCGGCTGCGCGCCGGAGCGGCTGCCGGGCCTCCTGACCGGGCGACAGTGCCTGGAGGTGTATGCGGCCGCGAAGGGTCTCGGCACGGTTGATGCCGGTGTGTTGGAGCTGGCCGAGGCGTTCGCCTTCACGGCGATGCTCGACCGATTTGTCGGCTCCTATTCGCTCGGCACCCGACAGAAGCTGGCGGTGCTGCTGGCCCTTCTCGGCGAGCCGGCCCTCGTGGTGCTGGATGAGGCGTTCAACGGGCTGGATCCCGCCAGCGCGCTGGTGTTGAAGCGGCATCTGCGCGAGCGCGTATCGGCAGGCCGGTGTGGGGTGCTGCTCGCCACGCACGCTCTGGATGTCGTGGAGCGCTACTCGGACCGCGCCGTGCTGCTTCTCGATGGGCGCATCGCGAGGCAATGGGGCCGCGAGCAGTTGGCGGCGCTCAGGGCCATGCCGGGTGAGGGGCTCGAGGCGGCGCTGGCGGCTGCTTCCGCGCCATCACAGAGCCAGTAAGCGCTCCAGATATCGCTGCTCGTCAGGGGCGCGGCCGGAGCGCTGGGCTTCCCACATGGTCTCGGCCAATACCTCCAACATGGCGTGCTCGGCGATGTGCGGGGTGCCCAAGCGCTTCGAGAGTCCACGGTGGATCTGAGTGATGCCGGCGGGGCGGTCGGTGGCGACCTGCTCGCGGATGGCGAGGTGCAGGCCCATGTGCAGGAAGGGGTTTTCGCGGCCGCCTTCGGGAATGTAGTCGGTGGCGAGCGCTTCCGGGCCGGACTCGAGCAGCGTGACGTACTCGGGGTGCTCGGCGATCACGGCGGCGACCTGAGCTTCCAGCGGCTCCAGGGGTTGTTTAGAGGTGTATTTGCGCCAGGAGTCGAGATACATCCGGCGCAGTTGCTCGCGGTTCTGGCTGGCAAAGAGGGGCATTGCTAGTCGGCCATGGCCTTGGGAGGCTTGCGGGCCCTGGGGATCGACCGCGAAGGGCTCTTCCGGGAGCGTGGTGAGCTTCCGCCCCGATTGTTGACTAGGAAACTTTCTCGCGCGGCAGGGCCCAAGGGCAGCTTTCCTTCCTGCGCCGCCTTGGGTGCGGTCTTGTAGGGGTATTCGCAGAGATCTTTGATGATGCACTTCGGGCAGGCGGGGAGGCGGGCGGTGCAGACGTAGCGGCCGTGCAGGATCAGCCAGTGGTGGGCGTTGCGCTTGAATTCCTCGGGGGTGCTCTCGGTGAGCGCGTCCTCGACGACGCGAGGGGTTTTGCCCGGGGCGAGGCCGGTGCGGTTGGCGACGCGGAAGCTGTGGGTATCGACGGATATCTCGGTCTCACCGAAGATGATGTTGAGCACGACGTTGGCGGTCTTGCGGCCGACGCCCGGGAGCGCTTCGAGCGACTCGCGGTTGGCGGGGACCTTGCCGCCGTGAAGCTCCACCAGCATCCGGCAGAGGCCGATCAGGTTCCTGGACTTGGCGTTGTAGAGGCCCACGGTCTTGAGGTACGGCTTCACGCCTTCTTCACCGAGGGCCAGGATGGCTTCGGGGGTGTTGGCGATGGGGAAGAGCTTGCGGGTTGCGGCATTGACGCTCTTGTCGGTCGTGTGGGCGGAGAGCATGACGGCGACCAGCAGCTCGAAGGGGCTCGAGTGCTCGAGCTCGGTCTTCGGCTCGGGGTTGGCGGCGGCGAGGCGGCGGAAGATGGCGCGGCGGGTGGCGGGGTGCACGATTTGACCTCAGATCTCTCGCGGGGAGCTGCTCGGAGTGGCCATCTGTTTGCGGGAGGCGAGAAGAGCGTCGCGCTCGCACGCGCGGCGAGCGGTGCGCTCATTGTGGGCGAGGAAACGCAGCCGATTCGCCTCGGCTTCGGGGGCTGCGGGCGCAGTCGGGAGCGATGTGCGCGGAATCATCGTGATGCAATCCACGGGGCAGGGCGCGATGCAGAGCTCGCAGCCGTTGCAAAGCTCGAGGAGCACCGTATGCATTTGCTTGCGGGCTCCGATGATCGCATCGACAGGGCACGGCGGCAGGCATTTGGCGCAGCCGATGCAGGTTGCCTCGTCTATCCGGGCAACGAGCGGCGGGCCTTCCACGCCATTCGTTGGATTGAGCGGCAGGGGCTGCCGGCGCAGCAACGTGGCGAGCCTCGCGATCGTGGCCGCGCCGCCCGGTGGGCACTGATTGATCTCGGCCTCGCCGTGGGCGATCGCCTCTGCATACGGACGGCATCCCGGATAGCCGCAGCGCGTGCATTGGGTCTGCGGCAGCAGCACATCGATGTCGTCGGCGCTCGCCATGTGGCGCCTCAGCTCACCCGCATCCCCGGTTTGGCCCCGCTGTCGGGCGAGAGCAGATAAGGACCACCGGACTCGTCGCTGGCGGCGAGCACCATGCCCTCCGAGACGCCGAATTTCATCTTTCGCGGGGCGAGATTCGCCACCATGATGGTGAGGCGGCCCGTGAGCGCTGCCGGGTCATAGGCGGACTTGATGCCGGCGAAGACCGTGCGCTGCTCGCTTCCGAGGTCGAGAGTGAGCTTGAGGAGCTTGTCGGAGCCTGCGATCTGCTCCGCGAGGACGATTCGCGCGACGCGCAGTTCGAGCCTCTTGAACTCGTCGATGGAGATCGTGAGGGGTGCTGCGCCCTCCTGGGCCGACGGGCTGGCGGCGGCGCTCTTCGCGGCCGGCACTGGCTGACTCTCCACCTCGAAGAGCGCATCGAGCTGTTTCGGGTCGGCGCGGGTCATGAGATGTTGGTAGGGATTGATACGGGTCGGCGGCTCCAGTGCGTCCGACCAGCGAAACGCACGGTCGAGACCAAAGAGGTCATGGGCAACCCGGGCGCTGACGGCCGGCAGCACGGGCGCCAGCAGGACGCTGAGCAGCTTGAAACCATACAGCGTGCGCGAGCAGATGTCCTGCAGCTCGGCGCGCTTTGCGGGCTCCTTGGCGAGCGCCCAGGGCTGGCGGCCGTCGAAGTCCTGATTGATACGATCGGCCACCGCCATGATTTCCCGCATCGCCTTGCCGAATTCGCGAGCCTCGTAGCTCGCCCGCACCTGTCCGGCGATCTCCCGGGCCTGTTGCTGCAGCGCGTCCGTGCCGCCGCCGTACTCGAGGGCGCCGCTGAACTGCCGCGTGATGAAGTTGGCGGCGCGGCTCGCGATGTTGACGTACTTGCCCACGAGGTCGCTGTTGACGCGTGCCACGAAGTCGTCGGGATTGAAATCGAGGTCCTCGACATTGGCGTTGAGCTTGGCAGCGATGTAGTACCGCAGCCACTCGGGATTCATGCCGATGTCGAGGTAGCGCAGGGGACTGATGCCCGTGCCGCGCGATTTCGACATCTTCTCGCCGGAGACGGTGATGAAGCCGTGGACATAGACGTGATCGGGGACCTTGTAGGGCGGCCCCGCGAACTTCAGCATCGCCGGCCAGAAGAGCGTATGGAAATAGATGATGTCCTTGCCGATGAAATGGATCTGCCGGGTATCGGGCGCGCTGAGGAACTCCTCGAAGCTGCGCGGCTCGCCGTTCGCCCTGGCCTTGCCGCTCGCGAAGTAGCTCTGCAGCGCGGCGAGGTAGCCGATCGGCGCATCCAGCCAGACGTAGAAGTACTTGCCGGGGACGTCAGGAATCGGAATGCCGAAGTAGGGCGCGTCGCGCGAGATGTCCCAGTCCCCGAGCGCCTGATTGCCCTTGTCCTCGCCTTGGCCTGACAGCCACTCGTGCGCCTTGTTGAGGACCTGCGGTTGCAGCCGGCCCGGCGCCGTCGTCCAGCCGTTCAGGAAATCGACGCAGCGCGGGTCGGAGAGCCTGAAGAACAGGTGATCGGAGGTTCTGAGAACGGGCTTCGCGCCCGTGAGCGCCGAGTAGGGCTCGATGAGCTCCGTCGGCGCGTACACGGTTCCGCAGACCTCGCAGGCATCTCCATACTGGTCCTTGGAGTGGCAGTTGGGACACTCGCCCTTGATGTAGCGGTCGGCGAGGAACATTCCCTTGACGGGGTCGTAAAACTGCTCGACCGGCCTCGAGTCGATGAGTCCGGCCGCCTTCAGCCGCCGATAGATGTCCTGCGACAGCGCGACGTTTTCGGGTGAATCGGTCGAGTGCCAGTGATCGAAGCTGAGGTGAAAGCCCTGCAGATATCTCGGACGTCCGGCCGCAATCCGCCGCACCAGCTCCTGCGGGCTGATCTTCTCCGCCTCCGCCTTGAGCATGATGGGTGCCCCATGGGCGTCATCGGCTCCGACGAAATGCACCTGATGCCCCTGCATGCGCTGAAAGCGCACCCAGATGTCCGCCTGGATGTACTCCATGATGTGCCCGATGTGGAACGGGCCATTGGCGTACGGAAGCGCCGTCGTGACGAAGAATTTCTCGGCCATTCCGGGAGTTTACAGGACCGCGGGAGCCGCGGCAGCCTGCCCGGGGGAAGGCGGCTCGGGCTAGCCGATGTCCTTGACCAGCTCGAACTTTCCTTTGTTGATCGCCTTTTTGTAGGCCTCCTTGCCGGTGATCTGCCGCTGATCGAGCAGCTGTTGGATGGCGGTGTCCATGGTGCGCATGCCGAACTGGCCGCCGGCCTGCATGGTGTTCTCGAGCTGATCGAGCTTGCCCTGGCGAATGAGGTTCGCGGCGGCGGGCGTGTTGATGAGGATCTCGAGGGCTGCCACGCGGCCCTGCTTGTCTGCGCGCTGCAGCAGCTGCTGCGAGATGACGCCGCGCAATGACGTCGAAAGCATCGTGCGTACGTGTGACTGCTTGTCGGACGGGAAGACATTCACCATGCGGTCCACGGTCTGCGCGGCACCGTTCGTGTGCAGCGTCCCCATGACGAGAATGCCCATTTCCGCGGCGGTGACCGCAATGCTCATGGTTTCCAGATCGCGCAACTCACCTACCAGGATGGCGTCCGGATCCTCACGCAGGGCTGAGTGCAGTGCCGCGGAGAAGCTGGGTGCGTGTACGCCGATCTCGCGCTGGCTGATGAGGCAGCTCTTCCTCTGATGCACGAACTCGATGGGATCCTCGATGGTGAGGATGTGCCCCTTCACCCGCAGGTTGATGTCGTCGATCATCGCCGCGAGGGTGGTCGACTTGCCGGAGCCCGTCTTTCCCGTGACGAGAATGAGGCCGTTGTTGGTGCGGCAGAGCTGACGCACCGCCTCCGGGAGCTTCAGCTCATCCATGGTCAGCGCCTTGGAGGGGATGGCCCGGAACACGGCGCCCATGCCGTTCAGTTGGCGCATGACATTGACGCGGAAGCGTCCACGCTCGGGAATCGTGTACGCGAAGTCCGCGCCATCCTTCGCCTCGAAGCGGTCGAGTGCGGTCTTCGGCATGATCTCGTAGAGCGCCTGCTTGACGAAATCCTGGGCGAGCTTCTCGGGCTTGAGCGCCTGCAGATCGCCGTATTGCCGGATGCGCGCCGGGTCGCCCGCGATGAAGTGCAGATCCGAGCCGCGCTTCTCCAGCACTTCGAGCAGAAACGCGTCGATCGTCGCCATCCGCTGCTTCGCCTCAGGCGGCCGAGGCCGGTGACGATGATGCCGCGGGCAATTCGGCCTTGGGAAGCATGCTGGTGTCGGTGACGTACTTCTGGAAGGGACGCTTGTCCATTGCGTATGAATAAGCGTCGTCTGGGTCAATCTCACGCGCACTGATCGCCGCGAGCAGCGCCTGGTCGAGCAGCTGCATGCCGAGATCACGCCCCATCTGCAACTGACTCGGGATCTGATGAGTCTGTTCCGTCTGGACGAGTTTCGCGATGGCCTTGGTCATCATCAGGACTTCGCAGATGGCTTTGCGCCCACGGGCATCCGGCGTCTTGACCAGCACCTGGGTCACGACGGCGAGCAGACTCTGTGCAAGGAAGCTCTTGGTCTGCTCCCGCTCCTCGATCGGCAGGGCATCGATGATGCGATCGATCGTTTTGACCGCACTCGTCGTGTGAAGCGTGCCGAGAACGAGGTGGCCCGTCTCCGCCGCCGTCATTGCCATCGAGATGGTCTCGGCGTCGCGCAACTCGCCTACGAGAATGACGTCGGGGTCTTCGCGCATGGCTGCGCGCACGCCCTCCGCAAAGCTGGGGATATGCGTCCCGAGCTCTCGCTGGATCACCTGACTGTTCTTGCTGCGATGCACGAACTCGATCGGATCCTCGAGGCTGATGATGTTCAGCTTACGGGTCTGATTGAGATGGTTGATCATCGCCGCCAGCGTGGTGGACTTGCCGGTGCCGGTCGAGCCGGTGACCAGAATCATCCCCTGGTGGTAATCGCAGAGCTTGGTGATGATTGCGGGCAGGCCCATCTTGTCGAGTGAGGGCACCTCGGAGGGAATTGCCCGGAAAGTCGCGCCGATGCCGGTGTCCTTGCGATACACGTTGACGCGGAAGCGGCCGCCCTCCGCGGACACGTAGGAGAAGTCGAGGTCCTGTCCCGTGGCGAAGTGCTCGGCCTGAGAGCGGCTCATGATCTCCATCACGTAGCCTTCGAGCTCGGCGGCGCGCAGATCGCGGAACTTGATCGGCAGCAGGTCGCCTTGCATGCGCAGCATCGGGGGCACCCCAACGGCAAGATGCACGTCCGAGCAGCCCTGCTGCGCTCCCAGCTTGAGAAACGCGTCTATACGCGCCAAAGCAATTCTCCGTGGTGAGGTCGAGCCCGCCTCTTTTGCCCGCTCATGCCGGCAAAATCAATGGCTTGTAGCTCAAAATTTGACGTAACGCACGTGTTCCGTGCGCTACTGGTACTTGGAAAGCGCCCCCCGCAGCTCTTCCATGCTCTGGAAGCGCTTGGTCTTGTCCACCGACATCGCTTTCGTGATGAGCTCGGCGAGCCCGGCGGGCAGTGCGGGGTTGATTTCCTGCGGTGGGCGGGCCTTGCCCTGCACATGTTGATACATGACCGACATGTGGTCGCCCCGGGAGTAGGGTGGCACGCCCGTGAGCATCTCGTAGAGCATCACCCCGATGGCGTAGATATCGGCACGCTCGTCGACCTTCTTGCCGAGGATCTGCTCGGGCGCCATGTACTTCGGCGAGCCGATGACGTAGCCGGTCTTGGTGAGCTGGGTATCGCCCTCGCGCTGCGCGGCGGCGACACCGAAATCCACGATCTTCAGCAGCCCCTCCTGGTTGATCAGCACGTTGGCGGGCTTCAGGTCGCGGTGCACGATGCCGACCTGGTGCGCGACCGTCATCCCCGTGCACATGTCGATGCCGAACTGCAGTGCGCGCTTCAGCTCGACGGGCTTGTCGCCCACGATCTCGGCCCCCAGTGTGTGCGATGGGAAATACTCCATGGAGATGGCGTAGTTACCCTGGATGTAGAGGAAATCGTAGATGCGGATGACGTTCTTGTGCGTGATCTTGCGCGAGTACCGCAGCTCGTGGACGAAGCGCTTCATGACTTCTTCGTCCGTGGAGACGTTGGGATTCAGGAACTTGAGGATCAGCCGTTCATCGACGACCGTATCCTCCATCAGCAGCACCGTGCCGAAAGCGCCGCGGCCGATGCGATCGATGTACTTGTAGCGGCCTTCGATGATGTCGCCGGGCTTGAGGGTCTGGATGTCGAGCCGCGGCGCTCCGTCTGTGATCCGCGATTGCGCCGCCGCATCGATCACGGCCGTGCGCGAGGCTTCCACGAGCGGGAGCGGCGTCGCCGGGCGGGTCGCCGCCGGCTGCCCCGGAACCGCTGTGCCCGCGGTGACCGGCGCGCCGCCAGCCAAACGATTGTCGAGCTCCGCGAGGGCGGCGGCCGCGACGCGCGAGATGGTCTGGTCGGGGGAGACGGCTTGAGTCTGCAGCTCCGTGCGCAGCTGCTCGGCGTGCCGATCGTCGACGATCTTCGAGAGCGCCTGCATCGCCTCGATACGCAGCTCCCGCTCCGGCCGCGCCATGAAGGGGAACAGGGTATCGACGAGTCTCGCATCGCCGAGCTTGCCGAGGGCGCGCACGACGATGGGCGTGGCCTTGGCAGGACCCACCCTCAGCATTTCAATGAGCCGCGGAACGGCGCGCTTGCTGCCGATTTCCGCCAGCGCATCCACCGCCCGCTCGCTCACCCACCAGTCCTGATCGCGAGTGGCCTGGATGAGCGAATCGACGGCCCGCTCATCCTTGGTCTGATTGAGGATCTCGATGGCGGCACGGCGGATGTTCTCGTCCTTGTCGCGGATGAGCTCGAGCACCGCATCGATGACGCGTGGCCCGCCGATCTTGCCGAGCGCATCGGCGGCGCGGCTGCGCACCCACCAGTCGGCGTCCTTGAGGGCCTCGAGCAGGTGCTTCACCGATTTCGCGTTGCCGACCTCGTTCAGCACCTCGACGGCTGCGCGGCGTGCGTTCTCGTTCTCGTCCTTCAGGATCTCGATGAGGTAGCGGATGGTGTCGGGATCGTTGGCCTTGATGACGACATCGATGGCCTTGTTCTGCACATCGATCTCGGGATCGCGCAGCAGCGCGCAGACGCGCTCGATGTCGATCTTGCCGTCCATCCGCTGCAGCGCCGACAAAGTGGCGCCGCGGATCAGCTTGTTGGGGTCCCGGAGCAGTCCCTGCAGCGCGGTCTGCACTTCCGGCGTGTTGAATTTGGCCAGAATGTTGATGATGTGCACGCGCGCGATGGGGTCCTTGCCCTGCACACGGCCGATGAGCTCCGGTACCGCATTGCTGTCGGCGATCTCGGCGATCACCCTGAAGAGCGCCGCTTTCTCGTTCGGCTCCTGGGTGTAGGCGGCATTGAGGAGCTCGCGCACCCCGAAGCGCGACTTCTGAGCGGCGATCACTTCGAGGAGCGCGGACTTCGAGATTCCGGGCGTTGCGAGCGCCTCGATGAGCAGGTTCGGCGGGTAGTTGCGGCTGCTGGTGAGCGCCCAGGCGATTCCGGCCACCACGCGCGGACTGCCTTCGACGAGGCCACGCACGAACGTGGGGAAGGACTTCTGGCTGACCAGGCCGGAGAGCACTTCGACGAAGGCGAGAGTGGCGTTCTTGTCGGCATCCGGCAATGCCGCGAACACGGATTCGATGGCGCCGCCCCCCAGATCCTTGAGACGCGCGATCGCTTTCTGGGTGTCCGGGCTCGCCGGATCGCTGGAAGACCGGATCTCGGTGATCAGCCGGTCGGCGCGCAAGTTCGTGAAGAAGCTCATTCAGCCTTTCCGGAAAGGCACTCCTGCACGGCTCCTTCGCGCGAAGCATCCTCCACGCCGATATATCGCGAAATCGGTGCTCAATGCGCCAGACCCCACCTCACCCGCCGGCCCGCGCCCATGCGGCCGGTCGAAAATATCACGAAATTATGCCATAGCCCTGGACGCGGCACGACGCGCGTACCGGGTGCGGCCTCCCGAGTCACGGGAAACCCTCTACAATGGCGGTTTGGACCCGCTGATTTCCACGACACCGCATGGCCGACGATTCCGCTCTGCACGCCGTCAGGACCGCCCTCGAGGCGTATGTTGACCCTTACTTGAACGAATCCTTGGGGGAGGCCGGCGCAGTGCGCGAGCTCACGGCCCAGGGCAGCGGCTATCGGGCGCGGATCGCGCTCGGCTATCCGATTGGCGGCTATCAGGAGGAGCTCAGCGCGGCCCTGCAAGCGCATCTGGCGGTCGCCGGTGTGAGCGCCCCGTTCGCGATCGAGCTCGAAGCCGACATCCGCTCACACTCGGTCCAGCGCAATCTCAAGCCTCTGGGCGAGATCCGGAACATCGTCGCGGTCGCCTCCGGCAAGGGTGGCGTCGGCAAGTCCACCGTCGCTGCCAATCTGGCCCTGGCCTGGGCTGCACAAGGGGCGCGGGTCGGGGTGCTCGATGCGGACATCTACGGACCCAGTCAGCCGCTCATGCTCGGCCTCGAGGGCGAGCGTCCGACCTCGCCTGACGGCAAGCACCTGCAGCCGCTCGAGAGTCATGGCGTGGCGGCGATGTCGATCGGCTTTCTCGTCGATGCGGAGCAGCCGATGGTCTGGCGGGGCCCCATGGTCACCCAGGCGCTCACGCAGCTTCTTTCCGAGACCCACTGGGGCTCTCTCGATTACCTCGTCGTCGACATGCCTCCGGGGACCGGGGACATTCAGCTGACGCTGGCGCAACGCGTTCCGGTTGCAGGCGCCGTGATCGTCACGACGCCTCAGGACATCGCCCTTGCGGATGCCCGCAAGGGCCTCAAGATGTTCGAGAAGGTGTCCGTACCCGTCCTCGGCATCGTGGAGAACATGAGCGTCCACATCTGCTCCAAGTGTGGCCATGCCGAGCACGTCTTCGGAGCTGGGGGCGGGCAGCGGATGGCCGAGGAGTACGGCGTGAGACTGCTGGGTGAGCTGCCGCTGGACGCGCACATCAGAGAGGAGGCCGACAGCGGCCGCCCGACGGTCGTTGCCGCGCCGGATTCACCACGCGCACGCGCGTATTTCGAGATGGCCCGCCGCACGGCCGGCGCGCTGGCGATTCGGGCCCGCGACCGCAGCAGCGTCTTTCCGAAGATCGTCGTAGAAGAGAGTTGAGGCGAGGCTCGTCCGCGCGACCTCGTCACCCGTAGTCCGTTCGCTCTCAGGCGAGAATATGGCCGCATCTCAAGAAGCTGCTCGAGCGCCTTCCTACACGGGCATTCTGCCGTGCCAGAAAATCAGGGAAATGCTGAGCGCCGGGGAGATCCTGCCGGCCGGGATCCTCGAGACCTACGACATCGCTGCCGACCAGATTCAACCCGCGAGCATCGACCTGCGTCTCGGTGATTATGCCTATCCGGTCGATGCCAGCTTTCTGCCGGGCAAGGGAATGAAGGTGCTCGAGAAGATGCGCGAGTTGGATTCGAGCTTCGAGCGCTTCAGAATCAGCCTCGGCAACGGCGCCGTCCTGGAGAAGGGCCGCGTCTATGTCATTCCCCTGTTGGAGAGCATCAGCCTCAGGAGCGAAGTCTCCGCCTTCGCCAATCCCAAGAGCTCGACCGGGCGCCTGGATATCCTGACGAGACTCATCGCCGACCAGGCGACGCTCTTCGACCAGGTGGAAGAGGGCTATGAAGGGCAGCTCTACATCGAGGTTGCACCGCGCAGTTTCAGCGTCGTGGTCAGGACCGGGACACGCCTCAACCAGCTGCGGTTCCGCCGCACGCGCGGTGAGAGCCCCAAACCCATTACCAGCGCGGACTGGCGCGCCCTTCTCACGGAAGGGCAGATTGCCGATTCGAACTCCCGGGGCGAGCGGACCGGGATGCTGCCCTTCAGCATCGACCTCAAGGGCAGCGGCGCCGACAACGCGCTCATCGGCTGGCGCGCGAAGAAGCATGCCCGGCGCATCGATCTCGAGCAGCGCGACTACGATCCGTTCCATTTCTGGGAGCCCATTCGCTTCCACAAGGAATCCTCCTTGATCCTCGATCCGGACGAGTTCTATATCCTGATCACCAAGGAGGCGGTGGCCGTACCGCCGGAGTTCGCTGCCGAGATGTTGCCGTACGATACGCGCGCCGGCGAGTTTCGCGTGCATTACGCCGGCTTCTTCGATCCCGGGTTCGGCTGGGATGCGCAGACGCGTCGGGCCGGCAGCAGCAGGGGCGTGTTGGAAGTCAGATCGCATGAGGTGCCGTTCCTGCTCGAGCACGGGCAGACGGTGGGCTGGTTGCGCTATGAGCGCATGGCGGAGCGGCCGGACGTGCTGTACGGCAGCGATATCGCCTCCAACTACCAGGGACAGCAGTTGAAGTTGGCAAAGCAGTTCCGGCCGCTCGGGTCCGGGTGAGTTGCCGGATGCCGCTCCCGGCTTGACATTGTCGTTTACGCGTGTAGTCTTGACGGTTGACTACAAACGTAGCCAACTGTCGGGGGCACGATGCGAATCTCGAATCTTCTCTTTGTCGGAGCGCTCGCCGCCACCATCCTGGGTTGCTCGCCCGGGCTCGCGGCAACCCCGCAGGTCCGCGACGGCTCGCATGACTTCGATTTTTTCTACGGCAACTGGGTCTTGCGCTGCCAGCGGCTCAAATCCCCGGTCGACACATCGCATGATTGGGTGAAATTCGATGCGACCGATGAGGCCCGCCCGTTGCCCGGGGGTCTGGGGAATGAGGATTTTGCTCGATCGAGCTACCCGACGAAAGGCTTCGTCGGCATGACCCTGCGCTTGTACGATCGCGCGACCGGTCTTTGGCGGCTCTACTGGATCGACACCAAGAGCTCGCACGGCGATGCCGGGACACCTAACGTCGGCCGGTGGCAGGGCAATGTTGGCACATTCGATGCGCGCATCACGTACGACGGTAAGCCGGCCATCGACCGCTACACCTGGACCCGGCTCGGCAACCGCTCGAAGATCGCTGCTCACTTCCAGGAGTCCCTGTCCTTCGATGGCGGGAAGACGTGGAAGATCTTCTACTTCAACGACGTGATTCGCGCCCCTTCGAAGAGCATCGCGCACTGAGCGCGCGCGGACGGCTGGCCACGGTCTCTCGCAGGCGCCTGCGCGGAGGGCCGCCGCCCGGTGTCATTTGCGCTTGAACGCGCGGATCTCGAGTGCGAGCTGCGTAGCGCCCTTGACGTGCTGCTCGGCGCGGACGGGCATGTAATCGAGCGCGGGGGCGAGCCAGAGATAGGTCGTCCGGTTCGAGCCGGGCTGGTGGCTGGTGTAGAGGATCGCCCGCAGCTTTCCGAGCGGGGTGGCGAGCGTGCTCTCCGCGTGGCGGACGTACTCGAAGTGATCGATCTCATCCGTATTCAACATCCAGAAGCTTTCCGGCGGCTGCTGCGCCTGCAGCGCCAGCATGAGGGCGATCTGCACCGACAGCGGGTCCTGGGTTCCCGGCTGCAGCTTGAGATCGAGCAGCTTGCCCTTGGCCGTGCCGGTAGCCTGACCGGTCTTCCAGTCGAATTGCGCCGTCACGTCGTTCTTGCCGGGCCCGCCCGCGGCCTGAAAGGTGAGCGGCTGAACCCCGTCGGCAGTGACCCTGAACCGGCTCGATTGGCGCAACGCGTCGGGAAAGGCGAGGCGGAATAGGCCGGAGGCGCTGTCCGTGGAGGTGTAGAGATATATCTGTGGTGCGGTCTGCTGCAGCTCGAGCGTCGAGCTGCCGGCGCTGATCCCATGCCAGGCGATCGAGTAGGTCGCGACGAAGGGCGCGGGCTGCGAAGGCGTCCGGGCCGGTGCGGCATGAGCCCATGCACCGGCTGCCAATGTCACCGCGGCGAGTGCTGCGCGTTCAAATCTCCCGGCTGCCATCGAAGTCCTCCACCACGGGCGCGGCCAACGCCTTGCCATCGAGCCAGGCACGACCGTCCCGCCAAGCGAGCCGGCCGTCGGCGAGCCAGCCGATCACGCGTGGATAGATGATGTGCTCGGTCGCCTGAACTCTTGCTGACAGCGTGTCCTCGGTGTCGCGAGGCATGACCGGGACTCTCGACTGCAGAATGACCGGTCCGCCGTCGAGTTCCGCCGTGACGAAGTGCACGCTCGCGCCGTGCACCGCATCGCCGGCCTCGAGCACGCGACGGTGCGTATGCAGGCCGCGGTAGCTCGGCAGCAGCGAGGGGTGAATGTTGAGAATGCTTCCCGCCCGGCTTTCTACGAACTGCTGCGACAGGATGCGCATGAAGCCGGCGAGCACGATGAAGTCGGGGCGCGCGGCCGCGAGTGCCTCATCGAGCCCACGCTCGAACTGCAGGCGGTCCGCGGCTCCGGGCCAGGCAACGGTGCATGTCTCGATCTTGAGAGCGCGGGCGGAATCGAGCCCCGCGGCCCCCGGGCGCTCAGAGATCACGAGGCTCACGCGGGCGTTGATCCGCGCCTCGGCGCAGGCACGCGCGATCGCCGTCATGTTGGAGCCGCGGCCGGAGATGAGGATCGCGAGCCGCAGCGGATCCGCGCCGGTCACTCGGCTATGACCACGCCACGCGAGCCCGGGCGGATCTCTCCGATGATTTGCGCCGACTCGCCGCGCGCCGCGAGGAATTCGGCCGCCTGCGCGGCCTGCTCTTTCGGCACGACGACTGCCATGCCGATCCCGCAGTTGAAGGTGCGGTACATCTCCGCCGACTCGATGTGCCCGACCTGCTGCAGCCAGTCGAATACCGGATCGCGATGCCAGCGGCGGCGCTCGAGGACCGCCTCCAGACCCTGAGGGAGCACCCGCGGGATGTTGTCGGTCAGGCCGCCGCCGGTGATGTGCGCCAACGCATGCACCGGCTGCTGCCGCGTGAGCGCGAGCAGCGGCTTCACGTAGATGCGCGTGGGCTCGAGCAGCCGGTCGAGGAGCGGCTTGCCGTCGAGCTCAGTCTCGCTTCCTGCAGCGCTCAGGGCGAGGAGCTTGCGGATGAGCGAGTAGCCGTTCGAATGCGGTCCCGAGGAGGCCAGGCCGATGATCGCATCGCCTGCGCGGACCGCACTGCCGTCGATGATGGAGTCCTTCTCCACCACGCCGACGCAGAAGCCGGCGAGATCGTAGTCCTCGCCGTAGTAGATCCCGGGCATCTCCGCGGTCTCACCCCCCACGAGGGCCGCGCCTGCCTGCGCGCAGCCTTCCACGATGCCGCGGACCACGGCTTCCGCCACATCGACCTGGAGCTTTCCGGTGGCGTAGTAGTCGAGGAAGAATAGAGGCTCGGCGCCCTGCACCACGATGTCATTGGCGCACATGGCGACCAGGTCGATGCCGATGGTGTCGTGTCGCCCGGCATCGATCGCGAGGCGAAGCTTCGTACCGACACCGTCCGTCCCGGAGACGAGCACCGGCCGGCGGTAACCCGGCGGCAGCTCCACGAGCGCGCCGAAGCCGCCGATGCCCGCCAGCACCTCCGGACGTCGCACGCGCGCGACAAGGGGTTTGATGCGCTCGACGAGCTCGTCGCCGGCGTCGATGTCGACACCGGCATCGCGATACGTCAGCCCGCGGCCGTCACTCACGAGAATAACCTCTTATCCAGGCCGGAACCCTTGCCGGCATTCGCCATGGTCTCACCCGGGAAGATGAATTGGGAGCTCGCGCGCGCCGCAGCCCGGCACTTGCGCGGGGGGTATTGCGCGTGTGGTATTGTACATTTTGCGCGAACCTGTGGCGCGATCCAAACACTTCCAATGTCCCGCCGACCGACATCCGCGAAGAGCCTTCTTTGCGAAGCGTTGCTGCTCGCCGCCTGCACCGCATTGCCGGCTGCAGCCTGGGCGGCGCGCCCCGTGGCGGTGTTCGAGGTCGATGTGGCTGGCCAGTCGCCACCCGCCGTGCAGCAGGCCATGCGGACGGCACTGGTACGCGCAACGGGGCGGCGGGAGTCGGCGAGCGATCCGGTTTTCGGTGGCCTGATCGCCGACGCGCCGAAGTACGTCCAGAGTTACGATCGGGGCCCGCACGGCGAGCTGCGGGTTGTCTTCAACGCAGCGGCGGTGGGGAAGGTCATCGCTGCTCTGGACCGCAGCACCTGGGACCCGAACCGGCCCTTCACGCTCATCGTCATCAACCCGCCGCCCGATCAGACCGATCTGGGGCCCTATCAGGCAAGCCTTCAGCAGGATGCGGGAGAGCGTGGACTGCCGATCAGCGTCGTGCCGCTGCCCGTGACGGACGGTAGCGGCAACCTGTTGTCGCGCGAGGCCCTGCTGCAGATGGCGCATCGCTATGGGGCGGACCAGCTCCTGGTGGGACGCCCGCCGGCACCGGCGCCTGCCGCTCTCGGGCCGACTGCGCCTTCCGGTGCGGCGCCCTCGACGAGCGCCCCTGCGGCGGGTGCGCCCACCCCCGCGATTGAGCGACCTGGAGTGTCCGCGACGGGTGGCACGCCGGCTGCTGCGCCCGCGGCCCAAGGTGCTGCACCTTCGGCGCCGGCCACAGACTGGCAATGGACGCTCTATACCGATTTCACCAGCCGCAGCTGGGACGGTCCGCTCACCGCGGGGATCGACGGCACCGTCGATCTGCTCGCCCCGCCCGCAGGCGCCGCTGCGGCCAACCTGTCGCAGCAGACGGAGATCGAGATCCAGGGGGTATCGAGCCTGACGGACTATGCCAACATCGAGCAGATGCTCGGTGCCGTTCCGGGTGTGAGCAAGGCGAACGTCAGACAGGTGAGTGGTGACTCCATTGTGTTCGATCTGACCGTGCGCGGCGGCGGGGCGGCAATCGATCGGGCGCTCTCGAGCTCGCCCAGCTTTGGGCGCGTCGGCCCGGCGACACAGGGCGGCGGCCCGCTCGTCTACCATTACCGGCCCGGCTAGGTCGCTCGATCCGGACGCGGACGCCGCCCCTCTCATACCGTGCGTCACCTACCCAACATCATCTGTCTGGTTCGTCTCGCGCTCATCTGGCCCGTGGCCGCTGCGCTTCATCGGGGGCAATACGCGCTCGCGCTGGCGCTGTTCGTGCTGGCGGCATTCTCGGACGGATTGGATGGCTACCTCGCCAAGCGTTTCAACTGGGTATCAGCGCTCGGCAAGGTTCTCGATCCGGCGGCGGACAAGTTGTTGCTCGTGACGGTATTCGTCGAATCGACCTGGCTCGGTCTCGTGCCCTGGTGGGTGACGGCGGCCGCAGTTGCCCGCGATGTCATGATCGCGTTGGGTGCGCTCGTCTACAGGCTCTGGTTCGGACCGCTGCGCGGGCGACCGACGATCCTCAGCAAAATCAACACGGCCGCGCAGCTGCTCTATCTGGCGGCCGTCATGATGGGCGCCGCTGCCGCTTTCCCGCCGTACGGCGTGCGGCGGGCGCTCGCGCTCATCGTGCTCAGCACCACGGTTCTCTCCGGTTTCAACTACGTACAATCCTTCACCCGTCGCGCCTGGTCGGCGGCTGCCGCGAGCGAGGGCACGGCTGGGCAGGGTGGTCTGCAGGTCGAGGCCGGCAAGGACGCGAAACGGACGGCCTGAGGAGCACGCGTGCATCAGCTTCCACTCGGGGTGCGTCTGCCGGATCGGGCGGTCTTCGCGAGCTTCCTGCCTGCCCGTAACCGCGAGGCCGTCGAGCACGCCGGGCGTGCCGCACGGGGTGAGGTCGCCGGCGCGACCTGGATCTGTGGACCGCCGAGCGCGGGCAAGACCCATCTTCTGCAGGCGATCTGCTCCGCGGCCGCCGAATCGCGCCGCGCTGGATATTTCCCGCTCGCCGAGCTCGCCGCCCTGGGTGTTGGCGTACTCGAGGGCCTGCCGCAGCTGCAGTGCGTCTGCCTCGATGATCTCGAGGCGGTCGTCGGCCGCATGGATTGGGAGAAGGCGATCTTCGGCCTCCTGCGGGAAGTGGAGGAGTGCGGCGGCGCGCTGGTCATGGCCGCCCGGCCGCCACCGGCGTTGCTCGCCTGGGCGCTGCCTGACCTCGGCTCGCGTTGCGCGGCGGGCGCCGTACTGCCGCTGCGCGCACTCGATGAGACAGAGCAGCAGCAGGCCTTGCAGCTGCGCGCACGGCTGCGCGGGTTCGAGCTTCCCGAGGAAACCTCACGCTGGCTGCAGCGGCGGTTTCCCCGCGACATGCGCCGTCTCTACGGACTCCTCGATACGCTGGATGAAGCGGCACTCGCTGCACAACGTCGCCTGACGGTGCCGTTCATTCGTGAGGTGTTGGGACTTTCGTCATAGCGCTGGATCCGGGCATCCTGCCCGGCCCAGCGCGCCTCGGGCAAAAAGCGTGGTTTTTGCTCGAGGCTCCGCCACCTGCGGCGGCGGGGCACATCCCTGTGCCTATTATGGTGGACCGAGCTAGTCCGCTCTTCCCAACTGCACCGCCAGGGCTGCCACTCTCTTGCCGAGCGCCTGTGCCAGCGTCCGCTCGTCGTCCGTCAGCGCCGGCTCATCCTGACCGGCAACGTGTGAGGCGCCGTAGGGTGTGCCGCCAGAGCGAGTCTGACGCAACGCGCTTTCCGTGTACGGCAGGCCAACGATGTACATCCCATGGTGAAGAAGTGGCAGCATCATCGAGAGGAGCGTCGCCTCCTGCCCACCGTGAAGAGTCTGAGTCGAAGTGAATACGCCAGCCGGCTTGCCGGCCAGCGCACCCGATATCCACAGGCTCGATGTGGAGTCGAGAAAGTACTTGAGGGGAGCCGCCATGTTGCCGAAGCGGGTGGGGCTGCCGAGGAGGAGGCCATCGGCGTCCCGCAGATCCTCCAGAGTCACGTAGGGGGCGCCCGTCGCAGGCACCTGCCTGGCAGCGCGCTCGCTCTCGGCGCTGACGGGCGGCACGGTCCGCAGCTTGGCCACGGCGTCGCCGACACTCTCGATGCCCCGGCAGGCCTGACGGGCCAGCTCGGCGGTGGAGCCATTGCGCGAATAGTAGAGCACCAGAATTTCGGTCATCGCGGTTTCCCCGGCGCCGGGCGTAGCGCACGGAAGCGCATACGGCCGGACCAGCCTCGGTCGAGTTTGCGGATACGTTGCCACAGCGCGCTGCCTCCTTCCATGCGTGCGAGAAGACTGGCCGCGCCCAGTCTCGGCAGAAGCGCAGCCGCGGGCGAGGGGGTGTTTGGGCTCTGCTGTGGTGAAAATGGGTATATTCGCCGCATGATCTGCAAGAAATGCCTCGTATCGGGCCGCGTTCAGGGCGTCTTCTATCGCGGCACGGCCGCGCAGCGCGCGCGGGAGCTCGGTGTGCGCGGCTACGCGCGAAACCTTCCGGACGGACGGGTCGAAGTGCTGGCGTGCGGCGAGGGCGAGGCGGTGCTGACGTTCGTCAACTGGCTGTGGATGGGCTCGTCGGCCTCGAAAGTAACGGCAGTGGAAGTGGCCGATGCGCCGGAACAGAGCGCCCAAGCGCCCGCGGACTTTCGGACTGCGTGACGGAACCCCCTGCTAGCGTCCTTTCGCGCGCGCGAATCCGAGGTCATCGGCGCCTGACCACCGTTCCCAGTCGACCAGCACCCGATCGGGGTACTCCGGGTGGCCGACGCTGCCGTTGTATTTCTCGAGTGCGAGCCGCACGTCATTGTGCGTGTACTCGAGATAGAACCTCAGGATGGCGCAGCCCATCCTGATGTTGGGCGTGACGTGGACGAGCTCGTAGCCCTTCATCCCCAGCCGGACCGGCCAATAGGGCATCACCTGCATCAATCCGACCGCGCCGCTGCGCGAGACCGCCCAGCGATCGAAGTCGCTCTCCACCTGCATTACCGCCATGACGAGCCCCGGCGGCAGCTTGGACTCGCCCGGCCGGTGGGTCTCGCAATACACCTGCTGCAGGATCGCGAGCCGCTCCGCAGGATCACGCACGAACCGCTTCAGACGCGGCTCCATCAGCGTGTACCAGACGGCCGCGTCATAACGGTCCGCGAAGCATTGCGCCTGCGATATGGCGCGCTGGACGACCGGGCCGAGCGCCGCGTCGCGCTGTTGGTCGGCGCGCGCCGGGGTTGCGGGCAGCGCCAGAAGGAGAGCGGCGAGCGCCGCGAGGCCCGCCAGTCGCCGAGGGAACCTAGGCGACCCGGGCTTTGATGAAGCGGATGGCCTCATCGGCCGGGAACTCCGTGCTCTCGCTGTCCCGGCGATAGCGGTATTCCAGGCGGCCGGCCTCGAGACCCCGATCCCCGACCACCAGCCGATGCGGAATGCCGAGGAGCTCTGCGTCGGCGAATTTGACGCCCGGACGGGCATCGCGGTCGTCGTAGAGCACCTCGATGCCCTGGGCGGTGAGCTCGTTGTAGAGGCGATCGGCAACTTCTCGCACCCTCGGGGACTTCTGCAGATTGAGCGGGACGAGCACGACCTGGAAGGGTGCCAGCGGCTCCGGCCAGATGATGCCGCGCTCATCGTGATTCTGCTCGATGGCGGCGGCCACGACGCGCGTCACACCGATGCCATAGCACCCCATGAGCAGCGTCACTTCAGTGCCCGACTCATCGAGCACGGTTGCCTTGAGGGGCTCGCTGTACTTGCGCCCGAGCTGGAAGATGTGTCCCACCTCGATGCCACGGGCGACCTTGAGGCGACCGCGGCCGCTCGGGCTCGGATCCCCCGCGCGCACGTTGCGAAGGTCGGCGGCAGCGACGTTGGTGACGTCCCGCTCCCAGTTGACTCCCGTGAGGTGCATGTCCTTCTCGTTGGCACCGCAGATGAAGTCGGCCAGCGCCAACGCGCTGTGATCGGCGTAGATGCGGCAGCGCAGTCCCACCGGGCCGATGAAGCCGGCCTGGGCGCCCGTCGCGCGCGCAATACGCTCCGCACCTGCCATGCGCAGCGGGCTTGCGACACCCGCCAGGCGCTGTGCCTTGGTAGCGTTGAGCTCGTGGTCACCGCGCAGCACGAGCGCCACGACGTCCTCGTCCGAGCCTTCCACCAGCAGTGTCTTCACGCAGCGGGAGGGCTCCACCTTGAGCATGCGCGACAACTCCTCGATGGTGCGCGCTCCGGGTGTCAGTACCTTCGCCATGGATTCCCGCGGCGCCGGGCGGGGGTCGGACGGCGGCAGAGCGTCGGCGGCCTCGAGGTTGGCGGCGTAATCGTCCTCATCGGAGAAGACGATCGCATCCTCGCCGGACGCCGCGAGCACGTGGAATTCCTGTGAGACGTCGCCCCCGATCGGGCCGGAGTCGGCGCGCACCGCGCGAAAGTCGAGGCCCATGCGAGTGAAGATGCGGGTGTAGGCCGCGTGCATGGCACGGTAACCCTGCTCGAGGGAAGCCTGATCGACGTGGAACGAGTAGGCATCCTTCATGATGAATTCGCGCGCGCGCATGACTCCGAAGCGCGGACGGATCTCGTCGCGAAACTTGGTCTGCACCTGGTAGAAATTCACCGGAAGCTGGCGGTAGCTCTTGATGTCGCGGCGAACGATGTCCGTGATGACTTCCTCGTGGGTGGGGCCGGCCACGAAATCGCGCTCGTGCCGGTCCTTCAGGCGCAGCAGCTCCGGGCCATATGCGCTCCAGCGGCCGGACTCCTGCCACAGCTCCCCGGGCTGGAACACCGGCATGACCAGCTCGAGCGCCCCCGCGCGATCCATCTCCTCGCGAATGATGGCCTCGGCCTTGCGCAGCGTCTTGAGGCCCATGGGCATCCAGGTGTAGAGGCCCGCCGCCTCACGCCGGATGAGCCCGGCTCGCAGCATGAGCTGATGGCTCAGCAGTTCGGCTTCGGCCGGGGTTTCCTTGGCGGTGTTGATCGGGTACTGCGAGAGCCTCATCGGGACGTGGGTCTTTCGTAGGTCAAAGAGACGGGCATCTTAACAGGAGACCACCTGATAAAATTCGCCCCTCCCTTCCAATGGCGAGCCACCCTTGACGTCCCCGAGCCCGATCCCGGAGAGTGCCCCGAGCGTGGAATCCGATACCGACAACGAGGTCAAGCCGCGGCGCAAGGGGATTTATCTCCTGCCGAACCTGCTGACGACCGGGTGCTTATTCTCGGGGTTCTACGCAATCGTCGCGGCGATCGACAAGCATTTCGCCTCCGCGGGCATGGCGGTGTTCGTGGCCATGATCTTCGATACGCTGGATGGGCGGATCGCGCGTCTCACCCGCAGTGAGAGCGCGTTCGGCAAGGAATACGACAGCCTCGCGGACATGGTCTCCTTCGGCCTCGCCCCGGCCATCGTCGCCTACCAGTGGGGCGTGGTCCGGATCGCGGAATTTGGCCACGAATGGGGACGCTTCGGCTGGCTCGCCTGTTTTTTCTATGCCGTTGGCGCGGCTTTGCGTCTCGCGCGCTTCAATGCGCGCGCTGCGACGGCCGACAAGCGGTTCTTCGAGGGGTTGCCGAGCCCGTCGGCCGCCGCCATCGTCGCGGGCTTCATCTGGGCCGCCAGCCAATGGCATGAGCCCGGCCTCACGGGCCTCATTGCGGCCTTCATGGTCACGGCGGTGGCCGGCGCCCTCATGGTCAGTCGGTTCGGCTATCCAAGCTTCAAGCAGTTCAAGCTCGACCGGCGCGTTCGGTTCGTATCCCTGCTGCTCGTGGTGCTGATCGTCGTCCTGATCGCCGTCGTGCTGAACGCGACCGGCCCGGCGACACTGCTTTTGGCGATCTTCGGCACGTATGCCGCATCGGCGCCGGTCATATGGGTGTTTCGGCGGCTGCTGCGCCGCCGCCGGATACCGGCGTGATGAATCGGGCGCTGCGCATGGAGTATCTGCGGGCCATCGGCATCGATGCCTGGGTTCCGCGAGCCGGCCTGGCGAGTGGCGCGGCCGCGCAGGTCGAGGCCGAGCCAGACAGAGCACCCAGCTCGACGGTAAGCGGCAGTGAATGGGAAGCGCTGCGGGCTGAAGTGCTGCACTGCACACGCTGCAGTCTCCATGCCGGACGCACCCAGGGGGTCTTCGGCGTGGGCAATCCGCAGGCCGACTGGATGGTCATCGGAGAGGCGCCCGGGGCTGAGGAGGATCGGCGAGGCGAGCCCTTCGTCGGGCGCGCCGGACAGCTGCTCGATGCGATGCTGCGGGCGATCGGGCTCAGCCGCGCCGAGAACGTCTACATCGCCAACGTGCTCAAGAGCCGGCCGCCGAACAACCGCGATCCGCGCCCCGAGGAAGTGGCCGCCTGCCTGCCCTACCTGCGGCGCCAGATCGAGTGCGTGCGCCCCCGGTTACTGCTCGCGGTGGGGCGGATAGCGGCCCAGAACCTGCTGGCCACGGAGGAGTCTCTGAGCCGGCTGCGTGGCCGGGTGCACCGGTTCGGCGAGCTGAACACACCCCTCGTGGTGACGTATCATCCCGCCTATCTCCTGCGCAATCCGGCGGACAAGCGCAAGGCGTGGGAGGACCTGAAGTTCGCGCGTAGCGTGTTCCGGCAACTGACGGCAGGGTCCGAAGATGGCCATCGCTCCTGAGCTGTTCGAGACTGCCCCGGAGATCCGCATCCGCCCCATGACGGAGACGGACGTCGCCGAGGTCTTCGCCATCGAGCGTTCCTCCTACCAGTTCCCCTGGAGTGAGGGCATCTTTCGCGATTGCCTGCGGGTCGGGTATGTCTGCCGCGTGCTCAGCGTGGGGCGTGAGGTCATCGGCTACGGCGTAATGAGTGTCGGTGCCGGCGAAGCGCACATACTCAACCTGTGCGTTTCTGACACGTATCGCTGCCGCGGGCTCGGCCGGCGCATGCTCGGCTATCTGCTCGAGCGCGGGACGGCGGCCGGCATGAGCGAGGCGTTCCTCGAGGTGCGCCCATCCAACACGGCGGCGATCCGCCTGTATCAGGCCGTCGGCTTCGAGCAGGTCGGGATGCGCCGCGGCTACTATCAGGCGGTCGGCGGCAGGGAGGATGCCGCAGTCCTCAGACTCACGCTGCGCGGACGCCGCGGCCCCCGACACACGACCTGACGATCCCATCCATGACTGACCTTACTGCCGAGATCCGTCGGCGGCGGACGTTTGCGATCATCTCGCATCCAATGTGTTGGGCCGATGTCGAGGTGGGACAAGGTGAGACCAGTTTTCGACTAACCATCTGTTTATAAGGGATTTACTGCCTGGCAAAGCAAAGGTCATCGAGACCCACCAAGCGATTGAACGCGGCTGGCGCGCCACCAGTGACAGTCCTCGCGGCTCAACGTACACGTTGCCCAGCGGGTGGAGGAATCGGTTTTCATCGTGCGTTGACGCGCTGCGAGCGGGCGGGTAACCCAGGACCTGCTGTTTGCTCGCCGGTCTCCGCGCGTTTTACGAGTCCTGCCAGGAATTCGGAAAACGGCGAGATATTCTGGCCGACGCTGGCTGCTTCGAGCGCCGCCATATAGTCGGCACGCCTCTCCACAGGGATGATTGTCCACGAATAGCCACCTGCGGCCATCATTGTGTTCATCAAAAAGCGACCCATCCGACCATTGCCGTCCAGGTAGGGATGAATGTAGACAAACACAAAATGGCCAAGTACTACGCGAACGGCCGAGTCCGTCTCCGCCGTCAAGAGTTCGAAAAACTCCGGTATCAACTCCCTCACAGCCTCGTGACTCGGCGGAACATGCATCGAGCGGCGGATGTAGACAGCGCCTCCCCGGAAGCCCGCTAGGTCGGCAGGCTTCAGAATACCGGCACTGACACTCGGACCAAAGAGCTCCGCATACCAAGCATCGTAGTCACGCCGCACGACCACGCCGGGGTTTTCGCCGGCAAGTATGGGCTCAAGACTCTTTTTCACCCGCTGGAACGCCTGCCAGTACCCTCGTGCGGCGAGCGCGTTGCGGTTTTGCCGATCGTTCTCGTCGTTGTCTGGATTCCAGTTGCCCGAACGGACACGCTCGATGAGGGCTTCGCTTACGCGATAGCCCTCAATCGAGAGCGAGTTGTAGGCATCGTTGGCGTACAGCTCATCCACCTGTTTGAGATAGCTAGCGGCATCCATCTTGGTGTGAGGAGGGGGTGGAAAGGCTTTCAAAACGGCAGGGCGCATAGACGCCCACATCAGTTTCAACCGATTGACAAACGGCGAGGTCTCACGAGCCCCAAAAGCAATCGCCGGTTTCTCATTGAACTGGTCGGACTCACTGACCTCGTGGCCCGCGGCTCTCATCGCACGCAGGATCTGATCGGCTGTCTCGTTGCGGCCGATATTGCGAAATCCGCCCGCCAGCCGGCCGGCCACTACGGTGCGGCCGCCTTCCAGAAGCCGTCGAAGGAGATCGGAGGGTTCGGCGATCATCGCCAGGGCCGCCCGAAGTTCGTCGGGGTGATCGGTGAACTGCCCGGGCGCTGCGGCGATCAGAGCCGCCGGCAGATTGAATATTCGCAGACCGTTCTTCGCTTCGCGATCCTCCGCGGGGGGGAGTTCTAGGCGGACGTCGAATATCGACGTGCCGAAGAGTAGCTGCGTCGGCTTATTGCCGCCCTTGGTCGAGCGCACCAGCAGCTGCTTGGGAACCGTCCAATCGCCTATATGAAGGCTAAGGGACTGTTCTGGACTCAGGCACCAATCCTCCCCGAATCGGTCGTTCAAGTACTCCGCAGCGAAGGCCCAGAAGGATGCGTACCAACCCGTGCTTTCGCCCGCCGGCTCGTCGGGGCGGCTTGGCGTGTACCAACCCTTCATGACTTCGCGGATGAAGCCCGCCTTCAGGAGGCGCTGGCGATGAGTCCGGGAGAGCTGGCTCGTACGGATGGCGACGATGCCCTTGTCCTGAAGCTCCTTGAGGGAGGACAGCGAGTCAGCTAGTTTTTCCGAAGGCTGAGCCATAAGCGTTTTTAGGTTAATCGACCGGAGCAATTCTAGGCTATTGCGTCATATCATTTCTAGGTTATTCGGTAGAACACTTTTTAGGTTATCGTGTCAAACGACATATAGTTATAGTATCATCAAAGGCTTACGGGGCCAGCGTCAGGGGGGGCTCAGCTGCCAAGTCAAAGCCCCTGCGGTCCGCAAATCCCAGACGGTCTTTGTGTACATGGTGAGGGAAAGTGGCGGGATCAGATTCAGAAATATCTAAGGAAATCAATCGTCGGAGGACGTTTGCGATCATCTCGCATCCTGACGCCGGCAAGACCACTCTTACCGAGAAACTGCTGCTCTTCGGCGGCGCCATCCAGATGGCGGGGACCGTCAAGGGCCGCAAAGCCGCGCGCCACGCCACTTCCGACTGGATGCGCCTCGAGCAGCAGCGCGGAATCTCGGTGACCTCCTCGGTGATGCAGTTCCCCTACCGGGACTGCATCGTCAATCTCCTCGATACGCCCGGTCACGAGGATTTCTCGGAGGACACTTACCGGACGCTGACGGCCGTGGACTCCGCCCTGATGGTCATCGACTGCGGCAAGGGCGTCGAGGAGCGCACCATCAAGCTGATGGAAGTCTGCCGCCTGCGCGACACGCCCATCATGACTTTCATCAACAAGCTCGACCGCGAAGGTCGGGCGCCGATCGAGCTCCTCGATGAGATCGAGAAGGTGCTCGGCATCGCCACGGCGCCCGTCACCTGGCCCATAGGCATGGGACGCGAGCTGCGCGGCATCTATCACCTGCTGGAGGATCGGATCTACGTCTATCTCGCGGGCGAGCGCGGCCGCGTCGGCGAGAATCGGGTCATCGAGGGACTCAACAGCGAGGCGGCGCGAGAGCTCCTCGGGCATGACCTGGAGAGGGTTGCCGAGGAGATCGAGCTCGTCCGGGGCGCCACCGCGGTGTTCGACACCGAAGCGTACCGGGCGGGGCGCCAGACACCGGTCTTCTTCGGCTCGGCGATCAACAACTTCGGCGTTGAGGAGCTGCTGGCGACCTTCACCGCGAACGCGCCCGGCCCGCAGGCGCGCGAGGCGCGTGAGCGCCGGGTGGAGCCGCTGGAGGAGGCGCTGTCAGGGTTCGTGTTCAAGATCCAGGCCAACATGGACCCGGGACACCGGGATCGCATCGCGTTCCTGCGCCTCTGCTCCGGCAGGTACGCCCGCGGCATGCGCCTGCATCACTCGCGGCTCGGCAAGGAGGTGCGGGTGGCCGATGCGCTCACTTTCATGGCCGCGGAGCGCGAGCACGCTGAGGAAGCTTACGCGGGCGACATCATCGGCCTCCACAATCACGGCACGATCAACATCGGTGACACCTTCACGGAGGGCGAGCAGCTCGCTTTCACGGGCGTACCGAATTTCGCACCGGAAATCTTCCGGCGCGCGGTGCTCAAGGACCCGCTGAAGATGAAGGCGCTGCAGAAGGGGCTGTCACAGCTGTGCGAGGAGGGGGCGACGCAGCTCTTCAAGCCGGTGCGCAACAATGAGCTCATCCTCGGCGCGGTCGGCCAGCTGCAGTTCGAGGTGGTGGCGTTCAGGCTGCAGGATGAGTATGGCGTGCAGTGTGTGTTCGAGCCGGTGAACGTGCATACGGCGCGCTGGATCGATGCGGCGGATGCGAAGAAGCTGGAGGAGTTCCGCGGACGGGCGCATGACAACCTGGCCGTGGACCATGCCGGCGCACTGGTCTACCTGGCTCCCTCGAGAGTGAACCTGCAGCTCACCCTCGAGCGATGGCCGGACATCACTTTCCGCGAAACTCGGGAGCACGCGGAGTGAGGATGTCTCAGTCGGTGCCGGAGGACTTCCAGTAGATCAGCTTGCGCTTGGGAATGATGGCCGGGCCGATCGACTGCGGCGAGATCGCGGTGCTCGCGCCTCCCGAGAGCTGCGCCGCCCCGATGATGATCTGCGTG
>DASUHA010000127.1:0-2194 GCA_036273735.1 Steroidobacteraceae bacterium | reverse complement strand
GCTCAAGGGCAAGCCGGCAGGCATGGCCTGGGAGCAGTTCACAGGCCATCTCGCCGGCACGACTCATTCGCGACGCGTCATGAGGCTCGATGAGGTAGCCAACATGGCCGCTTTCATTGCATCCGACAAGGCGAGCGGCATGACCGGAACCACGGTGAATCTCACCATGGGCGCCCTCGATGATTGAGATGCCGTCCGGCAGTAGGCGGCAGGGCTCTCACCCGGTGGGCCAATGTGTGGGTCCACCGGGTGCGGCCGGGAATGAGCCGATCAGGCCAGGAAGCCGGCACCATCGGCGACCCAGTGGGCCAGCATGTTGGCCCACAGATTGCGGCGCCACAGGTAGGCGCGGTCGAGACGTCACGGTGAACCCCAAAAGTTGTGTTCGCAGTCTGGCACTCACGTGCCGGCGGCGCAATCCTGACGCCCCGCGAACTCCACGATCTGCCCGGCGAGGACTTCGGGCTCTTCGTGATGCAGCATGTGACCTGCATCGGGCACGGCGACGATCTCGAGGTTGCGAATGTGAGCGCGCATCTCCTCGGCAGCAGTCCGCATGTGGAGGGATCTGTCATCGCCGGTGTCCCCCCTCGCCAACAGCACGGGTGTCCCGATGCGAGCCCAACAGGCCTCGGCCTCCTCGCGCCGGTAGAGCACGGGGTTCACCAGCCGGTGACGCGGGTCGAACAGCAGCTCGACTTCCGGGTCGGACTCCGCCGGCCGGCTCCAGGCCTGCGCCACGAACTCCGCCCGCTCGGGTGTGAGCCTGGGGTTGCGCGCACGCAGCAGGGATGCGAGTTGGGCGATGGAGCGATACCGGCCATTGCGCACGGGCTGCCGGAGCTCGTCCAGCCATTTCGTGTACCGCAACGGCGCATCTTGCGCGCGGATCCGTGAAAGCCCGAACCCCTCGAGGCTCGCAATCCATGCCAATCGCTCAGGGCGGATACCACCGTACATGAGGGCAATGTTCGCTCCCATGCTGTGGCCGATCACGCGCGCCGCCGCATGCGGCACCAGCGCATCCAACAGCGCCTCGAGATCGGCGAAGTAATCCGGAAACCAGTATCCGCCGGGTGTCCACTCCGTGCGACCGAAGCCCCGCCAGTCCGGGGCAGCCAACGACCAGCTCGGAGGCAGACAGTCGGCGAGGAATTGCCAGGTTGCGCCGCAGTCCATGAAGCCGTGCAGGAGCACGACCGGCGTCTCGCTGGGCTCGCCCCACCACGTAATCCGGTGCCGCAGACCACGAACAACCCGCTCCTCGTGGCGTGGCACGCGCAGCGGTGTGTAAGCTCGGCTCATCAGGCCGATATCGTACAGGCGCCGGCCTCTGCTTGCGCGAACGAGGCCCGGGTCAGCGAGACCAGGTGCCGGTGCGCAGCGTTACGGGCGAATAGTCGAGGAACGTCCCCCGAAGCGCCGCGGCCCGGCGGCGATGCCATCCCTGGACGATCCGAAAGTGCCACAGCCGCCGGGCGCCAGCGACGCGCTCGGCAGCCGATGCATCCCAGTCGATGGTTGCGCGACCCTGAAGCTGCAGCAGATCGCCGGTCTCGAAGTCGACGAAGAGGAGCGCCGACCTCGGCTCACCGAGCAGATTCCCGAGCGTGTTGAAATAACGGTTGCCGCGAAAGTCGGGAATCGAGAGCGTGTTGCCATCGACCCGGACGAAGCCGGGGCGGCCGCCTCGATGCGAGATGTCAGCGCCGCCGTCCGGTCCGACTCCTGCCCGCGAACGGCTCGCCACGAAGAGCGTATCTGCGCGCTCCATCAGCGACCGTGCATCGGCATCCAGAGTCTCCAGCCTGCGCGCCGGCCCTCGCCGACTCTGTTCGCGGCTCACCTCGCGCTGCTGGATGTATTGTGGGCAGTTGCCGAAACTCTGTCGCACCGCGATGGAGAAACCTTCGGCATCGACGCTCGCGACGATGCCGTTGGCCCGGTTGCGCCGGCGAGTGCCGAAGTCGATGCCGAGTACACCGACGTCGTCTCCGATGCGGAGTGCCCCAACCGCAGGATCATCCGCCCCGGGCAGTGCGCGAATGCGCAACGACGCCGGGTCGGGAGACTCTACGAACCCGCTTTCCCCCTCGAGGAGGGTCGCCATAGGCCAGCCTTCGCCGTCGAGCGTAGCGACGAACACGTACGGCAGCATCGCGAAGAAGCTGCGGTGCTGCTCAGGCATGAAATC
>DASUHA010000126.1:0-13411 GCA_036273735.1 Steroidobacteraceae bacterium | reverse complement strand
GCCGGTTCCTTCTGGCTTGCGAGGCTGCCACGAGCATCCTCGATGAGATGGAAGCTCAAATCAGGGCGCGCTGGTATGAAGTGGCGCGGCGCGAGGGCGTCAGTGAGCGCGACTGCGAACGGATCGCCGGCGCCTTCACCTACCCCGGCTTTCGGTACGCCTGAAGATGGGCCTCTCAGGCCCGCTGAGCTCGCGTCGTGGCCGATCGTGTTGGCGCGAATTAAAAGCCTGAGGCGGCATCGTCACCGTGGCAAGGCAGGAACTCTGCTGCCTCGCCATCGGTTATTTCACCATCGGCTCACCTTGCGATCGTGGTTTCGCGAATCCGCGGACCAACCGGAGGCTTGGCTATGCACATACGTCTCGTTACCTTATCGTTCGGCGCAGTGCTGCTCGCGGCGTTTGGCCTCGCAAGCGCGCAGAACGCCTATACCACGCGACCCAAGCACGTGCGCGCAGGGCCGAACCAGGACTATCCGTTGGTGGCGCAGCTGGACGCTGGCGCACCGCTCGAGGTACACGGCTGTTTGAGTGACTGGAGCTGGTGCGACGTCTCATTTGACGACAATGATGACAGAGGTTGGGTGTTTTCGGACGGCGTGTCATTCGTTTATCAGGGCGAAAGAGTGCCGCTCTACTCCTACGCACCGAGTCTCGGTATCACCGTCGTCACATTCTCGCTGGGATCATACTGGGGTGATTACTACCGTGGCCGTCCCTGGTATTCGCAACGTGACCAGTGGGAGCACCGTCGTCTGCCGGAACACACCAGACCGGCAGGGCGTCCTCATGAAGGTCCGCCACCGGCGCGCAATGCGGGTGGACCGCCGACGCGGCGTGAGCGGCCATCGCCCAGTGAGCGGCCGCAGCCCAGCGAACACCCACGCCCGATGCCGCATGCTTCTCCGCTACCGACGCCGCGCGAGCGGGCACCTGTCAGTGGTCACGAGGAAAGCCGCGACCAAGAGCGCAGAAGCTCTACCCCACCTGGACGAGGTGCGCAGCAGCCTGAGCGGACCCGGCCCCCGCAATCCGGGCAGCCACCAAGCGCCCATGCCAAGTCAGCTCATGGCGAGCACGAGAAGCAGCACACGCCGCAGAATCCGCCCTGAGGCAGCGAATCTCGTTACTCCACCGTCACACTCTTCGCGAGATTTCTCGGCTGGTCGACGTCCGTGCCCTTGAGGATGGCGACGTGGTAGGCGAGGAGCTGCAGCGGTACCGTGTAGACGGCCGGCGCCTGGAAGTAGGTGACGTGCTTGGGCATCTCGATGACGGTGACGCCGTCGCTCGGCTGCAGGCCCGACTCCGGATCGGCGAACACGATGAGCTCACCCCCGCGGGCACGAACCTCCATCAGGTTGGATTTCAGCTTTTCGAGCAGGTCGTTGTTCGGAGCTACGGTGATGACCGGCATGTCGGCATCGACCAGCGCGAGGGGGCCGTGCTTGAGCTCGCCGGCCGGGTAGGCCTCGGCATGGATGTAGGAGATTTCCTTGAGCTTCAAGGCTCCCTCCATGGCGATGGGATGCAGGGCGCCGCGGCCGAGGAAGAGCGCGTGATGCTTGTCGGCGAAACGCTCCGCGAGCCGGTGGATGACCGGATCGAGCGCGAGCGTCTTCTCGATGAGCGATGGCAGCTCTACGAGGCGCGTTACCAGGCCGCGCTCACGCTCTGCGTCCGCGCTATGGTGGCGGGCGAGCGCGATGACCAGCATCGCGAGTGCGGCAAGCTGCGTCGTGAACGCCTTGGTGGAGGCAACGCCTATCTCCGGACCGGCGCGCGTCAGCATGACGAGCTCCGATTCCCGCACCAGTGAGCTTTCCGGCACGTTGCAGATGGCCAGCGTCGAGAGATAGCCGGACTCCTTCGCAAGCCGTAGCGCCGCCAGCGTGTCGGCGGTCTCGCCCGACTGGGAAATAGTGACGAACAGGGAGTTGGGCGGCACCAACGGATTGCGATAGCGATATTCGCTTGCGATGTCGACCGCGCAGGGGATGCGGCAGATCTGCTCGATGAAGTAACGGACGGTTGCGGCGGCGTGGTAGCTCGTCCCACAGGCGACGATGTGCACGCCCGTCGTCCGCTTGAATACTTCCGTGGCTGCCGGGCCGAAGGCAGCCTCGAGGAGGCGACCGTTGGCAACCCGCTCCTGCAGCGTATCGGCGATGGCGCGCGGCTGCTCGTGGATCTCCTTCAGCATGAAATGGCGGTAGGGCCCCTTCTCGGCGGCATCGGCGTTGAGCTCGCTCTCGCGCACCGACCGCTCGACTGTGTTGCCGTTGACGTCCATGACGCGGATCGACTTGCGCCGGACCTCGGCGACGTCGCCCTCCTCCAGGAACATGAACCGGCGGGTCACCGGCAGCAGCGCGGCGACGTCCGAGGCGACGAAATTCTCCCCGACGCCGAGCCCGATGACGACGGGACAGCCCTGACGGGCGGTTACCACGCGCTCCGGATCCTTCTCGCTGACGACCGCCAACGCATACGCGCCTTCCAATTCCGCCACGGTGGCGCGCACCGCTTTGAAAAGATCACCGTGAGTCTCGAGGTGATG
The DNA here is from genome assembly GCA_036273735.1 of Steroidobacteraceae bacterium. Classification (GTDB taxonomy): domain Bacteria; phylum Pseudomonadota; class Gammaproteobacteria; order Steroidobacterales; family Steroidobacteraceae; genus 13-2-20CM-66-19. The sequence goes on along the minus strand of DASUHA010000126.1, from coordinate 10,851 downwards.
ATGGATCCGGTGCGCCACCACCTCGGTATCGGTCTCCGAGGAAAACTTGTACCCGCGGCGCTCGAGCTCTGCGCGCAGCTCCTCGTGATTCTCAATGATTCCGTTATGGACGATCGCGAGGCCATCGAGGGAGACGTGGGGATGCGCATTGCGCTCGCTCGGCACGCCGTGGGTCGCCCAGCGGGTATGCGCAATACCGAGCTTTCCGGTAGCGGGGGCACGTTCCAGGGCGTCCTCGAGCATCCGTACCTTGCCCACCGTGCGCAGACGGGCCAGGTGACCGGTGCCGTTGAGGACGGCAATGCCTGCCGAGTCGTAGCCCCGGTACTCCAGGCGCCGCAGGCCCTCCATCAGAATGGGGACGATGTCGCGCTCTGCGATGGCACCTACGATTCCGCACATAATGGCCAGTTCCCGGATCTGCTAGGGATACCAGTTTGCCTCAATTCCAGGCAGGACGGGCCCCCCGGGGCAGTGCCTCCCTGAGACGCTACCCCCGGCTGGCCCAGGCCCCCGGCTGGGAGGGGCCTGCGGGTGCCGCCGCGCAGCCGCATGTTCCTCCGGAGGCCCCGCTCGAGCCCTCAATGGGCCTTTTTCGTATGCCCCTGGCTGGCGGGCCCCGCGGGTCAGCAGCCGGAGGTCAGCTTCAGCGGCCGGTGAATATGTCCTTCCCGAAAGCGCGCAGGCCCGGGTCCGCTGCGTAGCCCAGATGCCCGAGGCCGAAGATGTCCTCGACTGTGCGCAGGAGCGAGTAATGGTTGTAGGGCACCGTAGACCGGGTGCCGGGCCGGATGAACGGCGACAACAACACCGCGCCTATCCGACCGCCACCCGGTCCCTGGAGACCCGGTTTGTCCGGGCTTCCCGGCAGCGGTTTCTCGTTGCAGCATGCTTCGTAGGCGTCGGCCGCTACGCCGTCAGATTCGTCGAAGGTGATGATCAGGAGGCCGTCCTTGCGGAAGGCCGGCGAGCGAGTGATCAGGGGCACCCACTTGCGAAGAAACGCGTCGATCCCCGCGAGCCCTCCGGCCTTGCCGTCGACGCACCGCAGGTCATGGCCATCGTTGCAGAGATTGGGCGTGATGAACGAGTAGTTGGGCGTCGTCACGATCCTGCGCAGATCGATCTTGAGCTCGTTCAGGCTGACGATGTGCGCCGCGCAGCGAGTAGGATCATCGAGAATGGTGTGGAAGTAGACGAAGGGATCGTGTTTGGCGGCGTATTGATCGCCGACCGATGCTCGCTCGGTCGGATCGTCCTTTCCGATCCGGCCGGCGGTGCAGGTCTGGGGATCGTCGCGCATCGGATCGCTATCGAGATCTTCCATGAATCCCTTCCACGTGAGCCCGGCTCGCTCGAGCTGATCCGGGAGAGTCTTCACCATCGCCGGATAGATACAGCCGGTTCCGAGCGCCTGACCGTGCGCATCCAGAGCCGGGCTGCTCGGCTGGAACTCGATCGGCTGCGGGCAGTCACGCTGTGTCGCCGGATTCGGTGCCTGTCCGCTCACCAGCGCAATGTAGTTGTCCAGGCTCCAGTGGCCGGTTCCGTAGTACTGCGTGAGGAGCGCTCCACGGGCTGGCAGGCGCCGTGCGAGATAGGGGGCGGACGCGCCCGGCCCGAAGGCAGCATCGAAGGACTTGTTCTCGAGCACGAGCAGGAATACGTGCCGAATCGGCGGCAGCGTGCCCGTGCGCATGTCCTCAGCGGCTGCCGCGCCCGCGGCTGCAACGCAGAGAAGCGCTATCGCGAGCGCCCGGGATGAGATGTGGCCGAGTCGAGTAGTGTCTTTCAGCATGTCGATCCAGGAGAAGTTCGACGGCACCGTGCCGGCGGCGGACTGTAACCCCGATCCATTACCCGCGCACGGGTCCCGCTCGTTGGATGCGCGCGGAGGCTAACGCTTGCGCCGCCAGTCCCGCCAGTATTGCCCGAAGCGGGCCGCGAAATCCGCAGGGGTCTCCTCGAAGATCCGGCGGCCGAGCACCATCGCCTTGTCCCGAAGCTCCGTGCGGTGGACGTCGATCAGCCGGATCAGCGCCCGCCGCTCGGTTTTGCCGACGCCGTCCCCGACCTCGATGACTTTGTCGCGCAGGACGGAAAGATCGTGATCGTCGCCCAGATAGTCCGCGAGACGACGAGCCTGGTCGGCGAGCTCTCCGATCATCCCGGGCCACAGCGGCTCGAGCAGCTGCAGTTGATGCCACAGGTACTTCGTCTGCTTGCGCCACTCGTGCAGCTTCGCGGACGTACGGTCCGCCTGCGCCGCGGCCAGCGCCTTGCGCCCCTTGCCGTATACCCTTCTCAGGCCCGCCCCCAACATTTTCCAACCACCGCTGCCGGTGCGCCAGCGGTCGGCGCGGTAGAGCACTGCCCGCAGGGTGGTGCACGACTCGCTGAAAGGCCTGGGTCCTGCGAGGGCGGTGCGCCGCACGGCGGCACGCTCTCGGCGCAGCACGCGACGCAGTTCCCCGGTCGGCGGCAGCTCATCGCTCGCATGGAAGTGCTCGATGAGACCGTCGAGCGAATTGAGCAGCACCTTACTGTCGCGGATGACGCTCAGGGGTCGCGCGGCATCGCGCAGTGCCTCATTCTCGCGCCGATACGCCCTGTCTCCGATCGCATCCCGCAGCAACCTCAGAGTGGCGCGCGCTCGTTTGAGCTCCTTGCGGGCATCGTGGACGACCTGGTCGGACGGCGAGCGGCTCTCGAGCGCCTCGATCGCCTTGGCGATCTGCCTGCGCGCGATGTGACGCGCGCTTCGTGCAGCTGACTCGGATCGATGGAGCTCCGCCATCCTCTTAGGCTACGAATGCAGGAGCGGTTCGTCCATCGTGACGGGCATGAGGCTCGCCACCGACGAGCCACAGGACGTCACGGTTCCAAACGCGAGCGGCCCCATCCTTGGAGCCGCTGTGATCGAACGCAGTACGCGTGGTCTCAGTCGTCCAGACCGAGGTCGGGCAATACTGTGGTCCCTTCCTTGCGGACCGCCTCCAGGCGCCGGGGGTCGAGTCCGAGGGCCTTCAGTATCGTCGGCGCCACCTGCGCCGTCTCCACAGGGCTGCTCACCGTGAGCGGATGCAGCGAAGGCCTGGAAACGAGTAACATCACGTTCGTGTCATCCAACGCGAAGCCGCCGTGCTCTTCCTGCTTCTTGAGGCTTCCGGTGTATATGACGCCAACATTCGGCGTGATGATGATGTCAGGTGTGCGCGGATCGCCGCCCGCACCTGGCAGCCCGGGCTGACCGAACATCATCGCGAGCTGCGGCCCGAAAAGAATCTGCCCTGCGCCGATCGCACGGGCATTGCTCTCGAGCTCGGTGACCGCATCAGTGGCGCTGGCGCCAGGCTTCAGCCAGAGGAGCGACACGTCATCCTCCGTCGACCCAATCTGGTTCAGCTCTGAATCCGGCAGGAAGTCGGGACCGAGAACACCCGACGGCGGCGTCCCGTTCGCACCCGAATGGCCCGGAATCGGATCGAACCGGTTCGGGTCGATCGGTGACTGGCCATGCTTCGCCGTGATGATAATAGTGGTCGAATCGATGAGATGGTGGCTCCGGAGGTCGCGGACGAACTGCCCTATGGCGGCATCGACGAATTCGATCTCGCCCTTGAGCTCATCACTCGGCGTCGCCGCTCCGTCCAGATAGCCGCCCTTGACGGTCTGGCCATTGATCGTCTCGATCAGCTTCTGCCCGACGCTCACCGCCTGGAAATTCATGCCGAACACGTTCGGCACCTTGCTGCTCGCGGTGCCGAGGTGGGTGCGGCCGGCGATCCAGTTGCGCACGGCGTTCACTTTGAGCTGGTCGTAGCACTTGATGTTGTCGAAGTCACCCGTCCAGTCGCCGCCGTTGTTGTTGGGGACGGCGGAGCAGTCCATCCCGGTGACGGTCCTGATTCCCGGCAGCGGGATCAGGTTGGAATTGATCTCCGGCCCGTAGAAGTCATCGAGGTTGCTCGGGACTCTGGTGCCGGTCGGACCGGAGACCGCGGCGTAGACCGGATGCTTGTCGGACCAGGCGGTGAAGCCGCCGGCATTGTGGATTACGCCGAATAGGGTGTTCGCCCGAACGAAGTTCCATGGATAGACGGGGCTGCATCCGTGGAACGGGTCACGCACCAGGCGCTGCGGATTGATCGCGACCGCGCCACCGTCGAGCTTGCCGTAGCTGGCCGTACCGTCGTTGACCCCATTGAGCTTTGTCTGGTCGAAATCGTCGCCCTCCTCATACTCCGTGCGCGTGCCGTTCGCCTGGCCCTCGACACAGTTGCCGTGCAGGACTCCGTTTCCCGTATCTACCGCCGGCGGCGCAAATACTCGGTCGTAGGCCACGTCGTAATAGACGCCCACGAGTTTCGGGGAGCCGCCCGTGACGATCGCCATCATGCCGGGGAAGGAGTCCGACGGCTTCGAGGTCGACGCACTCGTGTAGCGGACTCCTCGCGAGGCGAGAGCGCTGAGATTCGGGCAGGTGCGCGAGACCATGCAGTTCTCGAAATCCACTGCGTGCATGCCGTCGATGCTGATCAGGAGGACGTGACGATCACTTAGATCGTTGTCGTTGCTCTGCGGACTGGAGCCTGCGGCGCCCTGAGCGAGGGCCACCGTCACGGCAGAGGCTGCAAGCGCAGCCGCAGTCGCGGCCGCGACTGCGCGGGAAACGGATGCGATCGACATGGAGAGATACCTCTTGGGCGGGAAGAATTCGCTCTTCTCTGGAAGTCGGGCCAAGCTAGCGCATGATTGCTACGGCTGTGTTGCGAAGGTCGACTGCGATACCCGGCATGCTCCCCCGCTGTATCATTTCGACGGTCGTCCGCCCGGGAGGAGGTTGCTGCGCATGAGCTGCTGGTCCCTGACCGCCATCAAGGCGCGCGGCGCGGGCAAGACGCGGCTGGCAGGCGAAATACCGCCGGGTGATCGGCGCGTGCTCGTCGACGCCATGCTGAGGCACGTGCTGGATTCCCTGGGCACGACGCCGGAGATCGATCGGGTAGCGGTCGTCACTCCGGATGAGGACGGTCTGCCTGGTGGGGTCCTCGCGCTCGCCGATCCCGGTAGCGGTTTGAACGACGCTTTGACCTGTGCGGCGCAGATGGCCGCGGGGAGAGGTGCGACTCGATTGGTGATCGTCCACGGCGACCTGCCGCGGGTGAAGTCGGAAGAGATCACCGCGTTGATCGAGGGCGCGGGGACGACCGGCACAGCTATCGCGCCCGACCATCGGGGCACGGGAACCAACGCCTTGTGCGTGCCGTTGCCTTTGCCCTTCGAGCTCGCCTTCGGCACGGGAAGTCTTGCCGAGCATCTGCAGCGCGCCGCAGCACGCGGCGTGTCGCCAGTCGTGGTCAGGCTGCCCGGACTCGCATTCGATGTCGATGAGTTGGAGGATCTGAGAGCCTACGAGGACATCGAGCGTCTGGAGCATCTCGACCTGGACGCCCTCTTGCCCGCCGCGGAGGAACTGACACTGACCGGGCACGGTAAAGCGATCACGTATTCCCGCAAGGTATTCATTCCGCTGACGCAACTGTGTCGTGACGTCTGCCACTACTGCACGTTCGCCAAGGCGCCACGAGCGTTGGCGAGCCCTTATCTGACGTTGGATCAGGCTCTGGACATAGCGCGCGCAGGCATCGCCGCCGGCTGCCAGGAAGCGCTGTTCACCCTGGGCGACAAGCCGGAGCTGCGCTACGCCGCTGCGCGGCGCTTCCTCGAGAAGCACGGCTACGGCACGACTCTGGAATACCTCGGTGCCATCGCGCATGAAGTGCAGTCGCAGACGGGACTGCTGCCTCATCTCAATCCCGGCGTCATGACGCGCGCCGACATCGAGAGACTCCGGCCCGTCAGCGTCTCCATGGGGCTGATGCTGGAAACGGCGTCAGAGCGGCTGTCGGCGCGGGGCGGACCGCACTGGGGCTCGCCCGACAAGCGGCCGTCGGTGAGATTGGCCACGCTCGAGGCGGCTGGCGAGGCGGCGGTTCCCTTCACGACGGGGCTGCTCATCGGCATCGGCGAGACCCGCCGCGAGCGCATCGAGGCGCTGCTCGCCATTCGCTCGCTGCACCGCCGGTTCGGCCACATCCAGGAAGTCATCATCCAGAACTTCCGCGCCAAGGCGGGCACGCGGATGGCGGCCGCACCCGAGCCGCCCTTGGAAGAGCACCTCTGGACGATAGCCGTGGCGCGCCTGCTCCTCGGTCCCGACATGTCGATTCAGGCACCACCCAACCTACGACCGGGCGCGCTCACCGCGCTGGTCCGGGCCGGAGTGAACGACTGGGGCGGGGTCTCGCCCGTAACGCCGGATCACGTCAATCCGGAGGCAGCGTGGCCACATCTCGCGGCCCTGGCCGCACAGACCCGCGAAGCGGGAAGGGTGTTGCTCGAGCGGCTGGCAATCACGCCGCCGTACGTACGGCGGGCAGTCGAGTGGGTGGATGACTCGCTGCGGTTCGCGGTCATTCGGCGGGCCGACAGCGGTGGACGGGCGCGCGTCGAGAAGTGGCACGCCGGCGCAGGCGATCCGGTTCCGCAGGCTGCCCTGGAGTGGTTGGCTTCAGGGGGCAGTGCCGGAACGGGGGCAGCACGGTCCGTGCGGCGAATACTCGACCGCGCGCGGCGCGGTGAGGATCTCGATGAGAGCGAGATGGTCACACTGTTCCAGGCAGAAGGCGCCGACCTGAGCGAAGTGTTGCGAACCGCCGATGCGCTGCGTGCAGACACCGTTGGCCCGACGGTCACTTACGTGGTGAACCGCAACATCAACTATACCAACATCTGTCTCTACCACTGCGGGTTCTGCGCGTTCTCGAAGAGCGGGCCGCGGTCGCTGCGCGGCGCCGCCTACCTGCTGGATCTGGAGGAGGTGGGACGGCGGACGGCGGAGGCCCGGGATCGCGGCGCGACGGAGGTCTGCCTCCAGGGCGGCATCCATCCGAGCTTCACCGGAGCCACTTATTTCGACATCGTCGGTGCCGTGAAGGGAGCCGCATCGGATATTCACGTGCATGCGTTCTCCCCGCTGGAGATCACGCACGGTGCGCAAACACTCGGCCTGTCACTCGAGACCTACCTCACGAGGCTGCGTGCTGCCGGGCTTTCCACTCTGCCCGGCACCGCCGCGGAAATTCTCGACGATGAGATACGAGCGATTATCTGCCCCGACAAGCTGAAAACGGCGCAGTGGCTGGAAGTGATGCGCGCTGCCCATTCCGTGGGCCTACGGAGCACCGCGACGATCATGTTCGGCCACGTCGAGCAGCCCCGCCATTGGGCGCGGCACCTGTTGCGGCTGCGGGCCCTGCAGCAGGTCACCGGCGGCTTCACCGAGTTCGTGCCCCTGCCTTTCGTTCACATGGAAGCACCGATGTGGCGCAAAGGGCTGACCCGCGAAGGGCCCACGTTCCGCGAGGCTGTGCTGATGCATGCGGTTTCCCGGCTGGCGCTGCACCCCCACATCACCAATATCCAGGCTTCGTGGGTGAAGATGGGCGCGGACGGCGTCGCCTTCTGCCTGCGCGCCGGAGCGAACGACTTTGGCGGTACGCTGATGAATGAGTCCATTACCCGCGCTGCGGGTGGGCGGCACGGCCAGGAGCTGACGGCCGAAGACATGCGCGAGCGGGCAACCGCCATTGGCCGCCCGCTCGCGCAGCGCACGACGCTTTACGGGCGTGTCTCTCAGGGAACGCTTTATAGACCGAAGCATGAGCCCGAGAACCCGAAGCTCGAGGACGGCGTCGGCTTCTGACGTAGTGGAAGCAAGGCGCGGCGGAAAAAAGCGACCTCACTTCTTTGGCTTCGTAGGCCGCTTCCAGCCTTCGATGGTCGTCTGGCGCGCGCGCGCAATGGTGAGCTTGGCGGCCGGTACCTGATTCGCGACCGTCGATCCGGCCGCAACCGTTGCGCCAGCGCCGATCGTGATGGGCGCCACCAACACGCTGTTCGAGCCGGTATGAACGTCGTCCTCGATCACGGTTCGATGCTTGTTGGCGCCATCATAGTTGGCAATGATCGTCCCGGCGCCGATGTTGACGCGTGCTCCAACCTGCGCGTCGCCGACGTACGCCAAATGATTGGCCTTCGATTCGTGGGCCATGGTCGAGTTCTTTACCTCGACGAAGTTTCCGATGTGCACGCCTTCGGACAGCCTGGACGCAGGCCTGAAGCGCGAAAAAGGGCCGATATTGCATGACGACCCGATCACGGCCCCCTCGATCACGCAATGCGCGAACACCTGCGTGTCATCACCGATCTCTGCATTGCGGACGACGCAGCCCGGCCCGATGTGAACCCGATCGCCGAGCTTGACGTCACCTTCCAGGACGACATTCACATCGATGAACACGTCCCTGCCATGGCTCACCCGACCGCGAACATCGATTCGCGCCGGGTCCGCGACGGTCACCCCGGCCAGCATCAGATCCCGTGCGGCGCGTTGCCGGCACACTGACTCCAGCATGGCCAGCTGCACCTTGTCGTTGACGCCCAACGCCTCGATGGCATCGGCGCACTCCAACGGACTGACTGCCACGCCGTCCTTGACGGCCATCGCGATGACATCAGTCAGGTAGTACTCGCGCTGTGAGTTGTCGGCTTTCAATCCCTCGAGCCAACGCCTGAGCAGGCCAGCGGGAGCGGCAAGGATCCCCGTATTGCACTCGCGGATCGCCCGCTCTTCCTCCGAGGCGTCCTTCTGCTCCACGATCCGCTCGACTCGCCCATCGCGGCCGCGGACTATCCTTCCATACCCCGTCGGGCTGTCGGGAGTCATGGTGAGGAGCGCGACCTGGCGTGGCCCAGCGAGCGCGACCAGCTGCCCCAACGTCTGCGAGCTGAGGAGCGGCACGTCGCCGTAGAGAATGAGGGCTACATGGTCAGCCGGCACCTTCGGAATAGCCTGCAGCACCGCGTGCCCCGTCCCGAGTTGCTCTGCCTGCAGCACCCACTCCACAGGCTCCGCCACCAGCGCCTCCGGCACCTGCTTCCCCCCATGCCCATACACGACGTGGATCGCCGCGGGCTGCAGCGATCGCGCCGTCTCGATGACATGGACGAGGAGTGGCCGCCCCGCGAGCGGCTGCAACACCTTGGGAAGCGCGGACTTCATCCGCTTCCCCTCTCCCGCCGCGAGGATGATCACCGACAAGGGAGAAGGTTGGCCGGATTTTGAATTAGCCATGTCGCACCCGTGATCGCAGCTCCGATGGGGGGACTCCATCGTCAACCCAGCGATCGGAGCATCGGTTGCAAAGGGCCTTGCCGGGGGCTTCTGGAGTCTGAGACGATGCTCCGTGCCCGAATCCGCGCAAGGTCTTCAGCTCCGCAGCTTGCGCAACCGCTCGATAATCTTCAACTGCGCCGCCGCACGCGCGAGCTCCGCCAGCGCCTCCGCCTGCGTGATGTGCCCGCTGCGATCCTTCAGCGCCTCTTCCGCGCGCTGCTTGGCGGCCAATGCCGCCGCCTCATCGATGTCCTTCGCCCGCAGTGCCGTATCCGCCAGCACCGTCACCTTGGAAGGCTGCACCTCGATCGCCCCGCCCCCCACGAAGAAGTGATGCTCCTGCCCATCCGGCGTCTGCACCCGCACCTCCCCAGGCTTGAGCAGCGAAAGAAGCGGTGCATGGCGCGGGGCCACGCCGATGTCCCCCTCGGACGCCGGCGCGAACACCATCGCCGCCTGGCCGGAGTAGATCTCTCCCTCGGCGCTGACGATATCGACCTGGATGGTGTGCTGCTCTGCCATGGGTGCCCCCTTACTGAAGCGTCTTCGCCTTGGCGACCGCCTCATCGATGGAGCCGACCATGTAGAAGGCCTGCTCCGGCAGCGAATCGAACTCGCCGCTGATGATGCCTTTGAAGCCGCGAATCGTCTCGTTGAGCGGCACGATCTTGCCGTCCTGGCCGGTGAACACCTTGGCGACGTTGAACGGCTGCGACAGGAAGCGCTGCACCTTGCGCGCCCGATACACGGTCAGCTTGTCTTCCTCCGACAACTCGTCCATGCCGAGGATCGCGATGATGTCCTGCAGCTCCTTGTAGCGCTGCAGCACGGCCTGCACGCCGCGCGCCGTGTTGTAGTGCTCCTCGCCGACCACCAGCGGATCGAGCTGGCGGCTGGTCGAGTCGAGCGGATCCACCGCCGGGTAGATGCCGAGCGAAGCGATCTGCCGCGACAGCACCACCGTCGCATCAAGATGCGCAAAGGTCGTGGCGGGCGAGGGGTCCGTCAGGTCGTCCGCCGGCACGTAAACCGCCTGAATGGACGTGATGGAGCCCGTCTTGGTGGAGGTGATGCGTTCCTGCAGCACACCCATCTCCTCCGCCAGGGTCGGCTGGTAGCCCACCGCTGACGGCATACGCCCGAGCAGTGCCGACACCTCCGTTCCCGCGAGCGTGTAGCGATAGATGTTGTCGATGAAGAACAGCACGTCGCGGCCCTTGCCGCCGTCCTCGCGCGTCTCGTCGCGGAAGTACTCCGCCATCGTGAGGCCGGTGAGCGCCACGCGCAGGCGGTTGCCCGGCGGCTCGTTCATCTGGCCGTAGACCATGGCCACCTTGGAGTTCGACAGGGTCTTCGGATCGATGACGCCCGACTCGATCATCTCGTGATAGAAGTCGTTGCCCTCGCGGGTACGCTCGCCGACGCCCGCGAACACGGACAGGCCGCTGTACTGCTTGGCGATGTTGTTGATGAGCTCCAGCATGTTGACCGTCTTGCCGACGCCGGCGCCGCCGAAGAGGCCCACCTTGCCGCCCTTGGCGAACGGGCACAGCAGGTCGATGACCTTGATGCCCGTGACCAGCAGGTCCTGGCCGCCCGCCTGCTCTTCG
>DASUHA010000125.1:0-32989 GCA_036273735.1 Steroidobacteraceae bacterium | reverse complement strand
CGCGGCTCGTTCCCCTTCGTCGCCGAGGCGGTGTATCTCAACACCGCGACCGCAGGACTGGCGTGGACGGGGCTCGGGCAGGCATCCGCGGCGTTTTATGAGGCGAAGTTGCGTGGCATCTGCGGTCGCGGTGACTGGGTGACGACGGCGGCACACGCCCGATCGAGGCTTGCAAACCTGCTGGGAGTGCAGGAAGACGCGATGTCATTCACCGGCAGCGCCACGGAAGCGCTCAATCTCGCCTGTCTCGGGCTGCCGCTGGCGCCTGGCAGTCGCATCGCCATCGCTGCGGACGAATTCCCGTCCGTCTGGCAAGCCTGTCTCGCTCTGGGCAGATCGGGGATCGACATCGTACCCGTGGAGATTCCAAGTGAAGCGGAGCGGGGCGCGGCGCTGGCGCAGGCGGCCTCCGGCGCGCAGGCACTCGCAGTCTCGCATGTCCACTGGCGCACCGGCACGACGGTCGATCTCGAGGAGATCGGCAGAGCGTGCCGCGCGAGCGGCGCGTGGCTCATCGTGGATGGAGTACAGGCGGTCGGCGCCATTCCGGTGCGCGCGGAGTTGGCCGATGCGTACTGCGGGTCCTCGTTCAAATGGCTGCTCGGCGGCTTCGGCCTGGGGTTCATGACTCTGAGTGAGCGATTGGCGCGGCAATGGACCCCCCCGTTTCGGGGCTATGCCAACGAGTGGCCGAGCCGCGATCCACAATACGGACATCTCGATTATCCCGGCATCTATGCTCTGGGCGCATCGCTCGCATTCCTGGGGTCGCTCGGGTGGGAGGCGATTTTCCACCGCGTCGCGCAGCTCTCCAGCCGGCTGTCGCAGCGGCTGCTCGCGGGCGGCTTCGATGTCATGACGCCGAGCACGGCCGCGGCCGGAATCGTCTCCATCCGCCGGGACGATGCGGCAGAGCTGGTCGAGCGCCTGGCGAGACAGTCGATCTTCGTCGAGGATCGCGACTCGATCCTGCGCGCCTCACCTCACTTTTATAACACGGACGCCGAGATCGACGGCCTCGTGGCGGCGCTGGCGGCGCGATGAGCGCTGCGGTCGAGGCGAGCCGCGGAAGTCGCGTGGACTGGTCCGGGTTCGGCTGGGCGGCCGGTGAGGTCGGGCTTGCCTGCTACGCGGGCATCTCCACCATCTACCTGCTTTTCTACGCGACCGAGGTGCTGCGTATCCAGCCGGTCTGGGCCGGACTCGCGCTGCTCGTTCCGCGTGTCTGGAATGTCGTCACCGATCCTATCGTCGGGATCGCCTCCGACCGGACGCGCTCGCGTTTCGGGCGGCGGCGGCCGTACCTGCTCGGCGGCGCGGTACTCTGGGGTATCTGCTTCGCCGTGCTCTTCAATCTGCCACTCGGGCACGCCTCCGCGCTCGACATCCTCTGGTTCGGGGCCGTGTTCCTTCTCAACAACACGGGTCTGTCGCTCTACCAGGTCCCATACGCCACCATGCTTGCCGAGATCTCGCGAGACCAACAGGTCAGAACGCGCCTCGCAGGGTATCGGGAGATCGTGGCGCGCGGGGCGATTCTACTGACGCTGGCGAGCGGGCCTTGGCTGCTCGGCCGATACCCCTCCGAGGCCAAGGGCTTCGGGGTCATCGGAGTGGTATTTGGCGCCGCGATCGTGGTCTCCGGGTTGGTGGCCTTCTTCTCGACGGGGGATACCTCCGGGCCGGATGTCGCACCGCACCATGATCACGGCCTGCGGCCGCAACTCGCAACTCTGGCCGGCAACCGGCCGCTCGCCTGGTTGTCCGCGAGCTTTCTCTTCGTCAACGTCGGCGATGCCGTGTTCAGCGGGGCGCTCGTCTACTACCTGACCCGAATCCTCGGCGAGAGCCCGGCGGCGATCGGCACGCTCTACCCGGTGAGCTCGATCACCGGAATCCTGGTCGCGCCCCTCTGGTGGCATGCTGCCAATCGGCTGGGAAAGATCCCGATCTGCCGCGCGGCACTGGCCCTGAATGGCGTCTGCTGCCTCCTGCCCTTCTGGATCACCTCGTCGCACGCCGTGCTCATGTATCCCTTCATGGTGCTCTACGGCCTATCCAACACCGGCGCACGTCTGCTCCCCAATGCCATGGCCCCGGACACGGCGGACTTCGATCAGGCGCGTACGGGTGAGAGGCGCGAAGGCACAATCTTCGGCATCTTCGTGTTCGTACAGCAAACGGGCTTTGCGGTAGGGGGGTTCGTGCTGAGCCTGTTCCTCGCGGTTGGCGCGCACGCAGCCGTCGCGTCAGGATCTCCGGAGCCGTCCACGACGGCAATTCTGCTTACTTTCACGCTGGCGTCCGCCGCGTTCTACGGCAGCGCCTTCGCAGCCGTGCTGCCTTACCGCATGCCCTGAGGACGCTGCTCACTGAGTGAGCGGGCCGTCATTTCCTTCAGGACGGAGAAGACGTTAAGTGGTCGACGTCGATACCGAGTTCCGTGCGCAGCTCGTGCCGCCCTTTGGGCAACACCTCCATGGCACGAGTCTCCCGCCCGCGTCTCAGCCAACCGGAGGCGCACAGCACGCTCAGCAACTCGACACCGAGCGGTCCAGCGAGGTGGTGCTGCCGCTCGGTCCAATCGAGACACTGGCGGGCGAGGCCACCGCGTGAGGGCTTGATACCGCGCAGGTCCACGCCCAGGCGGGCGAGCCATTCCGTTCCGGCGGGCGTCACCTCGAGGAACTTGTCGTGGGCGGCGCGCAGATAGTCGCGATCCTCCAGCGCCCGCGTCAGCGCTACGCCGACCTGGCCGGCGAGATGGTCGTAGCAGCTGCGGCAGAAGCGCAGTCGTTGCCCCTCGGGGCTCAGCGCGCGGCGGCGCATCTCCGGCTCCTGCCGGATGGCGGCCAGGTGCTCGATGGCCTGCGCCACATGCGCTCCCGCCAGGCGGTAGTAGCGGTGTCGTCCCTCGATCTGGAGCGCGACCAGCCCGCCCGCGAGAAGCTTTGCCAAGTGTGAGCTCGCGGTTTGCGCCGTGACGCGTGCGGCGTACGCCAGCTCCCCCGCAGGCAGAGCACGTCCATCGAGCAGTGCTGCCAGCATGACCGCCCTCGCCGGATCGGCCAGCAGGAATGCAGTGCCGGAGAAGCCGGGAAGCTCTGAGTGACCCTGTTCGACCATGAGCTCAACGTACCACCGGAAAGATGCGGAAGCTTCGACGGTCATGGAAACGTCCCGTCGCTTGCGGGCGTAGCCTTCCGATTTCGCGGACGGACCAGGAGGACGCACCCTTGGATACCACAGTGCATCGAAACGGACCCCGCATCGGGGTGAGCCACTTTCCGGCGCTGCTCACGCTCTGCCTCGCCGTACTCGTCGCGCAGATCGATACCGCGGTCGTGAATCTCGGGACGCATCGCATCGGTAGCTATTTCCACGCGAGCGTCGGGTCACTGCAGTGGGTGGTCGACGGCTACAACCTCACCTATGCCGTGCTCCTCCTGACTGGGGGACTGCTGGCCGACCTCATCGGCCGCCGCAAAGTTTTCATCCTCGGTGCGGCGATCTTCACGGCGGCCTCACTCGTGGCCGCATACGCACCGACGATCGGGGTCCTGATCGGCGCCCGCGCCGTCGCGGGCGTGGGAGCCGCGCTACTCATTCCTGCATCTCTCGCCCTCATCCGCGTCCTGTGGCGGGATTCGCGTGAGCGCGGCAGAGCGCTCGGGATCTGGGCAGGTTGCAATGGGGTGGCGCTCGCGATCGGCCCCACCTTGGGGGGTGTGCTCATCGAGCGATATGACTGGCGGAGTATTTTCCTGGTGGTGGTACCCGTCAGCCTAGCGGCCGTCGTGCTCGCGGTACCCACTCTGCCGGAGTCGGCCGATCCACGCGGCCGCAGCTTCGATGCCCGCGGACAGACACTGGGCGCGCTCGGCCTGGGTGCCGTGGCATTTGCGGCCATCGAGGTGCACACGAATGCCTGGGCCGCGGTGGTCGCTTGTATCGTGGCTGTAGCCTGCATCGTCTCTTTCGTTTTCACCGAGAGAGGCATCGGACCGGCCGCACTCGTCCCGCTGGAGTTGTTCTCCTCGAAGCCCTTCACTGCAGCTTCGGTGGCCACCACGGCCATGACCTTCGGTATGTACGGCGTGATCTTCCTGCTGCCGCTGACCTGGCAGAGCACGCGCGGTCTCGGGGCCACCACGGCGGGAATTGCGCTCATCCCGATGGCGCTGGTCTTCGTCATCGTCTCGCCCTTCTCGGGCAAGCTCACCGAGAGTCTGGGCGTGCGCTTCATGACCGCAGGCGGTGTAGCCATCGTGGGCATCGGCCTGCTGTTGATCGGATTGACGGCCGGCGAGAGATCCCTGGTGTTTGCGGAGATCGGCCTCGCGCTCACTGGAGTCGGCATGGGTTTCGCCACCGGACCCTTGATGGGTGAGGCCGTCGGCGCGGTGCCCGCGGCCCGCTCCGGCACCGCCTCCGCCATCATCAACGTCGCGCGCATGGTGGGCGCTACTGTCGGCGTTGCTGCGCTCGGCGCGGTGTACGCCGCCCTCAAGGGTGGGCCGGAAGGCCTGCGCCTCGCGATGATCCTGGGAGGCGGTGTGCAGCTGTCAGGAGCGGGTTACGCGTGGCTCACGACGGCTCAGAGGTCAGCGATGCCCTCGAGGTAGAAGACACAAGTGCCTTCCAACTCTACACGTTGGCCACGGATGCGGCAGGTCATCTCGCCGCCGCGGTGCGAGGCCTGATAGGCGCGCAGCTCGGACTTTCCCAGCCGCTGCGACCAGAAGGGCGCGAGGGCGCAATGCGCGCTTCCGGTCACCGGGTCTTCCGCTACGCCCCTCGCGGGAGTGAAGTAACGGCTGACGATGTCGCGATCACCGGTGCCTTTCGCCGTCACGATCAGCCCGCTGCGGTCCAGACGCGCGATGGCCGCGATGTCGGGCGAGAGCTCGATCACTGCGCGCTCATCGTGGAGCACGGCGACGTAGTTGACGTCGTTGGCATGGACCTCCACGGGAGTGACGCCAAGGGCCGCGGCCAGCTCCGGGGGCGCGCTCAGTGGAGCTACCGGCCGGGCGGGGAAATCCATGACGTAGGCCGTCGCAGCCCGCTTCACGATGAGAGCGCCGCTCGCCGTGTGAAAAGTCACCCGTTGCCGCTCCGGGTGCAGCCGCTCCATCACGACAGCAGCGCTCGCGAGGGTGGCATGGCCGCACAGCGGCACCTCGACCGAAGGAGTGAACCAGCGAAGCCGATAGTCATCGTCCTGTGGCACGATGAACGCCGTCTCCGACAGGTTGTTTTCCGCTGCGATCTCCTGCATCACCGCATCCGCTGGAAAGTCCTCCAGCGGCATGACGGCGGCCGGATTGCCGCGGAAGCGCAGGCCGGTGAAGGCGTCTACGTGGAAGAGACGTACCCGCATGTCAGTACTCCGACGCTCGTGCAATCATCCTGCGTATCCTATTTTTATGCCTGCAGCGTGGCCACGGTGGCCTCGACCCACTCCTGGATCTCGCGGTTGACCTCGCGGACGTCGCGGCTGCCCGGCGCGACGGGCTCGCCGATCACCACTCGAATGGTCCCGGGCTTCTTGAGCAGGCCTCTTCGCGGCCAGTAACGGCCGGCGTTGTGCGCGACCGGAACGATGAGCTTTCCCGTCTCTGCCGCGAGCAAGGTCCCACTGACGCCGTAGCGGCGGGTCTCCCCCGGCGGCATGCGGGTGCCTTCCGGGAACACCATGATCCAGTCGCCTTCGGCGAGACGCTCCCGGCCCTGGGCCACGACCTGGGATACCGCCGAGTGACCTGACTTGCGGTCGATGGCGATGGCATGCAGTTGGCGGATTCCCCAGCCGACGACCGGAATCCAGAGGAGCTCGCGCTTCAATACCCACACTTGGCGCGGGAAGACCACGACCATCGCCATCGTCTCCCATGAAGAGGAGTGCTTCCAGAGCGCGATGTGGTTGCCTGCCGGCAGCCGCTCCGACCCTTCGATCTGGAAATCCAGCCTGCAGGTCCATTTGAGGGCCTTCAGCAGCACCCACGCCCAGAGCCGCGCCAGCAGGAAGCGATGCCGGAACGGCAACAGGAGGCAGGCGAGCACGAAGAAAATCGCGTAACAGAACGTCCAGACGAAGAAGAATGTCGTGAAGACCAGAGAGCCGATGAGCTGCATGGCCGCCGCCGCTCAGCCCGGGAGCCGGGAGAGATCCGCGATGCCCGCGAACAGCTCGCGCATCTGCGTGAGCAGGGCAAGCCTGTTGGCGCGCAGCTTCGGATTCTCGTCCATGACCATCACCTGGTCGAAGAAGGCATCCACCGCCGGTCGCAGTTGCGCGAGCAGCGAGAGGGAGCTCGCGTAGTCCTTGCGGCCGGTCGCAGCCGCTACGCCGTCGCGACGCTCGCGCAGCGCTTCGAACAGCTGCCGCTCGGCGGCGGCCTGCAGCGTGCCGGCATCGACGGCAGCCGGTGTGCTCTCGCCGGCCTTGCGCAGGATGTTGGCAACGCGCTTGTTGGCCGCCGTCAGGCTGGCCGCTTCCGGCAGAGCGAGGAACGCGCTGAGGGCGCGCAGCCGTGCGTCGAAATCCAGTGGCGATACCGGTCGCGCCGCGAGCACGGCATCGAACATTTCCGTCGTGACCGGCGAGCCGCCCGTATTCTCGAGGTAGTAGGCGCGCAGCCGCTCGAGCACGTAGTCATAGACTTCGCCCGCGACATTCCCGCTCGCCGGCGCCGCCTCCTTGCCGGCTGCAGCCGCGGTCTTCTCGATGTCGGCGCGCACCAGCCGCACCGCACGATCCAACAGCTGCGCGACATCGAGCTCGAGCCGCTTCTCGATCAGGATCCGGACGACGCCGATCGCCGCCCGACGCAGGCCGAACGGGTCCTTCGTTCCGGTGGGCTTCTCGCCGATGGCGAATATGCCGGCCAGAGTGTCGAGCTTGTCAGCGAGCGCCAGCGTCGTGCCGCTTGCAGTCGCGGGCAGCGCATCGCCGGCGCTGCGCGGCTGATAGTGCTCCCGGATTGCGGTCGCCACCTCCGGCGCCTCGCCATCGGCCAGGGCGTAGTAGGTGCCCATGATGCCCTGCAGCTCCGGGAACTCGCCGACCATGGCCGTGAGCAGATCGCATTTGCAGAGCTCCGCTGCGCGCCCGGCGTAGGTGACCCGGTTCGACCTGGCAGCCTCCGATGACTCATCACCCGCCGCAATATCGATCGCCAGGAGCCCGACACGCCGCGCCTTGTCGCCGAGCGATCCGAGCTTCGCCTGGAAGGTGACCTTCGCCAGTGCCGGGATGTGCGCAGCGAGGGGCGCCTTGCGATCCTGCTCCCAGAAAAACGCGGCATCCGCGAGGCGTGGGCGTACCACGCGCTGATTCCCCTCCACCACTTTGGCGGGATCGCGGCTCTCTATGTTGGCCACTGCGATGAAGCACGGCAGCAGCCGCCCGTCGTCACTCTCCACCGGGAAGTAACGCTGGTGATCCTCCAGCGTGGAGATCAGCACCTCGCGTGGCAACGACAGGAAACGCTCGTCGAAGCGGCCGGCGAGCGGCACCGGCCATTCCACCAGCGCCGTCACCTCATCGAGCAACGCATCGCCCATGAGCGCCTGCCCGCCCAAGCCGGCCGCCACGGCTGCAGCCCGCTCGCGGACGAGCGACCGGCGTGCCTGGAAGTCCGCAATGACGTAGCCGCGCTCCTGCAGCGCGCGCTCGTAGCCCGATGGGCTCGACAGCCGCAGCGGTTTCGGTGCGTGGAAGCGGTGGCCGCGGGTCAATCTGTCCGAGGGAGTGTCGAGCAAAGTTGCCGGTACGACTTCCCTCCCGAATAGCATCGCGATCCAATGTACGGGCCGGACGAACTGCGCCTCGCCCGCGCCCCAGCGCATCCGCCGCGGAATCGGCAGAGCCTCGAGGGCGCTCTGCACCAGCGCGGGCAGCAGCTCCGTGGCGGGGGCGCCCGGCCTGACACCGACGTAATAAAGGAACGTCCCTTTGCCCTCCTCGCGACGCTGCAGGTCCTCCACCGGGGCCTTGCAACTCGCCGCAAACGCCTGGGCGGCTCGTGTTGGCAGACCTTCGGCGTCGAATGCCGCGTTGACAGGCGGGCCACGCCGCTCGATCTTCTGGTCGGGCTGATGCGCCGCGACGCGCCGGATGAGGACCGCAAGTCGCCGTGGAGTCGCGAAGGATCGAACCTCGCCATGCTTGAGGCTTGCTTTGGCGAGACCTGCCGTGAGGTCGCCGGCAAATGCCTGCTCGAGCTGACGGAGCGCTTTCGGCGGCAGCTCCTCAGTCCCGATCTCGACCAGGAAGTCGCGCTTCTCGGAGTTGCGAGGCGCCGTCCCTGCGCCGAGTAGAATTGTTCCAGACGATTTGGTCATGGATTCGGGCCTTTAGCGAGGAGCGGGAACCCCAGCGCCTGCCGACTCTCGTAGTAAGCCCGCGCCACGCCGCTTGCGAGCGCGCGCATGCGCAGAATATAGCGCTGGCGCTCCGTCACCGAGATCGCGCGCCGCGCATCCAGCAGGTTGAACGTATGAGAAGCTTTCAACACCTGCTCATAGGCGGGCAGCGCCAGCCCGCTTTGCAACAGCTCCTTGCAGGCTCGCTCGTGGTCATCGAAGTGCCGGAACAGGGTGGCGACCTCGGCGCTCTCGAAGTTGTAGCGGGATTGCTCGACCTCGTTCTGATGGAACACGTCACGGTAGGTCACGCGCCCCAGCGGGCCGTCGGTCCACACGATGTCGTAAATGCTCTCGACACCCTGCAGATACATCGCGAGCCGCTCGAGACCGTAAGTGATCTCGCCCGTCACCGGCCGGCAGTCGAGGCCGCCGACCTGTTGGAAGTAGGTGAACTGGGTGATTTCCATGCCATTCAGCCACACCTCCCAGCCGAGTCCCCAGGCGCCGAGCGTCGGCGATTCCCAGTTGTCCTCGACGAAGCGCACGTCATGCACCAGCAGATCGAAGCCGAGCGCGCGCAGGCTGCCGAGATACTGATCCAGGATGTCCAGCGGCGAGGGCTTCATGACCACCTGGAACTGGTAGTAGTGCTGCAGGCGAAAAGGATTGTCGCCATAGCGCCCGTCCGCCGGGCGGCGCGAGGGCTGCACGTAGGCGCCACCCCATGGCTCCGGTCCGATGGCGCGGAGGAAGGTAGCGGTGTGGAAGGTGCCGGCACCCACCTCCATGTCGTAGGGCTGCAGCACGACGCAGCCGCGCTCGGACCAGTAGCGCTGCAGCGCGAAGATCAGCTCCTGGAAGGTGCGGGGCGCGGTGCCGGTTCTCATGAGCCAGGGTCGAAATGCAAAAGAGCCGGCGAGTATAGCCCGCCGAAAACGCTCCAGCGGCACCCTGGCGGTGTGCACCAAAATGATGCGCCCGGCGGTCAGCAGGTGCCCCGCCAGGGGTTCCGAGACCTCACTATTGCACTATGTTGGTGCCAATCGGTCGTACAATGCACCAATTGGGTGCGTGATCGAGTGGAGTCGGCCGCTAACCCATTGATTCCCAGGGCAGTCGAAGCTGGCACAGCGCCTGCACTGGCAGGTCACGCCGCCACCATGCCGGGTGACCGCACTCACCCCTTTTTCGGAGGAGATATGACACCGACCGACGTGCTCAAGCTGATCAAAGAAAAAGAAATCAAGTTCGCGGACCTGAGATTCACCGATACGCGCGGCAAGGAGCAGCACGTCACCATCCCCGCGCGCCTGGTCGATGAGGATCTGTTCCGGGACGGCAAGATGTTCGACGGCTCCTCCATCGGAGGATGGAAGGGCATCAACGAGTCGGACATGATCCTCATGCCGGAGGCAAATACGGCGATCATCGATCCGTTCTTCGAAGACGCAACCATCAACCTCCGATGCGATGTCATCGAGCCCACGACCATGCAGGGCTACGAGCGCGACCCGCGCTCGCTCGCGAAACGCGCCGAGGCGTACTTGAAGTCCACGGGTATTGCCGACAACGCACTCTTCGGTCCCGAGAACGAGTTCTTCATTTTCGACAGCGTGCGCTTCGGAAACGACATGCGCGGCTGCTTCTATGCGATCGACTCCGTCCAGGGCGCATGGAGCTCAGGTACGGAGTACGCCGACGGCAACCGCGGACACCGGCCTGGCGTCAAGGGCGGCTACTTCCCGGTGCCGCCGGTCGATGCGTTCCAGGACATCCGCTCGGCGATGTGTCTCGCCTGCGAGGAGCTGGGCCTGAAGGTTGAAGTCCACCATCACGAGGTGGCCACCGGCGGCCAGAGTGAGATCGGCATCGGCGCCGGCACGCTGGTGCAGAAGGCCGATCAGGTGCAGCTCCTGAAATACGCGGTGCTCAATGTCGCACATCGCTACGGCAAGACCGCCACCTTCATGCCGAAGCCGCTCGTCGGCGACAACGGCAGCGGCATGCACGTCCATCAGTCGTTGCAGAAGGAAGGCAAGGCCCTCTTTGCCGGTGACAAGTACGGTGGGCTCTCGGATCTCGCCCTGTACTACATCGGCGGAATCATCAAGCACGCGCGCGCACTCAATGCCTTCACCAACGCGGGCACCAACAGCTACAAGCGTCTGGTGCCGGGCTTCGAGGCTCCCGTGATGCTGGCGTACTCCGCGCGCAATCGCTCCGCCTCCATTCGCATTCCCTGGGTGTCGAGTCCGAAGGCGCGCCGCATCGAGGTGCGCTTCCCGGACTCGAGCGCCAATCCCTACTTCGCATTCGCGGCCATGATGATGGCCGGCCTCGATGGCATCCAGAACCGGATCCACCCCGGCGAGCCCGCGGACAAGGATCTCTACGACCTCGAGCCGGAGGAGTCCAAGCACATCCCGACCGTCTGCCATTCGCTCGACATGGCGATCGACTATCTCGACAAGGACCGCGAGTTCCTCACCCGTGGCGGGGTATTCACCAATGACGTGATCGATGCCTACATCGGGCTGAAGATGCAGGAGATGACGCGGTTTCGCATGGCCACCCACCCCATCGAGATGGAGCTCTACTACAGCTGCTGATGGCCGCGAGCTACGCCAACCGCTGGCGAGCGCCCGCACACGGAGGTGCGGGTCGGCGGGCCCCGTTATTCGCCTGCGACGCCCGTCCTTTGTGCCCGGCCAGGCATCGGGCTATGCTCGGTATCTATGGGCCACATTCGATTTACCTTAATCCGGGCGGCTCGAGTCCGGCCGATCGTGGCAGCCCTCGCAGGGCTCGGCCTCCTTGCCGGCACCGCGCTCGCGGGCAACGGCGGCAGCACGACGGTCTACCGATGGGTCGATGCCCAGGGTATCGTTCACTACAGCGACCAGCCGCATCCCAACGCGCAGAAGTTGGAGGTCCGTGGCGCCCAGACCTTCTCGGCCCTCCCGGTGACGCAACCTTCCGCTACCCCTCCGCCGGCAACGATGCAAGCCAACGGTCCGGTTTACGAGAACTGCGCGATCTCCCAACCGGCCGATCAGCAGACGCTCACCAATGTCTACGAGACGACGGCGGTGGTGCAGAGCTCACCGGGCCTGCGCCCCGGAGACGATGTCCGGCTGTTCGTCGACGGCAAGCAGATCGCGGGAGCCGGCAACTCCTTCACCTTCCCGGTGGAGCGTGGCCAGCATTCGGTGCAGGCCGTGATCGAGGACGGCACCGGTCAGATCGTCTGCGAGACGAGCACCGTCACTTTCTTCGTGCATCAGCCCTCGGTCAAGAATCCCCACAATCCGGTACATCCTCGTTAGGGAGTCAGCCGTGGGACGGAGGATCCCGTGGCGGCTGAGCACCACGTCCCCTCGGCGCTGTCGCATTTCGACCCGGCCGACCTTCTCGACGCCCTCTCCACCGGCATCGTCGTACTCGATGCCCAACTCTGCGCCATCTACGCCAACGTAGCCGCGCAGGACCTTCTTGCTTTCAGCCTCAACAAGGCCCGCGGCCGGCCCTTCTCCGACTTTCTCATCGACAGCAACGGACTCAAGACCATCCTCCGCCGTGCGCTCGAGGCGGGTGAGGGCATCGCGGACCGCGAGCTCACCGTTCGGCCCGCCGGCTCACCGCGCGAGATCCGCACGCTGGATGTCACCATCACGCCGCTGGAAGGACAGGTCACCGGGACACACCTGCTGCTCGAGCTGGCCGACACCACCCAGCGGCAGCGCATCTCCCGCGAGAACGATCTGCTCGCCCGCCTCGACGGCAGCCGCCTCATGATCCGCCAGCTCGCCCATGAGATCAAAAATCCGCTCGGCGGTCTGCGGGGCGCCGCGCAGCTCCTGGAGCGCGAGCTCGAAGGCGCCGCGCTCAAGGAATACACGCAGGTCATCATCCGCGAGGCAGACCGCCTGACTGCGCTGGTCGACTCCATGGCCGGCCCCAAGCACGTGCCGGACAAATCCCTGATCAACGTGCACGAGGTCTGCGAGCACGTCTATCACCTGCTGCGGGCCGAGGCGGCTCCAGCCATCAACATCGAGCGCGACTATGACCCCAGCCTGCCGAGCGCGATGCTCGACCGCAACCAGATCATCCAGGCTCTTCTCAACGTGTCGCGCAACGCCATGCAGGCACTCGGTGCGCGCGGGCGCATCATGCTGCGCACCCGCGCGCTCTCGAATGTCAG
This sequence comes from Steroidobacteraceae bacterium, assembly GCA_036273735.1. GTDB lineage: Bacteria > Pseudomonadota > Gammaproteobacteria > Steroidobacterales > Steroidobacteraceae > 13-2-20CM-66-19. Next base: position 20,412 of record DASUHA010000125.1, on the reverse strand, counting down.
CATCGGCTCGGCCCGGCATCGTCTCCTTGCCAGCGTGCAGGTGGAGGATGACGGCCCGGGCATCCCCGAAGAGCTGCGCTCGAGCATCTTCTATCCCCTGGTCACGGGCCGCCCCAACGGTACCGGCCTCGGCCTCGCGGTCGCCCAGGAGCTCGTCTCCCGCAACGGCGGCCTCATCGAGTTCCAGAGCGAGTCAGGAAGAACGGTCTTCACACTGCTGCTGCCACTCGGAGAACCGACATGAACGGCAGTCCTCTCCGTGTATGGCTCGTCGATGACGATGCGTCCATCCGCTGGGTATTGGAACGCGCGCTGCGCAATGGAGGCATGACCCCGCGCGCGTTCGAGGCTGCGGAGCCCGCGCTCGAGGCGCTGCGGCGGGAAGCGCCCGATGTGCTGATCACGGACATCCGCATGCCGGGCCAGTCGGGACTGTCGCTGCTGCAGCGGATTCGGGACACGCGTCCCGCGCTGCCCGTCATCGTCATGACGGCGCACTCGGACCTCGGCAGCGCCGTATCGGCTTACGAGGGCGGTGCGTTCGAGTATCTGCCGAAGCCTTTCGACATCGACCAGGCCGTGGCCCTCGTGAGGCGCGCCGCGAACGCTGCGGCTCAAGGTGCCGCGGACACGCTCGCTACGCCCCGGATTCCCGAGCTGTTGGGTACGGCACCGGCCATGCAGCAGGTGTTCCGCGGCATCGGACGGCTGTCGCGCTCCAGTGTCACCGTGCTCATCACCGGCGAGTCCGGTACCGGCAAGGAGCTGGTGGCCCGCGCGCTGCACGATCACAGTCCGCGCGCCGGCAAGCCCTTCATCGCCCTCAACACCTCGGCCATCCCGGCGGATCTGCTCGAGTCGGAGCTCTTCGGCCATGAGAAAGGCTCGTTCACGGGAGCCGACGCCCAGCGCCGCGGGCGCTTCGAGCAGGCCGACGGCGGTACGCTGTTCCTAGATGAGATCGGTGACATGTCGACACCGCTGCAGACACGTCTCCTGCGTGTGTTGGCGGAGGGAGAGTTCTATCGGGTGGGTGGCCAGACACCCATCCGGGTGGAAGTGCGCGTGATCGCCGCCACTCATCAGAACCTGCAGGACCTCGTGACCCGCGGCCTCTTCCGCGAGGATCTCTACCACCGCCTGAATGTGATCCGACTGGAGCTGCCGCCGCTTCGGACCCGTGCCGAGGACATCCCGGAGCTCCTCGGCCACTACCTCAATGTGGCCGCGCGCGACCTCGGAGTGGAGCGCAAAGCGCTTGCCCGGGACGCGGAGGCAAAACTGTCCTCCTACCGCTGGCCGGGAAACGTCCGCGAGCTGGTGAATCTCTGCCGGCGGCTGTCGGTGCTCGCACCCGGCCGCGAGATCAGCGTCGAGGATCTGCCGCCGGAGATCCTGTCTGCCGGCGGCGCGACCGACGGAGATGCCGACTGGGAGCAGGCGCTGGCCGGCTGGGCTGAGCGCGAGGCATTGGGCGGCAGGCGTCCGCTGCTCGATCGGGCCATGCCCGCAATGGAGCGGATCCTGATTCGCGCCGCGCTGAAGCGAACCCAGGGCCACCGCCAGGAAGCCGCGAAGCTCCTCGGTTGGGGACGCAACACACTCACACGCAAGCTCAAGGAGCTCGGGATGGGCGAGGCGCACGCGCCCGCGGAAGACAGCGGGCGCTAGCCGGACCGGCAGCGACTTGCGGAAGCCAGCAGCCGAAACAGCGTAAGCTCTGCGCGCGAGAGCGCTCATGAGAATCCTGCTGGTCGAAGACGATGAGATGATCGGCAACGGTCTGCGCAAAGCCCTGCACGGTGCGGCTTTTGCGGTGGACTGGGCGAGAGACGGCGTGGCAGGGAGCGCGGCGCTCGCCGCGGGCGGTTATGTCGCCGTCCTGCTCGACCTCGGCCTGCCGCGCAGAGCCGGGCTCGATGTGCTGGCGGGCGCACGCGCGCACGGCGACCGCACGCCTATCCTCGTCCTGACGGCGCGTGATGCAGTGGCCGATCGGGTGGCGGGTCTGGACCTCGGTGCCGATGACTACATCGTCAAGCCGTTCGAGCTGCCCGAGCTTCTCGCGAGGCTCCGCGCGGCAATCAGGCGCAGCGACGGACATGCGCAATCGATCGTCGGGACCGCAGAGCTGCAGCTCGATCTGCGTACCCGGGAGATCGTCTATCGTGACGCCCGGGGTGCGCTGACGGCGCGGGAGTTTGCGTTGCTGCACGCACTCCTCGAGCGTCCGGGAGCGATTCTCTCGCGGCAGCAGCTCGAAGAGCGCATCTACGGCTGGGAGGATACCGTCGCCAGCAACGCCGTCGAGGTGATCATCCATGGACTGCGCCGGCGGCTCGGTGCCGACGTGATCCGCAACGTGCGTGGCCTGGGCTGGAAAGTGTCGAAGGGCAGCCCGTGAGGTCTCTCAGGATCCAGCTCCTCGTATGGCTGATCGCGCTCTACGCGGCGTTCACCGCCGCCACGGTCTTTCTCACCTATCGCCAGTACGATTCCAACATCAACGCATACTGGGATGGACAGATGCGGACCCTCGCGGTGAGCTATGCCGGGCGTTTGACCGGCGGTGACAGCCCACCGCCGTTGCGCCGGCTGGACGATTACGCGGTTCAGCACCACGGCGCCGACATCGTGCAGCTGTGGAGCGTGGATGGCAGGCTGACGGCGACCTCGTGGCCGGTCGCAGGCCTCGGCTTGCAGCCGCACGCGGGGTTTCGCACGGTCCGCATCGCAGATGGCCGCTGGCGGGTCTTCACGATGGATTCGGCTCCCCGGCGCGTGCAAATCGTGACGAGCGAGGACTTCCGCAGACGCGTCATCCGGGACATGACGTGGGACTCCGCCAAACCGATCGTCTACCTCGCCCCGCTGAGCATCGCCATACTGTGGCTGGTCATCTCCCTCGTGTTGCGGCCGATGACCCAACTCGTGCGGACGCTGGCCGAGCAGGACGAGCGCAACCTGGCCGAATTGAGCCCGCGGCGCGTGCCACAGGAGCTCCTGCCGCTCATCCATTCGATGAACGGCCTGCTGCGGCGGATGCGGGCTGCCTTTGACTCGCAGCAGCGCTTCGTTGCGGACGCTGCCCACGAGTTGCGCACACCGATCACCGCCGTCAAGCTGCAGATCGAGAATCTCCGTCGGAAAGTAGCCGGCAGCGCAGCCGAAGAGCTGCAGGAGCTCGAGGCGGGAGTCGAGCGGCTGAATCGCATCGTGCGGCAGCTGTTGCAGTTGGCCCGGCAGGAGGTGACGCACGAAGAGGACTCCGCCGAGTCCGTCGACATTGCTGCAATTGCCAAGGACTCCGTCCGCAGCTTCGTGGCACTGGCGGAAACCCGCACGATCGATCTCGGCATGGGTGAAGTGCAGCCGCTGAGGGCGCGGCTCGACCCGAATCAACTGCGAATCGTCCTCGAGAATCTGTTGGACAACGCGGTCCGGTACACGCCGCCGGGCGGTCGGATTGACGTCACCGTGCGGGAGGTTGAAGGAGCGGTCGTCATCGAGGTGAGTGACAATGGTCCCGGCATACCCTCTGCGGACCTGGAGCGGGTCTTCAGTCGTTTCTACCGGGTTCGGGCGACGGGTGCGGAAGGCAGTGGGCTGGGCCTCGCCATCGCGCGCGCCGCCGCCGAGCGCTGCCGCTCCTCGATCGAGCTCTTCAATCACTCCCCCGCGGCGGGGCTCACGGCCCGGGTCAGGATCCGCCCGGCCGCCTAAGTCTCATCTAAGTCGGCGCTGGTACCGTGCGCTCCGGACTTACGCACGAGATCGCCGATGAAACAACTGTTTGCCGCGCTCATGCTGTGCGCGGCCGCGATTGCGGGATTGCCGGCACAGGCGGCCATGACTCAGAGCGTGGTGCCGGGGACCGATGGGGCGCGCATCCACGTGCTCCAGGACGGGCCCGCCGATGCGGCCCGCACGCTGCTCCTCATTCCGGGGTGGCTGACCAGCGCCACGATCTGGCGCGCCCAGATCCGATATTTCGCCGGCCGCGGCGACCGCGTGATCGCCGTCGACTCCCGCTCGCAGGGTGCCTCGAGTGTCGTGTATTCGCACAACGACCCGGAGTCGCGCGCCCGTGACATCCATCAGGTCATCACCGATCTGCACCTGACCGGCATCGTCCTCGTGGGCTGGTCCCAGGGCGTACAGGATGTCGCCGCCTACGTCGATCAGTTCGGCACCGCCGGGTTGACCAGGTTGGTGTTGGTCGACAGCACCGTGAGCGAGGGACCCGAGGAAGTCAGTGCCCACCCGCAATTCGTCAGGCTCGATCTAAGAAACATGGCCCTCTACTCCCATGATCCGACGGCCTTCGCACGCGGCTTCATGCGCGCCATCATCTCCGCGCCCACCGCACCGCCGGTCATGGCGAGCCTGGTCGAGGGGGTCCTGAAAACCCCGCCTGCCGTAGGGATCGCGATGCAGATCGAAGACCTCTTCACGGTCGACCGGCGCCCCTACCTGAAGAAGTTCGATCGGCCGACGCTCGTCATCGTGTCGGACCGCAATCCCTTCATGACGGAAGAGAAGCAAATGGCCGGCAAGCTGTCGAATGGACGCTTCGTCGTCATCGCGCATGCGTCCCACGCCGTGTTCTTCGATCAGCCGGCAGCTTTCGATCAGGCGCTCGAGGCCTTCATCGCCGGTGGTGCCACGCCATGAGGGCGCCGGCGAAATACGACCGCGTGAGCCGCTGCCTGCACACCGCTCTTGCGACTGCAGTAGTGCTCGAATTGCTGCTCCAGTCCGTGATGCACGTGCCGCCCGGCGTGGGCCAGGGGAAAGACGACTGGCACCGCCAGGCGTTCGAGCTGCACGCGCATTTCGGGCCGACCGTGGCGGTGATCTGTGCGCTCTTCTGGAGCTGGATCGCGCTCCCGTTCTCACGGCCCGGGATCGGCTACCTCTTTCCCTGGCTTCGTCGCGCGCAGCGCCTCGTGTTGAGGCGTGAGCTCGCGGACCTCGCGCGACTGCGGCTGCCACCTCCGCATGCGCTCAGCCCCTTGGTCGGCACTATCCACGGACTGGGATTGCTTGCGGTAAGCGGTACCGTGATAGCCGGCACGGTCAGCTACGTCGGCTACTACACCCGCATACCCGTCTCTGCTCACGTGCTGCACTGGTCGGCGTTGGGATTGATTGCGCTGAGCTGGGCAGTCTGGGCGTTCGTGGCGGGTCACGTGGCCATGGCCTCGTGGCACTGGGTCTCCGGTCATTTCAACGACGTGCCCTCGGGGGCTCCGGCTCAACCCGACACGGGCGCATCCTGAATCTCTTTGCCGGTGCGTAGTGTGCCCACGAGCTCCGAGACGCTCTCGAGCCCGTTGTCCCGCAGATATTCCGCGACACCGTCGTTCACCTTCCTGCAGACGAAGGGATCGTAGAACAGCGCCGTGCCGATGCCGATCGCGGTGGCGCCGGCGATCAGGAACTCCACGGCATCGGTGGCTGTCGTGATGCCGCCCTGTCCGATGATCGGAATGCCGTGCGGCTTCGCGACCTCGTAGACCTGGTGGACCTTCAGCAGCGCGATCGGCTTGATGGCCGGACCCGAGAGTCCCCCCTGGATGTTGCCGATGATCGGGCGTCGGGTACGCGAGTCGATCGCCATGCCCATGACCGTGTTGATCACCGAGAGGGCATCCGTGCCGGCCTCGATGCAGCGGCGCGCGTTCTCCCTGATGTCGGTCTGGTTGGGTGATAGTTTGGTGATGAGGGTTTTGCGGGTGACGCGGCGGCACGCCTCGACTACCTGCGCGGACATGTCCGGATAGTTGCCGAAGGCGACGCCGCCTTCCTTCACGTTGGGGCAGGAGATGTTGATCTCGATGGCATCGATGGGCGACTGGTCGAAGAGGCGGGTGACCTCGGCATATTCCTCCACCGTGGAGCCGGAGACATTGGCAATAAACCGCGTCTCGGCGAAGTCGAGCTGCGGCAGAATGCGGTGCACGACGTGCTCGGTGCCCGGATTCTGCAGGCCGATGGCATTCAGCATGCCGGCGGGCGTCTCATATACACGGTGAGGCGGATTGCCCAGTCGCGGCGCCAGCGTCGTCCCCTTCAGCACTACTGCTCCGGCATCCCGGTTGGAAAACCCTTCGATCCGCGTGTACTCCTCGCCGAAGCCCACACAGCCCGAGAGCAGCACGATCGGGGAGGCGAAGTCGAGCCCGCAGAACTTCAGGCGCAGGCTGCCGGCTGGCGTATTCGCTTCAGTGGTCATGGTGGCACCTCAGAGCCTGCGTACCTGGACGTCTATTCTGCCGCGCGGACCGATCAGCCAGGAGGCCAGCCAGCCGATGATCCAGACGATGAGCGCCGTCTCGAATGCCGACCAGAACCCGCCGTAGATGTGGAAGCCGGGCAGGATCCAGGCTACGAGCGCAACCATCGCCGCATTGACGATCAGCAGGAAGAATCCGAGGCTCAGGATGGTGATCGGCAGTGTCAGGACGACGGCAATCGGCCGCACGATGGCGTTGACTACGCCGAGCAGCAATCCTGCCAGAACCAGCGTGCCGGCGTCGTCGATCTGGATTTTGGACACCCAGCGGGTCGCGACCCAGAGCCCGACCGCGCTGATCAGCGCCCGCAGAACGAAGGTGGTCACGTGCCCTGCCTGCGGGCCGCGCCCTCGATCAACGCTTTCAGTCGGGTCATCGCAGCCTGCCAGCCCGTTCGCAGCCGTAGATATTGCGCATCCCACTCCGGTGTCCCGGGCACCCCGGACCCCAACAGCCGCAGGATGGTCCCGCCGCTCTTGCCCGGTTCGAAGATGAAGTCATCGATCAGCGCGCTGTCCGTCGGCGGCAGCGCCGCGCACGGGAGGTAAATCAGCCGCAGCCGCCGCCCGGGCTCGAAGACGTCGATATGCGCCTCGAGCTCGGTGACGCGATCTACGCAAGCCCGGAAGAGGCCACCCGCCCGGGCTCGGATCTCGGCCTTGGGCGAGCACCAGGTGGTGAGTAGCGCTGGATCCGTCAGTGCACGCCAGACTGTCGCTACGTCGGCAGCGACGTCGATCCGATGGGCATAGCCCCGAGTCTTGTCCTTCATGGGCGCAATTGTGCCATCAGAACCCGGACGGATACCCGATTTGCCGGATCGGGCGCTCGTGACCGGCGGTGGCACTGCGGCGGATGCGAGCCATGCCGGTGGAACGGCCCCGACAAGCTCAGGGTGCCGCCGCTTCGGCCGCCGATGCCGCCGACTCAGCCGCAGGGCACTGCCAGGTAAGCCTGCCCCTTTACCGCGCTTTGTCCGGGCACGCCGCAGAATCGCGGGTTCAGCTCGCGCTATCCGTTGTCGTTGTCGGTCAGGAATCCCCCGCCGTCGATGGAGCGGGCGGGGTCTGGAGCCGCGACCTCGAAATGGACGTGCTGGAGCATGGCGCAGCCCACGGCGCCCTCGTCGCCGATGTATTGTCCCGCGGCGACCGGGTCTCCGACTTTGAGATGGGATTTGCCCGTCACCGAGCCGCGGGCCACGTGGGAGTAGTTCGTCCACTCGCCGTTGGGATGCGCGATCCAGACATAGTTGTTGTGACAGAGCGCCGCAGCGCGCCCTGATTGCTGCTCGCCGTAGCCGTCCTGGATGGCGACGATCCGTCCCGCGGCGGCCGCCACGACCCGATAGGGCTTCTTTCCTGCGATCGCGTAGAGGTCCACGCGGCCGCGGGGACGGTGAGTCGTGAAATCGTCGAATACCTTCACCTGCGTGCCGTCTGCGAACGGGAGGCGATAGACCACGTGACTGCGTGGGGTCGCGGCCATGCTCTCCGCGTGCCCAGTCCCCATGGCGAGGTCCGCGCTCGAGCGAGCGCGTGTTGAATCAGCGCGTGCACCGGGGATCCCAAGAGCGAGGACGCCTATCGTAAGGCAACGGACGAAACAGGCCGCGGACGATCCGTCAGGTCGGGTGGCGGCCTCTTGGAGTCGGCTCATGAAGACCTCTCGTTCGAGTGGCTCAGCTGGATACCGATGACCGGTGCGCAGCCGCGCCGTGAATGCTTGCTGCAACTTATCGGCGGCCGCCGGGTTCTCGGGGACGACCGTAAGCGCCTCATGTTTAGCAGGGGGTGAGCCCCGGTGATTGGACGAATTCAAGGCGGCGATGCACCTCCCCGGGCCTGTCTTGACCCGGTGCTGCTTCGAGCGGAGCATTTACTGAGGCCTGATCTGGAGGGGAACTTGCTTCTCAAAAGCTTCAACGGAGCCTCGATCAGGAGAGTGATCGATCGGGCCAATGCCATCGTGCCGGAGCACGCACATGACTGGCCCGTCGTTTCACTCTTCGTGATCGGCGCCTACACGAACCATACCGACCTCGGCGAGCTGGCCATTTCCAGCCCCTCGGCGATCTTCTATCGCGCCGGAGCTGCCCATCGCAACGAGGTATCGTCGGTGGGGTTCGAGCAAATCGAGATCGAGCTCGACCCGCAGTGGCTCGGGTGCGCCAGCATCACGGACGCGCCCGTTCAAAGGTGGGTGGGTGGCCGCATGGGAGCGCTGGCGCGCTCGTTGGCGCAACTGTGCAATCGCGACCCGTCCGAGGAGCAGTTGCGTGCGGGCCTGCAGCGCCTCATCGCGGGCACCGCTGCCGAACACCGTCGAGCTCCACCCGCCTGGGTCGGTTGGATCGACCGCCGCCTGCAGGCGGATCCTGCCGTCAGTGTTGCCGGACTGGCAAAAGAGATCGGGCGCCATCCCTCATGGCTCGGCACCGCTTACGCGGTCAGCAAAGGCGAGGGAATCCTCGATGCCGCAGCCAGGCTGAGGGTGGAGTGCGCCGCACGTTTGTTGCGCGAGACCGATGCGGCACTCGCCGGGATCGCGAGCGAGGCCGGCTTCTGCGATCAGAGCCACATGAATCGCACCTTCCGACGGATCCTCGGAAGAACTCCGTCGGCCATCAGACGGGACAGAATCGGGCTCAGGCAGGCCACCTCACTACCCCTCGCTATTACTCCGTCTCCGACCTGATTGGACGCGTCATGAGCGTGCGGACCGCATCCTGCGCCGGGATTCCCTCATAGAGCACCCGGTACACGCCTTCACAGAGTGGCATCTCCACCTCCGCACGGGCAGCCACGGCATGGAGCGCCTTCGCAGCGGGATACCCCTCCACGACCTGTCCGATGGCGGCGAGCGCCTGCTCGGTCGTCTTCCCCGCTGCGAGCTCCAGGCCGAAACGGCGATTGCGCGACTGGTCATCCGTGCACGTGAGCACCAGATCACCGAGACCCGCCAGACCCATGAACGTGTCCCGCTGTGCCCCGAGCGCGACGCCGAGCCTCACCATCTCCGCCAACCCGCGCGTGATGAGGGCTACCCGTGTGTTGGCTCCGAATCCGAGCCCATCCGACAGCCCTGCGCCGACCGCCAGGACATTCTTGACGGCTCCCCCAACCTCGACGCCGGCGATGTCCGTCGATGTATAGGCTCGGAACTGCGCTGAAGAGATGTCTTGTGCCAACGCTCTCGCGAAAGCAGCATCAGACGATGCGATCGTCATTGCCGTTGGAAGTCCCGCGCCAACTTCCCGCGCGAACGTCGGCCCTGACAGTACGGCTACGGCCCGATTCGGACCCAACACCTCGCGAGCGACCTGATGGGGAAGCAGTCCGGAAGGCTGCTCGAATCCCTTGGTGGCCCAGGCGAGCCGCATTTCCGCGGTGAGGAGTGGCGCAATGGCGCCGAGCAGGCTGCGAAACGCGTGGCTCGGCACGGCTATGAGCACGTCCCTTGCACTGCGCATGGCCTCGCTCAGCTCTGGCTCAAGGGTCAGCGACTGCGGGAAGGCTCCGGCAGCGAGATACCGGTCGTTGCGCCGATCCCGCGCCATCGCCGCGAGGCGTGCGCGATCGCGTCCCCACAGCCGAGTGGGCCGCCCGCTGCGGGCGAGCTGGATGGCCAGTGCAGTTCCCCACGAGCCCGCACCCAACACCGCGACCGGCGAGCCGTTGCCCGCTTCGGCGCGGAGCGCTTGGTCCTGACGATCGGGTGCCCGACTCATGGCGATTCCCATTGTAAGCCGTAGTGTGTCGCCTCAGGCACAGGGATGTGCCCCGCCGCCGCAGGTGGCGGAGCTTCGGGCAAAAACCACGCTTAGCCGCTTCGGCGTTGCCCGAAGCAGCGCTGGGCCGGGCAGGATGCCCGGATCCAGCGCTTAAACTAGTTGGTCTGCTCGGGGGGCCGGTTCTGATTCGCTGCGTACAGCGCGTCGAAGTTGACGGGCGGCAGCAGGAATTGCGGGAAGCCACCCTGGGTCACGAGATGCGACACAGCAGCGCGCGCGTAGGGGAAAAGGACCCCGGGGCAGACGCTGCCTACGGCGCGCTTGATGTCCTCTTCCGCGAGGTTACGCATCACGAAGATGCCGGCCTGCTTCACCTCGACCAGGAAAATGGTTGCCTCGTTCTGCTTTGCGGAGACCGTCACCGTGAGCACGATCTCGCGCACATCGGCGGCGAGCGTCGCGGCAGCGGTGTGCAGATCGAGGTTGATCTGCGGATTCCAGTTGCCGTCGACACGCGGGCCGTTCGGCGCCTCATATGAGCAATCCTTCAGGTACACGCTCTGCAGGGCCAGGACCGGGCCATTGGTGGCCTCGGGTGTCGGCGCAATGCCGGCAGCTTCATTCGTCATAGTCGCTCCAGTTTGCAATAGTTTGTCGAGATCCCCGCGAGCATCCAGATCATGCAGCTCGTCGCACCCGCCGACGTGTGTCTCGCCGATGAAGATCTGCGGTACCGTGGACCCTCCGCCACGGGACATCATTTCCTCCCGGGCACCGGGCACGGCCTCGACATCGATCTCCTCGATCGCGACACCTTTGTCCTCGAGCAGTTGTCGCGCACGCGAGCAGTATGGACACCAGCTCGTGGTGTACATCACGACCTTCGCCCGGCTCATCCGCTGGCCTTCGAGCCCTTCTCGAGCGGCAGGTTGTCCGAGCGCCAGGCCGCGAGACCGCCGCGCAGATTGAAGGCCTGCAGGAACCCCTGCTGCTTCAGCTGCCGGGCCGTCGAGCCGCCGAGCGAGCCGGACTCGTCATAGACGATGAGCGGCTTCTGCTTGTATTTCTTCAGTGTGTCACCGGCCTTGAGGATCTGCCCGCCATCCATGCGGCGCGCGCCGGCGAGATGGCCCGCCGCGTACTGCTCCGCCGGACGCAGGTCGATCACCACCGCGCCACGGTTCATCAGGCGGATGGCATCCTGCGGCGTGACGGCGGCGAAACTTTCCGCGCGGGCGCGCAGCTCGAACACGATCACCAGCACGAGCACGATGACCGTTGCGATCACGAGCCAATGATTCACCTGGATGTACTGAACGAGTCGGTCCATGCAGAGGGCACCAGAAGGTCACGCCGGGCGTAAAAAGGGCGCGCATTATAGCGCTCATATGCGACGCTTCCGCATTCTTGGCCTGCTTGCATTGCTGCCTTGCGCGCTCGCCATCGCCGGCCGGCACACCACGCATGCGCACTCGCCGACCGACGCCCGCCGCGCCCGGGCGCAGCTCGAGGCGGTGCGCGACCAGATCGCCCGCGTCAGCCGCCAGGTGAGCCGGGGACAGGCGCAGCGTGACCTCCTCACCCGCCAGCTGCGGGATACGGAAAAGTCCGTCGGAGCGGCACAGGCAGCGCTCGATGACCTGCGGCAGCAGCGCGAGGCGGGCGCCAGCCGGCGGGCAGCGCTGCAGGGCCAGAGACAGGAGCGCGAGGCGGACCTCACGGCCAATCGGGGCGCGCTCGCCGGGCAGCTGCGGGCCGCCTATCTCATTGGAGGGCAGGAGCCGCTCAAGCTCCTCCTCAATCAGGGCGATCCCGCGCGGGCCGGCCGGATGTTCGCCTACTACAGCTACTTTGGCCGTGCCCGCGCCCTCAAGATCCAGGCCATCGAGGTGGACCTGCAGCGGATTGGACAGCTCGACGGCGAGCTTCAGGCGCAGGATGAGAAGCTGGCTGGCTTGCAGCAGGCGCAGCAGGCACAGGTCTCGGCGCTGCAGCAGGCGCGCTCGCAGCGGATGAAGGTGCTGGCGAGCATATCGGCGCAGACCCAGACCCGCGCCGAGCGGCTGGCCCGTTTGCGGCAGCAGCAGAGCGGCCTCGAGTCATTGCTCGCTGACCTTCGTCGGGCGACGTCGAGCCTTCCCCCGCAGGACTTGGGCCACTCCCCGTTTGCGCAACTTCGCGGCCGGCTGCCCAGGCCGGTCGCCGGCCGGATCATCCAGGGCTATGGCGAAGTGCGGGCGGGCGGCCTCAAGTGGCAAGGCGATCTCTTCGCGACGCAGCGCAATGCGCCCGTACGCGCGGTCTCCCAGGGCCGCGTGGTCTATGCGGACTGGCTGGCGGGCCTCGGCCTCCTCATCATCATCGATCACGGCGGTGGCTACATGAGCCTCTACGGGCACAATGCCCGGTTGTACGAGTCGGTCGGGCAGCAGGTGACCGCAGGCCAGACCATCGCAGAATCGGGCGACAGCGGTGGCAGCGCCCGGCCGGAGCTCTATTTCGAGATCCGCAAGGAAGGCAGACCCCTCGACCCACGTCCCTGGTTGGCACACTGACCGTCGACAGCACCGTGCGAAAGCGAATGAATGAGCGGCCCAGGGCCGTTCCCTGGGCCGCGGGGCAGAGAGGGTGATACGGCCGCGCTCGCCCGAAGCGCCGCCAGGCGACTTCGGGCCAATAGGAAAGCCCAAGTGTGAAACCCTTCAAGGTTTGAGGCCGCCGCGGGCGCCTCTTCGGCGAACCGCCAACTCGCGCAAAGCCCTGCAATCCCCGTAGAGGCGACAGTGGCGGCCATTTTCCATATCAGATCGCCCCAACAGCGGCATGAGCCGGCTTCCGGACAACAAAACGATGCCTGAGACCCGCCCTGGCGGGAGCGAAGGCCCGGGGAAATCTCCTGAGATCCGCCGTGGAAGCGACGGGTCCCGGAGAGGTCCCGACCCGTGGGCCGGCCTCGAGCCCTACGCGCAGCTTTGCCGGTCGCTTCTGCCTCGCGCCAAGGCAGTCTCCGTATTCGATGCCAGCGGCGCGCTGCGCTGGTCGACCGACGCCGCCGCGACCGCCGATCTGAAGCCGGTCGTGACCGCCGCGCTCGCCGCTCTCGGCTCCGCACCCGAGAGCGCGGGCGACCTTCACATGCTGCCCGGCAATGTGCCGGCTTACGTCTGCTGGATCCGCGACGATGCGCGGCATCTGCTTGCGGTCATCGCCATCGTCTGTGCAGTGGGCGGTGAGCGCCAGGTCGAGCGCTTCGCGTTCGTGTACGGGTTGCTCCGACCCGCCATCGAGTGTCTGCGGCGCGACCTGCTCGCCCGGATCATCATCGGCCGTCTGAAGCGCGCCATCACGGAGCTCGAGAAGCCGCGTCAGGGCGCGACGGATGACGCTTACGACTCGCTGACGGGCCTCTATACGCGCCCCGCCTTCGAGCATCGGGTGCGCGCGGCAGTCGCTGGGCCCAGCAGGGCCTCCGGATGGAGCTCTCTTTATATCAACGTCGATCAGCTGCACGTCATCAACGACAACTTCGGGATGCCGGTCGGCGACAGCGTGCTCGGCCAGCTGGGCGAGCTGCTGCGCAGCCGATTGCCGTCCGGGGCGATCGCCGCGCGCATCTCCGGCGACCGCTTCTCGGTGCTCTTGCCGGCGCACCTCGATGACGCCGAGCGCTTCGGCGAGTCGCTGCGCGAGGGCGCCGAGCAGTTGGGCAACATGCAGGGCAATTCGCGCCTGCGTGTCTCGCTCAGCATCGGCGTGGCCGCGCTCGACTCGAGCGCGGGTGAGCTGATGCATTCGCTCGCGGCGGCGGAAACGGCCTGCAAGGCCGCCAAGGATCGCGGCCGCAACCGGGTGGAAGTGTATCGCTCCAACGATGTCAGCCTGGTGCGGAGGTTTGCCGACATCAACATAGCCGGGCAGCTGCACGAGGCGATCAGCTCCGGGCGGTTGCGGCTCGATGCGCAGCTCATCCTGCCTTTCGGCCGGTCGCCGCGCCTCAGACCGCACTACGAGCTGTTGGTACGGATGCTGGACGAGGACGGCACCGCGACGGGACCCGACGTCTTCATCTCGGCGGCCATGCGCTATCAGCTCATGCCGAGCATCGACCGGTGGGTGATCGATGCAGCCGTGCAGCGCCTCAGGGCCTACGCGGATAGTTTCTCGGGCGTGCCGCTCTCCTTCTCCATCAACTTCTCCGGCCAGTCCCTCAACGACGACAGCTTCAGCGACTTTCTGATCGACCGGATCCAGTCGAGCGGCCTGCCGCCCGAGCTCTTCTGCTTCGAGCTCACGGAAAACGCATCCATCGCCAGCATGTCACGCGCCATCGCCCTCATGGGAAGGCTCCGGTCCCTCGGTTGCGGCATAGCGCTCGATGACTTCGGCACCGGGCTGTCTTCACTCTCGTATCTGCGGGAGCTGCCCGTGACCATGCTGAAGATCGATGGCAGCTTCGTCCGCGATGTGGTGCGCGACCCGCGTGCCGAGTCGATGGTACGTGCCATCGCGCAGCTCGCGCGCACGATGTCGCTCATCACAGTCGCGGAATACGTCGAGACGGAAGAGATCCGTGCGCGCATTGCGACACTCGGAGTCGACTACGGACAGGGATTTGCCATCATGAAGCCGGCGCCGCTGGATGACGTGCTGGGCGAGCTCACTGTTTCGCCGGGCACACAGCGCAGCGCTGCAGCGGCCCGCGGGGTTACAGGCTAGATAAAGTGATTCACTTTGACGCATTGGTCGGATCGTACCGGCCGGCGGTCGGGCGCCCATTGACCGGCAGAGCGCGCCGTAGCATCGTGCCGGACTTTGATCCCACGGGGGGATTCATCACATGACGCTGCGATCGCGCACGCTGATCGCTCTCGTTACGGGGGCCGTTTTCGGCTTTTCCGCCGCTCTTGCCAGCGGCGTGCTGGCAGAGGGCCCGGGCGCCCCGAGCCGCCAGGCCAGTAACACGCTGGAGACGGTCGTGCAGACCGCCCAGACAGGAAAGGCCGCTGCGGATGATTCGAATGATGCTGCGGCCCTTCCGTGGCAGGAGGCTCGCCTCTTCGCCGAGGTCTACGAGCACATCAGACATGATTACGTGGACCGGATCAGTGACCAGAAGCTGATGGATGCGGCCGTTCGCGGCATGGTATCCGCGCTCGATCCGCATTCCGCCTATCTCGACAGCGAGGAATTCGAGGAGACGCGCCTCAGCACCATGGGCTCCTATCCCGGCGTCGGAATCGAAGTCGCGGCTGATGGCTCGGTGGTGAAGATCCTCCACGCCATTCAGGGCTCCCCGGCAGATGAGGCCGGCCTGCGCGCCGGCGATGAGATCGTGGCGATCGATGGCAAGGAAGTCGGCTCCGATGTGTCTGGCGCCATCGAGCAACTGCGCGGTAACTCCGGCAGCACGGTGACGCTCACCATTCGCCGCACCGGCATGACCGGCCTCACGAACTTCCCGCTGCGGCGGGCGAAGGTCGAGGTACACAGCGTCGACTACCAGAGCCTGTCGCCCGGCTATGGCTACGTGCGCATCGAGGATTTCAGCGATACCACCCCCGATGAGGTGCATGCCGCGATATCGATGCTCCAGCGAGACAATCCGGGCGGACTCCGCGGCCTCGTGCTCGATCTACGCGACAATCCCGGCGGTGTTCTCGAGTCTGGGGTGGCCGTCGCTGACGACTTCCTCAACGCGGGCGTCATACTCACGGCCGAAGGGCGCACTCCGGATGCCCGCTTCGAGATGGACGCGACCCCTGGCGACCTGATGAACGGCTCGCCCATCGTGATCCTGGTGAATAGCGGTACGGCCTCCGCCGCGGAGATCGTCTCGGCTGCCCTCAAGGACCATGGCCGCGCGCTCCTGATGGGACACAAGACCTATGGCAAGGGCACGGTCCAGACGGTCATCCCGCTGCAATACGGTGGCGCGGTGAAGCTGACCACCTCCCGGTACTTCACGCCCTCGGGGGGCTCGGTGCAGGGAAAGGGAATCCTTCCGGATGTCATCGAGGATGGTCCGGAACACCAGCCTGCGGACGTCATGACCGCGAAGGACGCTCCCTCTCTCCAGTCCCGCGACGCCGAGGTTCGGCTCGCTCTGACTGCGGTGGAGGCTGAAGTGCACGGGCACGCGCCACCCGGACATCTGATGAAGACAGTGGCGCGGACCGCGCCATTGACGCTCGCCACTGACGATCAGCTTCCTTAGCTGGCCCGACTCGTCTCCTCGAGAGCCCCTCGGATGAAGCCGCAGGGGCTCGATCCCTGCTAACCTCGCAAGCAGCGTCTGCCTGGAGCGTACCGGAACGTGTTGTCATGGCTGCTCGATCTCGTGCTGCACCTCGACCGGCATCTGGTCGAGCTGCTCGCGCGCGTCGATTTCTGGATCTACCCGATTCTCTTCGCAGTCATCTTCGCGGAGACGGGTCTCGTCGTGACACCGTTCCTGCCCGGCGACTCGCTGCTCTTCGGTGTCGGCGCACTCGCCGCGGTCGATACCAGCCACACGCTCAGCGCGCCGATCGCGTTCATCGTGCTGGGGCTCGCCGCCGTGCTCGGCAACACCGTCAATTACTCGGTGGGCCGGCTGATCGGGCCGCCGGCCTTCAGCGGCCGCTACCGTATCCTCAAGGTGGACTACCTGCGTCGCACGGAGCAGTTCTTCCGCCGGCATGGCGGCCGCGCGGTTGCGCTGTCGCGCTTCGTGCCGATCGTCCGCACCTGCATGCCCTTCGTCGCCGGCGTCGGGCACATGCCCTACAGCCGCTTTCAGGCTTACAACGTGCTCGGCGGCTTCGGTTGGGTGCTGCTCTTTCTCTGGAGCGGTTATCTCTTCGGCAATGTGCCGGTGGTGAAACACAACTTCGGGCTGGTGACGATCTTCATCATCGTCGTGTCGGTGATTCCGATGGCGGCAACCCTGGTGCGGCGACGGCCTGAGGGAGAAAGAGCGTGAAACCGTGGTTGACGACCGATTCCCGGCTCCGCGAAATCCTGCAGGAGCTGCGCAGCCGCGAGCCGGTCTTCCATCGTCCGGAGCACGGTATGAGGCGCTCGGATTTCGAGGGAATGACCGATGCAGGGTTCTGGGAAGTCGGCGCCTCCGGGCGCCGCTACAGCCGTGAGCACGTCCTCGATGTGCTGGAGGATCGGCATCAGGTCGCGAGTCATCTCGCGCTCGAGGATACGTGGGAGGCGAGCGACTTCGCCTGCAGAGAGCTCGGCGGCGATACCTATCTGCTCACCTACACGCTGCTGCAAGGCAGCCGCAGGACGCGCCGCGTGACAGTCTGGAGGCGCTCCCCGGACGGTTGGAAAATCCTGTTTCATCAGGGCACGGTGGTCGAGGACGACACCTCGGAATAGGCGCACCGCGGAAACGGCATCTGCCGCGAGCAGCACCAGCCTAATGGCTGAATTGCCCCACGAGCTGCGGCCAGTCCGCGATCTGCATGGAGCCGAGCAGTTGCGCGCTCCCATGGCCATCGGGGCGGAAGATCAGCGCCCCGCCGGCTTTGAGGCCGGACGCGATCCGTCCATAGGCGTCCCTGATGTTAGGTCCTTGAGTGACGATCAGCGTGTTGGAGCCCGCCGGCGGCTGCTGCCCGACAGTGTGCCGCAGCCAGCCCGACCAGCCTGCGATCGCGGACCGGCTCATGCTGTGGCCTGCATCGCCGAGCCGGGCGCTGATCGTGGGTGGTCCCAGGCCCGCCGCGCTGATCGTCTCTCGGGCGCGGAACGTCGGGCTCGACATCACTTCTCCAATCCGGATCGACAACCGCTTCAGGGCTACGCCCATGGCGTGTGCGTCGGCGATCCCATCGGCATCGAGCTGACGCTCGAGATTGGCGTTACCGGCCGCAGCCGCGCCGGCGCGCGGCGGCGCATCCGGTGAGCTGGCGTGCCGCATCAGGATCACGCAGCCACCGTGCTGCAGGGCAGAAAGCAGCGTCGAGTCCTTCACCGGGCTGGCATGCGCGCCGGGTGCGCAGCCGAGGACGGCCGCAATGAGCAATGCGGGCGCGGATGTCCCAAACCACCTGGCAAAGCGCCTCGTGGCGGATGCTGTCGTCTTCAAACGGTGCTCCCGGTGAGTGGCTCTTGAGACGCTACGTGAACAGAACGCGGCTGAAGCGCACCGTATCCACGGTGACGTTCCAGACCTGTTGCGCGCGGTGCAGGTCGTTGCGTGTCCATCCATCGGCCCGGTAGAACTGCTGCGCGCGAGCGTTGCCGGCCACCACCCACAGCACCGCACGGGTATACCCGCTACGGCGGAGCTCGCTGCGAGCCGCGGATGCGAGCGCGCGTCCGACTCCGCGGCCCCAGAAGTCGGGCTCGACGTAGAGCGCACACAGCTCTCCCTGACCGGCCGCGTCCTCATCCCGTGCCGGTGAGACCGTGGCAAAGCCCACGACCGTATCCGCCTCGACGGCCACCCACGTTCTTGGCCGAGCGGAGTCGAGATTGCTGAAGTCGTAACGTTGCGCCCGCTCCTCTGGGCGCAGCCCCGCCAGATATTCAGCCGGCATCAGACCCTCGTAGGCGACCTGCCACGCACGGACGTGGACGCGGGCCACCGCCATCGCATCACCCGGTGCAGCGGGTCGAAGGTTCATCGCCATGCGGCGGACCGACCGTCAGGACCCAGTGCTTCTTCCAGCGCGCGCGTCAGCGGCTTCAGGGAAAACGAATCCTCCGGTGTCAAGTGCGCTTCGATTCCGTGCCGGCGCAGCGTGTCCGCCACGACCGGTCCGACAGCGGCCACCAGCGTGTTGGCCAGCGCTGCTTTCGCCCCCTCCTCCGAGGCGATGGCGATCAGCCGCTCGATCTGCGCCGAGCTGGTGAAGGCGATGGCATCGACTGCTCCCTCGCGCAGCTGATCCACCAGGCTTCGTACGGCCTGCTCGTCCGCGGAATCGGCATAAACATAGGGCGCCACGGTCGCTACCGCGGCGCCGCCAGCCTCGAGGAAATCCACGAGCGGACGGTTCGGCTCGGTGCCGTAGAGCTGCACGCCAACATGGCGATGGCGGAGGTCAAGGCCAACCAGGCTGGCAATCACCCCTGCTGTCGTCGGCTGCTCCGCGGCGATCTCCGGCTTCATCCCGAGCTCACGTAGCGCTTTTGCCGGCTTCGGTCCGCGCGTGACTTTGCGCACGCCCGCAAGCGCAGCGACGAATCGCGGCTTCAGCTCCGGCTCGTGCCGTTCCATACAGGAGATGAGGCGCCCGAGGCCTTCTCCCGTCAGCAGAATCAGGTCGTCGAACTCGGCCGCCGCGAGCCGCCGGCTCCAGTCGAGCACCGGCGCCGGATCGGGCGCATTCCGGATGGCCACCAGCGGGCAGCGGATGACGCGCGCTCCGCGCCGCTCGAGCAGGGCCGCGAAGACCTCGATCTCGCGACTCTCGGGGACGGCGATGGTCCGGCCGGAGAAGGGCTGAGTGGCCATGGGTGTGAGTTTACCCACTCCGGGCGGCCGTGGCGCCGAGGCCGTGTGCCGGCCGAGGCTCTGCCCCGTCGTTGTGCAATGCGCCGGTGATCTGCTCCGCGAATGAACGACCGGCAATACCACTCCACACAGGCGGCCATCACTCACGGCGCAAAGCACCCGAAAAACCAGAGAAAGCCCCTCGCTGCGCACATGGCATGCCCGTTGCACCGCTCTTCGGGCAGGCCCCGACGGCTCATGTACGCAGCGCCTCCGGCCAGGACGTGTTGCGCCCGCATGCGCCGCCCTGGTCGGCATTCTTTTGGAGTATCTGAAATGACTGCGCGGACGCGCATCGTCGTAATAGGCAACGGCATGGTCGGGCAGCGCTTCCTGGAGAAGCTGCCCGCGCCAAAGTCATTCGACATCACCGTGATCGGCGAAGAGCCGCGGCCGGCCTATGACCGCGTACAACTGACTTCATTCTTCGCCGGCAGGGCGGCGGGTGATCTCAACCTGGTGCCGACGGGCTTCTTCGAGGCGTGCGGCATCGACATTCGCCTGGGCGCGCGCGCGGTCGCCATCGATCGAGCTGCGCGAACGCTGCTCTGCGCTGGCGGTAACGCGATCGCCTATGACAAGTTGATGCTCGCCACGGGCTCACGGCCGCACGTGCCGCCGATGCCGGGCCGCGATCGCAGCGGATGTCATGTTTACCGCACCATTGACGATCTGGAGGCGATTCGATCCGACGCGGCGCACGCGCGCGTTGGTGTGGTGATCGGCGGCGGGCTGCTCGGGCTCGAGGCGGCGCGCGCCCTGCGCGACCTCGGGCTCGAAACCCACGTCGTGGAGCTCGCGCCCCGATTGATGGCGCTGCAGGTGGACGAGGCCGGTGGCGCCCTGTTGCGGCGCAAGATCGAGGCGCTCGGGGTACGTGTGCA
>DASUHA010000124.1:0-10740 GCA_036273735.1 Steroidobacteraceae bacterium | reverse complement strand
ACGAGGCCTCCGATCGCAGGGCCTATGAGGCGAGCACCGTTGACCATCGAGGAGTTGATGGCAATGGCATTGGCGAGATCGGCGCGATCCTCGACCATCTGGACGAGGAAGGACTGGCGCCCCGGCATGTCGAAGGCGTTGATCAGCCCCTGAAACATCATGAGCGCGATGATCTCGCCGAGCGTGATCACGTGCGACAGCGTCAGCGCCGCGAGCGCCAGCGACTGTACCGCGGCGGCCGCCTGCGTGATGACGAGGAGCCGGCGCCGCTCCATGCGCTCCACCCACACGGCAGCGACCGGCCCCATGAGGAAGGAAACGATCTGGCCGGAAAAGCTGACGACACCGAGGAGCAGGGCGGAGTGAGTGAGACGGTAGACGAGCCAGGCCGTCGCGAGCCGGGTCATCCAAGTGCCGATGACTGAGGTGCTCTGCCCGAAGAAGAACAGCTTGAAGTTGCGGTGCCGGAGCGCCCGCCAGCTGTGCGAGACCGAGGCGAGGGGCGAGGACGCTGCCTGAGCCGGTTGGCCTTCGTTCCCTGCCATCAGGGCTCCAGCAGCCGCTTGAGAATGTCGCCGGCTCTCGCGAGGATCTGACGCTCCTCGTCCTCCAGCCGGGCCGTCGCCTGCGCGAGCCAGGCGCGCTTCAGGTCCTTGGTGCTGCTGCGCACCGCTGCGCCCTTGTCCGTGAGGGCGATGTTCATCTGACGCCCATCGCTCGGGTGCGGTTTGCGCTCGACGAGGCCGCGCTCCTCGAGTGTCGCGACGGCGGCGCTCATGGATTGGGGTCGCATGCCCTCCGCGCGGGCCAGCTCCGCCGTCGTGGCGGGGCCCTCTCTGCCCAGTCGCGCCAAGACCGAAGACTCGGTGAGCGACAGCTCATGTTGCGCTGCGGCAGCGCGCATGTGCCGCACCAGCCGCCCGAGCGTGCGGGAGAGGTCATTGACGTCGAGATCGCGGGTCCTTGCCATGCATCATATGATACCAGATAGACAGGTAGACTGAACAGTTTAGCTTATTATCAAGGCGCGAGTTCCGGCGAGACGTCAGCTCTTCCTGCCGAGGTCCGCGGTGAATCCGATCGGGCGGCGCTTGGGTAGCGGTGGGTTCATCACCTCGTTCAAACGCTTGGTCGTAACCCGTAAAGTGCGGCGAGCTCGGCATCGAGCAGTATCTTCTGGCCCCGCAGGACAAGGATCGAGCGGGCGATGTGCTCGACGGGCACGAGCGCCGCGCTGCGGGAAGAGACCATAGGCGAGCTCCCTTTTCTGCGGTGCGCGGACGGCTCAATCGCTCGATCTTCTGTTGTGTGCGCACTCAGCGCTCGTTGGACGCGTTTTCTTCCAGCACGCCGGACTCGATCTCGCGCAGGAGCTCGCGAACGTCCTCGGCGGTGCATTGGCGCTCATCGAGGAGGGCGCCCAGGAGGCTCTCGAGATAAGTGCCCATCGCCACCGCGACTGCGGTCGGGGGAAACCGGTCGAGGCTCATCACGAGCTCATCCAGTTCCTCGATGCATTCCTCGAGAATGTTGTCATCGGCGGAGTGTTCGATCAGGGGCATGGGAATCTCCTTTTCGTGGCTGACTTGTCAACACCAGAATAGCGCGCTCCGACACGCTCGGGGAGCGCGGCATACGGGCGGGTGCGCATTTCTATACAAACACGCAGGCAAATGCGATTCCAATCGTTTCGCGCGCCTTTAGACTGATCACCGTGCCATCCGGTACCTGCGGCCAACACAAGGAGCCCGCCATGAACAGTTTCACCCTTACAGCGGTCGGTAATCTGTCCCGCAATCCCGAGCTCACCGTAAAGGGAGACCGGACCTATGCGAAGTTCTGCCTCATCGGCAACGACTACGCGGGCAAAGACGAGGAGGGCGGGGCGCGCGAGATCGCCACCAGCATCTGGTTCACCGCATTCGGCCCGTTGGGCGAAACAATCGCGCGCACCGCGCGCAAGGGGGATCAGCTCATCGTCGATGCCCAGGTACGGGCAGACAACTGGACGGACAAAGACGGTGAGCGGCACTACGCTTACAACTTCATCGTTCAGGGCTTCCGTTTCGGCGCTCCGGGCAAGGCCAAGCGCGAGGAGCGTGCGTCCAGGCGCGCTGAGGAGCCACAGGGGCTCGTGGCAAGCGCGTAGCGCCCTTTTGGCGGTTCGCCGCGGTGAGGGGAGCAGGACTGGAAAACGGAAACGGAGAGGAGTCATGTTGCAACTAATCACTCGAATTGTCACGCGCAGGCTGTCCGCCACCGGCCTGGCCGTATTGCTGGGCATTACGGCGATTCTGTCTCTTGCGATGCCGCAGCCTGCGGTGGCCCAGGCGTCTCCCTTCCTGACGGGAGCTACCGCGCTGGAGAGCAACATTCTGGCCTGGTTGACACCGATCGCCGTCATCCTCGTGATGGTGCTCGGAGGCATGGCCATGGCAAACCGAATCTCTTGGGGCTGGTGTTTCGGCGCCATTTTGGGGATTGCGATCGCGTTTGGTGCGCCGCAGATCGTCACATGGGTCCGTGGGATGTTTGGCGTCTGAGGAGAAGCGAAAATGGACGGGAGAATACGCGGGCTTACGGCCGATCCGCTCTTCGTGGGTGCAACACGCCCACCGATGCGCTGGGGAGTGACTTACTCGGCACTACTCTTCAACCTGGTGTTCACGCTCGAGGCGTTCCTCGTCACGAGGAATCTCCTGACGCTGCTCGTTGCGCTGCCGATTCATGGCGCTGGGGTGCTGCTTTGCGGACGCGACGCGCGGTATTTTGACCTGCTGCTTCTCTGGGGACGGACACGCTTGCCGGCATTGCTCACCAACGGCAGTTGGTGGGGCGGGAGCAGCTACAGTCCTCTTGCCCTCGATCCGCCGCGCCGATCTGGGCGGCGTCGAAGTCATGCCATAGCCGTAACTTTGGACGGTACGGCGCGGAAGCTGCCGTGGTGCTGAGAGCAACAAGGCAAGCCGCCGTGCGCCGCGAGCTGGCTGCGGATCGGCACATTCCCTACACGGCGCACGTTGCGTCGCACGTCGTCAAGACCGCTCTCGGCGATTACCTGCAGGTGTTTCGCCTGGGAGGGGCCAGTTTCGAGAGCGCGGATGTCGAGCAGCTCAATGTCTGGCACGAGAAGCTGAATGTGCTCTGGCGCAACCTGGCCGGGCCGGGCATCGCTTTTTGGACTCATGTGATCCGCAGCCGTGAGGTCTTGCGGCCTTCCGGCGCTGACTCGAGGGGATTCGCCGCCGCCCTGCACGAGAAGTACCTGCGCCGACTGGCGGGTGAGATCCTCATGGTCAACGAGCTCTATCTCGCCGTGCTCTATCGACCGGCGGCTGGTAGGGCGGCGGGTCTGCTGTCGGGGTTGATCACGCGGCTCAAGCCCGCGACTTCTGCGCTGGAGACGGCCGATGCGCTGGAGGCCTGCCACAAGATCGCGCAGACCCTGTGCGCCTCCCTCGCCCGGTACGAGCCTCAAAGTCTCGGCTGTTATCAGGATTCCGGCCGCTGGTACTCCTCTTTGCTCGAGTATCTCGCGCTGCTCGTCAATGGAGAGCGGCAGCGGGTGGCATTGCCCCGTGGGGCCCTGAACGCGGTTATCGCTACGACGCGCGTTTGCTTTGGCGGCGAGTCCGTCGAATACCGGATGGCGGCCGGCACCCGCGTTGGGGCAATGCTCGGGATTAAGGAGTATCCGACACCAAGCGTCGCCGGAATGCTGGACCGGCTGCTGAGCGCGCCGTTCACCTTCGTGCTCACGCAATCTTTCGCGTTTCTCTCCAAGGCAGCCGGGCAGGCGTTGCTCACACGCCAGATCAACCGGATGGCGAATGCCGGAGATTTCGCGGTTTCCCAGGCCGATGAGCTCGGCGAGGCGCTGGATGCGCTCACCAGTAACGAGTTCGTGATGGGGGACCATCATTTCACGCTGCAGGTGCTCGCGGAGCCGGACGAAGTGCCGGAGGGGCGGCCGGCTGGAGAGCGGTTGCGCACGCTGAACGATTGCGTCGCACGGGCGCGCGCGATCCTGGCCGACACCGGCATGACCGTGGCGCGAGAGGATCTCGCGCTGGAAGCCGCCTTCTGGGCACAGCTTCCTGGCAACTTCACACTGCGGCCCCGCAAAGCGCCAGTGACCTCGCGCAACTTCGCGGCCATGGCGCCCTTCCACAACTTCCCCTCGGGCCGCGCTCGGGGCAACCACTGGGGAGAGGCGCTGGCGCTTTTCCCGACCCGGGCACATTCTGCATATCACTTTTCGTTGCATGCCAGCGATCCCTCGGATGGCAGCAGCCGGCGCGATGCCGGCCACACCTTCATCTGCGGTCCGACCGGGTCGGGCAAGACGGTGCTGATCGGCTTTCTCGTTGCCATGCTCGCACGGCATGGTGCAACGCAGGTCGTGCTCGACAAAGACCGCGGACTCGAGCGGCTGGTACGCGCGCTTGGCGGTGAATACCTGACGCTGCGAAACGGGTGTGCTACCGGATTCAATCCGCTGCAGTTGCCGGCGGGCCCCGGGCATCTGGAGTTCCTCCGCAGCTGGCTGCGCCTGTTGGCACGCGCCCCGGCCGAACGCCCTCTCAACGTCCGTGAGCAGCGGGACCTGGACCAGGCCTTGCGCGGAGCCTTGTCCCTCGCTCCAGGGGCGAGGCGGCTGTCGCGCCTGATCGAGTTCCTCGATCCAACCGATCCCGAGGGCTTGCACGCACGGCTTGGACGATGGTGCGGGGCTGGAGAAGGCGCCTACGCATGGGTATTTGACAACGCAGAGGACTCCGTCATCGGTCGGCTCGACGGCCATCCGGTGATCGGCTTCGACGTCACGGAATTCCTCGACAATGACGTCGTTCGAGCGCCGGTCACGATGTACCTCTTCCATCTCGTGCGGCAGATGCTGGACGGCCGTCCGCTCGTGTGCTGGATGGACGAGTTCTGGCGGCTGCTCGCGGATCCAGCGTTCGAAAGCTTTGCGAAGGACGGGCCGAAGACCTGGCGGAAGCTGAATGGTGTCATGTGCCTCGCGACGCAGAGCGCAGGCGATGTCCTCGAAAGCCCCATCAGCCGTACCATCGTAGAGCAGACACCGACGAAGATCTTCTTTCCGAACGCAGACGCCGCGCCCGAGGAGCACACCGCCGGTCTCGGCCTCACCCGCCGCGAGCTCGCCCTCATCAAGGAGGAGCTCGAACCGGGCGCGCGCGCATTCCTCGTCAAGCAGGGGCATCAGAGCGTCGTATGTCGATTGGATCTTCAGGGCTTCGAGTCTGAGCTCGAGGTACTCTCGGCTCGGCCTGCCGCTCGTTGAGCATCGCTGTATCCGTCAACTCCATCACAAGGAGCGTGTCATGTCACTCATCAAGAGCCGGCTGTCGGCGATCGTACTTGCACTCACCGTGGCGGCTCCCGCAGCGCACGCCCAATTTGCGGTCATAGACCTTGCCGCTGTCACCCAGCTCGTGACCGAAGTGCAGAATCTCGAGCAGGCACTCACGGTGGCGCGCGATCACCTCGCCGAGGCGCAGGTGGAACTGCGCTCCATGACTGGGAATCGTGGCATGGAGCAGCTGCTGGCAGGCACACGCCGTAACTATCTGCCCGCCGACTGGGGGCAGCTCATCGCAGCCCTCGAGGACACGAGCACCGCATACACGGCGCTTTCAGCCGCTGTTCAACAGGCCCTCGCCGAGGATGCGGTGCTCACACCGCAGCAGCTCGAAACCCTCTCTCCGGAGGAACGGCAGCAACTTACCGAGGATCGTCATACCGCGGCACTGCTGCAGGCCGTGTCCCGGCAGGCGCTGGCGAATTCCAGCAGCCGGTTTGCCGATCTGCAGCAGCTCATCAATGCGATCGGAACGGCGAGCGACCAGAAAGGCATCCTGGACCTGGGCGCGCGTATCGGCGCCGAGCAGGCGATGCTGGAGAACGAGCGGAACAAGCTCGCCATGCTGGTTGCCGCCACCGAGGCGCAGCGCTGGACCGAGGAAGAGCGGGACCGGGAGCGCGCGATCGATGAGCAGGGCGAGTTCGCGACCCGTTTCCAGCCGCAGCCTTGATCCAAGGGAGTGGACCGTGGAGTTCTTCCGCACATTCTGGACGTGGTTGAACAGTGAGCTCGCGAGCTACATCGGCGAGAACACTGCGCGAGTGGCGTCGATCCTGGAGCCGGCGGTCGTCACGCTGGGCACGATCTACGTCATGATCTGGGGCTATCTGCAGCTCACGGGGAAGATCGAAGAGCCCTTCGCAGCGGGCGTGAAGCGTATCGTGACGCTGGCGGTGATTTTCGGAGTGGGGCTGCACTTGTGGCTCTACAACACCCTATTGGTCGACACGTTCTACAACGCGCCGACGGAATTCGCAGCGGCGGTCGTGGGGGCATCCGATCCCGTGCAGACCATCGATGCGATCTGGAATGCGGGCGGGGCGGTGGCGGATCAGTTGTCTCGCGACGGCAAGGGCCTCCTGAATTCCATCGGCGCGGCGCTCGTCGGCATCCTCGTCTGGCTGCTGGTCGGCCTGCTCTGCGTCTACACCATGTTTCTGCTGTCGTTAGCCAGCGTCTGCCTGTCGGTGCTTCTTGCGCTCGGGCCGTTCTTCATAGCATTGCTGCTCTTTGAGTCGACCCGCAGGTTCTTCGAAGCATGGCTGGCGCAGCTGGCCAACTATGCGCTGATCACGATTCTCACTGTGATGATAGCCGCGCTGATGCTCCATCTCGTCGCCTCCTACGCCCAGCAAACCGCGGCGCTGGGCACGGGAATGAAGATGGTGGACGCCCTGAACATGCTTCTGGTCACGGCCCTGGTGTTTCTTTTCATGCGCCAGATCATGCCCGTTGCAGCCGGTCTGGCGGGCGGTGTGACGCTCAACAGTTTCGGTGTCGTGAGTCGCGTGACGGGCTGGGCGGCTTCACGCGCGACGTGGGGACCGCGGAAGGGCGTGTCTTGGGCCGGAGCATTCATCGGAGGCAAGGCTGTCGATGCCGCGACCCCGCTCCTGCGGAACGTGCTTGATGTCCTCGGGCGCAAGAGGCGCTCTGCAGTCGCGGCCTCGGCGGGTAATGACGATTTCGACAAGTCAGGATGATGGCCATGAGAATTTGTCTTCCAAGTGTCGTACTGCTGCTCGCGCTTGCCGCATGCGCCGCGCATCCTCCGCGCTGCGGCCATCGGCTCACGCCGATCAACCCACAACCGATCCGACCCGCCTTCATCGCGAGTCGGCGGGTGCGCGCGGTGCATTCCACCAAGGTGACGCGCTCATGAGCTCCGAGCGAGCGCTTCAGCCCTATCTCGAGGAGGCCGCCTCCTGGGATGCCGACCGGGTTGCGCAGGCAGCCCGAAGAGCAGCAGTGGCGTGGCGCGTGGCAGCAGCCGGGTGGCTGTGCGCGATCTCGAGTGCCGTTGCACTTGCCCTCCTCGTGCCGTTGAAACGGGTCGAGCCGTACCTCGTTCGCGTCGACAATACGACGGGCGTGGTTGACGTCGTGCCGGTGTACACCGGGCATGTCCCCCTCGGCGAGGCGGTGACCCGATATTTCCTCACTCACTACATTGCCGTGTGCGAGCGATTCGAGTCGGCCATGGCGGAGAGCGACTATGAGGAGTGCGCAGCGTTCAATTCTGCGCGCCTCAATCAGGCGCTGTACGCGAAGTGGAACAGGGCCAACCCGAGCTCACCGCTCAATCTCCACAAGGATGGCAGCACCGACACCGCTCGCATCGAGTCGGTGAGCTTCTTCAAGCGCGCGAGTGGTGAGTCGGACCTGGCGCAGGTACGCTTTGCGCGCATCGAGCGCCAGGGAGTTGGTGCGCCGGGGCGCGTTACCCATTGGATCGCGAGCATCCAGTACCGTTATGGCAAGCCGCCGGATGATCCGCGCATGCGCGGCTGGAATCCGCTCGGGTTCGAGGTGGTGGAGCTCGGTATAGAGCCCGAGGTGCTGGGTGCCGCTCAGGACCCCGCCGGCCGGTAGGTTGTTCAAGGAGAGCCGCCATGAAACGTCAGTCGCCGTGCATTTTTTCCGTGATCTGCTGGATGGGATGTATCGGTTGGCTTGCGGCAGCTCTCGCTAACGCGCAGCCCCTGCAGGCTCCTTTGCGCCCTGACCCGCGAATACGGGTGGCTCCGTACCGGACCGACGCCGTGTATCGGCTGAGGGGCTACATCGGCTATCAGATCGACATCACGTTCGCTCCGGGCGAGCGCTTCGTGGGTCTTGGCGTGGGTGATTCGAAGGGCGTCGCGTTCGCTGCCGAAGCCAACCATTTGTTTCTCAAACCGAGCGCCGCCCACGTTGCGACCAATCTCACTGTGCTCACCGATCGTCGCACCTATCTCTTCGACTATGAGTCGCAGCCGCGACCGCCGGACCCGAGCGGTGCCGATGTCATCTTTGCCCTGCGGTTCGAGTATCCGACAGTTCCGGTGAGTGCTGCCTCCCGTGACCGGCAGCGGGTCGAGGGCGATCTGGCAGCGGCGCGGAGCATGCGACTGCGCAATTACGACTATTGGTACTGCGGCGATCCGTCGTTGAAGCCCGCCGCGGCTTGGGATGATGGTGTGCAAACCACGCTGGTCTTCGGCGCACGTACCGAAATGCCCGCGGTATTTGCGCTGAACGAGGATGGCAGCGAATCGCTGGTGAATTTCGCGGTACGAGCCGGCCGCATCGTGGTTCAGCGCGTGGCGCACCGCCTGATCGTGAGGCGCGGGAAGCTGGCAGGCTGCATCGTCGATCGCGCCTTCACGGGAGGCGGGGAGCGCTTGGCTTCCGGAACGATAGCACCCAGTGTGGAGCGCGTGACACGAAGCGCCGGGCGCAGGGTCAAGCCATGATCCGCTTCCCCTGGCGTCGAGGCGCCTTACTGAGTCCCCGGGAGAAAAGTGCGGCCGACGCGGAATCCGGCGCCGACTCCCCCGGCTCGGTTCGCGGCGAGCGTGGCGCCTTCATCACGAGTGGAGCTCGCTCGCTGCAATCGAGAATGAGCAGCGTGCTCGCGGCAGGACTGATGGTTTCCGTGGGTGCTGCGATGTTGGCGTGGTACTACGTGGAAGCACTTTCACGTCCGGCTGCCGTGCATGTCCGGGCATCCGCGCCGCTGGCGGAGGCTCCCGGAGAAGGAATGACACTTCCACCGTTCGGGCCGATCACTCCGCCAGCCAGTGCGCGACCTGCTCAGGTGGCGACCGGCGCGCCGCCGGTCTCGACTCTCACTCTGTTGCAGTCAGCCGCTACAGGACCCGTGGCAGCTCAGCCGGTGAGTTCTCTGCTCGAGCCGCCCCTGACTCGTGCCCCGGGCGTGCCGTCTCGCAGTTATGGCGGGACTGCGCAGACTTCGCGGCAGCAGGCACTCGATCGCCGATTGTCAGGCGGGGTGTTTGCGGGCACATCGTTCGGCTCTCCGCCGGATGTTGCCGCGGGCGATACGGGTGCTGGAGCAACGGCAGCCCTTCCAGCCGCCCCCGCGCAGGAACGAGTGTCCTTGGCCGGTCCTCCTGGTGATTCACTGCAGACACTGTTGCGCCCCAGCGTGCTTGCCGCGACTCGGGCGCAAGTGCTGCCAACCCAACGCCTGCTGCTTCCCAAGGGCACGTTCGTCGATTGCACGCTGGAGACGGCAATCGATTCGACTCTGCCGGGCATGACTACCTGCATTACGGCAACCGACACTTTCAGTGCTGACGGAACGGTCGTGTTGCTCGAGCGCGGCACGAAGCTGATCGGGCAGACGCGCGGCGAGGTGCGCCAGGGCGAGGCGCGCGTGTTCGTCGTCTGGACGGAGGCGCGTACTCCTGCCGGAGTGGTCGTGCAGCTCGATTCCCCTGGTACCGATGCGCTCGGAAGATCGGGACTCGAGGGCAGCGTCAACCGCCACTTCTGGCAGCGGTTCGGTGCCGCCGCGCTCGTCTCGACTCTCGACGGTGTCGTTCAGTCCGAAGTCCAGTCCTCCGCCCGCGGTGGCACGGTGGTTCTCGACCCGGCCGCTTCGGAGGATGTGCTGACCGGGATCCTCCGCAGCACGGTGAGCATTGCGCCCACCGTCCGCGTGCGCAACGGCGCGCGGATTCAGGTACTGGTTGCCCGCGATGTCGACTTCAGGGCGGTTTATGAGCTCGAGTCCCGTTAGGGTTATCGCGCACCCGGCGGTGCGGCTATCGGCCGGCGAGAGATCCGAGCCGCAGACGTCCGGCTCGGGTGAGTACGCCTCCGCGCTCGAGCTGATCATACGGCCTCTCCGTACGCTCCTCTCGCGCCCGGATGTCATGGAGATCTGCATCAACCGGCCGTCGGAGGTATTCCTGGAGACTGGCGCCGGCTGGAGTCGCGAGCCGGCCGTCTACGCCGACCTCGATTGGTGTCGCCGCTTCGCCAAGCTGGTCGCGAATTTCAGCCGGCAACGCATCGATGAGACCTCGCCGCTCCTTTCCGCTTCTCTTCCGAGCGGTGAGCGCGTGCAGATCGCGATCCCGCCGGCTACGACCCAGGGATGTGTCGCCGTCAACATCAGGCGACCTTCGCAGGAGGTCTGGTCGGTTGGTGAGCTCTCGCAGCGTGGGATCTTCCTGAAGACACGCGTTGCCAAGGGTGGTCCGGACGAAGTCGAGATCGAGCTTCGGCGACTCCTCGTCGAGCAAAGCTATGAGGCCTTCATGCGCCTCGCGGTGCGGACCCGGCGAAACATTCTGGTCTCGGGCCCTACGGGGTCCGGGAAGACCACCTGGACCAAGGCG
>DASUHA010000123.1:0-2088 GCA_036273735.1 Steroidobacteraceae bacterium | reverse complement strand
CTTCTACTCCGCCCGAGCCTCCATCTGCCGAATCTCGTCCGACCGATGAGTTTCCTCCGCGCGGGCCCCCATCTGCCGAATCTCATGCACCCCAACCCCCACCGCGCGAGCCCCCGTCTGCCGAACCGCGCGGCTGAGGTCGTCCGGCCCGCCCGTCACTCTGTGGCGCTCTCGAGAAAGGTGAGCCGTCGGCCGGTGGCATCCAGTCGCACGCGAACTCCGAGCGGCACGGGTAAATTCGGGGCCTCATGGCCGATCGGAAATCCCGCGGCGCAGGGCAGTCCCGTCGTGCGGGCCAACTCCCGCAGCACATCGACGCTGGAGTACTCCGCGTCCTTCTGCTCGCAGTCCGTGAAGCCTCCAAGCACGATGCCGCGCACCTGACTGAAGACGCCCGCAAGCGCGAGATGCGTCCACATGCGATCCAGCCGATAGGGTCGCTCACCGACGTCCTCGAGCAGGAGAACGGCGCCCTCGAGATGTGCGAGAAAGGGCGTCCCGAGAAGCCGCGTCAGCACCGAGAGATTCCCCCCGATGAGAGGTCCTTCGGCCACACCGCCGACGTAAGTCTCTACGGCGCTGAGCTGTGCGGCTGGAGCATCGGCCTCGAGCAGGCCAAAGAGACGGTCATGCGCAGGTGAGTCGAGGCGCGACAGCTGGGTGACGGTGGGCCCATGGATGCTGACCCGATGCTCGCGCTGCAACAGCTGGTGAAGCGCGGTGAGATCTGAAAATCCGATCACCGGTTTTGGCGCGAAGGCGAGCCCATCGAGCCCGGCGAGCAGCCGCATCATGCCGTAGCCGCCGCGCGCGCAGAAAACGGCTCGGCTCTCGGTGTCCGCGAGGGCGGCCGTGAGCTCGCCGAGCCGTCGCTCGTCACTGCCCGCAAGGTAGCGATGCCTCGTCAGCACGCCAGAGTCGTAGTGGACCCGGTAGCGGCGGGCCACGATCTCGATGCCGGCCTCGAACGAGGCACGATCGAACGGACCTGCCGGCGCGACGACGACGACCCGATCACCGGGGCGCAGAGCGGGAAACCCGCGATAGCGTGCGATCGGAGACATGTATGGCGACGAGCGCGATTTTGACCGCCGCATTCTCGCCTAGCGTCGTCCGAAAGCAAGTAACTGAGCGACCCAGGGCCGTCCCTGGGTCGCGGGACCCTCGGCAGTGAGAAAGTTGGCCGCCAGAAGCGCCGCAGGCGGCTTCTGGCCAGTCGACCAATCCCACCGCCTCAATCGGCCAGCGCTTTCAAATCCCGGAGAAGGGCTGCGCGTCCGCGCTCGAGCTGGTCCAGTCGCCGGGCCGCATCCCGCAAGGCGGTGATGTTCTTCACCGGCGCCTCGTGCAGCCGGCGCCAGGTCGTGCGCGCCACCAGCCACTGCCGCGTAGTGGTGGCGTAGCGCGCGGCCAGATCGCGGCGCTGAGTGAGGACGTAAAAGGGGCTGATTTGCATGGCGGGCGCAGAATGCCACTCGTTGATGACGGGCGTGCGACAGTCCCACGAGCAAGCTATGTTCCAGTAAGCCATAGTCGTCACCTCAATCGGGCCGGTCCGGCCGGCGCACGAACTGCGCGCGGCGCTCACGGAGCTGCTCTCGCCAGGCCGACAGCATGCAGCCGCCGACGACGCCCAGGACCAGAGCCAGGGCCGAAATATTGCTGTTGTCCCACGCGAGCGTGGCGAGCGCGCGCGGCGCTGATGTCAGAATTCCCAGCATGGAAGGATCCCCCGTGCGAAGTGTGTTGAACATAACACCATGCCGACGAGACCGGGGAGTCTCCTGGTAGCGACTTTGCGCGTCTGATGAAAAAAATTTGAAGCAGCTCGCAGAGAAGGTGTCGGCGGCGCAGCGCAGCCGCGACCGGGGCCGCGGTCTTCGCCATGAGAAAGCGCAATCCAACGCGAGCCTCGCGGGCCGCACGTGCCGCTCCTCGTCAGTAAGTGCCCTTCATTGTCTGGAGACATTGACGCGTGTCCGTATTTTCTTCACCGCGCGCTCACAACCGTGGCGTTAGCCTGCGCATCTTCGCGATGCGCTCTCGCACCCGGGAGGCCCGGTATGGACATGCTGTTCGCTCTCCTCA
>DASUHA010000122.1:0-23605 GCA_036273735.1 Steroidobacteraceae bacterium | reverse complement strand
TCTGCGGGTTGCTGCCGCCCGCCGTGAGCTCGCCCGCCAGATCGCAGCCGAGCCGTTCGATCCGCGCGCCGCGGGCCAGGCACTCGCCGCATGGCGCCTCAGTTGGAATGGCTTCGTAGAGGATTTCAGCGGACCGCTCATTGATGCCCTGTCGGCGATCTCGCCCGACGGCCGCCGGCGCCTGATGGCGGAGCGCCGCGCTCGCGAGCAACGCTCCGGCTCCTCCTCCTTGCCGTGACCGGGCGATGGCGGACCCTCCGGCACGAGGTTACCGGCGCCGCCAACCGCGGCGATGAATCAACTTCGCGACACCTGAGCGGCATCGCGAGCGATGCAGCGGAATCCGATGTGCGAGGTCGGGCTATCGACCGACTGCGGCTGGCGCGCAGCCGGCCGGTAACGGCGGCAATACTCCGGCGCGCAAAGGTGCGAGCCGCCCTTGATGACGCGGCGAGGAACGCCGATAGCCGGCAGGTCGGGGTCGAAGCTGCCCGCGGGATTCGAGTTGCGCGGGTTGCGAGGCACGCAACAGGCCTTCGCGGGCGGCGCGGGATGGCGAGGCGCAAAAAAATCGGAGGTCCACTCCCAGACATTTCCGATCATGTCATATAACCCATAACCGTTCGGCAGGAAGCTGCGCACCGGCGAGGTGCGCTCGAATCCATCGAGCAAGCTATTCTCATGGGGGAACCGGCCCTGCCAGGTGTTGGCCATGTGGTGCCCGCCCGGCGTGAAGAGCTCACCCCACGCGTATTCCGCATCCTCCAGGCCTCCTCGCGCAGCATGCTCCCACTCCGCCTCGGTCGGCAGATCCTTTCCAGCCCACCGTGCGTACGCCAGCGCATCCTGAAAGGCGATGTGCACGACTGGATGGTCCTCGAGGCCACGCCACGACGACTCCGGCCCATACGGGCGACGCCAGCTCGCGCCCGGCACGAGCTGCCACCACTGCCGCCAGTCGGTCGCCCCCATCGCGAGCCGGGGAGGTGAGAAGACGAGCGAGGCAGGCGACAGCAGATGCCGCGCGACGCCCGGATACTGCGTCGGATCGAGGGCCTGCTCGGCGAGCGTCACATAGCCGCTCCCCCGTACGAAACGCTCGAAGTCGGCATTGGTGACCGGGTCCCGGTCGATCCAGAAGTCATCGACTGCGACACGATGGGCCGGCGCTTCTTCCGGATAGTGCCGGTCCGAGCCCATGAGAAAAGTGCCTCCGGGGACGAACATCATCTCCCGCAATGCGCTCTCCTACTACTGGTGCGTGGCAGTGCAGGAAACTCCGCCTTTCGCGGTGTGCAGCTGCAGAGTGTTGCCGGTCACGGTGCCGGTGAAACTCGCGCTTCTGCGTTTACCGGCGAGCTCGAAGGACACCTGGTTACCCTGCACGCTGCCAGTCAATTGACCGGAGCGACGGCCGCCGGCGTAGCTGCCGGTCAGCGCCGATCCCTGCTGCTCGATATCGAGCGAGATCTGGCGCACTTCGCCTTTGCGGCCGCTGCAGGAGAGCTGCCACTTGCCCGAGAGCACCGGCGCGGATTGCGCCAACACAGCTGGCGCGGAAATCGCGCATCCCAGCACCACGGCCAGCGCTCCAACGACGGTCCTGCGCCGACGCCGATGACTGGCCCCAGGAGATGAGGGTGCAGAGAGCAGCGGGCAACGCGTGGGAAAACTCATATCGGGACCTCGTTTGTCGGCAAGAACGGCCGCCGGTCGGAGGCCGCATGCGTCGATACGCGCGAGAGGGCCAAATCCCCCGCGGGGTCACCCCAGGGGGAGGGGAGGGGGACCGGCCGTATCACTGCTCGAGAGGAGAGATATCAACATGTCAAAGACGCTCAATACCGGCGCCGGCGCTGCTGCGTTACTGATGGCCTGGACGCTTTGCACAGTCCGCCAAGCTGACGCTGGGCAACGGTGGATCGCCGGCCGCTGGGGCGCCCGCACGGGCACCGCCGTCGGAGGAGATCGGTAATGATCCACCTGCATCATGCGCTGCATGGATGGCGGTGGCCCGTCATCGTGGCAGCCATCGCGATCGAGGCGAGCTGGTATCTCATTGCCCGTGGGCGGTCCTATCCCTGGCGCGAGATGTGGGCGAGCATCGGAGTGTTTGTCCTGCGCCTGCCACTGAAGCTGCTGCGGCCGCTCACGGTCCTGCCGCTCGCGCTGCTCGTCTGGTCTCACAGACTCGCGACCATCCCATTGAATACGCTCTGGGGCTGGATGACCGTGTTCGTCGGCGTGGAACTGGCCTATTACTGGATGCACCGGCTGTCGCACGAAGTGCGCTGGCTCTGGGCTTCCCACATCGTGCACCACACGCCGGAGCACATCCATCTTGCGAGCGCTTTCAGGCTCGGGGCGACGGAGATCTTCTCCGGCAACTGGCTCTTCTATTTCCCGCTGTACTGGCTCGGGCTCAATCCGCTCGCGGTGGCCGGCATGCAGGCGCTCAACCTGTCGTACCAGTTCTGGTTGCACACCGATCTGATCGGCCGCCTCGGGCCTTTCGAGTGGCTGTTCAACACGCCATCGCACCATCGCGTACATCATGCTTCCAACGGCGAGTACCTCGACCGCAACTACGGCGGGATTCTGATCGTCTGGGACCGGCTCTTCGGCACTTTCGCGGACGAGCGGCCCGAGACCCCCATCGTCTATGGGCTGGTGCACCCGGTCGGCAGCCTGAACCCGCTGGTGATCGCATTCCACGAGTGGGGCTCGATGGCGCGTGACTTTGCCCGCGCGCGTTCCTGGCCGGCGCGGCTCATCCAGCTCTTCGGCAGACCTTCGGATAGCCTGGCGGCACTCGCGGCGCCGCGCTCGCCCGCTCCCGCGGGAGTAGGAGTCGGGTAGTGATGACATTCGCGCATAGAGCCGTCCGCCATGCCGTGCTCGCTATCCTGCTCATGTCCTGCTGTTCACCGGCGCTCGCACAGGTGAGAAAGCCTGACATCATCGTCATCCTCGCCGACGATTTGGGTTACGGCGATACGGGCGTTTACGGCAGCAAACTTGCAAGCACGCCAAACATCGATGCCCTGGCTGCGTCCGGCACCCGTTTCACCGACGGCTATGTCACGAATCCGGTGTGTGCGCCGTCCCGTGCCGGCCTGATGACGGGCAGGTACCAGCAGCGCTTCGGCTACGAATTCAATCCGGTGGGACGCGACAGGACCGGCGGCATGTCACTGCGCGAGGTCACCATCGCGCAGGTCATGAAGTCGGCGGGCTACGTGACCGGAGCGATAGGCAAGTGGCATCTGGGTCAACCGGCGGGCTACTACCCGACCGATCGCGGCTTCGATTATTTCTTCGGCATGGGCTCCGGCTCGGACTACATCATCGATCCCGAGCCTGGTGATGAGTACATCGGGCCGCAGGGCA
Source organism: Steroidobacteraceae bacterium (assembly GCA_036273735.1). Classification (GTDB taxonomy): domain Bacteria; phylum Pseudomonadota; class Gammaproteobacteria; order Steroidobacterales; family Steroidobacteraceae; genus 13-2-20CM-66-19. The sequence goes on along the minus strand of DASUHA010000122.1, from coordinate 20,215 downwards.
GGGACATACGGATTCCCGCCGGCGGCCTTGCCGCCATGCGAGACGGTGCCCGTCTCGAAGCGTTGCTCCAGGGAATTCGCGAGCGGCATCCCATCATGCGCGACCGCAAGGTCGTTCGAGTGCACGAGTACCTGACGGATGCGCTGACGAGGGAGGCAGTGGGTTTCATCGACCGCAATCGCGGTCGTCCTTTCTTTCTTTATCTGGCGCAGCATGCTCCCCACGCACCGCTTCAGGCTCCCGCGAAGTACGTCGATCGCTTTCGCGAGGTCAAGGATCCGGGAAAGCGAGTTCACGCGGCCATGGTTGCGGCCCTCGACGACGGCGTCGGCGCAGTCATCGCGGCTCTGAAGAAGGACGGTATCTACGAAGACACGCTGGTGATTTTTCTGAGCGACAACGGCTGTCCGGGAGACCTGCGCGGGGCATGCTCGAACGCGCCGCTATCGGGCTACAAGCGTTGGCTCGCCGAAGGCGGCATTCGCGTCCCCTACATCGTTTCCTGGCCGGGCCATCTGCCCGCGGCGCACATCGACCACCGGCAGGTATCGAGTCTCGACATCCTGCCGACCGCGGCTGCGCTGGCTCACGCGAAGCTGCCGACGGACCGGATCTATGATGGCGTCGATCTGCTCCCTTTCCTCGATGGCAGAGACCCGGGCATTCCAAACCCGAAGCTCTACTGGCGCGACGGCGTGGATTTCGCCATGCGTGACGCCGACTCGAAGCTGTGGCTCTGCGACATCGCGCCTCGCGGAATGACATCCCGTGAGCCGGCCGATGAGGCTCTGTATGGCCGCAGAGCGAGACAGGTGGTGCCGGCCATCGGGCCGCAGGGCCGACACGGGATGCTCTACGATCTCGCCGGCGACCCCGGTGAGTCCCACAACATCGCCGCCGTCCGGCCATCGGAGGTCGCGCGCCTGGAGGCCGAGATCGCCGCCTGGAACGGGACACTCGTGAGGCCCCAATGGCGCGAGAGCAAGCATTCCACCGTCGACTTCGACGGCCAGAGTCTCGAGCTCTTCTATTGAGAGGCGCCCCGCCGCAGGCTGCAGCCGGGCGGGCTCATGTCATCAGGCGCCGGTAGATCTCCAGATACTTCCCGCCTTGTTTGTTCCAGGAGAAGTCCTTGGCCATTCCGTTACGTACCACGCGCTGCCACTGCTCCGGCTGCGCATGCAGGTCGAGCGCGATATTGAGCGCCCACTCGAGCGCCTCGGAGTCGAAGTCGTTGAACACAATGCCGGTGCCTTCGCCGGTCTCCGGGTCATAGTGCTCCACGGAGTCCGCGAGACCGCCGGTGTGCCGTACGATCGGCACCGTGCCGTAGCGCAGGCTGTACATCTGATTGAGCCCGGAGGGCTCGTAGAGCGAAGGCATGAGAAACATGTCACAGGCGGCCTCGATCCAATGCGACAGCGCCTCGTCATAGCCCTGCCGGAACACCACCCGCCCCGGAAAGCGCCGCTCGAGCTCGGTGAGGAAGCGCTCGTACTGCACGTCCCCGCTTCCGAGGGCGATGAAGCCGAGGTCTCGCCATTCCAACACCTGTGGCAGGGATTCGAACATCAGCTCGATGCCCTTCTGTGCGGCCAGCCGGCTCACCATGCCGACGAGCGGCGTGGTCACGGGTACTGTCAGTCCCAGCCGCTCGATGAACGCGCGCTTCAGCGCCTCCTTGATCGATAGCCTGCCCGGGTCATAGTGCTCCGGCAGGTAGCGGTCATTGCGGGGATCCCATATCTCATAGTCGACGCCGTTGAGGATGCCCGTGAGCGCTTCCTCCCGCATGAGAAGCGAATCCTGCAGGCCCATCCCATATTGATCGGTGCAGATCTCGCGTGCGTGGGTGGGGCTCACCGTGGTGATTGCGTCGGCATACAGAATGCCGTGGCGCAGCGGGTTGATCTTCCCTACACGCAGGTCGTCCTGGTGCAGCAGATAGCCCTTCGGGCCGAGCTCGAGATCCGCGATGGCCGCCGAGCTGAATACGCCCTGATACCCGATGTTGTGAATCGTCAGCACCGAGCGGGTACGCGCGAACAGCGGCTCGGCCTCGAGCATCGCCTTGATGAAGAGGGGGCCGAAGGCGGTATGCCAGTCATTGCAGTGCAGGATCTGCGGCGACCACTTCATGTGCCGGCAAGTCGCCAGCACCGCGCGGGTGAAGGCGAGGAATCGCAGGTGCTCATCCGGATCGGTCGTGTAAATCACCGGCCGTGCATAAAGCACCGGACAATCGATCAAGTGTACGAGGGCGTCCGAGCCCGGCAGCGGTGTCGTGAAGACAGAAAAGACGTAGTGATGAGGCCCGACCTGCAGCGGCACCTGCTGTAACCCGTCGACCGGCCGCATCGGAAATTTCGCGCGGTCGATCAATGTGTAAAGAGGCGTGAACAGCTTCACGTCATGCCCGCCCGCAGCCAGGTACTTCGCCAGCGCGCCGGCCACGTCGGCGAGCCCGCCCGTCTTGGAAAGCGGTGCCACCTCCGCAGATAGCAGGCAGACGCTGAAATTCATGTGCGGCTCCATGGGGCTATCATGGAGCTTGCGCCCGCAAGCGTCAGCCTTCCGCCAATGCAACGTTTCGCCATAGGACTCACCCTCACCCTGCTGATCATCGTCTCGATCGGTATCGGTATCGTCGTGGCCCGGTGGCCGGAACTGCGTCACTTCGTCTTTTAGGTCATCCGCCGCAGCCCCGGTGCCTCGGGGAACGCCAACCCCCCATTCCGAGTGTCAATCGCCCGGGCTTGACACTAAGCCTTTGATTTTAAAGTAATAAATTCCAGAGCCGTCCGGCTCCGCCGCCGCTCACTGGTAGACTATGCCCATTCTCCCGCTTCCGGCCACCCCACTCGGGCGTCGATGCGCCACGTCGGGGCAGCTTCAGGGCCGCTTTGGCCTGGTACGGAGTGGACGGACCAGAGAAGAGATCATGTCAGCCTCGCCATACAAACACCTAGAGCAGGAGTTCAAGCGACTCCACGCTTTTCGCGGAGCCCTGTCGCTCCTTCGCTGGGACGCAGCAGTCATGATGCCTCGCGGCAGCGCGGATGTGCGCGGCGAGCAGCTTGCGGCGCTGGAGACAGAGCACCACGCGCTCCTCACTGCCCCGCGGATCACGCGTCTGCTGGACCGCGCCCAGGCCAATACCCAGGGCCTGCAGGATTGGCAGGTGGCGAACCTGCGCGAGATGCGCCGCCAGCGCGATCACGCCATCGCCACGCCTGTCTCGCTGATCTCACGCCTCGCCCGCGCCACCTCGCGAGCCGAGGTCCGCTGGCTCGAGGCCCGCCAGCTGGGCAAGTTCGAGCTCTTCGCGCCGCACCTGGAAGAAGTCGTTCACCTCGTCCGCGACAAAGCGGCACTGCTCGGGCAGGCGCTGAACCTTGCGCCCTACGACGCGCTGGTGGACGAGTTCAGCCCCGGTATCACCACTGCCGATATCGACGCCATGTTCAAGGGACTCTCCCGGCGCCTGCCCTCGCTCATCCGCGAGGCAATCGCCTTCCAGGAGAGCCGGCCGCCTGCGCCTCTCAGCGGGAAATTCCCGCCAGCAAAGCAGCGCGCGCTCATCGTGGAAGTGATGAAGCAGATCGGCTTCCCCTTCGATCGTGGCCGCATGGACGAAAGCGAGCACCCCTTCACGGAAGGAGTCCCCGGCGATATTAGGGTCACCACGCGATTCGATCCCAACGATCTCTTCTCGGGTCTGCTCGGCGCGCTGCATGAGACCGGCCATGCAATGTATGACCTCGGGCTGCCGCAGGACTGGCGGGATCAGCCCGTCGGCCGCGACCGCGGCATGGCCCTGGAAGAGAGCCAGTCTCTGCTCACGGAGATGATCATCTGCCGCAGCCGCCCCTTCGTGCGCTATGTGCAGCCGCTCATCGTCAGGCATTTCGGCGTCAGCGGCCCGGAATGGAGCATCGAGAACATCTACGCTCATCTCACTCGCGTGCGCCGTGGATTGATTCGCGTCGACGCGGACGAGCTCACGTACCCCCTGCACATCATGCTGCGCTACGAGCTCGAGAAGCAGCTGCTGAGCGGCTCTCTCGCGGTGCGCGATCTGCCTGAGGCCTGGAACACGGGCGTGGAGGAGCGTCTGAGCATCCGCCCGGCGAACGACGGCGAGGGCTGTCTGCAGGACGTGCACTGGGCGGTCGGCTCCTTCGGCTACTTCCCTTCTTATGCGTTGGGTGCTGTCATAGCGGGCCAACTCTACGAGAGCCTGCGCAACGATGTGCCCGCGCTCGACGAGCAGCTTGCACGTGGCGAGTTCTCAGGGCTTCTCGGTTGGCTGCGAACTCATGTGCACGGGCTCGGCGCGAAGGTTCCCGTGCAGGACCTGCTGCGCGGCGCCACCGGCAAGCCCCTCTCGGCCTCCGTCTTCATCCGCTACGTCGAGGCCAAGTATCTGGAAGCGGCGCCCAGCGAGGCCGCCGCCTAGATGCCGGGCCGCCTCCAGAGAACCGCATCCGACACGACTGAAGTGTCCCCGATCATCGCCGCACGGGCGAAGGCGGAAGGTAAGCCTTCGCGCACTCTTGCGCGCCTGCAGGCGCGGCTGCGCGGCTCCGTCGGTAAGGCGATCGAAGACTTTCGCATGATTGCCGCGGGTGACCGGGTCATGGTCTGCCTGTCGGGCGGCAAGGACTCCTACACCCTGCTCGACATACTCCTGTCGCTGAAGCGCAGCGCACCCGTCGACTTCGATCTGCTCGCGGTCAATCTCGACCAGAAGCAGCCGGGGTTTCCGCAGCACGTGCTGCCGGAGTACCTGACTTCTCTAGGCGTCCCGTTTCACATCATCGAGCAGGATACCTACAGCGTCGTCAAGCGCGTCATCCCCGAAGGGCGCACGCTTTGTGGACTGTGCTCGCGCCTGCGCCGCGGCGCTCTGTACCGTTTCGCCGCCGAGAACGGTATAACCAAGATCGCACTCGGCCACCATCGCGACGACATCGTCGAGACCCTGTTCCTCAACCTGTTTTTCGGCGGTCGCCTCAAAGCCATGGCTCCCAAGCTCCTCTCAGAGGACGGACGGCATATCGTCATCCGCCCGCTCGCCTACGTCGCCGAGCGTGACATCGAGCGCTACGCGCGTGGCCGCCGCTTCCCAATCATTCCGTGCAAGCTGTGCGGCTCGCAGGACAACATGCAACGCGTCGCCATCAAGAAAATGCTCGGGGCCTGGGAGCACACGCACCCCGGTCGCACCGAGAGCATCTTTTCCGCTCTGCGCCACGTCGAGCTCGAGCATCTCGCTGATCCGCGTCACTTCGACTTCGCGGCTCTCGACGCGCAGCGCTCGTGCATCCCGCCGAACTCAGGTGCGGTCATGCCCATGACGCTCGAAGAAGAGGACGGTTTGATCGAGGGTGCCCGCCTGCAAGGGGATTTGCCGGCGGCTCTCAGCTACGTCACCGGCGAGGCCCCCGGCCCGAGCGAGTGAGAGACCGCAAGTGGAAGCCCCACTGCTTGCTTCCCCGCTTCCCAACACCTACTGGGCTCTGCCCGGCTTGCTTCTCGCCGGAGAGCATCCTAGCGGCCTCACCGCCGATGCTACGCGTCAGCGTCTGAGCGCGCTGCTCGCTGCCGGCATCGAATGTTTTCTCGACCTCACGCAGCCGAGCGAGGTCGAGTCCTACGATGAGGCTCTCCCCTTCCACGTCGAGTACCTGCGCAAGCCCATTCGCGATCACGGCCTGCCCGAGAAGCGGGAGCACATGATGGAGATCCTGGACTGCCTGCACGATGCGCTGCGCTCCGGGAGGCCTGCATACGTGCACTGTCGCGCGGGCATCGGCCGCACCGGTATGGTGGTCGGCTGCTTTCTCGTCGAGCGCGGGCTCAACGGTGAGCAGGCGCTCGATGAGCTCGCCAGGCTCTGGCAGCAGTCCGAGCGCTCCAAGTTCTGGCCGAGTGTGCCCGAGACCGACGCCCAGGCCGAATACGTCCGCAAGTGGATTTCGCGCAACCTGGATTTCTCACTCGCGGCGCCGGCCGCACCGCCGCTGCGCGCGCCGACCCCGACCCCGGCCCCGGCCATGCAGCCGCCGCCGATCCCAGCCATGCAGCCGCCGCCGATCCCCGTGCCTGTACGGGAGTCTGCGCCGGCCACTCCCGATCCGCTGTTGGCTCCGGCCACTCTCGCGGCTGCACGCAGCCTGCGAGAGCGCTTCCAGGGGGCCTTGCTCGGTTTGGCCACCGGCGATGCCGTTGCCGCCCCGACCCAATACCGGCGGCCGGGCACATTCACGCCCGTGGGCGATCTGACCGGCGGTGGCCCGTTCGATCTGCCGAGGGGCGCCTGGAGTGACGATACGGCGATGGCCCTTTGTCTCGCCGACAGCCTGCTCGTCACCAATGGCTTCGACGCTCGCGATCAGGTGGACCGTTACCGGCGCTGGCAGCTCGAGGGCTACCTCTCCGCCACGGGCCAATGCCTCGGCATTACCGCGAGCACGACTCGCGCCCTCGCGATGGCGCAGTGGCGGCGCCAGCTCTTCTCGGGCTCGCACTCCCCCCACCAGCACGACCCGGAGCCGCTCTCGCGGGTGGCTCCCATGGTGATGTTCTTCTTCGCCTCGGAAGAGGAGGCCGTGCAACTGGCGAGCGATGCCGCCCGCACGACCTGCCAGGCTCCTGCCGTTCTGGCAGCCTGCCGCGATCTGGCACGCGCGCTCTTTCTGGCGCTCTCCGGCCGGCCGAAGTCCGCAATCCTGGCCGAGGTCCCGGTTCCTCCGCGAATGAAAGGTCGGGGCGCCGCGGCGGAGGCGCTGGCCGTCGCCCTCGAGGCCTTCGCCGCGACCGACAATTTTCGTGATGCCGTGCTCCACGCGGCCAACGAAGGGGGCAACTCGGACGTCGCGGCCAGCGCCTGCGGCCAACTGGCCGGCGCCTACTACGGGGCGGGCGCGATCCCTGCCCCGTGGCGCGAGAGCCTCCTCAGGCGCGAGCTGATCGAAGCCTGCGCCGACCATCTGCTGGAGCATTTCCTACTGCAGATCCGCTGAGCGGCGCGCTCCGGCCGGACCGCGGAAACCCGCATCCACCAGGCCAGACAGCCGGGCCGGAAACGGGTAGGCTTGCGTTGCCGTGGCTCCCCAGCGCAGTCGCACCTCCCGAGTGAATCCCGGATGGACTCGTCTATCTGACGAGAGCCTGCTGTCGCTGCGCTTTTGCGATCTCGGCCTGCGGCTCCAGGGCTCGAGCGTCGAGCGCCGCGTGCGGCGCCTGTACTCGGAGCTGGAAGCTCGAGGCCTCCGCTTCCAGCCACACGTGTGGCTGTCGGAAGAGTGGTTCTCGCCGGACGGGGTGCCCGGTATCGCGATACCGTTCTACCTTGCGCACCCGCGCCTCGAGCGCCTCGAGCGCCGCATCATGCGGGAAGTGGAGGGCGGTAATACGCGCTGGTTCATGCGTATCCTGCGCCATGAGGCAGGACATGCACTCGACAACGCTTATCGATTGCGTCGGCGCAAACGCTGGCGGGAGATCTTCGGCCCTGCCTCCCTCCAGTATCCGGCCCGGTACAAAGCCCGCCCCGGCAGCCGCCGTTACGTGCATCACCTGGGAGAGTGGTACGCGCAGTCCCACCCGACGGAGGACTTCGCAGAGACGTTCGCTGTCTGGCTGACGCCGCGTTCCGGCTGGCGCAAGAACTACGCGGACTGGCCGGCGTTCCAGAAACTCAGCGCCGTCGACGAGTTGGTGGCGGGGGTGCGAGGACTTCGGGCGCCCGTCCGCAACCGCACCCGCATCGAGCCCATCGAGACCAATACGCGCACCCTGGCTCAGCACTATCGCCGCAAGCTCGCCCGCCAACGCTACTATTGCCGCGGACTCGCTGACGAATTTCTGCGCAGGCTCTTCGTGCCACCGCCGATGCGCCGCGGGGCGATGCGCGCCGCGACCCTGCTGCGCTCCAACCGCAAGGCGCTCATCACGTCCGTGTCCGGTCAGCTGGGCCTCGAGCCTTATAGTGTGCATCAGATCGTCCGCATGCTCATCGAGCGCAGCGAGACCCTGAAGCTCTACGTGCGCGGCAACAGGCGCGATGCGATCCGCAGCGCGCGCTGGCTGCTCGAGCGGCTTGCGGGCCTTTATTCGCAAGGCGAGACACCGCATCTGCGCCTTTAACGCCTTCTCCGCCCGTCGCGGACGGAGGCTGCCGCCCGTGCGAACAGAGATGCCAGAAAAACGATGAAAAAACTGCGCACGCTCGTCGTCGTGCACGCGAGCCTGGTGCCGCCGGAGAACCTCGAGGGTCACACCGACAAGGAAATCGAGGAGTGGCGTACCGAGTACGATGTTACGAGCGCTCTGCGCGCCAACGGCCATGATGTCCGCTGCCTCGGCGTACTCGACAGCCTCACCGAGATGCGCAGCAGCATCGCGGAGTGGCAGCCTGACATCGTCTTCAACCTGCTCGAGGAATTCAACGGCATCGTTACTTACGACCAGCATGTGGTCGCTTTCCTCGAGCTCATGCGCCAGCCCTACACGGGCTGCAATCCGCGCGGCCTGCTGCTGTCGCGTGACAAACCGCTCTGCAAGCAGCTCCTCGCCTTCCACCGCATTCCGACACCGCAGTTCGCCGTCTTCCAGCGCGGCGCCCGCATCCGCGTCCCGCGCAAGCTGCGCTTTCCGCTGTTCGTGAAATCGACCGTCGAGGACGCCTCACTGGGCATTGCGCAGGCCTCGGTGGTGGAGGATGCCGCACGGCTCAAGGAACGGATCGAGTTCGTCCACGAGCAGATAGGCTCCGACGCCCTGGTCGAGGAGTACATCGAGGGCCGCGAGCTCTATGTCGGCGTCATGGGCAACGACCGGCTGACGCGCCTGCCGGTCTGGGAAATGGTATTCGGCTCGATGCCCGATTCATTGGCGGCGATCGCCACGCGCAAGGTGAAATGGGATAAGCGGTATCAGACCAAGTACGGCATCACGACGCGCGCGGCGGAGGATCTGCCGGCGAACGTGCTCACGCGACTCGACAAACTCTCTCGTCGAATTTACCGGGCGCTCGGTCTCTCAGGCTGCGCGCGCATGGATTTCAGAGCGACCCCCAATGGCGACGTCTACGCGCTCGAGGCGAATGCCAACCCCAACCTGGAAGCGGCCGAGGATTTCGCCGAGTCTGCTCGCGCTGCCGGCATCGCCTATCCGGAGCTGCTGGAGCGCCTGATGTCGTTGGGCATGTCTTATCGCGCGGAGTGGCGCGCGACGTATGGGTAAGAGTTGGGACCGTACCACCGGCCATCCATGGCGGCAGGGCACCCGGCACCGCCCTCACCCTATCTCCGACCGCTCCAGCGTCCACGGCTCTATCTTCGAGGCCGCGAGCCAGGATTGCAGCGCGGCATCCTCCAGCGCCGCAGCCATGTACCAGCGCGCCGTCTCCGAGACGCGCGCGCCGTAGGTGTTGAACCGCAGCACGACCGGCGCATACATCGCATCGGCGATGGAATACTCCCCGAAGAGCCACGGGCCCGCGGCGCCGAAGCGCCGCCGGCAGTCGTTCCAGATCTCATCGACCCGGTCGACGTCCGCCTCCAGTCCCGGCGTGCTCACGGTGCGGCGGTTGCGAGCGCGCGCGTTCATCGGCCATTCCATCCGCAGGTTGGCGAACCCCGAATGCATTTCCGCGCAGACGGAGCGGGCCACCGCCCGGGCGCGAGCGTCCTGCGGCCACCCGCGTCCGCTGAGCTCCGCTACGTATTCGCAGATCGCAAGGGAGTCCCACACGGAGAGGTCGCCGTCGAGCAGCACTGGCACGCGCCCGCTCGGCGCGTACTTCTCGATCTCGTCCTTCGTCGTCGGCATGTCGAGGCGGATCAGCACTTCGCGAAACTCGACGCCCAGATGCTTGAGCAGCATCCACGGCCGCAGCGACCAGGAAGAGTAGTTCTTGTTGCCGATGACCAGGGTCAGATCCGACATGGGATGGTAACCTTCACAGCATGACGACGGAAACCTTGAGCCTGGGCCGCACCGAAGCCGGTGCAGCCATGCTTGGCGACATCTGCGCAGTCGCCTTCGATCTCGATAATACACTGTGGGATGTTGGACCGGTGATCGTTCGCGCCGAGGAGCGTCTGCAGGAATGGCTGCGCGAGCACTGTCCGCGGATCGCCGAGCGGGTGTCGGCCGAGCAGATGCGCATCGCGCGCGAGCGGCTTGCCCGCAGCGAGCCGCACAATGCCCACGATTTCACCTACCTGCGCATCACGGCGCTGGCGGCTCATGCCCGCGAGTGCGGCTATGAGGAGGAAATCGCCGAGCGCGCCTTCGAGGTGTTCTTCGCGGCGCGCAACGAGTTGCAGCCCTATGCGGACGTTCACCCCGCGCTGGAGCGCCTGCGTACGCGCTACGCCCTTGCATCCCTCAGCAACGGGAATGCCGACCTGGAGCTGATTGGACTTGCATCGTTGTTCAGCGTGTCGTTGAACGCGCGTCAGATTGGCGTTGCGAAGCCACATCCCCGTTGCTTCCAGCAACTCGCGCATCGCTTGCGTCTCGAGGCGCGGAACATTCTCTACGTCGGCGACGACCCCTTTCTCGACGTCGAAGCAGCACGCGCAGCAGGCCTGCGCACGGCATGGATGAACCGCAGTGAAACACCCTGGCCCGCGAGACTCCGGCCGGCCGACCTGGACGTAGCCGACTGTATGCAGCTGGCCGACCTTCTAGCACTCGGCCCCTGCGGCTGCCAAAGCTGAACGGCGAATAAACATGGCTGGCCGCCCGCCGCGTCCCACGCGAGTTTCGGCCAATGGACAATGCATCACGGAATTCACCCTTTATGTGAGGTGAACTTTATCCGTCTGCTGCCGTTTTATTCATAAGGAGGCGTACTGAGGAGGCCTGTAACAGCCATGTCTGACACTCACTCATCCTGCCGGGTGCAGCCGGTTGCCAACCTGAAGGAATACTTCAGGGATGCCCTGCACGGCGCGCTCGCGAGCCAGCAGCTCTCGGTCGAGGACCAGACCGAGCACTACGTCGTCAACCTCTTGACCCTCTTCTCCCGCTCGGAGGCCCTGTTCGACCGCACGCCGGAGGGCCCGCGTCTGAAGCCGCTGGTGGTCATGTTGTCGGAGGCGCTGGAGGCGCGCTCGGCCGGCGACCGCAATCGCAATCTCCAGCGGCTCGGTGACGTCTCGCTCTTCATCGCGGGGTTTTTCGCGCAGAGCTTCGCCCGCAAGCTGATCGACATCGACTATCACATCGCCATGGGCGGACGCGCCTACGGCGTGCTTGCCGAATCCCTCTCGCGCGGCAAGGGTAGGGTGCTCGGTGGTGTCTTCGCGGAGCTGTCGGAGAAATTCCAGCCCATGGTCGATGCGCTCAACGAGCTTGCCGAGACCGCCTACACCCATTCGGACAAGGATATCCTGCGGCTCTACGAGATCTGGCTCAAAACCGGCAGCCGGCGCAGCTATGCGCTCCTCAAGCGTCTCGGTGTCGATCCGACGAGCGCGGGCGGCACGCAGTTCGCCCACTGACTCATGATCCTCACGCAACTGCAGCAGCTCATCGGGGACATATACGACGTGAGCATTGCTCACGACGTGTATGACTTTCTCGTCACCGATCGCAAGTGGCTGCCGGCAGCGGTCCGCAGCCGGACCACCGAGGAGGACCTGATCGTCGCGCAGCCGGCGGCCGCCGGCGATGCAGCCGCGATCTCCCTTTACCTCGACCCGGACCTGTTGGAAAGACTGCAACGCGAGAATCCGCTGGTGCGGCTGCATGACGGCAACGTTGCAGACTACTGCAAGGCGCTCGAAGGCGTGAGCCACTTCCTCTATCTCGCCTGGAACGCCGGCCATGATCGTGCGGTGTCGATACTCGAGCTGGAAATGCAGGCCGAAGTCGACAAGTACGTCGCGAGCTACTGGCTGTTGCGCCGTCAGCTCCCCGGCCGATTCCCCGCGGAGCTGCGCCGCATTCTGTTCGAGCGCACGCGCATCGATCCGCGTCTGGCCGAGGGGCGCGAGGACCTCTACCGCGAGGCGAGCCGTTACGCCGAGAAGTTCTGCCGGCGGCTCGAGCGATCGTTGCGCCGCCGGGGGGCCGGCACGGAAGGGGAGGTGCTCACCGAGCTGCGGCGTTTCTATCGCCTCAGCAACGCGCGCAAGCTCGCTCACATCGAGCGGTCTGCGTAGCTCTATCGGCGGAAACCCTGAACGAATGCCGCGGGGCCAGGGTCTGGCTCGCTATTCTTCACCGCCGGCCGTGCCGTCGCCGCCACCGGTGCGCTTGCGCTCCTCGAGCTCGCGCATCATCTTGATCCACTCGGAGAGCTTGCGCAGGTCCGTGCGTGTCGTGTTGCCGGAGGACTTGCGTGCGGCGCCCGCGCCATTGGCGTACGGGTTGTAGGCGCTGCGCTCGGTCTCGAGCGCGAAATCGCCCGGCTGCCGCTCGACCTCCAGCTTGGGCCGCTCGACCAGGTCGGCGGGTGCATCGATCCACTCGACATATGCGTTTCCGCGGTCGTCGTGGCGGACACGCGAGAGGCGCCGGCGCTCGCCTGTGCTGTCCTGTCTGCGGTCCTCCCTGCCGTCGATCTTTTTTGTACTGGCGTCCAAAGAATGCTGTGAAGCGGCAGTCCGCGGCTCGCGGACGCATGCACCTTAGCAGCGCTGATGTCGCCCTTCCGAGACATCCGTCACGGATCAGTTCCCGGCGGCTGCCTCAGGTCCGCCACCGCGGACATAACGTGACCGCAGCAGGCCCATGGCCGTCTTGCCGTCCCGGATCTCGCCGCTTTCCGCCCAGCCACAAGCCTCGGCAAACGGTACCCAGTGCACCTCGATGACTTCCGCGTGCTCGTGGGCCGCCGTCGCCGGCTCGACGCCCGTCGCGAGGAAAAGGTGCAGTACCTCGGTGAAAATCCCCGGTGAGCTCAGGTAGGAGCCGAGACTGAGCCACTCCCGGGCGCTGACTCCGGCCTCCTCCACGAGCTCGCGCTGAGCGGTGATGAGCGGCGGCTCGTTCGGCTCGAGCTTGCCCGCCGGCAATTCCCACAGCCACCCGTCGGCAACGTAACGATATTGCTTCAGCAGGCAGACACGGTCCTCGCAGTCAATGGCAACCGTCGCTGCGCCACCCGGATGGTGAACGACTTCGAGCGATGCGAGGTGACCATTCGGCAGCTGTACCTCATCCGTAGTGAGCGTGATGATCCGCCCGCGAAAGTTCACGCTGCGCTTCTCTGGCTTCATGCGCACCGAGCCTATCACGGTTACAGTTCGAAACGGCTGCGGAGCTCCCGTCTGCGTAGACTCGCATTGGAATGCGCGGTCCGGTAATTGCAACCGCGCTCACGGGTCGTGCGAGGCGCGGCCCGCGATGTCCGGAACAGGGGATTCAGTCCACTGACACAACTATCGGAGCAGTACAGGGCCGTTTTTCTCCATTCGGGCTGGCGCTGCGCGAGCACATACGTGTGGAGCCGCTTTCGTCGTAGTCCATTCACGACGAGCTTTTACGAGCCTTTCGGCGAAGTTCTCGCGCGCTGCTCGCCGAAGCGCATTGACCGGCAGACGGCGCAGGGATGGAACTCGCGTCATCCGGTGCTCGCGTTGCCCTACGCCGATGAATACCGCCCGCTGCTTCGTCGCTTCATCAAGGGCGTTCCCGGATATCGCCTCGCCTTTGCGCTCGAGCGCTACTTCCCTGCTGCAACGGGCATCGGACCCGAGGTGCGATACATTTCCAGGCTCATCGCGCATGCGCACGGCCGCGGGACACATCCCGTATTCGGCCTCTCCCGCTCGCTCGGCCGCTCGGCCGCGCTCAAGCATGCACTCGGCGGCTACCATGTGCTCGTCCGCCGCAATGCACGGCAACAATGGCTCTCATGCCGCAGCTATCGCAATGAGGTCCCGGTCTCTTATTTCGAGTTGTGTCATTTTCTCATCCTGGCGCTCGCCCCCGCGGGCACTCCCGCGCGCCGCTATGCCGGCATGCTCGGCCTGCCGCCTCTGCCGCGCAACTTGCCGAAACAGATCCGGTTCCTCCACGACGCCATTTTCCCCTGGAGCGATGAGCTGTCGTATCGTGCCTTCATCGCGGTGTCGCTCCTGTCCCATGCGGTTGCGGAGCCGGCGGCAGATCTGGTGCTCGATGTCGATCGCCTCGGCCGCTCACCTCAATACCGTGAGCGCATCCGTGCGCACATACTGGCCGATGTGGGTCTGAGCATAGATTTCGATGACTGCCGGGTGCCGAGCCACGATCCGTCCCTCGTGGCAGTCGATTTCGCGGCCCTCGAGGAGGATGTCAGCCTGCGACTGCAAGCCTGCGGTGCCGATCTCGTGTCGCCTCCCGCCCCCGCACGCGCGGTCGGCGAGTGACTCCGCACGTCCAGTGGGCCGCGGCCCCGGAGGCTGTATGCTCAACGCGTGACGCCAATCAGTGACAGCGGGTCGCTGGATTACGTATAGTCCCCCGCCGTCATGTCGACGGCATCACACTTGGCGAAGCTCAACGGCCCCCAGCGCCGGGCGGTCACTTTTGGCGAGCCGCTGCCGGAGAGGGGCTACAAGTCCGGCCCGCTGCTGATCGTCGCTGGGGCGGGCACCGGCAAGACCGATACTCTGGCCCATCGCGTCGCGCACCTGGTCATCCATGGTGTGGACCCGGCACGCATCATGATGCTGACCTTCACCCGGCGGGCCGCGATTGAGATGCGCCGGCGTGCCTTCGAGCTCGCCAAATCGGCGCTCAGCGAAACTCTCGGCGGGGTCAGCCAGAGCATCCTGCAGCGCATGAGTTGGGCAGGCACTTTTCATTCCCTGGGCAACCGCCTGCTGCGCCACTACGCGCGGCACCTGAAGCTCGATCCGCAGTTCAGCGTACTCGACCGCGGCGACTCGGCCGACCTCATGGACTCGTTGCGCCAGGAGCTCGGGCTTGCGCAAAAGGAGCAGCGGTTCCCGCGCAAGGATACCTGCCTTCAGATCTACTCCCATCGCGTCAATACCCAGCGTCCGCTCAAGGAGACCCTCGAGGCCCAGTTCCCCTGGTGTGCGCAGTGGGAATCGGACCTGACGCGTCTCTATCGCACATACGTCGAGCGCAAGCAGCACAACAGCCTGCTCGACTACGACGACCTGCTGCTCTACTGGCAGATCATGATGTCTCATCCGCGTCTTGCTGCACACGTGGCCGGCCATTTCGATCACGTGCTGGTCGACGAATATCAGGACACCAACAGGCTGCAGGCGGAAATCCTCTACGCGCTGAGGCCCGACGGTGCCGGCCTCGCAGTCGTTGGGGATGACGCACAGGCGATCTATTCCTTCCGCGCTGCCGCGGTGGAGAACATCCTCGGCTTTCCCGACCGGTTCACACCCCGGGCGGAAGTGATCACGCTCGCGCAGAACTATCGCTCCACCCAACAGGTGCTCGACGTTGCCAACGCCGTGATGGGAGAGGCGCCTCGCCAGCACCGCAAGCATCTGCTCTCGACTCGTGGCGAGGGACCGCGGCCCCGCCTCGTAACCGTGGAGGACCTGCAGGCGCAGGCGGAGTGTGTCTGCAGCGAGATATTGAGGCGCCGGGAGGCCAGCGTGCCGCTGCGCAGGCAGGCCGTGCTCTTCCGCTCTTCCAGCCATAGCGACCTGCTGGAGGTCGAGCTGGGAAGACGTCAGATCCCCTTCGTGAAGTACGGGGGCCTTAAGTTCCTCGAGGCTGGCCACATCAAGGATCTGCTCGCGGTGCTGCGCTGGGCCGACAACCCGCGCAACGGCCTGGCGAGCTTCCGCACGCTGCAACTCCTGCCCGGCATGGGGCCCGCCAATGCGCGGCGCGCGCTCGATCACCTGGAGGCCGGCGGTGGCTCGCTCAATTCCCTGCAGACCTTTACCCCGCCGTCCGGGGCTGCGCAGGACTGGCGCAAGCTCGTCGAGCTGCTCCTCGCGCTCGCGGACCCGCAGCGCCCGTGGCCGGGACAGGTGCATCTCGCGCGCGAATGGTATCGCCCGCATTTCGAGCGGCAATACGAGCATTTTCACACTCGGCTCGGCGACCTCGATCAGCTCGAGGTGCTTTCCGGCCAATACCCCTCCCGCGAGCGCTTCCTGACCGAGCTCACCCTCGACCCCCCCAATGCGACGAGCGATCTCGCCGGCCGTCCCACGCTCGATGAGGACTACCTCGTCCTCTCCACCATCCACTCCGCCAAAGGGATGGAGTGGGATACGGTCTACCTCCTCAACGTGGTCGATGGCAGCTTCCCCTCCGAGTTCTCGACCGGCAAGCCCGAGCTCATCGACGAGGAGCGGCGCCTGCTCTACGTCGGCCTCACCCGCGCCCAGAACGACCTCCTGCTGCTCGCGCCCCTTAAATTCCACCTCACTGCACAACATCGCCTCGGCGATGCGCACGTCTACGGCGGCCGCAGCCGCTTCCTGACCGACAAGGTGCTGAAAACACTGGAAACCACCGCTTTCCAGGGCTCCCGACCCGCCGCGGACACGCTGACCGAAGAATCCGGCGACGCTGCTCTGGACGTAGGCGCCCGCCTGAAGGAGATGTGGTAGCGATCGCCCCACGCGTGTCCCGTAGACCGCGCCTTCATGCGGCGGGGGATCGATTGCAAAGGCCTTTCCCGGGGGCGTGAAAAACACGGAGGCGCATTCAAGCGGTCCCTCGGCCCCCTGATTTCAAAAGACCTCTAATTCCGGCCCGGCTTGACGAACTTCAGCGTGAAGCGATCGCTCTGCCCGATCGCCGCATACTTCGCCCGATCGATGTTGCCCAACCGGTAGTCGGGCGGCAGCGCCCACACCCCGCACGGGTAATTCTTCGTATCTTTCGGGTTGGCATTGACCTCGGATGTGGCGACCAGCCTGAACCCCGCCGCCTCGATCAACCGGATCGCGTAGTCCTGCCGGACATAGCCGTTCTTGGCCCGCGGGTCCTGCGGAACCGCCGGATCGCCGCGGTTGTCCACCAGTCCGAGCACCCCGCCCGGCGCCAGCGCGCGGTAGATCGTGGCAACGGCTTGCGGAGCGTCTCCCAGCGCCATCCAATCGTGCAGGTCGCCGAAGCTGAGCGCCATGTCCACCGATCCCGGCGGTAGGACGTCGCCGTCGGGCTGAAAGGTCACCACCTTCACTCGGCCGTAGAGATCCGGGCGGGAGGCGAGCAGCCGCCGGTACCCCGCGAGTCTCGCAGTCAGGAATCGGCTGCCCGGATCCGGGGCGATTACCGCGGCGTAGTACTGGCCCCCCGCACCCACGAGGGGAGCGATGATCTTCGTGTACCAGCCCATCCGGGGCCAGACCTCCAACACCCGGGAGCGTGGCCGGACGCCGAAGAAGAGCAACGTATCCTTTGGGTGGCGGTATGGGTCCTGCGCGTGGTCCGCTACCGTTCGTTGGTCGCCGGCCAGAATCCCGTCCAGCGCTTTGGCGGTAGTCTCTCTGCCGCCGCTCGTCACGCAACCTGCGAGCAGCGCCATGCCGGACAGCAGGAACCCGAGGGCGACGACGGAAATGAGGAGCTTCGGCGGTGTGCGCATGGAGCCGCCTATTCTATGCGCTGGCCGAAAAAAACCCCGCCGAAGCGGGGTCTGTCTCAAAAGACTGTAGACGCTCGTTTCAGCGTCGGAACGGCCCGCCGCCCTGTCGGGCGCGTGGCGCGCGCTCCTGGGCCTCGTTGACCCGTAATGCCCGGCCGTTCATTTGAAAGCCGTTCAGGGCCTGGATTGCAGCAGGGGCCTCTCCCTGTGCCATCTCGACGAAGCCGAAGCCGCGTGGCCTACCGGTCTCCCGGTCGTTGATGAGCTTGACCGACTCCACCTTGCCGTGACGCTCGAACAGCGTTTTGACGTCCTGCTCGGTGGCATTGAAGGGCAGATTGCCCACATAGATCGTCGTCATCCGGAGGTCTCTCTTCGCAATGCGCACAGCGGCGAGCCGCACCGAGCGGTCGCATGTGCCGCGTGACGTGGATTACGTGTCGGGGAGGGGATTCGAAAGAAGCTGCGGAACTCAAGCGTACTCATCCCTGCGGGATATAACGCACCACCATGCTACTCCCGGCTTTTGCCGTTGGCAAACACGAGTTGTAGCAACCGCGCCACAGGAGACCGGAGGGCGGGCGGTCAACTGCCCGGGGGCTCCAGGTAGGCGTATCCGTCGAGCTCGCCTTCATAGAACCGCTTCAGCCGCTGGCTTTCCGCGATGGTCATGCGTCCGTCCCTGATGGCCCGCTCGCAGTCCCGCGTCAGGGCGGGGTAGAGCTCTGCCACGTCATACTCCATGTATTCGAGGACCTTGTTGGCGGTGTCGCCCTTGACGATTTCCTCGATCCACCAGCCTCCCTCGTCATGGAGCCGGACGTGCACCACGTGTGTATCGCCGAAGAGGTTGTGCAGGTCACCCAGCGTCTCCTGGTAGGCGCCCACCAGGAAGGCGGCCAGGTAGTACTTCTCCCCGGGCTTCAGCTCGTGCAGCTCCAAAGTCCTCTTGATGTCCCGCTGCGAGACGAAATGGTCGATCTTGCCGTCCGAGTCGCACGTGATATCGGCCAGCACACCCGTCCGCTCGGGCCGCTCGTCCAGCCGGTGGATCGGCAGGATGGGGAAGAGCTGGTCGATCGCCCAGCTGTCGGGCAGCGATTGGAATACAGAGAAATTGCAGAAGTAGGTGTCCGAGAGGATTGATTCCAGCCCCTCGAGCTCCTCCGGCAGCCGCTCCAGCCTGCGGCAGCAGTCCCGTACCCGGGCGCAGGTCGCCCAGAAGAGCCGCTCCGCCAGGGCGCGAAACTCGAGCGATAGAAGGCCGAGATTGAACATCTGCAGCACTTGGTCGCGTGCGGTCAGCGCGTCGTGATAGCACTCCACCAGACGCCGCTCGCTCACGGAGCGGAACGCCTCGAACAGGTCGCGTACCGGCTGCGGCATTTCCTCTTCGCCGGCGTAGTCCTCATCCTCCCGCCCGGTGACCCGGAACTTGTCGAGCGCCGATGAGCCGAGCGCATCGAACACGAGCACGCTGTGATAGGCCGCGATCGCCCGGCCGGACTCGCTGATGATCATTGGGTGCGGGATGTCGCGTGCGTCGCAGACGCTCGCGATCCGGTACACGACATCGCTCGCGTACTCGTTGAGCGTGTAGTTCATCGACGAGGAGAAGTTCGTGCCGCTGCCGT
This sequence comes from Steroidobacteraceae bacterium, assembly GCA_036273735.1. GTDB lineage: Bacteria > Pseudomonadota > Gammaproteobacteria > Steroidobacterales > Steroidobacteraceae > 13-2-20CM-66-19. The sequence goes on along the minus strand of DASUHA010000122.1, from coordinate 1,030 downwards.
CGTAGTCGACGCCCAGGCCCCCGCCGACATCGATGTACTGCAGTCCCGCTCCCATGAGCTTCAGTTCCGCATAGACGTGCGCCAGCTCGTTGATCGCATCCTTGACGCGTCGGATGTCCTGCAGCTGGCTGCCGGGATGACAGTGTACGAGTTGTAGGCAGTCGAGCATGCCGCGCGCCTTCAGCGTACCGAAGAGCTCCAGGATCTCGGTGATGAAGAGACCAAACTTCGATTTCTCGCCTGCTGACTCGCGCCAGCGGCCCGAACCCTCGGTGAAGAGTTTCACCCGCACGCCGATGCGCGGCCGCACCTGGTAGCGCTCCGCGTGCTTCAGGATGAGCCCGAGCTCATCGAAGTTTTCCACCACGGGAATGATGGTCCGCCCGAGCTTCGTGGCGAGCGTGACTGCCTCGATGTAGCTGTCGTCCTTGAAGCCATTGCAGATGATCAGCCGCTCGGGAGCGTTCTCGGTCATCGCCATCACGGCGAGCAGCTCAGGCTTCGAGCCGACCTCGAGGCCGAAGCCGAACTCCTTGCCGTAGCGGTAGACCTCCTCGACGACGAGCCGCTGCTGATTCACCTTGATGGGGAAGACTGCCGCGTAGCGGTTGCGGTAGTCGTTCTCGGCGATCGCCTGTGCGAAGGCGTCGTGCAGGTGCTTCAGGCGATGCGCAAGGATGTCCGAGAAGCGCACCACCACGGGTGTGGTCAGATCCCGCGCCTCCAGACCTTCGACGACTTCGTAGAGGTCGATGTCGCGTCCAGGCTGCGCATCGGGCCGCACCATCAGGTGCCCGGCCGCATTGATGCCGAAATAGCCCTTGCCCCACGCATTGACGTGGTAAAGCTCCAGGGAGTCTTCGACGCGCCAGGGCTGGGCGGGATTGAACTTGCGAGCGCCATTCAGGGCGCTCTTGGGGTCTACGGCCACGTGCGAGAGTCCGGTATGTTCATTGGCGAAAATCGTCGAGACGATTTTCGCGAGACCCTACACGTTTTCCGCGGGCCAGGGAACGGCCCTGGCCGGGTT
>DASUHA010000121.1:0-11734 GCA_036273735.1 Steroidobacteraceae bacterium | reverse complement strand
TCGCCCTTGGTTACGCTCGCCGGCTGCGAGCCTCGCCCGTGCACTGGGCGGCTGTCTTGTCAAAATGCAACATGCTCGCTCGCCTCGGGGGACCACCGAGGCTGCGATACATTCCGGGCGGAACACCGTAGAGCCGACGGAACGCCTTTGTGAACTGCGCCTGGTCCGCAAAACCCCTGTCGAGGGAGACCTGCGCCAGATCTCTGCTCGAATCCATCAAATCGGCAGCAGCAAGCTCGAGTCGGCGGGCACGCAGAAGGTCTCCGGGTGTGCAGCCGAGAAAGGTGCGAAAGGCACGCGCCAGATGAGTGGGATGAACGCCGACGGCACTTGCCAGATGGCGAACTCCGGGCGTCTCTGCCGGGCAATCGCAGATCAGCTCGTACGCCGTGCGCAGCCATCGGGGCGGATGTCTCGCGATGGTCTGCGGTGTGTTCGACACTGCGCCCAGAAGCTCCAGACAGAGACTCTCCGCCCTCAGGGGAGAGCTTGCGTTCCAGCGAACGCACTCCATCAGCAAAGCCACGGCGAGTGCCCGATCGCAGGTATCGTGAAGATGCACGGCCACCTGTGCCCCGCCGGCTTCGGACGAGTCGGCCAAGCGCGAATTCGCCAGCGAGATCGAAAAAAAAGCGCCCCTGCCGTCCATAAAGTGGTCCCGATGTGTCGTCCCTGGCGGGTTGTAGACGAAAATCGAGCGCGGATCGGCACTTCCTCTTGCGCTCGAGACATACCGCCCGCCGGTGACGAGGACGAAATGCGCCTCGAGGTGGGTATGCACTTCGACGGTCTCGGGCGGAGCGTTGGCGGTGCGATGTGCCAGCGTGATGCCGTCCAGGATCCGACTCCAGCGCGGGTCCCCGAAAAAGATGTCATGTCCAAACTCGAGCGGCTGGAACACCTTTTACGCCTCGCGAAGTCGCGTGCACATCATGGCAGGCGGGCCCTCAATACGCCCCGTAGCGACCGCGTACCGACTGCAGCAGGGCCGCCGAGTCGTAGCCGACCCCATCCTTGAACACGAGCTCCACGTTCTCGACATCGGTGATGGTATGGGACGGATCGCCCTTCACGACCACGAGATCGGCATCCTTGCCCGGCGCGATCGAGCCGATCCGGGCCTGCAGGCCGAGGTAGGTCGCTCCGTTCAGGGTCGCGATCTGCACTGCCTGTTCCGGGCTGAAGCCGGCTTTCACCAGCAGCTCGATCTCGCGCAGGTCTCCAAACCCGGGGATGACGCCACCGTTACCCGTCGGATCGAGCCCTGCGATCAGCAGGCCACCCGCGGCGACGAAAGCGCGCTCCATTTCGAGCCCATGCTGGAAAACCATCGTCCGCTTCTGCCGGGCGTCCGGCGGCATGTTGGAGGTGAGATTGCGCAGGTAAAGATAGGCCTCTCGCGCCTCTGGGCTCATGACCGCCATCGCCCGCGGCCACAACGGTGCCTGCCCGGGTACACGCTGCTCGAAAACCGGCAGTGTGGAGGTGACTGCGACATGATGGCTTACGAGATCCGCAATCAGCGACTTCGCGACGGCCCCGTTCGGATCCATCGCGGCCAGGGTGTCCTCACCGTCGGTCTTCGTGCAGTCATCGGGCTGCTTGCCGGGATCGAGCTCGGTGTTGACGAAGAACCCATGCTCGAGGTCATCGATGCCGAGCGCCGCGGCCTCGCGGTAGGTGACGGCGCAGAGGTGCCCGGTGACCTTCAGGCCGCGACGATGAGCCTCATCGATCGCCGCTTTGAGCTCGGCGCGCGTGATGAACATGTACGCTTTGAACGAGGTGACACCGCGGTCAGCCCAGAACGAGACCGTGCGCCGCGCGTCATCGGCATCCTTGAGCATGTGCATCTGAATGAATGGCGAGCCCTGCCCCTCCAGATACGGTCCCGTCACATCCATGTGTGGCCCGGGAATCTTTCCTGCATCGATCTCGTGTTTCAGATTGAGGTCGGTGTTAGGCTCAACGCTGCCGGTCGTTCGGATCGTGGTCACTCCGTTCGCCAGGTAGAGGCGCGGCGCCGAGAACGCCATTTCCGGCACCAGGAGCGGCGGCTCGCTGTTACCGGCAGCATCTAGATCGGCACGGGCGATGTAGAAGAGATGGTCGTGCATACCGACGATGCCCGGCAGCACCGTATGGCCGGAGAGATCGAGCACCCGTGCGCCCGCAGGCAGCGGTGCCGTGGCGCCCGCCACCGCCGTGATCTTGCCGCCGGTTATGATGATCGTGCGCTCCCCCGCAACCGGTTCCCCGGTGCCGTCGATCACATGCACATGGGTCAGCGCGATCGGGCCGCCAGTTGGCAGCTTGACGTACGGCAACACTGCCGTTCCCGGCGCTGCCGGTGCCGGCAGGATGCGCGACTGCAGCGCGAGGGGTGGACGCGCCATCGCGACAGTCGCACTCAGCAGCAGAGCGAGGTGGAGCGGAACGGAATGAAGCCTTGTCATGCTTGTCCTCACGATGAGCACGCGGCCGACCGGCCGGGCCGCCCGCGCAAAACTGAAGTCTAGCGCGCACCTGATGACTGCGGGCGGCTGCGGGCAGTGCTCCCGCCGCCACCGGCGGGCGGCTCAGCGCAGCCACCCGGTGGTCAGATCCTTTCGGTGCGATTGATCTCGAGGTCACGCGCCGTGAGTCAGGACGCGGCACGAGGATGAGAGCGAATGCGGCGAGACGAACAACAGGCAGGCGTGAAGACTTCACCCGTCGCGCCGCTCATCCGGCATCGAAACGCAGTTCAGGCGCCGGATCGTCGTCTCGCCTCGCGCAGGGTCGGGCAGGTTGCCATAAGGCGCGGATTGCGCCAATTCAGCGCGCAGGAGGTCGGGTAACCCCCGGGGGCGCCAAGTTTCAGCATCAAGAAAATCATATAATCATTTGATTTAACTATTGTTTATTTTGACGGTCCCTGCTGAGGGCGTGCATGCGGAACCGCATCACAGAATCGGCGGACTCGGTCCCAAGTCCGCATGACTTGAGACGGCGGAAGCGTCCCGCGCCTGCTGAACTCGTATGATTAGGCGATGAGCGGTGATCAGCGCATCGCGCCCGCAAGCGTCCCGGGCCCTTCGGGGACGAGGCGCTCCCGTCCGGATGCACGGTTCATCACCGCCCAGTACCGGCGAGCGCGGCTGTCCGTCGTGCTCGCGCTGCTCCTGCTTGCCGGCACTGCCGTATATCTCGTCGCGCAGCAGCGGCAACAGACCTGGACGTCTGCTCAGGAGAGCGTCCTCAATCTGGCGCTGGGCCTGCAGACATCCATCACCGGCCTGCTCGAGCAATCCGCGCTGAGTTTGAAAGAGATCGGCGCTGATATCTCCCGCCAGTCCGGAACCCCGCGTGAGCCCGAGCAGGCCCTCGCGGTGCTGCGCGATGCGGTGCGGTTCGACTCGGTTTCGAGCTACCTCGGCCTTCAGGCGGCGGATGGCCGCATCGTAGCGGTCGAGCAATCGGGGAAGCCGGTGGCGAGTCCCGAGGTCCTGCGGACGATTTCGCGGATGCTGAAGGATCGCAGCAAGGGACTCGACGTGTCCTATCTCCTTCGGCTCCGCGCCAAGGGCGATTGGTATCTGCCCATCACGCGCGATTTTCGTGGACCTTCGGATGAGGCGGAAGTTGCATTCGCGCTCGTTCCCCTGCGGCGTCTCATTGCAAACACAGACAGCCTGCGACTGATCCGCGAAGGTACTGTGAGCGTGGTGACCACCGACGGACGCATGCTGGTGTCCTACTCGCCAGCCAGCGGGACTTTCCACGTTCTACGCCGCCGTATCTCGCAGCAGTCGCTCCAACTCGTGAGCAATCGCACAAGCGGCGTGTTTCTATCGCTCCCGTCGAGAAGCGGGTACGTCGGCTTTGCGCGCTCTGCCAGCCTACCGCTCTACGTAGGCGCAAGCGTTACGATCGCATCGCTTCGCCGGCAGTGGCTCAGCGAGGCGGCAGCGCCCGCGGCGGTCCTCCTGATCGGGGTGTTCGCGGTATTGGCGTTCGCCTGGCAGCTGCATCGTGCGCTGCGGCGGCAGGCGGCCTATGTCGCCGAGCAGGAGTATCTCGCGCAGCACGATACGCTCACGGGGCTCAGGAATCGGGACGGCTTCATGCGCGAGCTCGAGCAGGCGATCTCGGCTGCGCCCAACGAGCCGCTCGCGGTGCTCCTCCTCGACTTGAACCGCTTCAAAGACATCAACGATACCCTCGGCCATGCCGCCGGCGACCGCGTGCTGAAGGAAATCGGCGAGCGTCTTCGCCAACGCTTCAGCGATTCGGATACTTGTGTTGCACGCCTGGGCGGGGATGAGCTCGCGATTCTGGCCAGGGGCTCGGAGGCGACGCGCACACTCGAGAGCCTGGGCGCCCGTCTGCAGGAATGCCTCGGAAGGACCACCATGTCGGGCGGGGTCGAGCTCGATCTGACGGCCAGCATCGGCGCTGCGCTTTATCCGCAGGACGCACATACTCCCAGCGAGCTGCTCCGCTGTGCCGACATTGCAATGTACTCGGCGAAGGAAGGGCTGAGCGCCTTCTGCCGCTACCACGAGGTGATGGATCAATTCACCCCGGAGGTGCTCGCGCTGCAGAGCGACCTCGGTAAGGCACTGCGCGAAGGGTCGCTCTCGGTCGCCTATCAGCCGAAGGTGCGCCTGGCGGATGGAGAGTTGATCGGAGTCGAGGCGCTGGCGCGCTGGAACCATCCCACCATGGGACCTATCGCACCGTCCCGGTTCGTGCCTCTGGCCGACAGCACGGAGCTCGTGCATCCCTTCGCGCAGTACATGCTGCGCGCCGCCTGCGAGCAGGTGGTCGCGTGGGAACGCCGGGGCTACCGCGTGCCGATCTCAGTCAACATCAGCGCGAACAATCTTCTCGACAGCGGGTTCGTCGAGAAGCTGCGCGCGATCCTCGGCTGGCCGGGCGTCGAGCCCGAGCTCCTCGAGCTCGAGGTGACCGAGAGCGCGGTCATGCGTCATCCCGACACGATGCTCAAGCGTCTCAATGAGATCCGCACACTCGGCGTGCGGCTCTCCATCGATGACTTCGGGACCGGTTATGCCTCGCTTGCATACCTCAAGCAGCTGCCGGTGCACACGTTGAAGATCGATCGAAGCTTCATCACGAATCTGACGGACGATACCGCCGACCAACGCATCGTGCGCAGCTCCATCCAGCTCGCCCACAGCTTCGGCATGACGGTCGTCGCAGAAGGTGTGGAGACGGCCGGCACGGCTCGCGAGCTGCAGGCCTATGGATGCGAGTTCGCGCAGGGCTACCACTTCGGCTACCCGCAGACCGCCGCCGAAATCGAGGCACAGTGGCTGGAACCCGCGAATATCACATCCCGCCACGCGATGTTGTGATTCGGGAGAGCGGGGCTCGGCCTGGCAGCTGGCCAGGATTCCATGCCGCGCCTCCATGGACGATGATCGCCGGTTTATTCATTTGGTTCACCGCTTCTGCCAGCGCCTCTAGAGAATCGATGCCCTGCGGTCTGGCTCCATTCTCGATCTCATGAATCAACTCGATCAGACGCTCGGTGAGCGGTGCCTCGATACCACAGCTCTTGGCTTCCTGCACCACCACCCCGAGCTGAGCATCGACCTCGGTGCGGCGCTTGCGCACGGCCAGATCCCGCCAGATCCCGCTGTGACTCTTGGCAGAACGTCGATTGTGCATGACCAGCTGGGCAAGCGAATCGGCGGCCTGCTGATCGGCGCCATCGGCCGCAAATGCCTTCGGCTGGAACCCGTCGAACGCTTCACACCGGATGCGCTTTGCCGCGGCGACTCGCATCACTTCGCGCGCCAGCGCGATGAACAGTTTTTGATAACGCGGCAGCGCCAGGCAGTCGGCGATCGACTCATTGGTGAGGGCGGTGGCGAACAACAGAGCCCCATAGGCCTCTTTACTCCAGAGAAAACCCCAGATGTTGTCGGTGAGGCGCGCCCGCTCGTCGAAGGTCAGGAACAAACCATGCAGCGCCCGCACCCTCTCGGTCATCCGACCATCGATCTCCCCGACCACGACCGCGCCGTGTCCCGCGTAATGAATTACGCCAGGTGAGAGATAATCTGCACCAAAGTTGACGAAGCAGCCGACCGTCCGTTCTGCGCCGATCATCGCGGAAATTGCGTACTCGTTCAGGCCATTCTGCACCGATACCACGAACCCATCCGGTGCGAGGTGCGGCGCGAGCATGCTCGTGGCGGCTTCGGTATCCTGCGCCTTCACACAGAGCAATACTCTGCTGTACAGTCCCTCGAGCTCCTCCGGAATGCTGGCCTTCACGGGTACGGCAAACTGCGCCAGCGGGCCGGTGACGGCCAACCCTGCTGCACGCATGCGGGCAACATGGTCCGCGGCACGGTCCACGAACGCCACGTCGTGACCGCTGCGCACGAGATGCGCACCGATCGTCCCGCCCATTGCGCCAGCACCGACGATCAATATGGCCGAATCGCTCATCACGGCCAGTTATTCGCAATCACCTCGCGAGTCTCCTCGACCCCTATCCGCCATAACTCGAGCATGTCTTCGTCGGGGCGCTGGTAGTGCCCGCCGAAATTGCCGTCGCCCAGGTATTCCCTCGCCGCGGCCGGGGCCAGGGCATGCACACGCTTGGGGTCGACCTTCGGTTTCTGGATCTGCGGCGACTGAACGCCTGCCAGGCGCGTCCAGGGAAAGTTCTCCATCCACGAGGCATGCGATGCCACCGGATCCAGCTCCATCACCTTCTTCCAGGTGCCCGGCGCGCTCCACCAGTTGTGAAATTTGACGGTTACCCCTTTCTGCGCGCGCATCCAATCCCCTATGAAGGAGTGAGCGGGCGAATTCCCTCCATGTCCGTTGACGATCACGATGCGCCTGAAGCCATGGGCGACGAGACTGTCCAATACGTCCCGGATGAGATCGAGATAGGTCTCGACCTTTATGCTGACGGTGCCGGGATAGCCCATGAAATAAGGGGTGATGCCGTAAGGCAGGCCCGGGAAAACGGGCACCCGCAGCGGCTCCGCCGCCTCGGCCGCCACCCGCTCGGAGAGGATATGATCGACACAGAGGCTGAGTTGGGCATGCTGCTCGGTGCTGCCGATCGGAAGCACTGCCCGGTCGTCCCTCTCGAGATAGCTCTCGACCTGGCTCCAATTCATGTCTCGAATTCTCACGACAACTTCCTCCGCCGATCGTCCGACTAAAGTCACGCCGCCCAGGGGCCTCGAGGGCTGCCCCTCGGGAGTCCTTGCGATAGCAGTCCTTAGATCTCCATACGTGCATGCGTGAGTTTCCGGGCGCAGGTAGCTCACGTGGCCGGAGGCATGATACTTGATCGCAATATTCTTCTTCAGGTCTCCGATATTCATGGACAGCGTCTTACTGCATAATTGGCTGCTGCATGGAGCCATTACGCCTGCATGCCATGCCCGCGCGCGCTCTCCGAAATAGCCGTACACCAGTCCATGCTCAGGGAGCCGGATCGTAGAGGCCGCCCAATGACATCGAGCCCTCCAGAGATCGATCGCCATCCCCGCAAGGCATTTTTTGCTCTGTTCTTCATCGAGATCTGGGAACGGTTCGGCTACTACGGCATCGCTTCTCTCATGGTGCTCTACATGGTGGAGCACCTCGGCCTGGGCGATGCCCAGGCCGACATCATCTGGGGTGCCTTCTCCGCCCTCGCCTATTCAATGCCGATGCTGGGCGGCTACATCGGTGACCGCGTGCTGGGCGCGCGCCGGACCCTCGTTCTCGGCGCCGTGACGCTCGGGCTCGGCTACCTGCTGCTATCGGTTCCGCTCGATGAGACGCTGTTCCCTGCCTTGGGCCTCATTGCCCTGGGCAATGGGTTGTTCAAGGTCAATCCGAACAACCTGGTATCCCGACTGTATGAAGGTGAGCATTCCAAGCTCGACATCCTGTTCACCATCTACTACATGTCGCTCAATATCGGCTCTTTCATCTCTATCCTCCTCACTCCGTGGATCAAGGATCATCCCACCTGGATGATCAGCGTCGGCTCCCTGCACTTCGACAGCTGGCACCTGGCCTTCGGCGTCAGTGCGATCGGCCTCACTCTCGGGCTCTGCAACTACAGCATGTTCCAAAGATATCTGCGCCCCTATGGCACGGGCCCGGACTTCCGGAAGCTCCAAGTGCGCAAGCTCCTGGCGGTCATCGCCATATCGCTGGTCACTGCCTACCTGCTGTCGGAGGTCATCCGCTATCGCCTCGCGGCCTATGCGGTCGTCGCGCTGTTCGTGATCCTGATGGTCTACGTTTTCGCGCATTTGCTCGTGACGGGCAGGAGGCAGGAGCGCAGCCGGGTCGTTGCCTGCATCATCTTCATCATCATGTCGTCGATTTGGGCCGTCTACAATCAGCAGATCTATACCTCGCTCACCCTCTTTGCCCTGCGTAACGTCGAGCACCACATCGCGGGCATTCAGGTCGCGCCGGCTCAATTCCAGGATCTCAATCAATTCTGGCTCGTGGTGTTGGCGCTGCCGCTCGCGTGGTTCTATCAGCGCATGGGCAGAACCCGCGGAGGCGATTTCTCGATCGCGAGCAAATATGCCGCCGGCTTCTACATGATCGCCCTCGCCTTCTTCCTCTATGCGGGCGGAAGTCTCACGGCGCATGCGGGCATCGTGTCTTCCTGGTGGCTGGTGGCCGGCTACGCGGCGCAATCGCTGGGTGAGCTCCTGATCAGCGCACTCGGCTTTTCGATGGTCGCGCAACTGGTGCCGGAAAATTCGCGCGGCATCATCATGGGAGCCTGGTTCCTCGGGATGGGCGTCAGCATGTACGCCGGCGGCGCCATCGCGAGCCTCGCGAGCGTCCCGAGCGGTACGGTGCAGGCGACAGCCTCGCTCGCCATTTACACCCGGCTCTTCTTCGGGCTGGCCCTCGGTGCCCTGACGTGCGCGGTCGCGGCGACCGGGCTCATCCCATCGCTCAAGAGAATGATGCTGAGACAGCAGGTCGTGAGCGATCCCCGGGCCGGAGCCACCGCGATCTCCTGAGCGTCGGTTTCAACCGCCGGATTGCATGGCGCCGAGGCTACCCTGACGGCAAAGCATTGCGAGCATGTTGGAACGCGTCGGTTCCGGCGCCCTCTCCACCGCTCGCGTGAACCAGCGCCGCGCGCTTTTGGATAGACCCCGGTCCTGCAGGCAGGACGCGTAGTTGAAGGACCCTCGAAAATAGCCGCCGCGGGCGGAACGGCGATACCAGAGAGTGGCGAGGCGCGCATTCTGCTGAGTACCCCATCCTTCTTCACAACAGCGGCCGACCAGATTCATCGCACGGATGTGACCCTGTTCCGCGGCCCGAAAATAATACGCGAACGCGCGAGCGCGATCGCGCACTACACCGCGACCATCCAGATAGAGATGGCCCATGTTGTATTGTGCCCAGGCATGGCCGGCATCGGCCGCCTGCCGGAACTGCCCGGCAGCGGCTACAGGGTCTTGCGCTGTCCCCCATCCCATGTCGTGGCAGCGACCAACCATGTTGATGGCATCGGGGTTTCCCTGTGCCGCCGCGCGTTGGAACCAGCGCAGCGCAGCAGCGGGATTCTTGGCGACCCCCAGTCCTTCGAGCAACATTCGGCCATAGGACACCTGTCCTTCTGCGAGGCCATCATGTGCCGTCACGCGTACCCAGGCGGCGGCGCGCTCGGCATCCTGGGAAAAGAGCCGCTGCAGACGCTCCGGACTCGTTCCAGCCAGCAGCGCCGTTATCGACGTCGTGGCCATCGCCGCACTACAGCGAGACTCTCGCCGTCAGGAGCAGCGTCCTGCCTGGTCCCGGCACCGTGTGATTCTCGTTCGGGCGCGTGAAATAGGAGTTCATGTAGTAGAGCCGGTCGGCCAGATTGAAACCATTCAACTGCAGGGTGAGATGGTTGTTGAGCCGGTAGGCAATCGCCGCATCCACGGTCACGTAACCGGGGACGGACGGTATGCTGATCGTCCCGGGATCGACCTGACTGTCGGTGCCCGCCAGGCGTTCACCGATATAGTTGAGCCCCGCACCGACCTGCAAGCCGGAGCTGAGCTCATAGTTCGCCCAGAGATTGGCCTGATGTCGGGCCGTGTTCGGGAGGGGACCCTCGATGCCCGCGCCGGCCAGGCCGATCGCCTTCGCATCGAGAAATGTATACCCGCCGACGATCTCCAGATGCCGCGTGAGATGCCCCTGGAGCCCGATCTCGACGCCCTTGACCTTTTCCGTCCCCGCCAGCTCCTGCAAAGTGGGCTGCAATGGATCGGTAATACGCGCGTTCGTCATCTCGGTGTCGAATGCCGCCGCGGTGACCGACAGCATGTCATCGACCTGAACCTTGGCGCCGAGCTCGTAGGTGCGGTCCTTTTCAGGCGGCAAGGCGGCATTGCTCGCCGAGAGCGCGAGGTTCTCGGCCGAAGGATCAAAAGAGGTCCCGTAAGAGACGTAGACGCTGGACTTCGCAGTCGGCTTGAACACGAGCGCCGCGCGCGGGCTCCACACCGTGTCCGCATGCCCGAAGTGAGTGGGTGCGCGGCCGAACGGCTGATCGAAGGTCGCGCGGAAGTCATCGTACCGGATCGCCGCCGTGAGCAGCCATCGCTCGCTCAGGTCGATCGTGTCCGTAGCATATGTCCCTTTGGTATCCGTGCCGGTATGCGGTGTCTGATTGACGGTAGTTTGGGTTCCGGGAAAAAACTCGAAAGGAGCAGGCGCGAGGATTGGAACCGGGGCGATGAGCGTGTCCTGGTTGACGAACCGCACGAGATTGGCGCGCTCGTTGTCGTATTCAAAGCCTAAGATGAGCGTGTGCTCGAAGGGTCCCGTGGTGAAGTGCGTCGTGAGATCGAGATTGTTCATCACAGTCTCGATGGTTCCGGTGGCGCTCGGCCGATCGCGCAGCACGAAGACCGAGCTCACCGGCGTCCCGAGCACCGGGAAGTAGGGATTGTTCGCGCTGACCGGCACCTGCCCGGCGAGACTCGCAGGGCCACAGATCGGCGCCCCGGCAAAAAACCCGTGAGCGGTCCGGGAGGTGAAGCAGTTGCCGCTGCCATAGATCGAGGCCGTCTCGCGCGACAGGAAGTGATAGTGCCCGTAACGGGCGGTATCGCTCACGGACCAGTTCTCATTGAAGGAGTGCTGGATTCGTCCGGTGAGCACATCCACTTTGGTCTTGAAGATGTCGTCGGAAGGTAATCCGTAGAAGGCGCCCCGGCCCACCGGCGCTGGCCGGTCGAACAGGAACGGCACGCCGTAGTCCGGAATGTTGTCTTCCTGCTGATGCAGGAATTTCAGCCAGCCGCTGGTCGGCGTATCGATTCCGAAGGCGACGGCGGGGGCCACTCCCCAGCGCTGCGTCTTGGCGAACGGTCTGCCTTCGATGAGATTGCGCTGAGCCATCACGTTGAGACGGGCCGCTGCATGATCGGCGAATGGCTGATTGAGGTCCGCTGTGGCGCGGAGCTCCGAATTCGTGCCGCCGGCCACCGAGAATCCGAGCAGAGGCCTCTGGAGAGGCGCTTTCATCACCTGGTTGATGACGCCGCCGGTGGAACCTCGGCCGAAGAGTGTCGAGGCAGGTCCCTTGTAGACCTCGATGCTATCGTAATCGAACGCATCGCGATCATAGAGGCCGGTATCCCTCAAGCCGTCCATGAAGTAGTCGTCCCCAGCCGAGAATCCGCGCAGGTTGACGAGATCTCCGTGGGTTCCGCCCTCTCCGGCG
>DASUHA010000120.1:0-22939 GCA_036273735.1 Steroidobacteraceae bacterium | reverse complement strand
CCGTGCTGATGACCCGCAAGAAGGAGTACTACGCTCAATTGGAGCGCGCCCAGAAAGGAAACCTGGACATCACCGGCTGGCTCGAGTGGTCCACGACCTGTGTTGCGCAAGCCTGTGATCAGGCGCGCGTTTGCATCGAGCGGGTCGTGCAGATAGCAGGCTTCTGGGCGCGACATCGGGAGACTCCGCTGACACACAGGCAGCGGCGGCTCCTCGAGATGGCCCTGGCGCCAGACGATTCCGACCAAGGTTGGCTCACGGCAAAGCGGGCTGCGCGCCAGACGAAGGTGGAGCGAGTCACGGCCTCGCGCGATCTCGCACAGCTCGAGGCACTCGGCGTCATCGAGAGAGATCCCAACGCGGGGGGCCGTAGCACGCGCTATCGGGTGCGTCTTGGGGACGAGCGGCCGTTGCTGCTGGTGAAAGACATGCGCTGGTCCTGATCGCGTGAGCCGAGGCACCGACCCGAACGCCGCAGCGCCGGCGCCCGAGTCAGCGGTCAAGGCACAAGGAGAGCGGCGACGCGAACCACGCATGGGCATCGGGCCCCGCGACCCGCTAGACTTCGCGGTCTCATTCGCCGCAGGAAGGCCGACGCAGGACCGCAATGCGAAATACGCTGCTCGAGATCACACCCGTCATTCCGGAAGCCCTTAAACGTCTGCCTGAGCTGACGGGCAATCTTTTCTTCTCCTGGCACCGTCCGATTCGAGCGCTGTTCGAGGATCTGGACCCCGAGCTCTGGAAGCAGACCGGCGGTAATCCGCGCCTGCTTCTGCGCTGCATTGCGCAATCGAGCCTGGACCGCGCCGCGCGCGATCCTGTTTACATTGCCCGCTATCGTGGCGCGCTGGAGGCGCTCGACGCTTATATCACCGCGCCGGCGCCGCGCAGCGACGAGCCCCTGGTGGCCTATTTCTGCGCGGAGTACGGCTTTCACGAGAGCTTCCCGATCTACTCCGGCGGCCTCGGCGTCCTCGCCGGCGACTACTGCAAAGCCGCCAGTGACCGGCGAGCCAATTTCATTGCGGTGGGACTGCTTTACGAGCAAGGCTATTTCACCCAGACGGTGGACAACGACGGAATGCAGCACGCGGAATACCGTGAGCATGACCCTCGCGATTTACCCGTTGAGGCCGCACGCAATGCCAATGGCGAGTGGATTAAAGTCAGCGTTCGCATCGCGGGCCGTGACGTCGTCGCACGTCTCTGGAAGGCGAAGGTCGGCCGTGTACCTGTCTACCTGCTCGACGCCAACACTCCGGAGAACGCTCCGAGCGACCGCGATATCACCCACCGCCTCTATGGCGGCGACGAGTCCACCCGCGTCCGGCAGGAGATGATCCTCGGCATCGGCGGCATCCGCGCCCTACGGGCACTGGGTATCAAGCCTGCGGTCTGGCACCTGAATGAGGGTCATGCTGCTTTCCTCATTCTGGAGCTCCTGCGAGAGCATCTCGCCGTCGGCCTGCCATTCGAAGCCGCGCTCGAGGCAGTCGCTGCAGCCTGCGTGTTCACCACCCACACGCCGGTCGCCGCCGGCCATGATGCCTTCGGACACGACCTCATCCTCTCCCATTTCAGCGACTTCATCCGCGAGCTCGGCATTCCCGTCGATCGGTTCCTGGACCTCGCGCGAACTCCGGCCGCACCCGGCCTGTTCAACATGACTCGGCTGGCGCTGAACGGCTCACGGCACATCAACGGCGTGAGCCGCATCCACGGAGCGGTCTCGTCGCGCCTCTGCGCCGACCAGTGGCCGGAAATCCGGCCCGACGAGAATCCCGTCGGCTTCGTCACCAATGGCGTGCACGTGCCGACTTTTCTGCACAAGACATGGATGGATTTCTTCACCACCGAGCTCGGCCCTGCCTGGGGCGACCGATTGAGCGATGTGCCGTTCTGGGCCGCGCTCGAGGCCGTGCCCGGTGAGCGCTTCTGGGCAGCGGCCCAGTCGGTGAAGTCGCGCATGCTCGCCAGCGTCCGCGAACGCTTGCAGCGCGAGTACGCCCGCAAGGGCATGAGCCCAGTGCAACTGCGACACGTCACGCGCTTCCTCGACCCCTTGCGGCCGAACGTTCTGACCATCGGGTTCGCGCGGCGATTTGCGACCTACAAGCGTGCAACCCTGCTGTTGCGCGACCGCGCACGGCTGGCGCGACTCGTCAATGACCCGGAGCGGCCCGTGATCCTGCTCTTTGCCGGCAAGGCGCACCCGGCGGACGAGCCGGGCAAGCAGGTGCTGCGCGAAATCCGCCAGCTCATGACCTCGCCGGAGTTCGTCGGCCGGATCATCTTCCTCGAGGACTACGACCTGCAGCTCGGGCGCTCGCTCGTCTCCGGAGTCGACGTTTGGCTCAACAACCCCATCGCGCCGCTCGAGGCCAGCGGCACCTCCGGGATCAAGGCCGCGATCAATGGCCGGCTGAACTTGAGCATCCTCGATGGCTGGTGGGCCGAGGGCTGGATGCAGGACAACGGCTGGGGCATCCCGCCGGCGAACGTGCAGGATCCCGAGCGCCGCGATGCGCTCGAGGCGGAGCTCATCCTCGATGCGCTCGAGGAGGAAATCATCCCGCTCTACTATGCGGGGGGAGAAACCGGCTGTCCGCAGGAATGGGTCGAACGGGCCAAGCGCGCGATGATGACGGTCATTCCCCGCTTCAACATGAGCCGGGTGCTCGAGGATTACACCCGCGGGCTCTATCGGCCGGCAGCTGAGCAGTACCAGCGCCTGGCGGCGGGTGGCTTCGCCGGCGCGCGCGGGCTCGCGCAGTGGCAGCAGCGCATCCGACAGGCCTGGGGACGCGTGAGTCTGCGGGTGGTCGCGGATGCGCCCGCGGAGCTGCCGCGGGGCGAGCATTTGCGCCTGCGGGTCGCGGCCAGCCTGAATGGCCTGCACCCGTCCGACGTGCGCGTCGAGCTCATTGCCCGACGCCTGCTGCCCGAGGGGGAGCAGGGGCCTCCAGCCCTCTGCTCGTTCGTACCACCGGAGCGTGATGGCCTCTGGTGCACGCCACTCGCGGCCACCGGTGAGCAGGAGCCCGACGGAGCCGCCGTATTCGCGCTGGACGTGGAGCCACCGGAGTGTGGCCAGTTCGCCACCGACGTGCGCATGTACCCGCGGCATGACCTGCTGTCGCACGAATATGCGCTCGGTCTGATGAAGTGGCTTTAAACTTGGTCCGCGATAAGATTGGCCCACAACAAGCCAGCTCCGAGACCCCTGAGACCCGCGGCCAAGAATTCAAGCGGCCCAGGACAACCACACATGTCACGACAGCCTGCGCGCGCCTCTTCCGGACGCTACGTGAGCCGCCTGACGGGCGGTACGCTCGCGGTGATCATGGCTGGCGGGCGCGGAGAGCGCCTCAAGGACCTGACGGAGCACCGCTGCAAGCCGGCGACGCCGTTCGGCGGTAAATTCCGCATCGTCGACTTCGTGCTGTCGAACTGCGTCAATTCGGGTATCCGCCAGATCTCCATCCTCACCCAGTACAAGGCACAGTCCCTGATCGCGCACGTGCAGCGTGGCTGGAGTTATCTGCGAGGTGAGTTCGGTGAGTTCATCGAGACCATTCCGGCCCAGCAGCAGAAAGGGGCCGTCTGGTACCGCGGCACTGCCGATGCAGTCCACCAGAACATCGATCTCATCCTCTCGCACAGGCCCAAGCACGTGCTCGTGCTTGCTGGCGATCACATCTACAAAATGGATTATGGCCCGATGATCGCCTATCACGTGGAGAAGGGCGCCGACATCACCGTCGGCGTGGTCGAGGTGCCTGCGAGCGACTCGCGCCACTTTGGCGTCCTCACGGCCACCGAGTGGAACCGTGTGACCCGGTTCTCAGAGAAGCCGGCAGTTCCGGACACCCTTCCCGGCCGGCCCGATACCATCCTCGCCTCGATGGGCATCTACGTCTTCAACACGCGTCTGCTGCAACGTCTCCTAGAGGAGGATGCAGCGGACGAGGCGTCCGCGCATGACTTCGGAAAGAACGTTATCCCCAAGACCCTCGCAAGCACACTGCAGGTCTTCGCGTACCCCTTCCAGGACGTCAAGACCCGCGCGCAGAGCTACTGGCGTGACGTCGGCACGATCGATGCCTATTACGAGGCCAACATAGAGCTGGTGCACGTGAAACCCGAGCTCAACATCTACGACGAAGACTGGCCCATATGGACTTACCAGCTGCATCAGCCTCCGGCAAAATTCATTCTCGACGAGGAAGGGAGGCGCGGCACGGCCATCAACTCGATGGTTTCGGGCGGCTGCATCATTTCCGGCGCGCTGGTGCGCGAGTCGCTTCTCTTCTCCGACGTGCGCGTGGAAGAGCGCGCGATCATCGAACGCTCCGTTATCCTGCCCCACGTGCTCATCGGCAGTGCCTGCCACATCCGCGGGACGATCGTCGATGAGGGCTGCGAGATACCCGCCGGGATGCGCATTGGACTCGATAAGGCCGATGACGCGCGGCGCTTCGTGGTCACGGAGAAAGGCGTCGTGCTGGTGACGGCCGACATGCTTCGCCGGCTGGCCGATTGACCGTCATGGAAGCCGATTCGCGCCTGCCCGTCGTCCTCCTGTGGCACATGCACCAGCCGCAGTACCGTGATGCGCTCACCGGGCAATACGTCCTGCCGTGGACCTACCTGCACGCGATCAAGGACTACACCGACATGGCCGCGCACCTGGAAGGAAACCCGGCAGCGCGTGCGGTGGTCAACTTCACGCCCGTGCTGCTCGAGCAGCTCGAGGAGATCTCCCGCCGCGTGGGCGAGCACCTGCGGACCGGGAGTGCGCTGCCGGATCCCGTGCTTGCGCTGCTGGGCCCGGACCCGGTGCCGGCGGAGCCGGCGGGGCGCCTGGAGTTGCTGCGCGCATGCCTGAAGGCCCAGCGCAAGCAGATGATCGAGCGCTTCGGCCCGTACCTCGAGCTCGCCACCATAGCCGAGACGCTCGGCACGCTGGAGCGCGTGAGCTACGCGTCCGACCAGCTCATCCACGACCTGGCCGTCTGGTATCACCTCGCCTGGCTGGGCGAGACGGTGCGCCGCTCCGACACCCTCGTGAGCAGCCTGACCCAGCAGGGCCGCGCGTTCACGGACGTACAGCGGCGTGATCTCCTCTCGCTGATCGGTAACCTCGTTGCCTCCATCGTGCCGCGATACCGGCAGCTTTCCGAGCGTGGCCAGTGCGAGCTGTCAGTGACGCCTTACGGCCACCCGATCATGCCGCTGCTGCTCGACTTCCATGCCGCGCGCGATGCCGTACCCAACATGCAGCTGCCGAAGCACCCCACCTATCCGGGAGGGGCCGAGCGTGCGCAGTGGCATATCCGGGAATCACTCCGCGTCTTCAGGCAGGCGTTCGGTAGCGACCCGAGCGGCTGCTGGCCTTCGGAGGGAGCGATCAGTCGCGGCAGCCTGGAGCTGCTCGATCGAGCCGGCTTCAAGTGGGCGGCAACCAGCGCCAACGTGCTCCAGGGCGCGCTGGCGCGCAATGCCCCCCAAGCCGCCCGCGACTCCGATGCCTATAACAGGCCCTACCGCCTGCCCGGCGGCAACATGCTCGAGTTCTTCCGCGACGACACGCTTTCGGACCTGATCGGCTTCACCTACGCGACGTGGCACGGCGACGATGCCGCGCACAATCTCGTCAATGAGCTCGCACATCTGGCCAGACAGTACGCAGACTCCGCGACGGCGGAGCCGCAGGGGAAAAATACCAACGATGCCCGCAAACGGCACGCGGTACTGATCGCGCTCGATGGTGAGAACGCGTGGGAGCATTATCCGTTCAATGGATACTACTTCCTGCGCGCGCTTTATTCGCTGCTGGCTGCGCATCCGCAGTTGGAGCTGACCACGTTGTCCGATTGCGTCGCGCGCGGCGTCGAGCCCGTTCCTTTGGTCAATGTGGTCGCCGGCAGCTGGGTGCACGGCACCCTCGCAACATGGATGGGTGATGCCGCCAAGAACCGCGCCTGGGACCTCCTCTGCGAGGCCAAAGTCGCTTTCGACGGCATCATGGCATCCGGCGCTCTCGATGCGCCGCAACGGGCTGCAACCGAACGCCAGCTCGCGCTCTGCGAGAGCTCAGACTGGTTCTGGTGGTTCGGCGACTACAACCCTGCGGATGCCGTGAGTCAGTTCGACAGCCTGTATCGGCGCCAGCTCGTCGTTCTCTACCGTCTCCTCGGCCTGCCGCCGCCAGAGAGTCTCGCCCAGCCGATTTCCATCGGGCGCGGCCGCCCCGAGCACGGCGGAGTCATGCGGCGCGCCTATGCTAGTTAAGGCGCTGGATCCGGGCTCCTGCCCGGCGATAGTTGAAACGCTGGATCCGGGCTCCTGCCCGGCCCAGCGCGCCGCAGGCAAAAAGCGCGGTTTTTTGCCTGCGGCTCCGCCACCTGCGGCGGCGGGGCACGTCCATGTGCCTGGACATAGTTGATGCATGCTACTAAGGAGTTTTCGCCATGCGCCTGCCCGTGCTCGACCGACGTCGTGCCGGAGTCCTGTTACATCTCGGCTCGCTCGAGGCCGCGCTCGGCCATGGAGGCCGCGCGCTCATCGACTGGCTGGCGGAAGCCGGTTTCAGCGTCTGGCAGATCCTGCCCGCCGGTCCCACGGGTACCGATGGCTCCCCCTACTGGGTGCGCTCCGATTTTGCCGGCAACCCCGCCTTCCTCGACACCGCGGAGCTGCCGGGCGCCCAGCCTGCGGAGTACGCCGCGTTTCTGGATGAAAACCAACACTGGCTGGACGACTACGCGCTCTTCGAGGTCCTGAGCAGGCTGCACCAGGGCGCCGCGTGGTGGACGTGGCCCGCGGAGCTGCGCGCCCGGATGCCATCCTCGGTGGCTCGGGCGAAGCACGTGTTCGTGGACGAGCTCGAGCGCATCAAGCGGGAGCAGTTCGCCTTCTTCGTGCAATGGCGCCGGCTTCGCGAGCACGGCCGCTTGCGGGGCGTGCGCATTCTCGGCGACCTGCCGTTCTACGTCGGCCCGAATTCTGCGGAGACCTGGGCACACCGCGGACAGTTCCAGCTCGATGCAGAAGGGCAACCGGCCGCCGTCGCCGGCGTGCCGCCCGACTATTTCTCGCGGACCGGGCAGCTCTGGGGCAATCCCCTCTACAACTGGCAGGCGATGCGCTGCGACAACTTCGCGTACTGGCGCGCGCGCGTGCTCGAGCAGCTCGAGCGTGTCGACCTGCTGCGTATCGATCATTTTCGCGCCCTGGCGGCGCACTGGGCCGTGCCGGCCGGCGCGCCGGATGCCCGCGGGGGAGCGTGGCACCTCACGCCCGGCGAGGATCTGCTGCGGCTGCTCATGGATGAGCTCGGCGACCTGCCGATCCTCGCCGAGGACCTGGGCGTCATCACGGACGATGTCGTGGCGCTGCGCAAGGGCTTCGGCCTCCCCGGCATGCGCGTCCTGCAGTTCGCTTTCAGCGGCGAGGGCAACAACCCGCACCTCTCGCACATGCATGAGCACGACAGCGTCGTTTACACCGGCACGCACGACAACGACACGACGCTCGGCTGGTACCTGAGTCTCGATGAGGAAACGCGCCACCGTGTTGATACGATGCTGCGTATCGCGCCTGGCTCCATGCCCGATGCGCTCATCCGCGAGGCATTGGGATCCGTCGGACAGCTCGCCATCATTCCCGCCCAGGACCTGCTGGCGCTCGGCTCGGACGCCCGGCTCAATACACCTGGCACGATCGAGGGTAACTGGAGCTGGCGCCTGCCCGCGGGGGCGCTGACGCCACAGCTTGCGCACTATTTCGCGCGGCTCAACGGGATGTACGGGCGCGCATGATGCCGGGCAGCATAGCGCCAATGCGCTCCGTATCGTTTCTGCTGCTTGCCGTTGCGCTCTCCGGCTGCGCGCTCTTCGTGCCGAAGCTCGAGACCCCGAGGCTCGCCATCGTCGAGGTCGAGATCCACAAGGCCAATCTACTCGAGCAGCAGTTGCGCGTGCGCATGCGAGTCGAGAATCCCAACGACCGCAGCCTCCCGGTCCAGGGTCTTTCCCTCACGGTCTACCTCGCCGGCCAGGAGTTTGCGACCGGCGTCTCCGACGCCAGCTTCGTCGTTCCCGCGCTCGGCACCGCGGAATTCAATATGGAGGTCCACGCCAACGCCGCTGGTGTGATTTTCACCATCCTCAGCAAACCGCGCGGCCAGGCCATCGACTACCACATGAAGGGCAGGGTGCAGCTCACCCGCGGCTGGTTGCGCTCGATTCCGTTCGAGCAGAGCGGGACGTTCACCCTGAGGTAGCACTCCGACCACTCATCGAGGCGAAGCCATGCAGGTCGATCCACTTGCTCTGAGCGAGATCCGGGCCACGGCAGA
This sequence comes from Steroidobacteraceae bacterium, assembly GCA_036273735.1. Classification (GTDB taxonomy): domain Bacteria; phylum Pseudomonadota; class Gammaproteobacteria; order Steroidobacterales; family Steroidobacteraceae; genus 13-2-20CM-66-19. Next base: position 14,574 of record DASUHA010000120.1, on the reverse strand, counting down.
TCTGCTGCGGCCATATGTGATCTCAACACCTGCGTACCCGTGGCGTCCGCAATCCCCGGCCGGTACCCTGACCCCGGATACCGAAGTGCATCTCAAGCTGGAGCTGCTGCAGCGTACCGGCACCTTCAAGTTGCGCGGCGCGCTCTCCAACATGCTGCGCCTGTCACCCGATGAGCGCAGGCGGGGCGTCACGGCCGTGAGCGCCGGTAATCACGCGATTGCGGTGGCATACGTGTCCTCGTTGCTTGGAGTGAGCGCCAAGCTGGTGATGCCGTCGACGGCCAATGCAGCGAGGGTTGAGCGGGTGAGGGAATACGGCGGCGAAGTGATACAGGTGTCCGACGCTGCGGCTTGTTTCGAGCTCGCGAGCGAGATCGTGCGCAGCGAGGAACGCACTCTGGTCCACCCTTTTGAAGGCAAGTACACGGCACTCGGGACTGCAACGCTCGGTGCCGAATTCGCCGGCCAAGCGCCCGCGCTGGATGCGCTCCTGGTGGGGATAGGCGGCGGCGGCCTGGCGGCCGGAGTCGCTTCTGCATGCAAGCTCCTGCAGCCCGCCTGCCGCGTATACGGAGTGGAGCCGGAGGGAGCCGACACGATGCACAGGAGCTTCCGCGCCAACGCACCGCAGAAGATCGATCGGATAGCGACCATCGCCGACAGCCTCGGCGCGCCCATGGCGATGCCTTATACCTTTGGCTTGTGCCGGATGAATGTCGATGAGCTCGTCCGCATCGACGATGACCTTATTTGTGGTGCGATGGCATTCCTGTTTCGCGAGCTCAAGCTCGCCGTAGAGCCCGGCGGGGCGGCTGCATTCGCGGCGCTGATGGGTCCGTTGGGGAGGACGCTGCGGGGCAAGCGCGTTGGAGTCATCGTTTGCGGCAGCAATATCGATGTAGAGACATTCGCAACCCAAGTTCGTCGCGGAGAGAGGTTCCTGACGGATTTGGCGAGAGGGACGCCGCGGGCAAGCTGATGCGTTGGCGGCGGTGCCACGCCGAGCGGGCAGCAGAAACGCAGGCGCGGGACCTGCTGGGGGACTAGGGTGCCCGGCCAGTCCGGTCGAGGATGTCGTTGAGACTTGCTGTCACGAAGCCGGCCATGTCGGCCTCAGGGATCCTCGCCAGCTCGGGAAACGTATGCCCGTGCGCGAGCAGATTCCCGGCGAGGATCCAACCTGCGCCATAGGCCTCGCTCGGTAGCCCCGTCGTTCCGCTGCCGTAAGTGAACCGGCTTGCAGTATCCGAGTCCGCTTTGGCGATGTAGGGGCGAATGCCGCGGAGGATCGCGCTCGAATTGCCGGTACAGCGCGCCAGCCACCGCGCGTTGCGCCACGTGTAGAGCGACTTGGGAGCGCCCGGGAGAATTCTCTCCGTGCCGCGCATGGCGAGCCCAACCGTGAGCACCGTCTCACCCAGAGGGCCATTGAACCCATTCCGCAGGGCATCCATGTCCATCTGCACGGCGTGCATCAATTCCTGTGTGAGTGCGTATCGGATATCGTGAGTCTCGATCGGCATCACCACGGTTGGCGCATCGCCTTTGCACCGAGTAGCGTTTTGACGCGCGGCAGCATCTCTCTCGCATCCCGCTCTGCGGCCCGCTCACGCGCGTTGATCGCCCAAAAAATCCAATTGCGCCTGCCCGTCGATTGACGCATGAGTTGCTGCTCCCGGGTCTCTCGATCAGTGCCTCATCGAGCACTGGTCCGCGGAGTTTGGCGGATATCCAAGACCTCAATGCGTGGGCGTGTGGCGCTCGCGAGAGTTGAGCTAGCGCAGAGTCCTGGCGCTGCTCTGCTCGCGCAGCGCCGCGATCCACCAGCGGCCGCCGCGCCGATGCAGCACGGCGAAGAAGAGTCCGGCCTCCGGCTGCTGGACCTTCGATGCCGGTGTGGGCTCTATGCTCCAGGAGCCATCGACCAGAGCGATGCTGCCGGTCACATTGCGCACATGGACCATGTTAGCCGTCGCGCGGCTGCCCGCGTACCCCCTCGCGAAGGCGCCCGCGTAAAAGGCCTCGATCGCCTGCCGGCCCTCGGCGTGCATTCCATCGGGACTCACGAAATCGCCGTTAGCCTCGTACTGAGAGGCGATCGAGTGCGCGTCGGCACGATTCCAGGCAGCCAGGATCTTTGCGATAACGGGTGCCAGCGGACGCCCGGCCGGCTCGCTCGCCGGAGCCGCTGCATCGCAGCCGCAGGCCAGCAGAATTAGAGCGGCGAGCAGGAGGCTCCAGGTGTGGGCGCAGGAGCCGAAGCTGCCGAAGAGGTCTGATCGAAGGGCGTTCATGATGGCCTGCGTGCTGTTGTCGACCCCAACCTTATAAACCTGGAGCATACTCGAGGTTTCAAGTACGGAGCGCCACCATGGGCCTGCGAACCATCGGGCAACTCGCGAAGGATTCCGGCGTCCCCGTCGATACTATCCGGTACTACGAGCGAACCGGCCTGCTGCCGCGCCGCCTCACCGGCCGAATGGGCTGGCGCCGCTATTCCGAGGAAATGCTCGCGCAGCTTCGCTATCTGCGCGAAGGCCGCGCCGTGGGTTTCACGATACGCGAGTTGCGTGACCTGATGCGCCTGTCCGTCGCCGGCGCGCCAAAGTTCTGCGAGAGCTTCGATGCGGCCGTACACCGCAAGATCGAAGCGATCGATCAAGTGATGGTCCGCCTTGCCGGCCAGCGCACCCGGCTCGAGGAGTTCTCCCGGAGCTGCCGGGAACGGCGCCGCGAGCATCGTTGCCCCATCCTCGAAAGTTTGATTCCGCCTCCCCGGACCGCACGCTGACATGCGGGTCCCGAGTCAGGGCTGGGCTGGCCGCCCCGTCATTCGTCGCGCCCGGATAGGCGGGCCGTCGAATAGCGCCGGTGCCCGGCAAACCGTTCGCTGGTTGTGAGGTTCTGACAGCCAAGGGCTACTACTCAGAGCCCGTGTTTGCGTGTGCGGCGGCAACCTCCGTCGATGGCATCTATTGATATCTATTGCCAGTCGAGCTACGCTGGGGCACTCGCCCCCCCTTACTACAGGTGCGCCATGAGCAGCAGCCTCAACGTTCAGCTGACGGATGAGCTTCGACGCTACGTCGACGAGCGCGCAAGCGACAAGGACGTCTACGCCACGCCCAGCGAATTCATCCGCGACCTGATCCGCCAGGACATGCAAGATCGAGCCATCGCGTTGAATGTCCTCGAGGGCATGGCGGACCTGCGGCAGGGAAGGTTTTCTGATAAATCGATCCTTGACCTCAAAGAAGAGGGCTGAGACCGGGTGGCGCGGCGATCCTATGTCCTGACCGTCCGCGCCGAGGCCGACCTGTGGGAGGCGAGGACTTGGTCGCGTGTCCGCTGGGGCGTGGAGTTGACGAGCCGCTACTTCCAGGATCTGCACGACGGCGCTGAGTACATTGCGGCAAACCACGGTTCGCTGCGGAACCGGCATGATCTGGCCGGTGGCACCTCATTGCACGTGCATCCGGTCCGCGAGCATTACATTGTCTACGAGCCACTCACCGAAGGGTTCATCGCTATCGTAGCGGTGATTCGGCAGGGACGCGACTTGCCAGCCATTCTGCAAAAATGGGCGGCGCCGGTTCGCCAGGAACTGCTTCAGATCCGCGGGCGGATCAAGGGCGGCGAGATCCGTGCTCCGGGGCGGCGGCGGGTCCCCATGCCGCGGCGCAAGAAGTGATCCGAGGTAAAGTGGCTGCGAACCCCAGCCGGCAACCTTCCTTTCAACCGGTCGCGACTCACTCGCGAAACTCAATTGAGATGGACCACCGCAACGCTAATCGGCGCGAGTTTGGCTCGGTCGGCGATATGCCCGTCGCGCAAATTGTCGATTCCCGTATTCGCCATGAAATAAAAATTGCCACCCACGATAGCGCCGGTCGTCGGATTTGCCACGAGTGCCGTGCGGTATTCCAACATCCTCGCCGAGGCGACCTGCATTCCATCCGCAGCCAGCCGCCATTGCATCGCGCGATACGCACCGGCGCCGTATTGCAGGCCGACCAGTCCGCCGCGATACCAGTACAGCCCGTCAATTCCCGCGAGCGTAAAATGACCTGCAACGCTCACTTCCTGCGCCGCGTGGCTGTGCAAATCCACGCGCAACACCCCGAGCATGTCGGTTACATCCACAAACGCGGTACAGTGCGAGGAAATATCAGCAGCACCCGCAGACAGAGGGATGGCAGCGGGAACAGCAAGGCAGAGGCCAATGAGGCTCTTTGTAGCGCACCGGCGCGATGAATGCTTGCAGTCGTTATGAGAGCAGCGGCCCAAAAAACGGCTCGAGACCTTCAAGGGTTCACCTCGTATGGAATATGACTTGTCAGCACGAGGGTAGCGGAGCGGTGGTGTGCGCTCCCGAACATCAATTTGATGTGCGTAGGCGAGCCGGCGTGACGCTCAGTGGGCCGCTGCTGCAGCCGCATTGAAAAATGCCTCCGCGTCTTCCCTGCAGAGCGCCGGGTACCTGTACCACATCTGGTGGCCCGCATCGGGATAGACGATGCTTCGGCTGTTGGGAATGAGGCGGACGATCTCCTGGTCGATATAGCCCAAAAACTTGTATGAGACGCCACCCGACATGACGAGCACCGGAACGCGGATCTTTCGAATCGCCGCCGGGTCGATCTCCGGAAACAACGTCCCGGATGTCATCATCACGTCCCACTCATGCGCATCGCGCATGGTGTCGGCGCGATCGGCCGGCCGCATCTTCTTCCAGGCGCGAGGGTCGTCCAGGACGTAGTCGATGAAAATACCGACGCCTTCGTCTCGCTTGCCTGCGGCAAAAGCCTTTTGCATCGGCTCGACCATCCGCGCCTGAATGTCGGCGAACAGCGCTTCCCCCTTCGACGCCTGCTCCGGAGGGAGGTGTTGCAACAGCGATACGGCAGGCGGCTCGGCCAGCACGACCCCCCGGATCAGCTCGGGGTGCTCTGTTGCGAGAAACAGCGCCGTGAGAGCGCCGTATGAATGCCCGATGAGATATACCTTGCCGAGGTGCATCTTCTTTATGAACGCCGCCAGGTCTTGCGCGTCCACGACCGCCGAATATCCGCGAGTCGCCGGGTTCGTATTCGGGAAGTTGTAGCGCCTGCTGTACGCTATCGCTCGGTACCGTTTGGCGAAGGCGGTAACCTGATCCGTCCAATAAGTATCGTCGCCGATCGAGCCATGAACGAAGACGACCGGCGTGCCGCCGCCCGCCTCGAGATAATGCAGGGTAATGCCATGGCCGATATCGATGCTGGCGGCCCGCGGCTTTGCAGCCGTCGCTGCAGCCCCGGCCGGGCTGCAAAGGGACCCCTGGGCAGCCACGAGCGTGAGCCCCAGGACGGCCTTCAGCACACCCCACCCGTTCGATGAGTTCGGCACGGCATTCCCCGGTTTCCAGGCTAATATATCACAGTAATTTAGCTAAGTTACTGAGGTTCTGTCAAGCGTCACGGCGGCAGGGACCTTGCCGTTCTCAGCCTTGCCGGCGCTCGGCAGCTACCGGTTCACCGCTTGCGCGGGTAGACCCGCGCAAGCGCCAAGGCATCCGCCGCGGACTCAGCGAGACCTGCCATCAGCCGCACCAGGAGCTCGAAGTCGGCGCGCGCGAGATCACGAAAAATCTCATCGTTGATCCGGCGTATCACAGGGATCATCTGGTCGAGGAGCTCGAGGCCGCTCCTCGTCAGCTTCAGCAGAACGCTCCTCTTGTCCTTGGGATTCGGCGCTCGCAGCAGCAACCCGGCGGCCTCGAGCTTATTCGCCTCCGCGGTGACATAGGTACCGCTGACGTGAAGATGGTTGGCGAGCTGGTTGACGGTCGTGCCGGCTTCAGACTCGGCCAGGTGTGCGATCGCCACGATGAGACTGTACTGTGGCCCGGTGAGGCCGGCCGTCCGGCCAAACTCCTCCCGGATCGCCTGGACGCGCGCGCAGACTGCGAGGATATCCTGTACGAGCTGCCTGAACCTGTAGTCCGATCCCTGATCCAGCAATGCCGTCCGCGAGACCGACGGCACCTTGCCGCTACCCAACGAGCTACGCCTGGCCGGCGAGCGACCTCTAGCCGCCACAGCAGTTTCTCCCGATTCAGCGACGTAGGCACCCTCGGGCAGCCGAGGGGCCATCGAGAATCCAAGTAAGTTAGATAAGTATCTTAGCAGGCAGAGCCACCCGCCGCCTAAGCGGAGCGCATAGCCTCCGTAGGACTGACGGATGCGCCACGCGCTGCCGCAGCCGTCGACAGCGCGGCGAATATCAGGCTCGAGATGAGGCTCACGGCCGAGGCGAACGAGGGCACGAACGTCACTCGCAGCTGCGCCAGCGAGGCTACCAATGCCGACGCCGGTGTGCTGACGGCCCAGCCCACCATGCAGCCGGCGAAAGAGGGCAGGGCGCCCTCCAGGAAGAATCCCAACAGCACATCGCCCGGCCTGGCGCCGAGCGCGCGCATGGTCCCGATGTGCACGGTGCGAGCGCCCACGGCGAGCCAAGAGATCGCGAAGATGCCCAGGGTAGCCATGGCATACACCGCGAGCGCGACGCCGCGCGATAAGGCCGTCAGACGCGCAAAAGTGGCGAGCTGCGCAGCGATGGTGCTCTCGCGATCCTGGACGCGAAAGCCCGCGGCGGGATCGGACCGGTGCCGTGCGGTCAGGATCGTGGTGATACGCCTCGATAAGGGTTGGATGCGCGCTATCCTGCCGGCATCGAAAGTCAGGCTGGCATAGCCTCGTGTATCGGAGAGCCGGCGCATCGCCGATCGCAACGGGACGTAAACCTGGTCGTCCTCGTCAACCGCATCGATTCCCTGGCCGCGCGTCGACAGCACCCCGATCACCATGAAGGGTACCCGATCGATCGTGATGAGCTCTCCGACCGGATCCTGTGTGCCGAACAGCGCCGCCGCGACCGTGCTGCCGAGCAGCGCGACCCGATGCAGGCGCCGATCGTCGTCCGCTACGAACAACCGGCCCTCGCCGACGGGCCAATGCCTCATCGCAAAGAATGCAGGCTCGACGCCCATGATCTGAGTCTTCTTGGACAACGCGCCGGCTGCGATGCGCAGCGAGAGTACCGCGGAGGCGGAGGAGCGGACATTCCCGAGCTGACGCTCGAGCGCCGCATAGTCGGCCTGCGTGATCTGCGCGGGCGCGCCTTGCAATCGGCTCAGTCCGGTGATTGGCGGCTTGGGTGTCACCACCACCAGCTCGGCACCGAGGCGCACGAACTGCGCGTCGACCTTCGCTCTCGCGCCGAGCGTGAACTCGGAAGCAGCGATGACGCCGCTGACCCCGATTGCCGCTGCGAACAGAATCAGGCCCGACTGCAGGCGAAAGCGCACCACATTGCGTGTGGCGATCCGCGCGAGCTGCGCCTATCGCCTGCTCACCCACGCAACGCCTCGATGGGGTCGACTCTGGACGCTTTGAGGGCGGGAACGGCGCCGAATACCACCCCCAGAAGGATTGACAGCGCCACCGCCGCGGCGAGCACGGGCAAGTCGATCACGAACGGCAGGCGTTCCACTGCCGAGACGGCCTGCGTGCCGCCGACGCCGATCGCCATGCCGATGAGCCCGCCCAATAGCGAGATCAGGCCCGCTTCAGCGAGAAACTGCCCTGCGATGGCCCCGCGGGTGGCGCCCACTGCACGCCGCACGCCGATTTCCGCGCGGCGCGCCCCGACTCCCGCCAGCATCACCGCAAAAATGACGATGCCGCCCACGATCAGGGCGAGAACCGTGATGACGAGCAGCAACGTGCCGAGGGCCGACCCCATCGCTTGCACTTGCGCCATGATGGCGCGCGGGCTCGAGATCGTGAAGTTGTCAGGGGCACCGCCATCGAGGCGATGGCGCGCGCGCAGTAGCTGGCGCAGACCGGACTTCGCGGCATCGCTACGCTCAGGGTCTTTGAGCTGCACGATCAACATGGTGAGGTAGTCGCGATTGAACAGACGCTTGGCGGCCGTACCGACCGGGATGAAGATGAGATTGTCGAGGCTGGCGCCGGTCGGCCCCGCCCGGCGCGGATTGAGCACGCCCTTCACCTGAAACGGAACACCGGCGATCCGAATGATCTTACCCACGGGATCGCTGTCGCCGAAGAGGTCGCGGCGCGCATCGGCGCCGAGCACTGCGACGCGCGCGAGCGCCTGCTCGTCCTGGCTCGTGAGGAAATTTCCCGCCGCGAGACTCTCGCCGCGCACCGCGGCCCAGTTGGGGGAGACGCCGAATACGGCAGGCGAAACGTGCTGGTCGCTGTAGCTGGCGTCGATCTTGAATGCATTTTCGACTTCGACGACATTGCGGGCAAAGGGCGCACCCGCCAGCGCAGTGGCATCATCGAAGGTCAGGGTGACGTCGCTCTCGGCCAGATTCGTCATGCCACGGGTGCTGCCCGCTCCCGGGCGCACGACCAGCGTGTCGAAGGTGCCGAGCATGTTCTTGAAGCGCGCCAGCGTCTCCTGCTTCGTGGCCTGGCCGATGGAGGACAGGATCGTGAGACCCGAGATGCCGATGATGGCGGCAATCATCATCAATGCCGAGCGCAGCCGGTAGCGGCGCACCGCGCGCCAGGCGAACCACAGGTGTCCGGAAACTCTCATGATGCTTTCCCCTCCGTCACGACGCCGTCCTCGATGGACAGGGTGCGGCCTGCATAGGCCGCGACCATATCATCGTGGGTGACCAGTACGATCGTCCGGCCCTCCCGGTTCAGCCGTTGCAACAGCTCCGCCAGCCGCCTGGTCGAGGTTGCCCGTGGGCTCATCGGCCAGGATCAATGCCGGGTCGTTGATCAGGGCACGCGCGACGGCGACTCGTTGTTGCTCGCCACCGGACAATTGGCTGGGATAATGATCCGCACGGTCGGCGAGGCCGACGCGGCCCAGCGCCGCCAGCGCCGCAGCGCGATCGGGGGAGTGCCCGGCGTACACAGGACTGACTTCGCGTGCTCGCGCCTGATGCAGCCGCTCAGACCCGTCATGCACGCTGCACGGATCAAAGATCCGAGATTGCGATCTGCTTGATTCGAGAAGGCGTGAAACCTGCTCCCGGCTTGATCCGCCCGTTGTCGTCCAGCCAATTCCATCCCGAATTCGCGATGTAATGGAATTCGCCGCCTACCACCACTCCGTGAGTAGGATCTCCCAGTGTCGGGCTCGAGCGATCGATTATTCTTTCGCGGGTGATCCGCAGCTTGTCGTTGAGCTCGAACAGGACCAGCCGCTCCGGCATGGCGCCATTCTGAACGCAGAGCAAGCCCTTGTCCGTGAAATACAACCCATCGATCCCCTGCATGGCATGCTTGCGCCCTGCATCGAGCCAGCGCGCCTGTCCGGTCTGTACGTCGAGCAACGCGATGCCTCGGGCGTAGTCGGGCACGAACACGTGTCTGCCGTCTCCCGCGGGTGCCGGCGTTTGTGGCGAGATGAACTGGCCGGAATCGATCCGCCGTAAATTGGCATCCGTGCAGCCTGCACGAGCACGATAGATGCCGCCGTTGTCGCCATCCGAAACGATCGCATCGCCACTCGGCATCAGAGCCATGTCGCCGAGCGAGGTGCGCGGTGCTTCGATCCGGTGCAGAAGGATACCGTCCTGCAGTCGCAGGCAAAGCAGCACTGATCGTCCCCAGTCCTTTCGCGGTACGCCGGCGAAGCCGCTGATCGCCACCTCGGTAGCCCACACGATCTGCCGCTGTGAGTCGATCTTGAGAGCCATCATCGGCCAGCCATCCGGCGACCTGAAGAAGACCTTCTGCGTACCTCCCGCCCCGATGCGCACGATCTTTTTTTCCAACACGCTGGTGAGCAGGTAACTCCGAGTTGCCGGATCGTAGTCGATGTCTTCCGGCAGCAAGCGGGCATCGCGGAGCCGCAGCGCGCCGCCGGCCTTGTCCACCGGCGTCGCGTTGGCGCGCATCGCAATGACGATGCGATGGAACTGCGGCAGGGAGCTGATCCCCGCGAATTGTGGCCTGCCGGGCGCCGCCTCATCGCTCTGCCCCATTGCGGCGAGCTCGCGCAGCCAGTCGAGAGCCTGCCGGCGCTCACCGAGCTTCGCGTAGGCCACGGCCACCTGCTCGGTGGCCGGGCCGGAATGGTGCAGCAGCGTGGCAAGCTGCAGAGAGGTTGCGAGCATGGATTGGTTGTCGCCGCGGTGTCGCGCGGCTTCGGCTTGCGCCAATAGCTGCGTGAACCGGGTATGTGCGTCGCTGGCGGCGCGGGCTCCGGCCGCACCTGCGGCGAGCAGCAAAGCAAAGGCCAGTTGGACTGCAGGTCTTCTCACTATCGGTCTCCCCACCTGCTGGTGCGCGCTCGTGACCAACCACACCCCGTCGATCGGGCACGATGATATCTCCGCCGCGGGAGGACAGAATCGCGATGGTCGCAATGGGCACACCGATTGCCGCAATCGCAGCATCGTTTATAGTGAAGGACCGGCCGGTACGAGGGTGAGCTCCATGCACATTCGACATACTGATGAGCAGCGAGCATCACGGAGATTTTATGGCTTATGACGAGGTGACGGCGGCACGCGTACGCCGGCTCCTGAGGCGTCGCAAATTCCGTGAGACGCAACTCATGGGCGGCTTGTGTTTCATGGTTGGCGGCTCGATGTGCTGTTCGGTCAGCGGGAAGGGCGGCCTCCTGGTCCGAATCGATCCCGCGAAGTCTGAGAAGGTGTTGGCCGAGCCACACGCAGCGCCCATGAGGATGGGGAATCGAACGATGCGGGGCTTCGTGCGCGTCGAGCCCGAGGGCTTCCAAGCCGACCAGGCGCTCGAGCGGTGGATCGAGTTAGGGTTGGAGGCTGCCGCTGCGCGTTCTCGAGATTCGGGTAGCCGAGCCAAGGGGAAAGGATCGCGCGCCCGCCCGCGCCGAACCCGGAAATGAGCGTGCCTGCCGTTACAGCTTCGCAGCCTGCCGAGGCGCTTCGGCCGCGTGCGAGCAGGCGCTTCGCCCGGGAAGCAAGCGCTTAGCCCCGGGGAGCAACGGAAGCCCAACCGCACCCATGGGCGCGCGCTGCGCCGCCCGAGACTGAACGACTGCCTGCGGCGCAACGGATCGGCGGGAACTTCCGCTTGCCTGCCCGGTCCTTCGCAATTGATGCTGCGGCAGGAGCCGCCAGCTCTGTTGCCGAAGAAGGTGAGGCGCCAGGACTCGAGCGAAGCATTGGACCGGAAGGGATGTATCAGCGATATACTGCGGATTATTGGCGTCAACGCGCGAAGGAAGCGCGCGCCGTCGCTCTGAAGCTTCGCCACCCGGACCGCCGGCGCACCATGCTCGATATCGCGAGGGGCTATGAACGGATGGCCCGGGTGGCCGATTGCTCAGCGACTCGCGCCAACGAGTCGCAGGCACCCACCCCGAAGTAGTCGAGTCGCGGAGCGCGTCCATGTCTGGCACCGACATCGTCAAACAGCCCATTCATCTTGGCCGTGGCGCTACCGCGGTCATCGAGCCGGCATTCACCGGCGACATGGCATGGTACCAAGGTTATACCAGCCGCCATGCGGATGACGGCAAGGAGGGCAGGCTCGTGAGTATGTTCACCTTCACGGAACCCTGGAGCATGTGGGAGATGCATCCCAGCGGTAGCGAGGTCGTCCTCTGCACGTCAGGTACCCTCACGCTGCATCAGGAGAGTCCCGACGGGTCTCGGTGCAAGGTCGCTTTGCGGCCAGGCGAGTACGCCATCAACGAGCCCGGCACCTGGCACACCGCCGACGTCGTCGGCACGGCCACCGCGGTCTTCATCACGGCTGGTTTGGGCACGCAACACCGTCCTCGCTGAGGGCTGCCGGGCCGCCCAAGCATCGCGCGCGAAGAGCGCCGCCGCGGGGGATTGGCGCGGATCGTCCGTATCACTCGGGTGCGAACCTCGGAGTGACGGCGATGATGCGGTGCAAGGTGATGGTATCGATGTCGGCAGCGGCGCTTCTGTCCATAGTAGCGCCGGCTCACGCCGCGCGGGTCGTGGTGCGCGTCGCACCACCGCCACTCATTGTTGAGCCAATTCCCGCGCCACCGCGGCGCGGCTACTACATGTGGCGCCCCGGATATTGGAGCTGGACCGGCGCGCGTTATGTCTGGATGCCGGGTCTGTACGTAGCTGCGCCACGCGTGGGCGCCGTTTGGGTTCCCGGTCATTGGGTCGCTAGCGGGCGGGGTTGGGTGTGGGTCGGCGGCCGCTGGCGTTGAGGAGCGGGTCCGTGTCATCGCGCACCCGAATTCCGCGGACTCTCCGTACCGTGACAATCCTGCTGCTGGCCGCCTGCGTCCTGGCGCCGACTCTCGGCTGGGCGCAGCAATCTCTCGCGGACCAGGCGCTACAGCAGCAAGGGTTGGCACCGGGCTCGGCAGGCTGGGGAGCCACGGTGGGCGCCGGCCTGGCGGCCGTTCCAAGGTATCCGGGCGCGAGCAGGGAACGCGCGCGCCTGGTGCCGCTCCTCTCCATCAACTACGGGAATCGCCTCTTCGTCGGACCGTTCGGCATCGGTGTCACGGCGCTGCGTTGGCATGGATTTCGGGCCGGGCCGGTGCTCGGTTTCGAGCACGGCCGCTCTGCAAGCGATGATCCGCGTCTGGCCGGCCTTGGCGAAATCTCTACGAGCATCACGGGCGGACTCTTTGCGCGCTACGTGCGGGGCCCTTTCGAGATCGCCGCCACTGCGCGCCAGGCGGTCTCGCATTCGACCAACGGACTGTCGGGCCTGCTGCAGGTGAATGCTCGGCATGTGTTCGCCGGGGCTCGGACGCTGGTTGCCATCGGCCCCGATCTTGAATTCGGCAACGGCGACTTCCAACGCACGTGGTTTGGCATCTCACCGGCGCAGTCGGCCGCTTCGGGGCTGCCTGTCTACGCGCCGCACGCCGGAATCAACAGGGTGGGGTTGCACGCGGATGTCACCTACCGTGCCTCGACCCATGTCGTGTGGCGGATCTTCGCGAGGATCAGTGATCTCACGGCAGATGCCGCGCAGAGTCCGGTGGTCGAGCGGCGGTCGCAGGTCCTGGTCGGTGCGGGTCTCGCCTATCATTTCTAAGACTCGTCCGCGGGGCGAGCGTACGCTATCGAGAATGGACTGGGAGGGCGAAACCGATGGTCCGGATTCGAGCACGGACGACAGCCGCGACGCCGATCTCCTCGCCCGGTCGGCGGCGGGCGATCGCCGTGCATTCGACAGGATCGTCGCTCGCTACGGGCCTCTCGCGCTGCGCCTGGCGGCCCGGATCGCGCCCGATCGACACTCCGCCGAGGATGTCGCCCAGGAGGCGATGGTTCGGATATGGCATCGCGCAGGCAACTTCGATGCGCGCCGCGCGCGCTTTACGACATGGCTGTACCGCATCGTGGTCAACTTGTGCATAGACCTGCGCCGCAGACCCCGTCCGGTGCCGCTACCGGATGACTTCGATACGGCAGACCCGGCCGCGGGCGCCGAGCAGGATTTGGAGCAAGACGAGCGCCGCGCCGGGCTCGCCAGAGCCATGAAAGAGCTGACGCCCGGGCAGCGTGCGGCGCTGACGTTGGTGTATGACGAAGGACTGTCAGGTGCCGAGGCCGCCGCGGCGCTCGGAGTAACCACCAAGGCCGTGGAGCGGCTGCTCGCGCGTGCGCGTGCACAACTGCGCGACCGGCTGCTGGCGGACAGAGATGATGCGGAGGCTCGGACATGATGACACTCAGACGGTTCCGAAAGTTGGCCGACAGCTACGGTGCCGACCTGCAGCGTTGGCCGGAGCGGCAGCGCGCGCAGGCGCTTGCGCTGCTCGGCGCCTCCGAAGACGCCCAGGCGATCGTCACTCGCGCAAGAGAGCTCGATGAAGCGATCGCGGCGGCGGCCGCCGCCCGTGACGCAACGATCTGGGACGGCGAGGGAGCCGATGCGCCTCTTCAGCGACTGCGTGAGAACGTGGCCAGTCGTATTCGACCGCCATCGCCCGTACGTGTGGCCGGACTCATCGGGCCCCACTCGCCGGCCGCGAGCCGCTACCGGCCGCATCGAGTGGGATGGCTCGGCCTCGCGACCGCGGCGGGTCTGGCGGTGGCAGCGGGTCTCACCCTGGGAATCTACTACTCGCCCTCTGCTGCGCCCGAGGACCTCACAGCGTTGTTGCAGCCTGCGCCCCTGCAAATGTTGGCCGACTGATCATGAACACCCCTACCGACCGTCGCGGGAGCTTCGATTGGCGCTGGCTGGCGCTGTCGCTCTCGGTGCTGTGCAACGTCTTTCTGGCGGCGCTGATCGCCGGGCATTTCCTCAGCCGCCGGATCGGCTCTGCCGCGAGTCCTGTTGCCAGCGCACCGATGGCGCATGCCCTCGAGCGGGCACAGGCCATTCTCTCGCCGCAGGATGCGGCGGCCTTCCGCGAAGTCCTCGCGCGCGACAAGCCACACTACCTAGAGTCGGCTCTGCGGGTTGCTGCCGCCCGCCGTGAGCTCGCCCGCCAGATCGCAGCCGAGCCGTTCGATCCGCGCGCCGCGGGCCAGGCACTCGCCGCATGGCGCCTCAGTTGGAATGGCTTCGTAGAGGATTTCAGCGGACCGCTCAT
>DASUHA010000119.1:0-54911 GCA_036273735.1 Steroidobacteraceae bacterium | reverse complement strand
AGGGCAAACAGTCCTGAGCTAAGGGAGTTTGGAGCGGGAAACGAGACTCGAACTCGCGACCCCAACCTTGGCAAGGTTGTGCTCTACCAACTGAGCTATTCCCGCATCCCGAGTGAGGGACGGGATTGTAAGTGCAGGCCCCGCGAAGTCAAGGCAAGGCGTCGGCAGGGAGGTTAAAAAATGACGGCGTACCAGGGGGTTGCGAGCAGCGCAGCCTGCCGCCATCTCAGCGTCTGAGCTCGGGCCACGCCGCCCGCAGATACGCCACCATCGAGAAAAGCGTCGCGGCCGCAGCGAGCTCCGTGAGAACGACCCCCACCCGGTAGATCGGCAGCCCCAGGATCGGTGCACGGTAGAGCATCATCGAGAGCCCGACGATCTGCAGAATCGTCTTGATCTTGCCGAGCTGCGAAACCGCAACCTTGCGCCGTGCCCCGATCTCGGCCATCCACTCACGCAGCGCCGAGATCGTGATCTCGCGGCCGATGATCACGGCGGCGGTGAGGACGATCAGCGCCCTAGTGTCCTTGCTGACGAGGAGCACGAGCGCCACGGCCACGATCAGCTTGTCGGCCACCGGGTCGAGGAAGGCCCCCAGACGCGAGGTCTGCCCCAGGCGCCTTGCAAAGTAGCCATCGAGGGAGTCGGTGACGCCGGCAGCCGCGAAGAGCAGCCCCGCCGCCGGGTCAGACCAGTGATAAGGCACGTAAAAGAGCAGCACGATGAGCGGGATGGCGGCAATGCGCAGCCACGTCAGCGTGTTTGGCAGGTTCCAGGGCATCAGGCGCGATCAGGAGCCGGGATGGAGATGATCATAGAGGGTACGCGCCAGCGCTGCGCCGATTCCCGCGACCTCCGTGAGGTCCGCCACGCCAGCGCGCATCACCCCCTGCAGGCCGCCGAAATGCGTGAGCAGAGCGCGCCGCTTGGCAGGGCCCAGTCCCGGCACCGCTTCGAGCACCGATTCATTGTAGCGGCGGGCACGCTTGCGCCGATGACCGGTGATCGCAAAACGATGCGCCTCGTCGCGGATGCGCTGAACCAGCCGCGATGCCGGTGAGTGGGCCTCCGGCACCCGCGGCGCGGCGGCCCCGTATACGAAGAGCCGCTCCTGCCCCGGACGCCGGTCCGGCCCCTTGGCGACGCCCACCAGGGTGATGTCACCGAAGCCGAGCTCCGCCAAGGCATCGTGGACCGCCCCGATCTGTCCGAGACCGCCATCGATGAGCAGCAGGTCCGGCGCCGGAATCTCCCCATCCCGGATGCGGGTGTAGCGCCGCTCGAGCGCCTGGCGGAGCGCCCCGTAGTCATCGCCCGGCGCCACGCCGGTGATGTTGAATCGCCGGTACTCTTTCTTAAGGGCGCCCTCGGGGCCGAAGACCACGCAGGAGGCCACGGTGCCCTCCCCGCCCGTGTGGCTGATATCGAAGCATTCGATCCGCTGCGGCGGCTCCGGCAGCTCGAGCTCCGCTGCAAGCGCCGCAAACATCTCATCGAGCCCCTGCTTCTGCGCGAGGCGCATCCGCAGAGACTGCGTTGCATTCTCTCGCGTCAGCTCCGCCCAGCGGGCACCCAGACCCCGCGACGGACAGCGCACGTGTATGGCGTGTCCCGCTCGAGCCGTCAGCGCCTGGCCGAGCGACTCCATGTCTTCGAGCTTCTGCCCGACCAGCACCTCGGAAGGCGCCTCCTGCGAGGCGTAGTACTGCATCATGAACGAGGAGAGTGCTTCTTCCGGCTCCGCGAGCACCGCTCGCGGGAAGTAGCTGCTGGTGCCGAGATTCCTGCCGCCGCGCACCAGCATCACGCTTATGGCGTACTCACCCGGTTCACCGACGATGGCGAATACGTCAACGTCGCGTTCACCCTCTGCCGTCACGATCTGCTGCGCCTGAATATGCTTCAGTGCTGCGAGCTGATCGCGGATCTGCGCCGCGCGCTCGAACTCCAGCCGCCCCGCCGCCTCCTCCATGCGCTGCTGCAGCGTCGCGTTCACCTCATCGCTGCGGCCCTCGAGCACCTTGACGGCGGATTCCATATCCTGCGCATACGCTTCGCGGGTGATGAGCCCCACACAGGGCGCCGAGCAGCGGCCGATCTGATGCTGCAGGCAGGGCCGGCTGCGGTTGGCGAAAAAGCTGTCGCGGCAGTTGCGTATCCGGAAGAGCTTCTGCAACTGATTGAGCGTATCTCGCACGGCCCAGGCGGTCGGAAACGGCCCGAAGTAGCGTCCGGGAGCGCTACGTGAGCCGCGGTAGAAGGCGAGCCGCGGGAAGTCGTGATCGATGCAGAGCTGCACGTACGGGAAGCTCTTGTCGTCGCGCAGCACGACGTTGAAGCGCGGCTTGTGCGCCTTGATGAGGTTGTATTCGAGGAGCAGCGCCTCGGTCTCGGAGTTGGTGACCGTGACCTCGATGTCGGCGATCTGGTGGACGAGCGCCTGCACCTTCGGATTGACGTTGCTCGCGGCGAAGTAGGTGCTCACCCGATCCTTGAGGCTCCTCGCCTTGCCGACATACAGAATCTCGTGCGCGGCGTCGAACATGCGATAGACGCCTGGGCGGCGCGGCAGCGCCGCGGTGAAGGCTTTGTGATCGAATTCAGTCGAGGTCATCTGACTTGCCCATCGACACCCGGGCACGGGGATGCGCTATAAACCACCGAGCTCACGCGCGCGCGCCACGACCTTCCTGAACATCGGCTCGGTGAGCACCCCGGTCGAAGTGTTGTAGCGGCTGCAATGATACGAGTCGATCAGGTACCGCGTCTCCCCGAGCCGGTGCTCACGCCCGTGGCCGAAAGGATGAGCGCTGCGCTTCAGGCCCGAGGCCATGAGGAAGGCATCGTGTCCCACCCTGCCGAGCGCCAGGACCACCCGGACGTGCTTCAACGTAGCCAGCTCGGCTTTGAGATACGCGTTGCAGCCGCGGATCTCATCGGGCAGCGGCTTGTTGCCGGGCGGTACGCACTTGACGGAATTGATGATTCGCGTATGCCGCAGCTCGAGTCCGTCGTCCGCCGAGAGCGACTCCGGCCTCGTGGCGAGCCCTGCCTCGTACAGCGTCCGATAGAGAAGCTCCCCGGCGTAGTCGCCCGTGAAAGGACGCCCTGTCCGATTGGCGCCGTGAAGCCCCGGCGCGAGACCGACGAAAATGATGCGCGGATCGGAGTCGCCGAACGAGGGTACGGGCCGCGCCCAGTAGTCCGGGTAGCTGCCATGCACCTCGGCCAGGAACTCCGCGAGCCGCGGACAGCGCGTGCAGCCTGGGTCGTAGCTCTCGCTGCGCTTGACCTGCAGGACCGGGCGGCGCCCCTCATTCGTCCGAACTTGCTTAATGCGGGTCGTCCATGTGGTGAATGACGGCCGTGGCAAAGCCGGAGCAGCTCATGAGCTTCGCGCCCGGGATGAGGCGCTGCAGGTCCTCCTCGACGCTCTTGCGGCCCGCCAGCTCGCGCTTGGGCGCCTTGATGGCCTCCCGCAGCCGCGCGAGGTCGTACGTCAGCTCCTTGTTGGCAATGGTGTTGGTGACGCCCTTGATGATGAGGTCGGCCGCTTCCTGCCAGCCGAGATAGCGGATCATCATTTCCGCGGAGAGGATGAGCGAGCCCGGATTGACGCGGTCTTTGCCTGCGAACCCGGGTGCCGTTCCGTGCGTCGCCTCGAATACCGCGAGCCCATCGCCGATATTGCCTCCGGGTGCAATGCCGATGCCGCCAACCTGCGCAGCGAGCGCATCGGATACGTAGTCACCGTTCAAGTTGAGCGTCGCGATGACGTCATACTCTTCGGGGCGCAACAGAACCTGCTGCAGGAAGTTGTCTGCAATCACGTCCTTGATGATGATTTCATGGCCGGTGAGCGGGTTCGGGAACCGGAGCCACGGGCCGCCGTCGATCTCCTTCGCGCCGAACTCCTCCTTGGCGAGCTGATAGCCCCAGTTGCGGAAGGCGCCTTCCGTGAACTTCATGATGTTGCCTTTGTGGACCAGCGTGACCGACACCCGATCGTTGTCGATGGCGTACTGGATGGCCTTGCGGATCAGGCGCTGGCTGCCCTCCTTCGAGACGGGCTTGATGCCGATCGCGGAGCTTGCGGGGAAGCGGATGCCGGTGACCCCGAACTCCTTGTGCAGGTAGGCGATGAGCTTGTGCACGTCGGCGGATCCGGCGGGCCATTCGATTCCCGCGTAGATGTCCTCCGTGTTCTCGCGGAAGATCACCATGTCGGTGAGGCTGGCGTCCTGCATCGGGCTCACGACACCAGGGAAATACCGGATGGGACGCACGCAGGCGTAAAGATCGAGCGTCTGTCGCATCGCGACGTTGAGTGAGCGGATGCCGCCGCCTACCGGCGTACCGAGGGGGCCCTTGATGGAGACTACGAACTCGCGCAGCGCGTGCAGAGTCTCATCGGGAAACCACTGCCCGTAACGCGCATTCGCCTTCTCGCCCGAGTAGACCTCCATCCAGCAGATGCGCCGCGAGCGGCCGTACGCCTTCTCGATGGCGGCATTCACCACCCGCAGCATCGCGGGAGTGACGTCGACACCGATCCCGTCCCCCTCGATGTAGGGAATGATCGGGTTGTCGGGAACGCTCAGGGTGTGATCGGGATTGACGGTGATCCTGCGCCCCTCGGTCGGGACGACGACGTGCTCGTATTTCATCCGTCAATTGTACCGGCAATGTCCGGCTGCATCTCGATTGCCGTAGCGGCACAGGGATGTGGTCGCGACCGAGCGCTGGGCCGGAAGCGGGTCAACCCGTACGTTGATTTGCGCGACGGGTCTGGCTGCTGCGCTCGGCAAGGAGCATGGCGAGCTCGAGTGCCTGCTCGTGGTTCAGGCGCGGATCAACCGTCGAGCGGTAAGCCCGCTGCAGGTCCGCATCGGTGAGTCCGCGGGCCCCACCCGTGCATTCTGTGACGTCCTCGCCGGTCAACTCGATGTGCACACCGCCCAAGTGGGAGCCCATGTCCGCGTGAATCTGGAACGCGGTATCGAGCTCTTTGAGGATGTTCTCGAACCGTCGCGTCTTGAGGCCGCCGGTGCTCGTCTCCGTGTTGCCGTGCATCGGATCGCAGATCCAGAGCACCGTCTGGCCGGTCTCGCGCACCGCCTCGATGGCCTTGGGTAAAGCGTTGGCGATGTCCTTCGCGCCGAAGCGGTGGATCAGGGTGAGTCGCCCGGGCTGGTTTTGCGGATTCAGCGTCGTGACCAGACCCTGCAGCCACGCGGCATCCATTGCAGCGCCGACCTTGACGCCGATGGGGTTGGAAATGCCGCGGAAGTACTCGACGTGGGCGCCGTCGAGCTTCGCCGTGCGCATGCCGATCCAGGGCATGTGCGTCGAGAGGTTGTACCAGCGGTTCTGGCGCGGGATGAAGCGCGTCTGCGCCTGCTCGTAGAGAAGGTGCAGGCCCTCGTGGCTCGCATAGAAATCGACGAGCGTCGCCTCGTGGACGGCGCTGCCGCTCATGCCCTCGAAGAAATCGAGCGCATCGCCGATCGACTGGATGATGCGCTGGTAGGCGTCCTTGAGCGGTGCGTGCTTGATGAAGCCGAGGTCCCAGTATTCCGGGTGATGCAGGTCGGCAAAGCCGCCATCGACCAGCGCCCGCGCGAAATTGAGCGTGAGCGCGGCCCGTTCGTAGCCCCGCAGCAGCAGGTCCGGGTCGGGGGCGCGCGCCGCCGCGGTGAACTCCGGCCGATTGACCAGATCGCCGCGGAAGCTCGGTAGCGTCACGCCGTCGCGGGTCTCCGTGTCCACGGAGCGTGGCTTGGCGTATTGGCCGGCCATCCGGCCGACCCGAATGATGGGCTTCTTGAGGCCGTGCACCAGCACGAGGCTCATCTGCAGGAGAATCTTCAGCTTCTTGACGATCGCGTCCGACTGGCAGTCGGCGAAGGTCTCGGCGCAGTCCCCGCCCTGCAGCAGGAAGGCCTGCCCCCGCTGGGCCTCAGCCAGGCGCTCTCGCAGGGCATCGACTTCCCAGGAGACGACGATGGGCGGCAGCCGCGAGAGCTCGGCCACGACCCTCTCCAGGGCCGCCGGGTCGTCGTAGACCGGCTGCTGCTGGGCGGGCTTCGCTTGCCAGCTCGCGCAATGCCAGGAGGTTGTCTCGGGGGATCGCATCCTTCGAATGCTACCACGCAGCGACCCGGTGGGTCCGGTGCCCGCCCCGGGGTGGCGCGAAGGACCGCTTGAGGCGAGAATGCGCGGCCTCATCAATGGGCGGAAATCGTCGAGACGATTTCCGCGAGACCCTACACATTTCGCCGCGGGCCAGGGAACGGCCCTGGCCCGCTATACTGCAGACATTTTGGGAGGGGCTGAATGCATCGCGTACTCATCCTTGGCGCCGGCAAGATTGGCGCGCTGATTTCCGGACTCCTCGCCAGCTCGGGCGGCTACCAGGTTCAACTCGCGGACGTCGATGGCGCAATTGCGGAAAGCGTGGTGCGCGCCCACGGGGCTCCCGGCCTCAGCGCGCATGCCTTGAATGCAAAACAGCAGAGCGCCCTCGAGCAGCACCTGGCCAGCCATCCGGTCGATGCCGTCATCTCGAGCCTGCCTTTCTACTGCAACGTCACGGTGGCAGAGGCCGCGCGCAAGGCTGGCGTCCACTACTTCGACTTGACCGAGGACGTCGAGGTCACACGCGCCGTGCGCGCAATCTCAACGGGGTCGCAGAAAGCATTCGTGCCGCAGTGCGGCCTCGCGCCAGGATTCATCAGCATCGCCGCGGCGGAGCTCATCAAGCATTTCGAAACGCTGCGCGCGGTGAAGCTGCGCGTCGGCGCCCTGCCCCAGCATCCGAACAATGTCCTCAAGTACTCCCTGACCTGGTCGACCGAGGGCCTGATCAACGAGTACGGCAATCCCTGTCAGGCCATCGTCGATGGCCGCACCGTTGATGTGGCTCCGCTCGAGGGCTTGGAGGAGATCGAGATCGACGGGACGCTCTATGAGGCGTTCAACACCTCAGGGGGTCTCGGCTCGCTTGCCGAGACGCACGGCACCCACAGCGAATCGATGAACTACAAGACGATCCGCTATCCGGGCCACTGCGAGCAGATGCGCCTGCTCATGAACGACCTCAAGCTCAACCAGGATCGGGGCACCCTCAAGCGCATTCTCGAGAACGCCGTGCCGCAGACCCTGCAGGATGTGATCATCGTGTACGTCGCCGTCACGGGCACGCAGGATGGCGAGCTGCGCGAGGAGAACTACGTCAACAAGATCTATCCGCAGCTCATTGCCAATCGGCTCTGGTCCGCGATTCAGGTGACCACCGCCGCAGGCATCACCTCCGTGGTCGATCTCGTGCTCGAGCATCCCGACCGCTACCACGGATTCATCGCCCAGGAGCAATTCCGCCTGACCGACATCCTCGCCAATCGCTTCGGGCGCTACTACGCGCAGGGCGGCACCAAGGATGTCTCCGCGGAAGTCATCGTGTCGGGCAAGACCGGACATCAGCGGACGCAGAAGAAGGCGGCAGCCCGATGAGCGGCCCTGAATCCAACATCAGCAGCATCCTGGCGAGGCTGGATCTCGCCCCCCTGAACCCTGGCGCCTGGTCCGGATCGCAGGGATGGGCGAGCGGGGCCAACGTCCCGCTCCTGAGTGTGCGCAATCCCGCGACGGCGACGCTCATCGCCCAGGTGCGGCCCGCCGGCCCGCAGGAATACGAGGCCGTCATCTCTTCTGCCGTGGAGGCCGCAGCGCTCTGGCGGACGGTACCCGCTCCGAAGCGCGGCGAGGTCGTGCGCCTCATCGGCGAGGAGCTGCGGCGCGTCAAGACCGAGCTCGGCACGCTGGTCTCGCTCGAGAACGGCAAGATTCTCGCCGAGGGGCTGGGCGAGGTGCAGGAGATGATCGACATCGCCGACTTCGCGGTCGGCCAGTCGCGCATGCTCTACGGGCTCACCATGCAGTCGGAGCGTCCCGGCCACCGGATGTACGAGCAGTGGCATCCGCTCGGTGTCGTCGGCATCGTCTCCGCATTCAACTTTCCGGTGGCGGTCTGGTCCTGGAACGCATTTCTCGCCGCCATCTGCGGCAACGTGTCGGTCTGGAAGCCCTCGCCGAAGACTCCGCTCACCGCGATCGCCGTGCAGCAGATCTGCAATCGCGTCCTGAGTGAGCGCGGCCTGCCACCCGTCTTTCAGCTCTTCATCGACGGAGGCAGCGAGCTCGCAACCCGTTTCGTCGACGATCGCCGGGTCGCTCTCGTCTCCTTCACCGGCTCGACTCCGGTGGGCCGCAAGGTCGGCGAGCGGGTCGCCGCGCGCCTCGGCAAGAGTCTCCTCGAGCTCGGAGGCAACAACGCGATCATCGTCGATGAGACGGCGAATCTCGATCTCGCAGTGCCGGCCATCGTCTTCGGTGCCGTCGGCACCGCCGGCCAGCGGTGCACCAGCACGCGGCGCGTGTTCGTCCACAAAGCCGTCGCCGATGAGCTCGAGCGCCGGCTCACGAATGCATACCGTCAGGTGCGGATCGGCAATCCGTTGGATCCGGCGACACTGATGGGCCCCCTGATCGATGCACAGGCGGTGGAGCGCTTCGAGGCCGCCGTGGCGGCCGTGCGCGCCGCCGGCGCTGAGATCCTGCATGGCGGCCGGACCCTTTCGGGCCCCGGTTACTTCGTCGAGCCGACACTCGTCCGCGCCCGCAACGACTGGCCCATCGTGCAGACCGAGACCTTCGGCCCCATTCTCTACGTCATTCCGGTCGAGTCGATCGAAGAGGCCATCGCCCAGCAGAATGCGACGCCCTACGGCTTGAGCTCTTCGCTCTTCACCGACCGGCTGCAGCACGCCGAGCTCTTCCTCTCCGGCACCGGCAGCGACTGCGGCATCGCCAACATCAACATCGGCACCTCGGGCGCCGAGATCGGTGGCGCCTTCGGCGGGGAGAAGGATACCGGCGGCGGCCGCGAGTCGGGCTCCGATGCCTGGCGGGCCTACATGCGCCGCCAGACCAACACCATCAACTGGTCGCGCGACCTGCCGCTCGCCCAGGGAATCAAGTTCGAGCTCTAGTTCGAGCTCTGACCCACCTTCTTGCCCGGCAGTCGCACTGAGAACCTCGCCCCTCCCAGGGGTGCGGTATCCACCGTGAGGTTGCCGCCATAGAGGTCGACCGTGTCGTGCACCATGGCAAGGCCCAGGCCATGTCCGGGCACCTTCTCATCCGTCCTCACGCCCCGCTCGAGGACCTTTGCCCGGTTCTCTTCGGCAATGCCGGGCCCATCGTCCTCCACCACCACGGTCAGGCTCGCTCTCGCCTCCGCCCGCCCGCTGTCCACGGTGACCGAGACGCGCACTCTCTCCCGACACCACTTGCAGGCGTTGTCCATGAGATTGCCGAGGAGCTCGATGAAATCGCCGCGATCGCCGATGAAGAGACTTCCCTCTTGGATCGCGAGCTCGATCGAGAGATCCTTGCGGGCGTAGACCTTGAGGAGCGTTCCACGCAGATCCGCCGCCACCGCGGCGACGACGACGGGTGCCTGCCCGAGGAGTGCGCCGCCGGAGGCCGCCGCCCGTTTCAACTGATGCTCGATGATGTCGGTCATGCGGTCGATTTCCCCGCCGATCGTGCGTGTTTGAGCACCGGATGCAACATCCGAAGACAGTGCAGAGCGCATCACCGTGAGTGGCGTCTTCAGTCCATGCGCAAGGTTGCCGAGCGTATCGCGATATCGGGCCACGCGCTTTCGCTCGCCGATGAGCAGTGCGTTCAGATGCAGCGCGACGCCGCTCAACTCCCGCGGATAGCCCGACCCGAGAGTCTCGCTGCGCCCCTCCTCGACCTGATGGATCTCGCGCTCGAGCCGCCGCAGCGGCGCGAGTACGCGGCGCAGCAGCGCTGCGAGTGAGACGAGGAGCAGCAGCATGAGGCCGGTGAACCAGCCGAGCATGCGGCTGCGGAAGAGCCAGAGCTGTTGCTCGTAGGGTGTCAGGCTCACCGCCACACTGAAGGTGAGCGGCTCTCCCTGCTTGGCCTCGTCCTGGAACGAGATGCCGCGGCTCTCGATCGCCACCCGCCCGTGACCGACCATGGCGTAAGAGAACTGGCGGTCGCCCTGCGTGAGCGGCGGACCGAAGTCGATCTGCAACCCCGAGGTCGAGGGCGAGGTCCATACGTGATTGCTCGAGCGGATCTCGGCGTAGAGGCCGGAGTCCGGCGTTCCGAGGCGAGTGTCGAGGCCGTTGAGCGGTGCGTCATATCCGCCCGACGGGTTGGGCTCCGCGGCCGCAATCAGCGTCACCATCTGGGAATCGAGCAAGGCGTGAAGCTGCCGCTCAGAGAGCGTCCGAAAGCCCGTATCGAGCACGAGCATCATCACGCCGAAAAACAGCGCGAGCGGTACGGCGACCGAGACGAGCAGCCGGCGGCTCAGGGAATGCACGGTGTGCGCCGCGGTCTTGATCCCTGCCCGCGGTCAGGTCGCCGGATCGCGCGCGAGCGCGAATCGGTAGCCGCGGCCGCGCAGGGTCTCGATGGGCTTCAGGCGATCCTCCGGATCGAGCTTGCGGCGCAGCCGCCCGACCAACACCTCGATCACATTGCTGTCGCGCTCGAAATCCTGATCGTAGAGCCGCTCGGTGAGCTCGCCCTTTGAGATCACCTCGCCGGCGCGCAGCATCAGGTGCTCGAGGATGCGGTATTCGAAAGTCGTGAGCTCGACCGCCCGGCTCTCGACACTCACCGTCTGGGCGCGCGTATCGAGGGTGATCGCGCCGCACTTGAGCTCCGGACTCGCCCAGCCGCCGGCCCTTCGCAGCAGCGCCTGCAGCCGCGCCAACACTTCCTCGAAGTGGAAGGGCTTGGGGACATAGTCGTCGGCACCGGCCTGCAGGCCCTCGACCTTGTCCTGCCAGTTATCGCGCGCGGTCAGGATGAGAATGGGGTACGCCTTGCGGGCGGCGCGCAGGCGGCGGATCACTTCCAGCCCGGCGAGCTTCGGCAGTCCCAGATCGATGATGGCCACATCGAGGGGATATTCCATCCCGGCGAAGAGCCCCTCTTCCCCGTCCTGGGCAACATCCACCGTGAAGTTGGCCTCGATGAGACGCGTCTTCAGCGTCTCGCGCAAAGCGGCCTCGTCTTCGACCACCAGTACTCGCATTGGAAGACTCCCCCATCAGCGTCTCGGGCCGGCGTCAGATAATGGCGCCGCTCGCCGCATCGACCCGGACGGCGAAGACCCGTCCGGAGTCATCCAGCATCCGAAGAACGTAGATGGTACGGTCTCCTTGCCGTTGCGTCTCGGCCCGGACGACCCGCGCCCGGAAGTGGTGCTGCGCCAGCCGCACGGCCTTGTCCATGGATACCCCACCGTGGCGGTGTGAAGCGGGCGGACCCGCGGCCACGTGCGAGACTGGAGGCCGCGCTCCCTGGGCGCAAACCGCGAGCGCGCCACTCGAGAGCACGAGCGCGAGCCCACCGACCACCCAAGATCGAACGGCGTTCATGTCCGCGGAACATACCCCGATCAGCGTGAATCCGGGCTGAATCGAACCCGCGACCCGGGCTTTGCGGAACCTGCGGAGGATTACCGCTAGCGGTCCGCCGAGCCCTGCCCGGCCGGCGCTGCCGCGCTGAGGTCCTGCTTGGCCTGCCGCCAGAGCACATCCCACTGGGCGGCATCGAGCGAGGCCAGCGGGGTGCCCTGGGCCGAGGCCAGCGCCTCCATGCGCCGGAAGCGACGCTCGAACTTGGTATTCGCGGCCCGCAGCGCCTCCTCCGGATCGACGTCGAGGTGCAGGGCCCAATTCGCCACCGCGAAGAGGAGGTCCCCGATCTCCTCGCCCAGCCGGTCCTCGCTGCCCGTGCCCGGCTCCCCGGCGAGCTCCTGGTCGATCTCGCGGACTTCTTCCAGCACCTTGTCGCGAACCTGCGCAACCGTATCCCAGTCGAAGCCCACCCGCGCGGCGCGCCGCCCGAGCTTCGCCGCCCGGGTGAGCGCCGGCAATGCACGCGGTACATCTGCCAGGGCGCTGTGATCGGCGGCGGCGTCCTCACCGGCGGCCTCGGCACGCTCACGCGCCTTCTGCTCCTCCCAGACGCGCGAGAGCTCGCCGAGATCGGCTCCCGCGCCCTCGCCTTCGAATACATGCGGATGGCGGCGGATGAGCTTCTCGCAAATGCCGCGGGCGACGGCCGCGAAGTCGAACCAACTCCGCTCCTCGGCCATCCGCGAATGAAACACTACCTGGAAAAGGAGATCGCCGAGCTCACCGCGCAGCCGCTCGGGCTCGCCGCGCTCGATGGCATCGGCAACCTCGTACGCTTCCTCGATCGTGTACGGAGCGATGGTGCGGAAGGTCTGCTCGCGATCCCAGGGACAACCCCGCTCGGGATCGCGCAGCCGCGCCATCAACTCGATGAGCTCCGTGAGCGCTCTTCCCGTCTCCTCGGCGCTCATGCGCTGCCCTCGATGCAGAGCCGGTAGAGGGTCACGAGCATCCCGGCCGTCGCGCCCCAGACGTTGCGGTCGCCGTAAGGGATGTCGAACATCTGGGCCTCCGCGTCGGCCGTGCGGAAGCGGTGTACCCGCGGCCGGTGATTACGCGGATCGAATGCGAAGGAGAGCGGCACCTCGAAAGTATCCTCCACCTCCTGCGCATCGAGGAAAAGCTTGAAGCCGGGACGCACCATCGCGACCACCGGAGTGACGCGAAAGCCGCTGATCACGACGTGGTCGGGCAGATAGCCGACGACCGTCACGCAGGCTTCCTCGAGCCCGATCTCCTCGCGTGCCTCGCGCAGTGCCGCCGCAGTGGGGCTCCCGTCCTGAGGCTCGATGCGGCCGCCGGGAAAGCTGACCTGACCGGCGTGATTGCGCAGTTGAGTGGCTCGTTGCGTCAGGAGCACCGTGGGCTCACCCGGATGCTCCACGATGGGGATGAGCACAGCCGCGGGGACGGGCGAGGCCGGAAAGAAGCGCCGCAATGGGCGGCTCTGCTCCGCCGTGAGCGCGGGAACGAGCCAGTCCTCGGGATCGTGGCGCGGCTGAGTGCCCGCGAGCCGCTCGCGGATCCTCGCCGGCCAGTCGATGACCGGAGGGACCTCGGCCGGCGCTGCCGCCGCCTCCCGGGGTCTGCCGTCCGTCTCAGCCACCGCCGCTCGTGCCGCCCTTGATGCCGCCGCGGGCAAGGTCGGCGGGATCGAGGAGCCGCGCGAGCTCCTCACGCGAGAGATCGGTCATCTCCTGCGCAACCTCGCGCAGCGGCCTGCCCTGGGCATACGCCTTCTTCGCAATGGCGGCACCCTTCTCGTAGCCGATCACCGGGTTCAGCGCCGTGACCAGGATGGGATTGCGCTCGAGCGCCTCGCCGAGGCGCGCCAGATTCACCTTGAACCCGGCGATCGCGCGGTCGGCGAGCGCCCGCGAGATGTTGGCGAGCAGGTGGATGCTCTCGAGCAGGTTGTAGGCGATCACGGGCAGCATCACATTGAGCTGGAAGTTGCCCGACTGCCCGGCGATCGTGATGGTGGTGTCGTTGCCGATGACCTGGGCGGCCACCATGGCGGTTGCCTCCGGGATCACCGGGTTCACCTTGCCCGGCATGATGCTGCTGCCGGGCTGCAGCGCCGGCAGTGCGATCTCACCGAGCCCCGCGAGCGGTCCGCTATTCATCCAGCGCAGGTCGTTGGCGATCTTCATCAGGCTGACGGCGATGGTCTTGAGCTGCCCGGACAACTCGACGGCGGTGTCCTGAGAGGCGAGCGCCTCGAAGTAGTTGCGCGCCGGGCTGAAGGGAACACCCGCGAGCTCGCTCAGCGCCTCGCAGAAGCGGGCCCCGAAGTCAGGATGCGCGTTGATGCCGGTGCCGACTGCGGTGCCGCCTTGTGCGAGCGCGTGCAACCGCGGCTGGGTCGCCGCGAGCCGTGCGAGGCCGCTCTCGATCTGCGCCCGCCAGCCGGAGAGCTCCTGCCCCAGCGTCACGGGCATCGCATCCATGAGGTGAGTGCGGCCGGTTTTGACCACGGTGCCGACCTCACGCTCCTTCGCGAGCAGCGCATCGCGCAGGTGGCCGAGCGCAGGGATGAGATCGCGGTGCATGCTGAGCGCGGCACTCACGTGGATCGCCGTCGGGATCACGTCGTTGCTGCTCTGGCTCATGTTGACGTGATCGTTGGGATGCACGGCCTTGCCGAGGCGGCGCGCGGCGAGCGTCGCGACCACCTCGTTGGCATTCATGTTCGTGCTGGTGCCGGAGCCGGTCTGGAAGACATCGATCGGAAACTGCGCATCGTGCCGCCCGGCCGCGACCTCCGCCGCCGCGGCATCGATCGCGCGGCTGATCCCGGCATCGAGGAGCTCGAGGCGGGTGTTGGCGCGCGCGGCAGCCTGCTTGATGAGCCCCACGGCACCGATGAAGGCGCGCGGCATCGTGAGGCCGCTGATCGGGAAATTCTCCACGGCCCGCTGCGTCTGTGCGCCCCAGAGGGCATCCGCGGGCACCTTCAGCTCGCCCATGCTGTCGTGCTCGATCCGGTGGGAACTCGTCATGGCATCTGCTCCATAGCTCGCGTGCGTTATGATAGCGCATGGCCGACTCCCGCCCGGATTCTCTTGTCCCCGAGCCGCTTGCCGCAGTGGCCGCACTCTCGCCGGTCGATGGCCGCTATCGTGCCGCCACCGAGCCGCTGCGTGAGCTGCTCTCAGAGGCGGGGCTCATCCGCGAGCGCGTGCGGATCGAGGCCGCGTGGCTCCTGCATCTCGCGGCCGCGGTGCCGCAGCTCGCAGGTGCCGCTCTCGCTCCCGCCGCGCTCGCCCGCGCGCGTGACCTCGCGCGCGAGCCGGATGCGGACTGCGCGAAGTCGGTGAAGGCCATCGAGCAAGTCATCAACCACGACGTCAAGGCCGTCGAGTACTACGTTCGCCAACAGCTCGCGCCCGCCGGGGCGAGCGAAGCCTCCCTGGAGCTCGTGCACTTCGGCTGCACCTCGGAGGACATCAACAATCTCAGCTATGCGCGCCTGCTCGGCGAGGCGCGCCGGCGCTTGGCTTGCACGCTCACGGAGCGCACGACCGAGCTCGCCGCTCTGGCTCATCGCGAAGCGGACACGCCGATGCTGGCGCGTACGCACGGCCAACCCGCGAGCCCGACGACACTCGGCAAGGAGGTTGCCAACTTCGTCGCACGGCTGCGCCGTGCGGAGCGGCGCTGGGGCGCGGTCGAGATCCTGGGCAAATGGAACGGCGCCGTCGGCAACTTCAACGCCCACCATGCCGCGTTGCCCGGCGTCGACTGGCCTGCGGTGAGCCGCAGCTTCATCGAATCCCTCGGCCTCGCCTGCAATGCCTACACCACGCAGATCGAGCCGCACGACTGGATCGCCGAGTACTGCGATGCCATCGCCGCCATCAACGTCGTGCTCCTCGATCTCTGCCGCGACTTCTGGGGCTACATTTCCCTCGGCTACCTCAAGCAGCGGGCGGCCGCGGCCGAGGTCGGCTCCTCGACCATGCCGCACAAGGTCAACCCCATCGACTTCGAGAATGCCGAAGGCAATCTCGGCATCGCCAACGCCCTGTTGCGCCACTTCGCCGACAAGCTGCCGATCTCGCGCTGGCAGCGGGATCTCACCGACTCCACCGTGCTGCGCAATCTTGGCGTCGCACTCGGCCACACACTCATTGCCTGGCGTGCGCTCGGCCGCGGTCTCGGTAAGGTCGATGCAAACGCGGCAACACTGACTGCAGATCTCCAGGATGCTTGGGAGGTCCTCGGCGAGGCCGTTCAAACCGTCCTGCGCGCAGCGGGAATACCGGAGGGATACGAGCGCCTCAAGGAACACACGCGCGGACGCGCGATCGATCAGCGTGCGCTCGCGGAGCTCATCGAAAGCCTGCCGCTGTCCGCGGAAGAGAAGCGTCGGCTGAAGACGCTGCGACCGCTCGACTACACCGGCCTTGCGGGACGCCTGGCTCGGGGAATATGACAAATTCTGCCCGGCTGGCCGTGCCGAAAATGAGAACCAGACCTCGGTTTCCACTCATTAACGCAGGCTAAGCACCTGAATTCGTGATGGATTCGACAACCACCCAGTGGGCCGCCTCTCTAAGATCGGTGGGCCTGCCGATGTCGCAGGCGAAGACGGCAGCCGCTCGTGGCTCAATACGGGGAACTCGAACATAAAAGCGCGCTGGCTCAGCTCGCAAACGCCCGCTACTCACCGGAGTCGATGAGCAGCAAGGGCGCGCGGGCGGCCCGAGGCATGGACGTCCTCACCGTGCTCACCACCCTCCCGGAGGTGCGCAGCGCCGTTTGCCAGGTGGCCGCCACGGCTCAGCGGCTGATCTCGATTTACACCCCCGATCTCGAGCCCGACCTCTACGACCAGACGGCATTTCTCGAGGTGATCAAGCACTTCGTCCTGGCGCGCAGCTTCGCCAAGGTGCGGGTGCTGCTCGCCGAGCCGACACGGGTCATGCGGGACAGCAACCGCTTCGTGGCCATGGGACGGCGGCTCTCGAGCTGCATCGACATGCGCTACGTCGCGGCAGAGGCCCGCCAGCGTGCCTCGGCCTATCTCATTGCCGACGATCGGGCCATCGTCTACCGCATGCGCTCCGATACCTGGGACGGCATCGCGGACATCAACAATCCCCCGGCCGCGCGCCTCTACCTGCAGGAATTCGACCAGATCTGGGACGCCAGCGCCCCCGAGCACGGTCTGCGCGCCACTCGCCGCGGTTAGAGGTTCAGGGCCGCCCTGCCTCGACGGGTGAGGGCGGTGCCTTTAGTCGACGACACTTAACGTGTCGTCGATCCGCCCGAACGACCGCGCACGGATGCGCGGGCTGGAGCGCCCGCCACCAGGATGGTCAGTGGCACGGCTATAATCGCAGCTATGGAGATCACCGTTGCCGCCGTGACGGAGACGGACGGCCGCTTTCTCGTCGTCGAGGAGCGTATATCCCGCCGTCTGGTCATCAACCAGCCCGCGGGCCACGTCGAGCGTGGCGAGACGCTGCTCGAGGCGGTCGTCCGTGAGGTTCGTGAAGAGACCGCCTGGCTCTTCTCTGCAGACGAGCTGCTCGGGGTCTACCTCTGGCGTCATCCCGGCACTGGCCGAATGACCAAGCGCTTCGCATTCACCGGCAGCGTCAGCGATCACCGCAACGGTCAGGCGCTCGACAGGGGCATCATCGCCACACATTGGCTGACTCACGCCGAGCTCAAGGGCCGCGAGCCCCAACTGCGCAGTCCTCTGGTGTTGCGCTGCGTCGGTGACTATCTGGCAGGCCACCGTCAGCCGCTCGCCTCGGTGGCGGCTCTCGACCTGGGCTCCGCGCGGGCAGTCGCGGCGGTTGGACTCTGAGAGGGCCGCTGTTCATGAGCGATCGTGTCATCGTGGGCCTGTCCGGTGGTGTCGACTCCGCCGTCGCGGCCCTCCTCCTCAAGGAGCAGGGATGGGAAGTCCACGGACTCTTCATGAGCAACTGGGAAGAGGACGATGACGGCTACTGCACCGCCGCACAGGACTTTCAGGATGCCCGCGCCGTCGCGCACGAGCTCGGTATTCCGCTGCATCGCGTCAGCTTCGCGGCCGAGTATCGTGAGCGTGTCTTTCAGCATTTCCTGGCCGAGCACAGTGCCGGGCGCACGCCCAACCCGGATGTGCTGTGCAATCGTGAGATCAAGTTTGGTGTGGCACTGAGCTACGCCCGTCGGCTCGGCGCCAGGCGGTTCGCGACAGGCCACTACGCGCGCATCCTCAGGGAGCCCACGGGCGCCGAGCTCCACAAGGCGCGCGATGCAGCCAAGGATCAGAGCTACTTCCTCCATGCGGTCGGGATCGGGCACTTGGGCGACACCCTGATGCCGATCGGAGAGCTCGAGAAGGGTGCGGTCCGCGAGCGGGCACGATGGGCGGGACTGCCGGTGTTCGACAAGCCCGACAGCACCGGCATCTGCTTCGTAGGCGAGCGGCCCTTTCGCGAGTTTCTCGGCCGCTTTCTCGCCGATCGCCCGGGACCCATCGAGTCCGCCGATGGCGAGCCGCTCGGCGTGCATCGCGGCCTCGCCTTCTACACGCTGGGCCAGCGCGAGGGACTTGGGATCGGCGGACGCGCACATCACGCGGAGCTTCCCTGGTTCGTCGCCCGCAAGGATACGGTCCGCAACGCCCTCATCGTCGTGCAGGGACACGATCACCCGCTCCTGCTCAGCTCGGCGCTCACGAGCGGCCCCATCCACTGGCTGAGCGAGCCGCGCAGCGGGCCGTTTGCCTGCGGGGTGAAGGTTCGCTATCGGCAGGCGGACCAGGCGGCCGTGCTCGAGCCGCGCGGCGACGGCAGCGCGCGGATTCGCTTCGAGAAGCCACAGCGCGCGGTCACACCTGGACAGTACGCGGTGATCTACGACCGCGAGCGCTGCCTGGGAGGCGCCGTCATCGAGAGCACGTGCTCCGCGACTGCGGATCTATCGGCGCGCAGCGCCGCTTGACGGACAGGGTTCGCCTCGTGAACGCCGTTGGGCCTGCGCGCAACCCATGGGGATCGCCTATATAATCCGCGCCGCTCTTTCAGGAGAGAGTCATGACGAACAGCTTCAAGGCGCGCTCGAGCCTCGCAGTCGGCAGCCGCTCGTACGAGATCTTCAGCCTGGCGGCACTGCCGCGGGAGAAGGTCGCACGGCTGCCCTACTCGCTCAAGATCCTGCTCGAGAATCTGCTGCGCTTCGAGGATGGCGTCAATGTAACTCGAAAAGACATCGAGGCGCTGCTCGCCTGGGAGCCCTCGGCGGCACCTGCGTACGAGATTGCCTTCACCCCCTCGCGGGTGATCCTCCAGGACTTCACCGGTGTCCCCTGCGTGGTGGACCTCGCCGCCATGCGCGATGCCATCGTGCGCCTCGGGGGTGATGCCGAGCGTGTCAATCCGCTCGCTCCCGCAGAGCTCGTGATCGACCATTCCGTGCAGGTCGATGCGTACGGCAGCGCCCAGGCCCTTGCCGAGAACACGCGCATCGAGTTTGCCCGCAACCTCGAGCGGTACGCGTTCCTGCGCTGGGGCCAGTCCGCCTTCCACAACTTCGCCGTCGTGCCGCCGAGCACCGGCATCGTCCACCAGGTCAACCTCGAGTACCTGGGCCGTGTCATCTTCGATGCGGAGAAGAACGGCAACCGCAGCGCTTATCCTGACACGCTGGTCGGCACCGATTCGCACACGACCATGATCAATGGCCTCGGCGTCCTCGGCTGGGGTGTGGGCGGCATCGAGGCCGAGGCGGCGATGCTCGGCCAGCCGGTGACCATGCTCATTCCGCAGGTCATCGGCTTTCGTCTCCTCGGGCGCCTGAGGCCCGGCGCCACCGCGACCGATCTCGTGCTCACCGTCACCGAGATCCTGCGCAAGAAAGGCGTCGTCGACAAGTTCGTGGAGTACTTCGGCGACGGGCTGGCATCCCTGCCGCTCGCCGACCGCGCCACCATCGCCAACATGGCGCCGGAATACGGCAGCACCTGCGGCATCTTCCCCATCGATGAGGAGACCGTCCGCTATCTCGAGCTCTCCGGCCGCCCGCGCGAGCGGATCGACCTCGTCACGGCCTATGCAAAGCATCAGGGCCTCTGGCGCAACCAGGGCGAGCAGCCCGCGCAGTACACGGATGTCCTCGAGCTCGATCTCGGTACCGTGGAGCCGAGCCTCGCAGGGCCCCGCCGGCCGCAGGATCGCGTACCGCTCAAGACGGCCAAGAGCACTTACGAGAGCAACGCGAAGAAGGCATCCGAGGAGCGCGCAGCCCGCAACAAGGCGACGAGCGCCAATGCGCAGGGCACGGCGAAAGTGACGCTCGATGGCTCGAGCTTCGAGCTCAAGGACGGGGCGGTGCTGATCGCCGCTATCACGAGCTGCACCAACACCTCGAACCCCTCGGTCATGCTCGGCGCGGGCTTGATTGCCCGCAAGGCGCGCCAGCGCGGCCTCAAGGCCAAACCGTGGGTGAAGACCAGCCTCGCCCCCGGCTCGCGCGTCGTCACCGACTACTTCAAGCGCGCGGGCGTGCTCGATGATCTCGCGGCAACCGGCTTCGACCTCGTGGGCTACGGCTGCACCACCTGCATCGGCAACTCAGGTCCCCTCAAGCCCGAGATCTCAGCCGGCGTCAAGGCGGGCGACATCACGGCCTGCTCGGTGCTCTCCGGCAACCGCAATTTCGAAGGACGGGTGCATCCCGAGGTGCGGATGAACTTCCTCGCCTCCCCGCCGCTCGTGGTCGCGTATGCCCTGGCCGGGACGCTCGACCTCGACCTCACGACCGAGCCGCTCGGGACCGGCACCGACGGCAAGCCCGTGTACCTCAAGGACATCTGGCCGAGCGATCACGAGGTGCAGGAACTGCTCACGCGCTCGATCGACTCGAAGATGTTCCAACAGAGCTATGCGGGCGTATTCGCCGGTGATGAGCACTGGAGCAGCATCAAGGTGCCTGCGGGCAAGCTCTACACCTGGGATGCGAAGTCGACCTACGTCAAGAACCCGCCCTATTTCGAGGGCATGGGCCCGACGCCTGCGCCGCTCAGTGACATCCAAGGCGCGCGGGCGCTCGCGGTGCTCGGCGACTCGGTCACGACCGACCACATCTCTCCGGCCGGCAACATCGCCAAATCGAGCCCTGCCGCCCGTTACCTCATCGAGCAGGGGGTGAAGCCGGCGGATTTCAATTCCTACGGCGCGCGCCGCGGCAACCACGAAGTGATGATGCGCGGCACCTTCGCCAACATCAGGCTGCGCAATCAGCTCGTGCCAGGCGTCGAGGGTGGCATCACCGTCCACCTGCCGAGCGGCGAGCAGGCGTCGATCTACGATGCCGCCATGCGGTACAAGCAGGACCGCACGCCCCTCATCATTCTCGCGGGCCGGGAGTACGGTACCGGCTCCTCGCGCGACTGGGCGGCCAAGGGCACCATGCTCCTCGGCGTGCGTGCCGTCCTCGCCGAGAGCTTCGAGCGCATCCATCGCTCGAACCTGATCGGCATGGGCGTCGCGCCGCTGCAGTTCCAGCCGGGAGAGAGCGCGAAGTCGCTCGGCTTGAGCGGCCGCGAGGTGTTCGAGATCAGCGGCCTGAAGAGCGGCGACGCCAAGGAGGTCACCGCGAAGGCAACTCCGGCCGAAGGCGGCAAGCCGATCACTTTCACGGCGCGTGTCAGGATCGATACGCCGAAGGAGCGCGAATACTACCGTCACGGCGGCATCCTCCAGTACGTGCTGCGGCAGCTCGTCGGCTCCGGCCGAGGCGGCTGAGCTGCCCGTGCGGATGCGACGGACGCCATAGGCGCAACAGGTGCGTCTGGCGATCTTCGATCTGGATGGGACGATCACGCGGCACGACACGCTCGCGCCGTATGTGTTCGGCTACTTCCTCCGCAGGCGGCTCTGGCGGGCTCCATTGCTGCTCCTCATGCTGCCGGTGCTGCTCGCTTACGCCGTGGGTCTCACCGGTCGCGGGGGACTCAAGTCGGCATTCATCCGCGCCGCTCTCGGCGGTTCCCACCGCAAGCGCCTCGAGCGCTGGACCGCGACGTTCGTCGGACGCCTCGTGGCGGACAGCCTCTTTCCGCAGGCACTCGCGGCGATCCACGCGCACGCACGCGCCGGCGATCATCTGGTGCTCCTCAGTGCCAGCACGGACCTCTATGTACCGGCGATCGGCCAAACGCTCGGATTCCAGGAGGTCATCTGCACCGGCGTACGCTGGAAGGGCGATCGCCTGCGCGGCTCGTTGACGACACCCAACCGCCGGGGCGAGGAGAAGGCACGATGCGTCGCCGCGCTGCGCGCACGTCATGAGGGTGTGCAGGCGGTGGCTTACGGCAACGCCGCGAGCGACCTCGCGCATCTGAAGCTCGTAGAGCGCGGCGTGCTCGTCAACGGGTCATCCGCCGCTCGGCTCGAAGCCGTCCGGGCCGGAATCTCCTGCGTGGATTGGCATTGAGCGGCGGCCGCCGCCGCAGGATCACTACATCGAAGTGCGGATCTGCCAGAGCTCGGGGAAAAACTTGAGCTCGAGCGCCTTGGCGAGATAGGACACTCCGCCCGTACCGCCGGTGCCGGGCTTGTAGCCGATGATGCGCTCCACCGTCTTCAGGTGATGACAGCGCCAGAGCTGGAAGTTGTGATCGAGGTCCACCAGCCGCTCGGCGAGCTCGTAGAGGTCCCAGTCCTTCTCCGCGTTGTGATAGACCCCGAGCCAGGCGCCCGCCACCTGCTTGCTCGCCCGATAGGGCTCGCTGAAGTCGCGTGTCAGATAGTCTTCCGGGATGCCGTAGCCGCGGCGGCTCAAGAGCCGCAGTGCCTCATCGTAGAGCGATGGCGTCTCGAGCACGCGCTGCAGGGCCGCATAGGCCTTCGGGTCGCGCTTGTGCACCGCGAGCATCTCTGCGTGCTTGTTGCCGAGAAGGAATTCGAGCATGCGGTACTGGAAGGACTGGAAGCCCGACGAGCGTCCGAGCGCATTGCGAAATGCCGAATACTCGAACGGCGTCATCGTCGAGAGCACTTCCCACGTGGAGATGAGCTGGGTCTGCACGCGTGAGATGCGCGCAAGCATCTTGAAGGAAGGGTCGAGGTCATCGCGCCGCACGCACTCGAGTACGCCCCCGAGCTCGTGCAACATCAGACGCATCCACAGCTCCGAAGTCTGGTGCACGATGATGAACATCATCTCGTCGTGCTCGAAGGACAGCGGCTTCTGCGCATCGAGGAGCTTATCGAGGTGCAGGTACTCTCCGTAGGAAAGCGAGGAGCCGAGATCCCAATGGATCGCCTCGCCGGTGAGGTCCACCCGCTCGGACTTGTCGTAGCGCTTCGGGCTCATGATGCGTCGTCGCCGAACACCCAGTCCGGAACCCGGCGCCAGCCATCGAGCAGCTCCCTGTCGAGGCTGCGGTACTCCGGGCAGTGGCGCGCCACCCGCTGCCAGAACCGCCTCGAGTGATTCATGTGTAGCGTATGAGCAAGCTCGTGGACCATGAGATACCGCACCACCGGTGGACGCTGGAAGAGGAGGCAACAGTTGAGGCTGATCGTGCCGCGCGTCGAGCAGCTTCCCCATCGTGTCCGCTGGCGCCGGATGAGGACGCGGTCGTAGCTGAAGCCGTGCTCGCGCGCGCACTCTGCAAGAATGGGCGGGAGCACCTGGTCCGCCCGCTCCGTGAGCCACCGCCGCAGCGCCTGACGCTGGCCCGTCCCCACACCGCCTGCGAGGACCAGCAGGCCCGACGCCGATGAGGCGATCCGCGCCCTGCCCACTCCGCCGGAAACGTGAATGTGCCAGGTCTCCTCGCACGCGGGGAGCTCGATCCGCGGCGGGGGGAAAGGCATCGGCGGACCCGCCCGCAACCGCGCCTCATCGCGCTTGCGCTCGATCCAGAGGCGATGCCGCTCGAGAAAGCGCTCCACCGCACGCGCGGAAGTCCTGAAGGGCACCACGACTTCCACGCGGCCTGTGTGAAAGACGCGTACCGTCAATCGCCGCGCACGCTGGCTCTCGCGGACGCTCCACCCTTCGGTGGCGTCCTTGTCGGACCATAACGGCAACTGGGACGTCACCATATTGGAAATCATCGACCCGTGGCGGCAAAATCCGTGGCCACCCCATAATACCAGTCGAGGGCGCGGCACATGCGGCGCGTCCGGCCAGGAGATGCCGTGCCCGAGATCGCACCGATCCTCGAAGTCCACAACCTCGTCAAACAATATCCGTCCGTCACCGCCGTGGACGGCGTCTCCTTCGCCGTGCCCGAGGGCACCTGCTTCGGGCTCCTGGGACCCAACGGGGCCGGCAAGACGACCACCATCGAGATCATGGAGGGAATCCTGCCGCCGACCTCGGGTGAGGTGCGCTACCGCGGCGAGCCCCTCGGCGCCCGCTTTCGCGAGGAGGCCGGAATCCTCTTCCAGAAGACGGCGCTGCAGGATTTTCTGAGCGTCCGCCAGAGTGTGGCGCTGTTTCGCGGCCTCTACGGACAGGGACTCGATGTCGATGAGGTCCTCAAGGTGTGTGCGCTCGAGAAGCTCGCGAGCCGCGACAACCGCAAGCTCTCGGGCGGGCAGCAACAGCGGCTGCTGCTCGCAATCGCGCTGGTGAACGATCCGAAGGTGCTGTTCCTCGATGAGCCGACCACGGGCCTCGACCCTCAGGCCCGGCGCAACTTCTGGGAGCTGGTGGAATCGATCAAGGCGCGGCGCAAGACGATCATCCTCACCACCCACTACATGGAGGAGGCGCAGCTTCTCTGCGACGAGATCGCCATCATGGATGGGGGGCGCATCGTCGCACAGGGCGCGCCGCAGCAGCTCCTCACCGAGCACTTCTCCGAGGTGCTCCTCGAGTTGCCGCGTCACGAATTTCCCGAGGTCGCACGACAACTGCCGCTCAAACTCATCGACGCGAGCGACCGTGTCGAGATCAGCACGCACGATCTCGACGGCACGCTGCGGGCACTCATCGAGGCGCGGGTGCCGTTACGCAACCTGCGCATCCGACCCGCGAACCTCGAGGACCTCTTCCTCGAGCTCACCGGCAAGGAGCTGAGGACATGATGAAGAGACTCCTCGCGGTCTGGCATGCGCGCAACCTAGAGTTCCTGAGAGACCGCCCCACGCTGCTCTTCACGCTGCTGCTGCCCCTGGGCGTCGTGATCGGCATGGGATTCATCTTCGGCGGGCCGCCGCGTCCACTCTTCACGGTGGGCGTCATCGGCAACACGATCGACACACACGCCAATCCTTTTCTTCACGAGCGCTACGTGCAGTCCGTGCCGATCCACAGTGAGGCCGACGGTCTCTACAAGGTGACCCACCAGAGCATCGATCTGCTCCTCGACCTCGAGGGGACGGCCCGCTACTGGGTCAACACCGACTCGCCGAAGGGTTACATCGTGGAGAAGCTCCTCATCGCCACCGGCTCCGGCGCGCGGCGCCAGCCGGTGACGGGCCAGGCGGTCCGCTACGTCGACTGGCTCTTTCCAGGCATCCTCGCCATGAACATGATGTTCAGCTGCCTCTTCGGCGTGGGCTACGTGGTATTGCGATACCGCAAGAGCGGCTTTCTCAAACGGCTGCACGCGACTCCCTTGAGCGCATTCGAATTCCTGAGCGCCCAGGTGCTCTCGCGCCTGAGCCTCATCATTTTCGTGACTGCGATCCTCTACGTCGCGATCGCGGCGATCATCCACTTCCACAATGCCGGGAGCATCGCTCTCCTCCTCCTCCTCGCGGTGCTCGGGTCGCTGTCGATGATCGCGCTCGGTCTGACGATCGCCGCGCGCTTTGCCAGCGAGGAGCTGGTCGGGGGCCTGCTCAACCTCCTCACCTGGCCGATGATGCTCCTCTCGGGCGTCTGGTTTTCGATCGAGGGCTCGCCCCGATGGGTGCAGTGGGCGGCGGACATCTTCCCCTTGACGCAGGTGATCGACGCCGCACGGGCCGTCATGCTCGAAGGCGCGGGCATCGGGCGGATCACACCCAACCTCATCTATCTTGCGGTGACGACACTGGTCTTTCTCGCCTTCGGGGCGTGGTCATTCCGCTGGAGGGTGGAGTGAAAGCCACCATGCGCTTCGTCAGCGACAACAACGCGTCCATCTGTCCGGAGGTACTCGCTGCCCTTTCGGAGGCCAACCGCGGCCTCGCGGCCGCCTACGGCAACGATCCCTGGACG
This sequence comes from Steroidobacteraceae bacterium, assembly GCA_036273735.1. GTDB lineage: Bacteria > Pseudomonadota > Gammaproteobacteria > Steroidobacterales > Steroidobacteraceae > 13-2-20CM-66-19. The sequence goes on along the minus strand of DASUHA010000119.1, from coordinate 29,211 downwards.
GGCCGTCTGAACGAGGTGCTCGGTGCTTTCTTCGGGACGGAAGTGCGCGCATTCGTCGTTGCCACGGGCACCGCGGCCAACTCTCTGGCACTCTCGGTGTTGTCGCCCCCGTACGGCTCGATCTACTGCCACCCTGATGCCCATATCGTGACGGATGAGTGCGGTGCGCCCGGCTTCTTCACGAGCGGCGCCCAGCTCGAGCTGCTCGGGGGCGCCGACGGCAAGCTCAGCGCCGCGACTCTGACTGCGGCGCTCGATGCACATCCTGTTTCCGTGCACAGTGTACAGCCGGCGGTGGTATCGATCAGTCAGGCAACCGAGCTTGGCACGGCATACCGACCCGCCGAGCTTGCAGCGCTCTGCGACGTCGCACACCAACGCGGACTGCACGTGCAGATGGATGGGGCCCGCTTTGCGAACGCGCTCGTCTACCTCGGGTGTCATCCCGGCGATGTCACGTGGCGTGTGGGAGTCGACGTGCTTTGCTTCGGCGCAACCAAGAACGGGGCGCTCGGCGCCGAGGCGGTGGTGTTCTTCGAGCCCGAGCTGGTGCGCGACTTCGAGCTGCGGCGCAAGCGCGCCGGCCAGCTGCTCTCGAAGTCCCGCTACGTCTCGGCACAGCTGCTCGCCTATATCGAGTCGGGCGTCTGGCGAGGCAACGCCGAGCGCGCCAACGCCCTGGCGCGGCGCCTCGCAGAGGCTGCGGGCAGGCGCCTCCTGCATCCGGTCGAAGCGAACGAGGTGTTCCTCGAGCTTGGCATCGATGAGAAAACGTCCTTGCGGGCCGCAGGCTTTGAATTCTACGATTGGGGATCGCCCGCCTCGGGCACCGTGCGCCTGGTCGCCTCCTGGGATCAGGACGAGCGCCACGTCGAGGCGCTCTGTGCGGCGCTCGCCGCGATGTAGGAGAACGCATGGCCGCAAAAGAGTCCCGCATGTTGGCGCTCGGTACGCCGGCGCCGAACTTCGCCCTCGCCGATGCCGCCGGCCATCGCTTTGCGCTGAAGGATTTTGCCGGCTCGAAGGGCCTGCTGGTGGCCTTCATCTGCAACCACTGTCCCTACGTCAAGCACGTGCTCGATGCCTTCGTCGCGTTTGCCCGCGAGTATGGGCCGAAGGGTATCGCGATCGTCGCGATCAACTCCAACGATGTCGTGGCCTATCCGGAGGACAACGCCCAGAGCATGGCGCGCATCGCCACGCAGAAAGGATTCACCTTTCCCTATCTTCTCGATGAGACCCAGGAAGTGGCCAAGGCTTATCAGGCGATCTGCACGCCGGACTTCTTCCTGTTCGATGCTGCGGGCAAGCTCGCCTATCGCGGCCAGTTCGATGACACGAGGCCCGGCAAGGGCTCGCCGGCCACGGGCAGCGACCTGCGCGCCGCAGCGGATGCCCTCCTCGCCGGCAAACGCCTCACGAAGCAGACCCCGAGCATCGGCTGCAGCATCAAGTGGAAGGCCGGACAGGCGCCTGAGTGGGCCTGAGCGCCTCCTCGGGAAGGCTCGACCGTTGTCATGGTTTTCCGCGCGCTGTTATCATGCCGCGCCATGCTTACCCGTCGCCGCGAAGTGTTGGCTGCAATTGCAATATCACCTCTGGTGTTGGGCGTCTCATCGGCCCGCAGCCTCGAGGAGGCCCGCAGCATGTTCGGTCTCATCGGGAAGATTCGCGCCACCCCCGGCGCGCGTAAAGAGCTCGCTTCCATTCTGATCAAGGCATCTGCCTCGATGCCGGGATGCCGCAGTTACGTGGTGGCGGCCGATGCCACCGATGCGGATGCTCTTTGGGTCACCGAGGTCTGGGATTCGGCGGAGGCCCACAAGGCGTCCCTGCAGCTTCCGCAGGTGCGAGAAGCCATGACGGCAGGCCGCCCCCTCATCGCCGGGTTTGGCGAGCGGGCACAGACGACCCCGCTCGGCGGGACCGGCATCGGCCCGGGGCCGAAGCCTTAGAGCTCCCGCAGGCCGTCCGTCACCGGCATGCGCGCCGCCCGCAACGCCGGAAAGAGCCCGCCCAGGAAGCCGATGGCGAGCGCCCATTTGAGCCCTGCGGCGAGCAGCGCCGGCGTCACCCGGAACTCGAACACCACCTGGCTGAAGTTGGCTCCCAGGGTCGAGGCGGTATAGTTGTCGAACAGCGCCCAGGCGATGCCTGCGCCGACTGCCCCGCCGAGGATTGCCAGCAACAGCGTCTCGATGAGCACCGAGACGACCACCGGCACGCCCCGGAACCCGATCGCGCGCAGTGTTGCGATCTCGCGGGTGCGGGTGGCGATGGCTGCGTACATGGTGTTGAGTGCGCCGAAAATGGCGCCGATCGCCATGATCACGGCGACCGTCGTGCCGAGGATCCGGATTATCTTGGTCAACCCCTCGGACTGCGCGTTGTAGTAGGTGCTCGTCGTCTGCACCTGGAGTTTCAGCTGCGGGTTGCTGGTGATCGCCGCCTTGAAGGCATCGAAGAGCCGCGCGCTCGTGAGGCGCACCGTGACCGAGCTCGTACTGTTGCCGCGGTGATAGGTCGTGGCGACCACGTTGGTGTCGGCCCAGAGCTCCGAGTCGTGCGCATCACCCGAGTCGAATTCCCCGACCACGATCCAGGGCTCACCGTTCAATTCGAGCTTCGAGCCGATGCTCGTGTTCGCGAACTCGCGCGCCGCATTCTTGCCCACGATGAGCTCGCGCAATCCCGGCGTGAAACGCCGCCCCGCGATGATCCTCAGTCGGGGGTGCAGCTCCCAGACCTGCTCTCCGACTCCGCGGATCTCGACATTGGTATCGAGCGTGCTCCCCTTCTTGGGGATCGAGGCGTCGACGACGATTTCGGGTGAGGCGATCTGCCGGCCGCGTGCATCCCGCATCACCTGCGGCTCCTCCGCGACCACGTGGATGGTATCGGAGTCGACCACCGAGTTGATCTCCGTCTGCGAGCCGGCGCGCAGCACGATCGCAGTGTCATCGCTCCCCGTCTGTTGCAGCGTGGAGCGGAATCCCTCTGCCATCGCGAGCAGCGCGATGAGCACGCCGACCACTCCTGCGATGCCGACGACCACGACCGAGGATGATCCGAGGCGCTGCGGAATGGTCGCGATGCCGACTGCAGTGGCCGACCAGGCCTGACGCCCGGTGCGCGTGAGCGCGAGCCATGCGCCGAGGAGCGCGATACCCACGAGAATCGCCCAGGCCGGAAGCGTCACCAGGGCGATCACCGGCACGATGGCCGCAGCAACGATCGCGAGGACTATGCCGAATTTTCGCATCAACATCGCTCCGCTCAGCGGCCCGCAAGGGCGTCCACGATCCGCAGCCTCATGCCCCGGCGCGCCGGCAGCACACCGACCAGGAGGCCGATGAACGCCATGAGAGCCAGGCCCTGCAGCCAGATCGTGAGACCCACCGGCACCATCGGGATCTGAGCTCCGATCTGAGTCCGTATCACGCTCACGGCGAGCTCGGCGAGCGCGAGTCCAACCGCCCCGCCGATCGCGAGCAGCAGTACCGATTCCGCGAGCACCAGGAGGAGCACGCTCCGATTCGAGAAGCCGATCGTCTTCAGGATCGCAAGCTCGGGCACGCGCTCGCGCACGGCCTGAGCCATGGTGTTGCCCGTGAGCAGCACGAGCGTGAAGAACACTGCCCCCATGATCGAGCCCACGATGAGGCCGATGTCGGCGAACTGGCTCACGAAGGCAGCCTGGAAGGCATCCTCGCTCTGAGTCTTGGTCTCGTGGTCGGAATTGGCGGACATCGCATCGATGGCCTGTGCCACGCGATCGGCATCTTTCGGCTGCGCGACCTTGGTGATGTACCAGCCCACCTTGCCGTTGCCGAACTGGCGCGCCTCATCGAAGTATTTCCAGTTGAAGAAGAGCGCGTCCTCCTGCTGCCGCTCGCGGGGGTTGGCGATGTGGTAGATGCCGACCAGATCGAAAGTCCAGGTGTTGGAGCCGTCCTTCTGCGGAAAGATCGTAGCCTGAAGCGGGATCTTGTCGCCGATCTTCCAGTGGAAGCGCTTGGCGAGGCTCGCCCCGACGACGGCACCCGTGCGCGTCGTCGCAAACGCGTGCCGCGCGGCCGTGGGCAGCTCGAAGTCCGTGTACACGTCGAAGAAACCAGGCGGGACCGCCTCGTTCGCAAAGAAGTTCTTCGGATCCTGATAGACGCCGCCGAACCAATTCGCGTACGTGGCCTTGCCGACCCCCGGCACCGACTGAATACGCATGTAGAGGCTCTGCGGCAGCTCCATCGTGAAGCTCACCTTGGAGATGGTGATGAGGCGGCTCGCCCCGGCGACGCTGTGACCGGCGGAGGAAAACGCCTCGCGCACGGAGTTGAGCAGGCCGAAGAGCAGGAACGCCGCCATCACCGAGAGGAGCGTGAAGAGGGTGCGGGTCTTGCGCCTGAAGAGCGCCGCCCAGATGAGATTGAAGTATTTCACGATCCTGCCTGGGCCGCCTTCTCGGCCGCGACGACCCCCTCTACGAGGGTTCCCTTGTCGAGGTGCAGCGTATGGGTTGCATATTCGGCAGCCTTCGGATCGTGGGTCACCATCACGACGGTCTTGCCATGATCGCGATTGAGCCGCTGCAGCAGCGTCAACACTTCCACTGCCGACTGCCTGTCGAGATCGCCCGTCGGCTCATCGCAGACGAGCAGTGTCGGATCGGAAACGATGGCGCGTGCGATGGCGACGCGCTGCTGCTGTCCACCGGAGAGCTCTCCCGGCTTGTGTGCCGCGCGATCGGCGAGGCCCACGAGCTCGAGCGCGACGCCCGCATGACTGCGGCGCTTGGCCGCGGGCAGCTTGGTGAGCAGCAGCGGCAGCTCCACGTTCTTCGTGGCCGAGAGCATCGGCAGCAGGTTGTAGAACTGGAATACGAAGCCGACGTTCGAGGCCCGCCAGCGGGCAAGGGCGCTCTGGCCGAGCCGGTCGATCCGCTGGCCGCCGACGCTCAGCGTCCCCTCGGTCGGCGAATCGAGGCCGCCGATCAGATTGAGGAGCGTGGTCTTTCCCGAGCCCGAGGGTCCCATGAGCGCGAGGAAATCCCCCGGAGCGATGTCGAGATTGACGTGGTGCAGCACCTCGATCTTCTGTCGTCCGCGCGTGTATACCTTGCTCAGGTTGCGGATCTCGACCAGTGGGCTCATGGCAATCACTCCCCTAGCGGCTGCATCTCTCGTGTTCATTCGCGCCGTCCATCGTTCAGCGGTGGCGCAAGGATCCCGTATCGAAGGCCGCACACCCAGTGCGGTTCATCACCCGTCAAGATGACAATTGTCATCCCGCCGTTGGCTCATCGCGGGTGACTGGCTACCTTACCCATGATCTGCTTTCACGGCTACGCGCTCACCGTCGCTGAGGCGTGCTGGAGGTGACTGCACCACGGACGTTCCGCTGGCAATACCCTGCACCGCCCGCAGGTCACCCTGACTCGTACCGGCCGTCACCGGGGCCGCGCGCGCCCTCTCCCCCTGAATGATGAAGACGACCGTACGGCCGTCACGCTGCACGACGGCGGAGGCAGGCACCCAGACCGTACCGGCCGGCAATGACTCTGCCGGGCCGCTCGCCGGCCCCGACTGGTCCTGCAGAAATGACACCCTCACCCCCATGTCAGGCAGGATTTTCGGATCGAGCTTCTCGAACGCGATGCGTACCTTGACGGTCGCCTTGCTCTTGTCGGCCGTCGGCACGATGGCGATGACGTGGGCCGGGATGTTCCAGTCAGGATAGGCATCCAGCACCGCCGTCGCCGGCTGTCCCGCAGTCACCCGGTGAATGTAGGCTTCGTTCACATCGACATCGACCTCGCGGGAGGTCATGTCGACGATGGTCGCAATCCCGGTCTGCGTGAAGCCGCCGCCGCCGAAAAATGGCGAGATCGTCTCGCCCATCTGGGCGGCTTTGTCGACCACCACGCCCTCGAATGGGGCGCGCACGACGGTGTAATCCTCCTGCACCTTCGCCGCCTGCTGTCCGGCCCGGGCGACCGCCACGGCGCGTCGCTGACTCAGCTCCTGCGCGGCGAGCGCGGCGGCCTGGGTCTGTGCGGTCTCGAGCGCCTGCTCGGAGACCAGATGCTGGCCGATGAGGGCCTGATCGCGCGCGAGATCGCGCCGGGCCTGGGCGAGCTGCACCTCTACCTGGCGCAGCTGCGCCTCGGAGGCCGCCACCTGTGCATTGGCCTGCTCCACCGTCGCGCGCTGGGTGCTGTCGTCCAAGCGTGCCAGGATCTGCCCGCGCTGAACGTGCTCGCCTTCCTGCACATACACCTGGGTCAACTGCCCCTGGATCTGGGAGGAGACCGTCGCCTCGCGCTCAGCGGTCACATAACCTGTCGCCTGCAGAATCGCGGCCGGCGCAGCGCTCGCGGAGGCCGCGACCGCCGTGGCCTCGCTCACCTCGATCGCACTGTTGCGGGTGAGGAGGACTATGGCCGCGGCAGCGATCACGGCTGCCACGATGCCGGTCGGCAGCCACCATTTCCGATGACGGATGGCGGTCTCCTCGCGGTCAGACCTGTCGATCCTCAGCTGATGGATGAGGTGTGTCTTGTCGGACTCGGATGACATATCGGGCTCAGCGCCGCTCCTCAGGCCGGAAACTCCCCTACCGGATACGGCACCCGATCGGCGGCGAAGGTCAGGAACTCGACGATCTGCCTAGTATAGCGCGCGCGCCGAGATCGCCCGCGGACGGCCGCTCGGCCTGTAGTTCGCCACTCGGACCCCTCCCGTCGTTGTCTACCCGGACACGATCTCCGCCATGAGCCGGCGCGCCTGCGAGAAGTCCGGCGCGACGAGCAGCGCCCGCTCGAGCACGTTGCGGGCGGCGACCGCCTGGCCGCGTGCGAGATAATCCTGTGCCAAGTCGGTGAACGCATCTGCGGCGCCCCAGCCCGGCACCCCGCGCGCCTGACCCGGCTGCCGCTCGAATTCAGACACCGCTTTCTCCAGGAGCGAGAACGCCTGGTCGGTATCGCCGCCGAAGAACCGCGGCCGATCCCGTGCAGCCAGAGCGCCGAGCAGCAGCACTCTGGGGTTGTGCGGGGCGAGTGTCAGAGCCTTGTCGATGCGCGCGAGACTCAATGGCGCGGCGAGCGGCGAGCGCCAGGGGTCGAGGCGGCTCTGCAGTGCGAGACAGGCGGCCTGCAGCGCGAGTGCCTCCGCGGAGCCAGTGTCGATGACGAGCGCGCGGTTGAGACGGTCGATACAGCCCTGCGCAGCCAGCCAGGCCCGCTCCTCGTTGTCTTTGGCGAGCAGGGCGAGCCGGTAAGAGAGGAGCGCGGCGTAGTAACTGCGCCACTCCACCGCGCTCGTATTCTGCGCGCCCTCACTCGGGTCGTCGGGCAGGGTGGCGGCCAACGCCTGAAGGCCCGCCGCATCCTGCTGGAAATAGCTGCTCTCGATGCGGCTCTCGACTTCCACCCAATGTGCGCTTGATGGTGTGCCGCTCGCCGCCACGACTGCAGGCGCTGCGGCAACGGTGATAGTCGAGACGGACGCCAGCATCGCGAGGAGCAGGGCCGAGCCGAGCCGCGCCGCCGGCCGGAACCCGCCTCCTCCAGTAGAATGCGCTCCAACCATGGCTGAGAACGATATCACAGGCACGGCACCAGCCGCCCTTCCCGCCAGCGCCGCCCCGCTCATCGACATTGGCATCAATCTGGCTCACGACAGCTACGATGCGGACCGCGATGCAGTGATCGCCCGCGCCGCGGCAGTCGGCGTGGAGCAGATGATCATCACGGGCTCTTCGGGCGCGAGCTCGCGTGCCGCGCTCTCTCTCGCCCGACTACATCCTGGAACGCTCTTCGCGACCGCCGGTGTACATCCGCATCACGCGACCGAGCTCACGCCCGCGCTTCTCGCGGATCTGGGCGAGCTGACACTCGAGCGTGAGGTGATTGCCGTGGGAGAATGCGGACTCGACTACTACCGCAACTATTCGCCGCAGGACGCGCAGCGGGAGGCTTTCCACCGCCAGCTCGAGCTCGCCGCGCGCTGCGGCAAGCCTGTTTTCCTGCACCAGCGTGATGCCCATGAGGACTTCATCGCCATCCTCCGGGAGCACTGGCCGTCGCTCGCCGGCGGTGTCGCGCACTGCTTCACCGGCGGCGCGGCGGAGCTCGAGTGTTACCTCGATCTCGGGCTTTCGATCGGGATCACCGGTTGGATCTGCGACGAGCGGCGGGGCGCGCACCTCATCGCCCTGGTGCCACGCATCCCGGCTGGCCGGCTCCTCCTCGAGACCGACGGTCCCTATCTCCTCCCCCGGGATCTCGAGCCGAAGCCCGCCTCGCGGCGCAACGAGCCGATGTATCTTCCGCATATCGCCGCCGCCGTGGCCGAGGCACGCGGCGAGCCGCTCGAGTCCCTGGCCCAAGCGAGCACGGCAGGCGCGCGGAAGCTCTTTCGGATTCCCGGAATCGACACTAAGAAGCTTTTATAACATCTTGTAACGACAGTCATTTTATAGGACACAATATGGACCTCGAGCAACTGCGCGCCGCAATCGCCGATACCTGGCGCAGCTCCATCGTGGAGTGCCTCACTGCCTACGTCCGGATCCCCAACAAGTCGCCGATGTTCGACCCGGCATGGGAGGCCAACGGCCATATGGAGGCCGCGGTGCAACTCATGGCCGACTGGTGCCGCGCTCAGCCCCTCCGGGGGATGCGCGTCGAGGTCCGTAAGCTTGCGGGTCGCACCCCCGTACTCCTGGTCGACGTCCCCGGTGAGCTTCCCGGCTCGGTGCTGCTCTACGGTCATCTCGACAAGCAACCGGAGTTCACCGGCTGGCTGCCTGGCCTCGGCCCTTGGGAGCCGGTGGTGCGCGATGGAAAGCTTTACGGGCGCGGTGCAGCGGACGATGGTTACGCCGTCTTCAGCTCGCTCACTGCCATTGCGGCCCTCAAGGCGCAGCAGATCGCCCTTCCGCGGTGCGTCCTCCTGATCGAGGCCTCGGAGGAAAGCGGCAGCATCGATCTTCCGGCGCACCTCGAGGCGCTGGGTGATGCGATCGGCGATCCCTCGCTCGTGGTCTGCCTCGATGCCGAGTGCGGCAACTACGACCAAGTATGGTGCACCACCTCGCTGCGCGGGAATCTCGTCGGCAACCTGCACGTGCGCGTGCTCGATGAGGGCGTGCACTCCGGCATGGCAACGGGTATCGCACCGACGCCGTTTCGCATCATCGAGCAACTCCTCACGCGCCTGGAGAGCCCCGTGAACGGCGGCCTACTCCTCGATGAGCTGTCAGTCCCGATACCCCGGGATCGCCGTGCACAGATCGATGCCGCGGCGCGCGTGCTCGGCGAATCCGTGGCCGGCAAGCTCCCGTGGGCGGCCGGTGTGCGCGCCGTCTCCAACGATCCCGCGGAGCTCCTCATCAACAGCACCTGGAAGGCCACACTCGCCGTGACGGGCGCCGACGGTCTACCGTCCACGGTGTCGGCCGGCAATGTCCTGCTGCCCTCGCTGACTTTGAAGCTGTCGCTGCGCCTGCCGCCGACCTGCGACCCGGCCCGGGCCGCCCGCGCGGTCAAGGAGGCTCTGGAGCACAACCCCCCATACGGCGCCCAGGTGCACTTCGATTCCGGAGCGGCATCACCCGGATGGAATGCGCCCGCCTTCGCGCCATGGCTCGAGGAGTCGATCACGCGCGCCTCCCGGCAGATCTACGGCCGCGAGGCCGTTCATCTCGGATGCGGCGGCACCATTCCTTTCATGGGGATGCTGGGTGAGCGCTTCCCGCGCACGCAGTTCTTCATCACGGGGGTCCTCGGTCCGCACGCCAACGCCCACGGCCCGAATGAATTCCTCCACCTCGAATACGCCGAGAAGCTCACCGCCTGCGTCTCGCTGGTGCTGGCCGACCATGCTCGGGCCGGCCGACGATGATCAACGCATGTGCGTCATGTAGCTCGGCTTCACCGCAGCCTTGACCTTGTCCCATCCCTCGCGGAACCGCGCCATCGTGGCATCCGTCTCGTGCTCCATCCCGGGGAACTCCGCCCGCAGCGCATCGATCATCAGGGTCCACTTGGGCAGCCCCTTCGGGAACTTGCCGCGCCGGGTGAACACGACCCTGCCCTCGACCGGCACGTCACCGGCGACGGCCTTCACCGCCGCAATGCGGTCGTAGAGGCCGCTCTGTGGATTGGTGAACGTGAAGCGTCGCGGGCCATCCATCACGGTCCACTCCGCCATCTGATCGCCCCCGAAGATGTTGCCCTGCACGTCGCGCAGGTCGACGACGAGCACGCCACGGGAAGTGAGCAGCAGGAAGTCAACGTGAAAGCCGCCCCCCATCCCGTCCGGCACGAGCACATCTACGGTGTGATCCGATCCGGCCGCGGTCACCGCCTGGCGCAGCGATTTGCGGGCGCTGTACTGGCGGTACCAGCGCCACGCCCACGAGACGCCGAACCCGACCGCCGCCGCGGCACCGATCAGCACCCATGCGGTGGGCGGCAGCTTCTCGATCTCATCCACGTCAACGACCCTCCGGTACCCGTCTCTGCCGCAATGCCGCCTTGAGCGATGCCAAATCGGCATCGATCTCGGTGCATTCGGTCGGCCGGGCAAAAAGTTTCGCGAGGGATTTTGGCACAGGCACCTCGCGCCCGATCAACGGTTCGACGATCTCACGGAATTTCGCCGCATGAGCCGTGGACACCAACACCCAGCGGCCGCCGTTGCGGCGCTCCTCGGGCAGGCGGGCGTATGCCTCGGCGGCGGTGGCCGTGTGCGGACACCAGATCTGGCCGAGCTCCTCATAGCCGGTGCGGATGCGCGCCCGGATGGACTGATCATCCACGGTGCAGGCGCTCACCGCGGAGCGGATCTCGCTCAACTCCGGATAGAGCGTTCGCAGGCGTTCCATGTTGCTCGGATTGCCGACGTCCATGGCAGAGGCGAGCGTGGCGATGCTCGCCCGCGGCTGCCAATCCCCCGTGTCGAGAAAATCCGGCACCGTGCGATTGGCGTTGTGCGCCAACACGACCTCCGCGATGGGAAGCCCGAGCTTGCGGGCCCAGATGCAGGCTACGGCGTTGCCGAGGTTGCCGCTCGGGACGATGAAGGAGGCGGGCTCGCCGTGACAGCGGAAGACCGCGAGGCTCGCCGCCGCGTAATACACCGCCTGTGGCAGGAGGCGTCCGAGATTGATGCTGTTGGCTGAGGAAAGCGAGCGCTCTTCCTGCCACTCGCGGTCGAGGAACGCCTGCTTGACGATCCGCTGACAGTCATCGAACGTGCCGCGCACTGCGAGCGAACGCACGTTGTCGCCCCAACAGGTGAGCTGCCGTTCCTGGGTCGGGGACACGAGCCCCTTGGGGAAGAGGACCGCCACCTCGATTCCGGGCCGGCCATGGAACGCCGCCGCCACGGCCCCGCCCGTATCACCCGAGGTGGCGACGAGAATGGTGAGGGGACGCGATGCGGGGCCACGCAGGCGGGCGAGGCACGCCGCGAGAAATCGTGCGCCAAAGTCCTTGAAGGCCGCCGTCGGACCGTGGAAGAGCTCGAGCACGGCGAGCCGGCTCGTTCCCGGGAGCGCCACGATCGGCGCCGGGAAATCGAAGGCCTCGGAGGCGATGAGCGGCAGCGATGGGGCGAGCGGATCCCCCTCGATGAACGGCCCGAGGAGCTTCGCACCCATCCCCGCCAGAGTCTCCCGCAAACTGCAGGACGCCAGCGACAGCCGCGGCCACTCGGTCGGCACATAGAGTCCACCGTCGGGTGCGAGTCCCTGGATGAGCGCCTCGCCGAATCCGGCGGTCCGCTGCGCATCACGCGTGCTCCTGAACCGCATCGCGCTCATTTGCAACCTGTCATGGGTCAGCCTGACTCGATGATGCGGGCGCCGCCTGCCCCGACGTCCACCAGCCATTCGTCGATGCGGATATCGCCGGCCGTGAATTCCCGGCGCATCGCCTCGAGTACGCGGTGGGCATCCTTCGCGAGCGCCCAGGCGAAGAGCGCAGGACCCGCCCCGGAGATCGAGCAGCCGAGGGCGCCCGCCTGCATGGCCGCCAGGCGCACGCCTGCAAATCCAGGGATCAACGCCTGGCGCTGCGGCTCGATCACCACGTCCTCGAAGGAGGCGCGGATCATGTCGAGATCGTTGGTGTAGCAGCCGGAGATGAAGCCGGCGAGGTTCGCGGTCTGCCAGACGAAATCGGAGAGCTCGACGCTGCGCTTGAGCATGGCGCGCGCCTGCCGCGTCGAGAGGAACATGTGCGGATGCACGATGATGGCGCGGACCCCCGAGGGTATCGGGATCTGCTTCACCCGAGGATGCTCGATCCCGACCGTGAGCACGAGGCCGCCGAAGAGCGACGCGGAGATGTTGTCGACGTGCAGCGAGCCGCTCGCCACGGCCTCACCCTGCATGGCGAACTTGAGGAGCTCGAGCTTGCTGCAGGGCTGCGGCAGGAGCGCATTCGCCGCCACGACCGCCCCCACGGCCGAGGCGGCCGAGCCCCCGAGACCGGAGCCGAGCGGGATCCCCTTGTCGATGCGCATCGCGAAGCCGAAGCCCGGGTGCAGCGCCTCCTGCATGGCGAGCAAGGCGCGCCCGGCCGTGTTCTGCGCGGGTTCGCTCGGGAGCTTCCCCGCTATACCGGTGACGTCCAGAATCGTGACCTGCCGTTCCTCCGTGCGGCTGACCGTGACCCGATCCCCGAGCGCATCGACGGAGAAGCCCAGGATGTCGAAGCCGATCGCGACGTTGCCGACCGATGCAGGCGCAAAGGCGGTGGCCCAGCGCGGGGTGTGGCTCAAAGTCGCGCTCCGAGATAGGCGGCGAGGCGCAGGAGGTCGGCGAAGACCCCGCCGGCCGTCACCTCAGGGCCGGCGCCCGGACCCTGGACGATGAGCGGATTGTCGCAGTACCGGCGCGTCGCAAAGCGCACGACGTTGTCGGTGAGAGCGATGTTGGCAAACGGATGCCGGGCGTCGAGCTCGGTGAGACCCACGGTCGCGATACCTGACTGCGCCCGCACGCCGCCCGGCTCCGTGCCGGAGGTGCGTTCGCAGGTCAGTCGGCCGACGTAGCGCAACACCTTCCCGCGCTCGCGCGCGGCCTCGAGCCGCTCACGCATGGCCGCATCGTGGCGCGGCAGCCGTGCCATGAAGTCCTCGATCGAGCCGCTCTCGAGTCCCGCGGGCACGAGGCTCTCGATCTTCACATCGCCGAGCTCGAGCTCGAGGCCCATCTCGCGGCCGAGGATGATGAGCTTGCGGGCGACGTCCATCCCGGAGAGGTCATCGCGCGGATCAGGCTCCGTGTATCCCCGCTGACGCGCATCGAGCACGATGTCGGAGAAGGCCGTGCGCCCGTCGTAGATGTTGAAGAGGTAAGCGAGAGTGCCGGAGAAGATGCCCTCGACGCTCGTGATCTCATCGCCGGTCTCCCGCAGGTCACGCAGGGTGTGCACCACCGGCAGCCCCGCACCGACCGTCGCCTCGTAGAGGTAATGCGAGCCGGCGGCACGGCGCGCCTCGTGCACGGCGCGATAGTAGGCGAGATCGGCGCTGTTGGCTTTCTTGTTGGGTGTCACGATGTGCATGCCGGCGCCGAGCCAGGCCGCATACCGGCCGGCGATCTCGGCGCTCGCCGTGCAGTCGATGACTACAGAGTGCGGCAGATAGTCGACGCGCACGTGCTCGATGAAGCGATCGAGGTCGGCCGGGATGCCCCGCTCCTCGTACTCCCGGCGCCAGTGCTCGAGCGGAATGCCGCTCTCGGAGAGCACCATACGCTTGGAGCCGAGGATCCCACGCATGCGCAGGTCGATCTTGAACTGTTGCCGCAGGCGTGCGCTCTGCGAGGCGAGCTGATCGAGAAACACCCGCCCCACCGTTCCGGGCCCGATGACTCCGATCGAGATGGTATGCGGCGAGAGATAGAGGCTGGCGTGCACCGCGCGCAACGCACGGGTAGCGGAGCGGCCGTCGACGACGACGGAGATGTTGCGTTCCGATGCGCCCTGAGCGATCGCGCGCACGTTCACACTCGCGGTGCCGAGGGAGTTGAAGACTTTTGCCGCCACTCCCGGCGTTCCTGCCATGCCATCGCCGACGACGGCGAGGATCGCCAGATCCGAATCGATCTCGACGCTCTGGATCTGACCTTCCATGAGCTCGCGCTGAAATGCCTGGCGCACGAGCGTCGCGGCACGCTCGCCCTGATCGTACGGGACGGCACAGCAGATCGAGTGCTCGGAGCTGCCCTGGGAGATGAGGATGACGGAGATGCCGTCCTCGCGCAGCGCGCCGAAGAGCCGGTGCGCGGTGCCCGGCACACCGATCATGCCGGCGCCCTCGAGGTTGATCAGCGCCACCTTGTCGATGCTCGCGATACCCTTCACCGGCAGCGTCGAAGTCGGCTGCGCACAGATGAGGGTGCCGGGCTTTTCCGCGGCGAAGGTATTGCGGATCCAGATGGGAATGGCCCCGCCCACTGCCGGCGCCATGGTCTGCGGGTGGATGACCTTCGCCCCGAAGTAGGCGAGCTCCATCGCCTCGTTGTAGGTGAGGGAGTCGATCACCGTCGCATCGGGCACCCGGCGCGGATCGGCCGATAGAACACCATCGACGTCCGTCCAGATGTGGATCTCCGCGGCATCGAGCAGCGCGCCGAAGATGGAGGCGGAGAAATCGCTGCCGTTGCGGCCAAGCGTCGTCTGAACGCCGCGCTGATCCGAGGCGATGAAGCCTGTGATGATCAGCGTCCCCTTGAAGTCACGGTCGACGAGGTCCGAAAGGTTCGTGCGCGACTGGGCCCACTGAACAGCCGGCCCGAGCGGACCCCATTCGATGTTCACGACCCGGCGTGCATCGATCCATTGCACCGGACCGCGGGGGCCGCCGCGCTCCTCATAAAAGCGGTGAAAGAGCTTGGTCGACCAGATCTCACCGTACCCGGAGATGAGATCGCTCACGTTGCGCGCGGCGGCCCGGGTGAGCTTCACCGTGTGAAGGATGCCTTCGACATCGTGACAGTCGCGATCGAAGCGCGCGAGATAGAGCCGGGCCGACTCCGCTGTGAGGAGTGTCTCGGCGATCTCCGCATGTCGCGAGCGCAGCCCGGCGAGCTCGACACGATAGCGGTCGTCCTGACGCTCCGCGAGCGCCACCAGCCCGAGCAGCGCATCGGTAACGCCCTTGCAGGCCGAGAGCACGACGCCGACGCGCGCGGCCGGCAGGGTATCGATGATGGCGGCGACGCGACGGAAGCAGGCAGCGTCGGCGACGCTCGATCCGCCGAATTTATGCACGACCCAGGGAGCGGAATTGGGCATGGAGTTCGAATCGACGAGAGGAAAAGCCGTGCGACTCTACTGACGAGCCCGAGTGCGCGCAATCATGTTCTCATGCGCTGCGCGCAGGACCTACGGGTCTCGCCCGGGAGGCGAACCGGTACATTGAGCGGTGAGAGCCCGGCCCGGGCATAATCCTACGGGATGGAATCTGCTCTCGGTCCCCTCCTGCCCCTGTTCGAGCGCGAGCGGGCTGCCAATCACGCGATGGCGCTCGGCATTCTCGTTCACACGGCAGGCTCGACGTACCGCAAGCCCGGTGCGCTCCTGCTCATTGCCGGCAACGGCGAGTACGCCGGCCTCCTTTCCGGCGGATGTCTCGAAGGGGATCTTCGCGAGCGGGCGCGAGCCGTCGTCGAGAGCGGCCGGGCCTCGCTCGTGACCTATGACCTGCGCAATTCCGACGATCTCGTCTGGGGCCTCGGGCTCGGGTGCGAGGGCGCCATGCACATCCTCCTGCTGCCGCTCGGTCCGCGGGAGGAGTGGCAGCCGCTCACCCATCTGGCGGCAGCGCTGGCGTCCCATCGCCCCACCGCGATCGGCGTGGTGACGGCATCGGAGGACGAGTCGATTCCGACGGGGACCCTCCTACTCCCCGAAGCTTCCGGAAACGCGGCGCTCACGATCCCGCGGTCGCTTGCTGCCGGCGCCCGGACGAGCCTCCTCGAGCCGCACGTGCTCGAGGCACTTGCGGCCGCACCGGTTTCGGGACTCGGCTATCTCGAAGGCCCGGAGGGCAGATGGAAGCTGCTGCTCCTGCCGCTGGCGCTGCCGCCGAGGATTCTTCTTCTCGGCGCCGGACCCGATGCTCTGCCCGTCGTGGACTTTGCCGCTCGCCTGGACTGGCGCGTGATACTGGTCGACCATCGCCCGGCGTATGCGGAGCCGTCACATTTTCCGTTGGCGGAGCGCGTCGTGCTGGCACGTCCCGAGGAGCTCGCACAGGCTCTGGATCTCAGCCGGTTCACGGCAGCCGTCGTGATGAGTCATCACCTGCCGTCCGACGTTGAGTATCTACGGACATTGAGTGCGACTTCGCTGCCGTACGTAGGGCTCCTCGGACCACCCGCGAGGCGTGAGAAAGTGCTGGCAGAGCTGGGCCCGGAGTCGCAGCGTCTGCGGCAGCGTTTGCGGGCACCGGTCGGCTTCAACCTGGGAGGACGGACGCCAGAGTCCATTGCGCTGGCGATCGTTGCGGAAATCCAAGCGTTCCTGCACGGCATGCAGCGGCTGAAAGACGGGCCATGAATGAGATCCAGATCATCCGCTCCCAGCTCGCTGCCGAGCAATCGCATGCTGCGGAGGTCGTCAACGCGTGCGCCGCGGTATTCGGATCAACAGGCTCTGCAGCAGTATCGTCGGACAAGACAGCGCTTTTTCGGGAAGCCTGCGTCAGCTATCTCGTCTGGGTGCTCTCGCGATTCGAGGAGCGTGACCAGACCCTCTCCGACCTTCTCGCCTCACGCCAGTCGATGGCGGATGGCGCCGGTAGTGCGGCTGCGAGACAGCTCGGCGCCCTCATCAGCCGGACCGGCACGGGCCGCGAGGCACTGTCGCGACTCGAGACCGCGTTCGCCGCCGGTGATTCCGCCAAAGCGCGCGAGCACTGGCAGGAGTTCGCGCGGTTCTTCGAGTCCGTATGGGCGCCGCGGCGCGCTGCGCTCGAGGGAGCGCTCGCCGAGCATCTCAGTGTTGCCGACTGGCGCACGGTGTGCGCGATCGATGCGGATTCCATTCTGGATGAGCGCAACGGCTACGCGCGCGTGATTGCGCAGCTGCCGGCGGGCGTCGCGCTGCGCGGGTCCGCGTCCCAGGGTCCCCGCTCATGAGCGCCGCGAGTGATGCCGGCAGCCTCCATGCCGTCGTGCTCGCGGCCGGCGGCTCGAGCCGCTTCGGCTCGGCCAAGCAACTGGTGCGCATCGGTGACCGGCCGCTCTTGAGTCTGATCGCGGGCCGCGCCGCGGAAGTCGTCGGCCATGCGCTCATCGTCGTCCTCGGAGCTGCAGCGGCCGAGCTCGCTCCGCTCCTCAGGCATTCCCCCGGCTCCGTCGTCATCAACCGCAGCTGGCGCGAGGGGCTCGCGAGCTCCATTCGTGCCGGCATCGCGCGCGTGCCCGCCTCCTCCGCCGGCGTGATGTTGGTTTTGGCCGATCAGGTCTGCGTGACGGCGGAGGATCTGCGCAGGCTCGCAGGCGTATGGCGACGCCAGCCCGAGTGCCCGGTCGCGGCGCGCTATGCCGCAACCGTCGGCGTGCCCGCAATCTTTCCGCAACAGCTCTTCGGCGAGTTGAGCGAGCTCAAGGGCGACACCGGTGCCAGGCTGCTCATCAAGCGCCATGCCGACCGCCTGGTGACGGTCCCGATGCCTAGTGCGGCCTTCGACCTGGACACCCCGGATGATCTTCTCGAGCTGACGTCAACAGCAAGTGAGTGAGCCGGCCGAGGCCGTCCTCGGCCGGCGGGATCGGAAGAATCCAATGGCTGGCCGCTAAAAGCGCCGCAGGCGACTTTTAGCCAATAGACTCAGGATGGGGAAAGTTGTCGGACTCGTCCTCGCCTTCCCGTGGCGCGAGGCACGCCCAGTCCTTCTCCAGCACGATCCGCAGCTCGCCCGTGGCGTTCGCCTGGGTGGCGCTCAACGTGACGAGATCCGTGCCGCACCAGCGCTCGGAGAGGGTTGCTGGAAGCACAAATTCCATCAAATTTGATGCGTAACTTGCTGATATTTCATCGCTTCCATTGTCGACGCGCAGCCGGTACCTGAGCGCCGCTCCACCGGGAAAGGACGTTCGATCCTCGACTTCGCCCCGCTCCGCAAGCCGGCGCATCTCACCTTGCGTCAGCCGCAACCGCAGCGAGTCACCTTTGATTCTGAGCTTCACCGGAGCCGCTCTTCCTCTACCGCTGATGTGCGGCCGATTATGGCACTCATAACCCGCGGCGCGGGACACCAAACCACACGGTATTTAGCGCTGCGGCGCGTGCCGCCTATATTCGATCGCTATGTACCGATACGATCACATCGACCGTGCGCTCGTGGCACAGCGGGTCGAGCAGTTCCGGGATCAGACCCG
The DNA here is from genome assembly GCA_036273735.1 of Steroidobacteraceae bacterium. GTDB lineage: Bacteria > Pseudomonadota > Gammaproteobacteria > Steroidobacterales > Steroidobacteraceae > 13-2-20CM-66-19. Next base: position 10,806 of record DASUHA010000119.1, on the reverse strand, counting down.
CCGCTACCTGGCCGGCGAGCTCTCCGAGGATGAGTTCCGCCACCTGAGGCTGCGCAACGGCCTCTACCAGCAGCGCTTTGCGCCGATGCTGCGCATCTCGGTGCCCTATGGCCTGCTCGAGTCGGCGCAGCTCAGGAAGATGGCGCACATCGTGCGCAAGTACGACAAGGGCTACGGCCACTTCACCACTCGCCAGAACATCCAACTCAACTGGCCGAAGCTCGAGCAGGTGCCGGACCTGCTGGGTGAGCTCGCCGAGGTGCAGCTCCACGGTATCCAGGCTTGCGGCAACGATACGCGCAACATCACGAGCGACTACCTCGCGGGCGCCGCAGCCGACGAGCACATCGATCCGCGCCCCTACTGCGAGCTCATGCGGCAGTACGTCACGCTGAATCCGGAGTTCTACTGGCTGCCGCGCAAGTTCAAGTTCGGCTTCACCGGGGCGACGGTGGACCGGGCGGCGACACGCACCAACGATGTGGCCGTGCATCTGGTGCGCCGCGCAGACGGTGCGATCGGGTATCGCTTCTTCGTCGGCGGCGGCCTCGGGCGCCAGCCGATGTTGGGGCAGGAAATGAACCCGTTCGTGCCCGAGTCGGACCTGCTGCGCTACGCCTGCGCGATCCTGCGGACGTTCAACCGCTTCGGCCGCCGGGACAACATCCACAAGGCGCGCATCAAGATCGTGCTGCGTGAATGGGGCTATGCGCGCTTTCGCGCGGCGATCGAGGAGGAGTACGAGAAGATCAAGGCCAGCGCCGAGGGCGAGGAGCTCAACCTGCTGCCCGAGGACATCGAGCGGGTGCGTGCGCATTTCCCGGCACCGGCCTACCGGCCGGCCACCGAAGTCAGCGCCGACATCGGCGGCCTGGCGGCGGGCGATGCGCGGTTTGCAGCCTGGATCAAGCGCAACGTGCGCGCCCACAAGATACCGGGCTACAGGATCGTGTTCGTCTCGCTCAAGGCGCCGGATCACGTCCCGGGCGATTGCACGGCCGAGCAGTTCGAGGCCCTGGCCGAGATCTGCGATGCCTACAGCTTCGGGGAGCTGCGCTCCACCTACGATCAGAACCTCGTGCTCGCCGATGTCGCCGAGCGCGACCTGCACGAGGTCTGGCGCCGCCTCGATGCCGTGAAGCTCGCGACACCCAACATCGGGCTGGTCACGGACATCGTGAGCTGCCCGGGGCTGGATTTCTGCGGCCTGGCGAATGCAGGCTCGATCGGCGTCGCGCAGGACATTTACCGACGCTTCGATACGCTGGATGCGCAGTACGAGATTGGTGCCATCCGCATCACGATCAGCGGATGCATGAATGGCTGTGGACACCACAGCGTTGGGCACATCGGCATTCTCGGTGTCGATAAGCACGGTGAGGAGTGGTACCAGGTGACACTGGGAGGCAGCCCTGGGAATGACGCTGCGATCGGTGAGCGCATCGGGCGCGCACTCGCGCGGGACGAGATCGCCGATGGCGTGGAGCGGCTGATCCGCACTTATCTCGAGCTGCGCTTCGATGAGGATGAGACGTTCATCGAGTGCTACCGGCGGATCGGCATGGCGCCCTTCAAGGAGCGCCTGTATGAGAATGAGGCCGAGGCGGCGGCGGCATGACGATGCGGATTCTGCGCAACAGCGAGCTCGTCGAGGATGAGTGGACTCTCATCGAGGACGGGCGCGCGGATATCGAGGCGGGGCCGGGTAAGGTCATCGTCACGCTCGCCCGGTGGCGGGTGGAGCGGGAGGCGCTCCTCAGGGGGCATGCGGCCGTGGGGGTGTTGGTGCCGAATACGGCGGATATCGAGGCGGTGTTTACCGAGATCGAGGATCGGCCGCTGATCGTGCTGCAGTTTCCTACATTCACCGACGGGCGGGCGTTGTCGCAGGCGGTGGTGTTGCGCAAGAGGCTCGGGTTTCGCGGGGAATTGCGGGCGGTGGGGGATGTGATCAGGGATCTGGTGTTCTGGTTGGGGCGGTGTGGGTTTGACAGCATCGTGCCGCGGAAGGATCAGAGCTTGGAGGGGTGTCGGGAGGCGCTCAGGGAGATCACAGTGGCTTATCAGGCGGCGGCTGATGCGCATACGCCGGTTTGGGTTCGGCGGCGGAGCGGAGTCGTAGCTTCACACTAGGGCACCGCAAGTTCGGACATCCGCGCAGGACCGGTCAAAATCATTTTTCCGGGACCGCCGTGGATCCGTCCATGGAGGCTGGCGCAAAAACATCCTGTTTTTGAGCCTCCCGGAAAAATGATTTTGCCCGATCCCGCGCTTTTGCGTGAGGCTGGTGCTGTGCGCTTGCGCCTGGAACTTACCTCATCGGTAGCTTGATGTCGGCGAACATTTCGGCGGTTTCCTCCGGGGTGTTGGCGCGGTGGGCACGCTCTACCAGGCGCCGGTCCAGGTGGGGGGCCAGGAGTTGGGCGAAGTCGTACATGTATTTGCGCAGGAGGGTGCCGCGGCGAAAGCCGAGCCAGGTGGTGTGGGCCGGCAGGAGGTGGGAGGCGTCTATGACGGCGAGGTCGGGGTCGTTCTCGTCCACGGCCATGTGGGCCACTATGCCTACGCCGAGGCCCAGGCGGACGTAGGTGACGATCACGTCGGAGTCGCGGGCGGTGATGGCTACGTTGGGTGTGAGGTTGGCTTTGGCGAAGCCGTCGATCAGGGAAGAAGGGCCGGAGAAGCTGAATGTATAGGTGATGATGGGATAGGCGGCGAGCGCGCGGTAGGTGAGCTTGCCGGCGCCGGCGAGGGGGTGGTCGCGGGGGACGATGGCTACGCGGTTCCAGCGGTAGCACGGGAGGATCGTGAGGTCGGAGAAGAGGCGCTCGGAGCCGGTGTTGATGGCGCAGTCGATGCGATCCTGGGCCACCATCTCGGCGATCTGCTCCGAGGTTCCCTGGTGCAGGTTCAGGCGTACGTTCGGGTACTTCGACAGGAACTCACGGATGACGTCGGGCAGGACGTAACGGGCCTGGGTGTGGGTGGTGCCGATCGAGAGACTTCCCCTGCCCTCATCCCGCAGCTCCGTCGAGAGCGCACGGATGCTCTGCGCCTCCTGCAGGATGTGCAGCGCCCGGTCGATCACCTGCTGGCCGGCGGGCGTGATACGGGTCAGGTTGCGGCCCTCGCGCACGAAGATCTGGAAGCCGAGCTCGTCCTCGAGAAGCTTGATCTGCTTGCTGACCCCGGGTTGGGAGGTATGCAGCTTCTGCGCCGCCGCCGTGATGTTGAGGCCGCTCTGGGCCACGGCGGCCAGATAACGCAACTGGTGCAGCTTCATCGACCTCGACCCCCGTTGGGTAGTCCTGACCGGATGGCAGAGCCTAGCGCAACCGTGGCTCATGCGGCGACTGCCCAGAGGGGGTAGAGGCCATAACCGACCCGCAGTCGCTCAGAAGAAATCATTCGTTCTAGAGGGTGGGGCATCGTCGCTATAGTTCTTCGCATGGGCGAGCTATTGAATCTCGATCTCGAGCAGAAGGCGTCGGACCTGCGCGAGCAGCTCCTGGGTGCCGTTCGCGAGCACGGCCGGGTCATCTACTCGAACAGCCTCGGAGCCGAGGCGATGGTGCTCACCGACATCATCTGGACGCACGTGCCCGAGATCGACATGTTCAGCATCGATACCGGGCGTCTCCATCAGGAGACTTATGATCTGCTCGAAAAGCTCGAGCGGCGCTACAAGCGCACGCTGCATCTGGTCTACCCGGATGCGCGGGCGCTCGAGCAGCTGGTCTCCGCGCGAGGCATCAACGGCTTCTATCACAGTCTGGAGGCGCGCCTCGCCTGCTGCCAGGTGCGCAAAGTGGAGCCTTTCAAGCGTGCGATCGAGGGCTACACCGCGTGGGTGACCGGTGTGCGGCGGGAGCAGTCCGCAGCGCGCGCCCAGGCACAGCCCCTCGAGTGGGACGCCGAGCACGGTCTCTACAAGGTGAGCCCCCTGCTCGATTGGAGCGAGGCGGAGATCTGGCAGTACATCCGTGCCCGCAGGCTGCCGTACAATTCGCTGCACGACCGCCAGTTCCCCAGCATCGGGTGCTCTCCCTGTACTCGCGCGATTCAGCCGGGTGAGAGCCGCCGTGCCGGCCGCTGGTGGTGGGAGCAACCCGAGTCTCGCGAATGCGGCTTACATCCCAGAGTGCGCCATGCGGCCGCGCAAGCCTGACACGCGGTCAGAAACCGATGGATTATCTGCCGGTATTTCTGCAGCTGCGTTCGGCGCGCGCGGTCATCGTCGGCGGCGGACGCATCGCAGCACGCAAGGCGGAGTTGTTGGTGAGATCTGGCGCTCACGTGATCGTGGTCGCGCCGCAACTGCACGAGGAGCTCCGTAACCGCCTTGCGGCCGGCGAGCTGACCTACCTCGCCGAAAGGTTCGTACCAGCACACCTGGACGGCGCTGCCATCGCCATAGCGGCAACCGGTCTCAGAGAGGTCAACACCGCCGTTTCTGAAGCCGCGCGTGAGCGCGGTGTGCCAATCAACGTCGTCGACGACGCTTCGCTTTCAACCTTCATCTTCCCGGCCATCATCGACCGTTCTCCGGTGCTGGTTGCGGTGGGCTCCGCCGGACAGGCGCCCGTGCTCGCCCGATGGGTGCGCGAGCAGATCGAAGCCCTCCTTCCAGCGCGTCTCGGCGCCCTCGCCCGCTTCATGGGCGAGCGGCGCAGGAGCGTGCAGCGGGCACTCGGCGCCGCGGCGCGCCGCGCGCTCTGGGAGCGGGTCGTACGCGGCCAGGCAGGCAGTCGCCTGTTGGTGGGCGATGAGCCGGGCGCGCAGCGAGCCTTCGAGGCGGAGCTGTTGGTTTCCCAACTCACCACCTCGGCCGCAACCGGGGGCACCCCGCTCGGCGAGGTCTATCTCATCGGGGCGGGTCCCGGCGACCCGGATCTGCTCACGCTGCGCGCGCTGCAGCTGCTGCAACAGGCTGACGTCGTGCTTTATGACAGGCTGGTGCCCGCGGTGGTGCTCGAGCGTTCCCGGCGCGAAGCGCGGCGGATCTTCGTCGGCAAGAGCCATGGCGCTGGTGATGAGCGGACGGCGCAGGAAGACATTCACGAGCTCATGATCCGATTCGCCCGCGAGGGGCTCAAAGTGGCACGCCTGAAGGGAGGCGACCCGTTCATCTTCGGGCGCGGCGGCGAGGAGGTCGAGGCTCTGCTGCGCCACGGCATTCCCCATCTCGTCGTCCCGGGTATTACGGCGGCTCTCGGGGCTGCGGCCTCCGCCGGCATCCCGCTGACCCGGCGCGGGCTCTCGCAGAGTGTGACCTTCGTCACAGGACACACACCCGGTGAGGACTCGCTCGACTGGAGCACGCTCGCACAGAGGGGTCAGACACTCGTTTTCTACATGGGTGTGGGTAAGCTCGGAGCCATCGTGGATCGGCTGCGCTCTGCCGGGGCTACCGAGACGCTTCCGGCAGCGCTCATCGAGCGTGCGACGCTCCCCGAGCAGCGTGTACTCCGCGGTACACTTGCGGAAATCGCCGACCTCGGCAGCCGGGCGGGTATCTCACCCCCCGCCCTGCTCATCGTCGGCGAGGTGGCGGCCCCAGGCGAGCCGGCAGCGAGCCCGGCCCGTCCTTTGGCGGCGGAGACCGCCGCTGATCTCAGTCAGCCCATTTGATTCGGAAAGGCACTGCATGCGTGACGGGTTCATCGGGTCGGTCGGCCACACTCCGCTGATCAGGCTGCGGCGGGTGAGCGAGGAGACCGGCTGTGAGGTGCTCGGCAAGGCCGAGTTCATGAACCCCGGCGGGTCCGTCAAGGACCGCGCCGCGCGGGCCATCGTGCTCGCCGCCGAGCGCAGCGGCGAGCTCGCTCCAGGCGGCACGGTCGTCGAGGGTACGGCCGGCAACACCGGAATCGGGCTCGCTCACGTCTGCAATGCGCGTGGCTACCGCTGCATCATCGTGATGCCCGACAATCAGTCGCCGGAGAAGTACCGGCTGCTCGAGACGCTCGGCGCCGAGGTCCACAAGGTCCCTACCGTTCCCTACAGCAATCCCAACCAGTATCAGAAGGTCTCCCAGCGGCTCGCCGCGAGCCTCCCGAATGCCATCTGGGCCAACCAGTTCGACAACACGGCCAACCGCCAGGCGCATATCGAGACGACGGGGCCCGAGATCTGGGAAGAGACTTCGGGGCGCGTGGATGCCTTCGTCTCCTCCTCGGGAACCGGCGGCACGTTCGCCGGTGTCTCCGAGTACCTCAAGTCGCGCCGCCGGGTCGTTCGCTGCGTGCTGGCTGATCCTCCGGGCAGCAGCCTCTACGCGTACGTACGGAACGGGACGCTGAAGGCAACAGGCTCCGGGTCGATCACCGAGGGGATCGGCATCGGACGCATCACGGCCAATCTCAAGGACGCACCCATCGATGATGCCGTGCACATCGAGGATCCCGAGACCGTCCGCTTCGTCTACCGTCTGCTGCGTGAGGAAGGCCTCTTCCTCGGCAGCACGAGCGGTATCAATGTCGCCGCGGCCGTGAGAGTCGCGCGGGAGCTCGGCCCCGGTCACACCGTCGTCACCGTGCTCTGCGACGGTGGAGCGAAATATCAGTCGCGCCTGTTCAATTCGCAGTGGCTCGAGTCGAAGGGCTTCACGGCCGAAGCCGCGCAAGCCGGCTCCGCACCGCCGATCGCTCTCGACAAAGTCATGGTTGCCTGAGCGGCGCCATGACATTGTCATCACACGTCCTGTGGCTCATTCCGGTGGGCTTCATCGCCCAGATGGTCGATGGCTGCGTCGGCATGGGTTACGGCATTTCCGCCAGCTCCATTCTCGCGACTCTGGGCATTCCGCCGCTCATCACCAGCGCCACCGTGCACGCAGCGGAGGTCGTGACGTCGGGCATCTCCAGTGCCTCGCACGCGTGGTTTCGCAATCTCGACCGGAAGATCTTCTTATCCTTACTTGCGCCAGGCGTTGTCGGTGGCGTAGTTGGAGCGACGGTGCTGGCGCATGTGCCAACACATGCCATCCGCCCCTTCGTATGGACCTATCTCATCATCACGGGACTTTGCGTCGTGGGCCGCGTGGCGTTCAAGCGCGCGCCGCCACTTGCCGCCGGGGCACCCGGGCCGACACTGGGCCTGGTCGCAGGGTTCCTCGATGCGATCGGCGGTGGTGGTTGGGGAACCATAGTGACCTCGACCATGATCGCTCGCGGCGTCGCTCCGCGTTATGCGATCGGCACCGCCAACGCAGTGGATTTCTTCGTTGCCCTCGCCACCAGCATCGCGTTGTGGACGCAGATGGGCCACATGAGATATGACATCGTCATCGCCCTACTGATCGGTGGCGCGGCCGCAGCTCCCTTGTCGGCATGGGTCACGCGGCACGTCCCATCGCGTGCTGCCGCAACAGCGGTCGGTGTGGTGGTCGTAGTCCTCGGGGCAGCCGGGCTGTTCAACACCTTGTCGTGAGTCAGGCGGCCGAGGCTTCGGCCTTCTCCTTCTCGCCCTGGCGCGTACCGGACTTCTGGCTCTCGCCGGCAGGTGCGAGAGCCACCTCCAGCGCCTCCGACACGCGCTCCACCCACACGAGCTCGAGCATCGCGCGCGCGCTCTGCGGAATGTCCTCGAGATCGCGGCGGTTGCGTGCAGGCAGAATCACTTTGCGAATGCCCGCCCGCGCCGCGGCGATGGTCTTCTCCTTGATTCCGCCGACCGGCAGGACGAGCCCCCGGAGGCTGATCTCACCGGTCATGGCTACATCCGGCCGCACGGGGCGGCGTCGCAGGAGCGATGCCAGGGAGACGAACATGGCGACCCCCGCGCTCGGGCCATCCTTGGGGATCGCCCCGGCGGGCACGTGCACGTGGATGTCGCTCTGATCCAAGATCTTGGGATCGATGCCGAAGTCGGCGGCCTGCGCCTTGACGAGGCTGAGGGCGGCCTGGGCGGATTCCTTCATGACATCACCCAGCTGCCCCGTCAGGATGAGCTTGCCGCTACCCGGCATGCGCGCCGACTCGACGAAGAGGATGTCCCCGCCGACGGGCGTCCACGCGAGACCCGTGGCAACGCCAGGCACGGAGGTCCGTTGCGCGACTTCGTTCTCGAAGCGCGAGGGTCCCAACACCTCGGCCACATCGCTCGCCTCGAACCGGACGCTCTCGACCTTGCCTTCCGCGATGCGCATGGCAGCTCGGCGCAGGAGCGCACCGATCTGACGCTCGAGACTGCGGCAGCCGGATTCGCGGGTGTACCCGCGGATGAGCCGCGAGAGCGCCGCGTCGGCGAGGCTCGCCTGTTCGGGCTTGAGTCCATTGGCCTTGAGCTGGCGGGCGACGAGGTAGCGTTTGGCGATCTCGAGCTTCTCCTCCTCCGTGTAGCCGGTGAGCTCGATGATCTCCATCCGATCGCGCAGCGGGCCGGGGATGGTGTCGAGGACGTTGGCGGTGGCGACGAAGAGCACGTGGCTCAAGTCGAACGGCAGGGCGAGATAGTTGTCGCGGAAGGTCGAGTTCTGCTCGGGATCGAGCACTTCGAGCAGTGCCGAAGCCGGATCGCCCTGGAAGCTCGCGCCGAGCTTGTCGATCTCATCGAGCATGAACACGGGGTTGCGGGTGCCCGCCTTGCGCAGACCCTGGATGATGTTGCCGGGGAGAGCCCCGACATACGTGCGGCGGTGGCCGCGGATCTCCGCCTCATCGTGCACGCCGCCCAGACTCGCGCGCACGAACTTGAGGCCGAGCGCCCGCGCGACACTCTGACCGAGTGATGTCTTGCCTACGCCCGGAGGGCCCACGAAGCAGAGGATGGGGCTCCGTCCTTCCGGGTTGAGCTTGCGCACGGCGAGATACTCGAGGATGCGCCGCTTGACCTTCTCCAGGCCATAGTGGTCCTCATCGAGCACGCGCCGCGCCCGCTCGATGTCGATATCCTCCACGTCCGCGTGGCTCCAGGGCAGCGCCACCAGCAATTCGAGATAGCCACGCACCATGCCGTACTCGGGGCTGGCCTCACTCATGCGCTCGAGGCGCCGCAACTCCTTGCGTGCCTGCTCATCGACCTCGGCGGGCATGTGCGCGGCGGCGATCGCCTTCTCGAGCTCGGCGATGTCCCCTCCAGCTCCCTCGCCTTCGCCGAGCTCCTTCTGCAGCTGATGCAGCTGCTCGCGCAACACGGCCTCGCGCTGGCGCTCGCCGAGGGCGGCCTGTGTCTGTTCGGTAATATCGCGGGTGATCTTCAGCACCTCGACCCGATGGGCGAGCAGCTTCATGACTTTGTCGAGCCGCGCCTTGAGGTCTACGGTCTCGAGCAGGTCCTGCTTCTCCTCCGGCTTCACGTCCATGAAGCTCACGATGAGATCTGCGAGCTGGCCTGGCGAGTCGATAGCCATGATCGTGCGCGTCAGCTCTGCCGGCACCTGCGGCAGCAGCGACAGTGCTTCGGCGGCCCGTTGCTTGAGGAAGTCCGTGCGCGCCTCGATATCGGCGCCGGCGGCCTCCGGCTCGGCTATGGTCTCGATGCGCGCGGCCAGGAACGGCGTCTCGCGCACCACCTCACGCAGCCGGAATCGGCTCTCACCCTGACAGACCATATGATGCGCGCCATCGGGGGCGGTCACGTAGCGGACCACGGTGGCAAGCACACCGATCTCGTAGAGGTCCGTCGGCGACGGTTTCTCCAGGGTCGGGTCGCGCTGCAACAGCAGGCCGACTTTGCGGCCGCTGCGCACTGCGTCCTGTGCAGCTGCGATACTCTCCTCACGCCCGAGGGTGACCGGCAACACGATCCCCGGGAAGAGCACCACGTTGCGCAGCGCCACCACCGGCACGGCATCGGCCGGCAGCGGCGGCAGCTCGATCCGCGGGGTAGAAGGAGTCTGATCGGTATCGGTGTCAGCCATGGTTATCTCTCGCTCTCCTGGGACTCCCGGGTCAGCCGGACTTCGAGGCAGCCATGCTCATAGCGGCTCGCCGCCAACTTGAGCGGCGCACCGGTGAGCGGAATACGCCGAAAGAAGCGTCCGTGCGGAATCTCGAGCCGCCGGATCACCGCATCAGCAGAGCTGAGCTTGAGCGGGCGCATGGCGCTCAGGATCAGCTCCGCCGGCTCGAGCCTCAGGCTGATCTCCTCGGGCACGACACCGGGGAGCGCAAAGAGCAGAATGAGGCCGTCGGCGCTCTCCTGGATGTCTACGGGCGGCTCCCATACCGCGGCGTCGGCTCCGCGTCCCAGGTAGCGCAGGAACTGGCGTTGCAGGCGCTCGGCCCTGTCCAGGACCTCGCAGGCCTCCACCCACATCCAGCCGAATTGCCGCTCGCCGCTCATTCGTAACTCGAGGCCGCAAAGACCGCACCCGAGGCAAGAGATGCGGCCGCGCGATGACAAGTCAAGGGATGCGGCCGCGCAGCCCCGCGCTGCCCTGGGCGCCGAAGATGCGTGCGTAGATGCCGGCCCATGCGTTAAGGTCATTCTTACCGCCGCGTCTACGCCCGACAGCAAGCCGCCATGCCCTCACTGACTCCCGCTGAGCTCGATGCATTGCGCCTCAGTTGCGAGATCGCCCTGCGCAGCGTCGTATTCAGCCTGCCGCCCGCCATCCTCATCGCCTACCTCCTCGCGAGAAGCCGTTTCCCGGGCACCCTGGCGCTCGATGCCCTGGTGCATCTGCCCCTGGTGCTCCCACCGGTGGCCGTGGGCTACCTGTTACTGGTATCGCTCGACAGCCGCAGCGGCGCCGGGCGGTGGCTGCTCGCGCACTTCGGGATCGAGCTGCCCTTCAGCACCGCGGGAGCCACGCTTGCGACGGCCGTCATGACCTTTCCGCTCATGGTGCGTGCGATCCGT
>DASUHA010000118.1:0-22777 GCA_036273735.1 Steroidobacteraceae bacterium | reverse complement strand
GTCAGGTATCGGCTCATTCCATGGCTCGTGTGAGCCGTGGAATGAAGCGAGTTCACGCCGCAGCGGGTCGGCGTGCGGATTTGCCATAAGTGAAACTACGTACGACGAAACGAAGGATCTGAGCGACGGATCACGCTCGCTTTTCTCCCGCCTGTTAGCATTCCCTTAAGAATTACTATTACTAGCTGGCACACATGTCCCCGCTGCGATTGCTGTGGGTGAACGGGGGTGTCAGGGGGCTGCGGGAAGCATGGATCGGCGAATTCGCCGCCTTCTGTCACCTGCAAGAGATCGAGATTTCCCAGCTTGCCTCGGATGAGGCTTCAGGGGACTGGGACCTGATCTGCTTCAACTTCGACTATCCGGAGATGGGCTCTCTCAAGCTCATCCCGGAGACGAAGGCCCGTTGGCCCTCGACTCCCATTCTGATGGTCACGCTTCACTGCTCGGCCGACCTTGCCGTATGGGCGATGCGCACACGGGTATTCGACCTGCTTGTGAAACCGCTGACGGGGCAGGAGATCGCACGCTGCATGGAGCGGGTGCTCGAGGCAGTCCGCGCCAGGCGCTCACAGTCGGAGCGCCGTCCGCAAGCAGCCATTGCGCAGGTCCCCATGGAGACCCGATACCGTCCGCAGACGACGCCGTCCGTGCGGCTGCAGCGCGCAATGGCCCATATAAGCAAGCACTACGCGCGACAGATCTCGGAATCGGAAGTCGCGCTTGCATGCGAGATGTCGCCTTCGAGATTCTGCCGGGAGTTCAAGGCGGCATTCGGCGCGACGTTCGTCGATTATCTGACGCGCCATCGTATTCACGAGGCCCAGCGCCTGCTGGGCAACCGCAGCATGTCAGTAACGGACGTGGCAGCGGCGGTCGGCTTCACCGATCCATCATATTTCACCCGCGTGTTCCGCAAGATCGCGGGCGCCTCGCCGACCGAATACCGCGAAGCGCCGGCCGCACTCGGGGCGGGCGGGGAGATGGCTCTCGCCGCCATGCGCTGACAACGAGTCGCGCCCTTTTTGCCGCTGCTACAATGTCGCGATGAAAGCGTCAATGATCGCTGGCCTGCTGCTGATCGCCGCAGGCGTCTTCCTGATCCTTCGCCCTCCCCACTACACGAGCGACCAGAGCGTCTTCAAACTCGGACAGCTCGAGGCAAAAATGCAGCAGGAGCGGCCCCTCCCCGGTTGGGTGGGCGGTATGGTGCTCGGCGCCGGCATCGTGCTGCTCGGCGCCGGTCTCGTGAAGCGATCCTAGCTCGGATGCTCCCGGCCGAACTCAGGCCTTGAGCACCGTAATGTTGCCGCTCGGCTCCAAGGTGAGCTGACGGGTCTCACTGACGTGCGCTACGCCCTCTTTGCGTAGGGCCTCCTCGATGTCAGTTGCGCTGATGTTGTGCTGCCGCACCTCGCGCTCCAGCACGGTGCCCGAATGCCCCAGTACCACGGCGCCCCCTTCCACCAGCCGGGCGAAGCGCGCCGAGCGCGCGACCGTGAGCGCCAACAGCCAGTGCAGGAATGCAAGCAGGATCATGGCCAGCAGCGTCCCGCCGAGGGGCGCCGAGCCTGTCAGGGCGCGGCTCAGGCTCGAGCCCATGATGATGGAAACAATGATGTCGAGCGCCGACCACCGCGCGAAGACCCGCCGGCCCGACACGCGCAGCAGGATGAGGCCGAACACGAAGACGACGACTGCCCGGGGCAGCTCCTGCCACCACTCGATGTGATTCGTCGCGCCGAAGACATCTAGAAGAGTCATCTCAATTCTCCGCGCAGGAAACCTCGTCCTTCAGATTGAGGAGGAGTCGCGCTGTCGGTACCTGTGGCAGGTATCGATGGATTCGTAACAGTAGGTATCATCGAGCGTCGGTGAGCAACATTTCTTTGGATACTGCACATACACATCACTCCATGCACGCCAGTCACTGCTGACAATTCGGACGGTAGATTGAGCCTACAAATGCACAGGAAAATTCCGCGTCTGGGTTGTTGAACATGATCGCGACAACTATCTTGTCGCGATGGTGCTCACGTACCGGTACAGGATCAAGGATGCCACCTCCGGTCGGCATCTTCAGCGGCAGACCAGGGCCGTGAACCGGGTCTGGACCTATTGCGGGGACATTCACAACGCCGCTCGGCGGCACAACAAGCGCTGGCCCTCGGGCTTCGATTTGATCAAGCTCACCAGTGGCAGCAGCAAGCTCCTTGGCCTGCACTCGGATACCGTGCAGGCGGTGTGCAAGCAGTTTGCGATCTCCCGGGATGCCTGCGGCAAGCGGCCGCGATGGCGGGGGAGAATAGCCTTGGGATGGGTCCCCTTCCAGGCCCCGCGGGCCATCCGACTGCAGGGTGATACGGTGGTGTTCCTCGGACAGCGATACCACCTCTGGCTCAGCCGCCCCGTAGACGGCAGGATTCGCTGCGGCAGCTTTGGCGAAGATGCCCGCGGCCGCTGGTATCTGAACCTTCAGGTCGAAGTCCCGCAGGATAGCAAGCATGGGGTCGGGGAGATCGGCATCGATCTGGGCCTGAAGTCCCCTGGCCGCGCTCTCTACGGGCGAGATGATCGAAGCCCCACGCATCTACCGCAAGCACGAGCGGGCACTGGCCATTGCACAGCGTGCCGGACGCAAACCGCGTGTGCGGGCCATCCACGCGAAGATTGCCTCCTGCCGCCGGCACTTCCTGCACGAGCTGTCCACGCGGCTGGTGCGCGAGAACCGGCACATCTTTATCGGCAACGTCAATTCCTCTGGATTGGCCCGCACCAGCTTGGCCAAGTCCGTACTCGATGCCGGCTGGTCGCAGCTTCGATCCCAGCTCCGCTACAAAGCCATCAGGCACGGCGCTGAGTACATCGAGGTTGACGAGCGATTTTCCACGCAGGTCTGTTCCGCGTGCGGTGTGCGCGGCGGCCCACAAGGTCGAGAGGGCCTCGTAGTGAGAGAGTGGAGCTGTAGCGGCTGTGGTGCTCGGCATGATCGAGACATCAACTCTGCTATCAATATCCTCTTCTCGGGCCGGAACGTCGGCCTCCAGCAGACGGAAATCCCCTTATTTCAGCAAGGGGAAGACGTTAAGAGGGGGATGGAGCTAAACGGCAGCAGTCGAGCACGGGTTCCAGACAGCAGACACGCTGGCCGCCGCGTGGGCCGCTTTCCCGCGTGCGGTCAATCGAAGAATTCGACCTCGCCTGTCTCCAGCGAGTATTCGGCGCCAACCACTGTCAGCCCTTCGTTGCGAATCAGCTTCTCGAGGACGTCAGAGCCGTATCGCAGATGACTGACGGAAACCCCGACGTTGGCGCGCACTGCGTGCCGGACCAAGGCCGCCTCGTCGTTGCGCAAGTCGGTCTTGAGCAGGACCTCTATCGAGGGGCGGACGCGATCGACGATCGAGCGGATGTTGCGGGACTGATTCTCCGCCGGCTGGCGCAGCTCTTCCAGGGTCGCGCGGATGGCGCCGCATTGAGAATGGCCGAGCACGACCACCAGCCGCGTCCCGAACCGCGAAGCGGCGAATTCGACACTGCCGATCTGCGAAGGAGACACGATGTTGCCGGCGACGCGGATGACGAAGAGATCACCGAGTCCCTGGTCGAAGACGATTTCCGCAGGAACGCGCGCATCCGAGCAACCGAGCACGATCGCCATGGGCTCCTGGCTCGTGGTGAGCTCGAGCCGCGTCGCGGCATCGAGGAGCGCCCCACGGTTGCGCACGCGCTCGACGAAGCGGCGGTTGCCTTCTTTGAGGCGCTGGAGCGCCTCCATTGCGGGAATCATGGGCGGTCTTACTCTCGCTGCTGGCTTCGGCTGGCAAGGGTAACACGGGCCGGTGCGCGATGAGCCAATGCGGCGCCGCCCGATTCGCGGCCCCTCGCAAGCCTCGCCTTCGCTCCGGCGGCACCGTCACGGCCGGCGTGTGTCGTAGCGAGCCGCCGCTCCCGGGCGATCCATCCATTCCGGCCACGGATCCTCCCTTGCTAGAATCTCCTCCCCGCGCCTTCCCGCGGTGGCACCGGAGGATCGGTCATGGCGATTCGCGAGCGGTTGATCGAGTATCGCGACGGCGCGACTCTGCTCGAGGGCTTCTATTGCCACGACGACTCCCGCCCGGGCCCGTTACCGGCGCTGCTGATCGCACACGAATGGAACGGTCGCGGCGAGTTCGTCGAGCGCAAGGCGCGGCGTCTCGCCTGGCACGGCTTTGCGACCTTCGCGCTCGACATGTTCGGCAAGGGTAAGCGCGGTACCACCAGTGCGGAGTGCACCGCCCTCATTTCGCCGATCGTCCAGGATCGCGCGCTCCTTGCGCGGCGCGTCACTGCGGCGCTCACTACGGTGAAGGGCCTTCCGGAAGTCGACGCACGCCGCACTGCCGCCCTGGGATTCTGCTTCGGCGGAATGTGCGCGTTGGATCTGGCTCGCAGCGGCGCCGACGTGAGGGGCGTCGTCAGTATGCACGGACTGCTCAAGCCGACCGGCCTGCCCTCCCCCGGCAAGATCCGCGCGAGAGTGCTCGTCCTCCACGGCCACGAGGATCCCCTCTCGCCGCCCGAGGACGTGCTCGGCCTCGCGAAAGAGCTCACGGCCGCGGGTGCCGACTGGCAGGTCCATGCCTACGGCAACACCATGCACTCCTTCACCAATCCCCATGCCAACGACCGCGCGGCCGGGTTGCTCTACGACGAGACGGCTGACCGCCGCGCCTGGCACTCGCTGCTTCAGTTCCTCGACGAAGTCCTGCGCTGACCCGGCCTCACCACTCCTGCGCGAGGGCCGTAACCATGCGGCCGAGGCCCGCGACGTCCTTGATGCTCGAGGTCTCGAATGGGGAATGGGAGTAGACGAGCGGCCATCCCATCGCCACGTCCACCGTCCCGTAGCGGGTATAAGCGGACCCGTCGTTGCCACCCCCAGTCGCGCCGTATTGAACGGGGATTCCGTGCTCACGCGCCATTTGGATGACACGCGCAACGTCCGCGGGTGGATCGATGTTGGAATTGTCGACTGCCCGCACCACGAACCCCTGCCCGAGCACCGCATCGCCGAAGCGCTGCGTCTCCATAGGTGAGTCGCTGCTGACGAATGTGTCAATTGCGAACACGACGTCCGGCGCATGCCCCGCCCTCCCCGTGCGTGTGGCATACGCCACCGCACCGTCCAATCCGACCTCCTCGCCCGTCGTAAACAGGAACGTGACGCGCCGTCCCGGGTGCTCGCGGGCAAAGTCAGGGCCGAGCGCGCGGATCGCCTCGACGAGTGCGGTGTCCCCCACCCTGTCATCGAGGCTGCGCACGGCAACGAGTGAGTTGAGCAGCGGCCGGTAGGCTTTGGGGATCGTGAGCCAGTCTCCCACCCGGATGCCGAGCTTCTCCGTGTCCGCTTCGTTGCGAGTCCCGACGTAGACATACGCAGGCTGCCTCAGGGTGGTGAAGGGAGGCGGCCACTTGAAGTCGGGGCGGTCCCACGCGGCAGGCAGCTCCAGAACCCCTCCAACGTCGTGACCGCCGCTCGTGTGGACCAGCGTCACATGGCCGAGGTAGTAGCGATTGTAGAAGCCTCCGATCCGCTTCACCTGCAGCCGCCCGTCGCTCTCGATGTGGGTCACCTGATAACCGATCTCATCCAGGTGCGCATCGAAGACCAGATCCGGGCCGTGGCTGCCCCGCCCCCGGCTTCCCAGCGCGAGCACGAGATTGCCCGCAGCATCCGTCTTCGTCTGGCTGCGCGCCCACGAGGGAAGCTGCGCCAGTACCGCCTGCCGCTCGCCTTCCTCGTGGCCGCTTGCCCCATACGCCAGCGTGAGCGCCCTCAACGTAGCGCTCACCTGTGCGTCGGAACCACCACCTTCCGCGCTGCCTGCAGCAGACGGGGCCATCGCTGAATCCTGGCGGAGCGCATCGGATTGCCTTGCAGCATCGAAGGGATCGGCCGATGAGCTCATCGCGGTGGCAGGCTCCTTTAGATACGCTTCGAGCAGCCGAGCGAGCCCGCGCAGATCACCGCGCGAGAAAGTCTCGGCCGGAGTGACCGGCAACACGGTCGCCACGCCGAGCGCCGCGTAGCGCGCCGGCATCGGCGGCGGCGATGCGAAGCCGTCCAGACGCGGGGCCTCGGTCGCCAGGGCCCGGTAGGTGATGTGTTGGTTTTTCGCGAGCGACTGCAGCGAGGTGGCGAGATCACCCGCCGCTCCTCGTGCGCCCGCAGCCGGCGCCCCGATCAGAACGCCGTCACCGGGCAGCGGCGCCCCCGCTCCCGCCGCGCCTACCGCACCCGAGGCCGGCATGACCCGCCCGACAGAGATCATCTCGTCGGCCTGCAACTCGGTGAGGAGGCGTGTGAGACCGCGGCCCCCGAGCCACTGTTGGGTCACGAAGGCGATCGTGGTCGTACCCCCGATGTGCGAGCGGCCGAGGTTGCGGGCGACCTCGAGCAGGGCTTCCCAGCCAAACCGGTCGCCGGCCCCCGCGCCGGCCTCATCATCCGCACCGATGGTGATAGGCGCCTGCGCCAGACTGACGGGATCGAGAATGTCTGCGCCCGCAGCACGCGCCTGAGCTGCGGAGCGGGCACCGATATCGAGGTAGAGCTCATCGATGTGAGTCATGCTCGGGGCATCCAGCCGCCCCGGGGAAAGATGGATGCTGAGCCCACTGAAACCGCCCGCGAGCAAGCCCGAGGGGGTCTGCACCTCGACGGGCTGCGCAAAGCTCATCGTGTCGAATACGGCGTTGGGCGCTCGCTGCGGCAGCCGCTCCACGCGAAGGTATCCCTGCGGCGTGATACCGCTCACGATATACCCGGGCCGGTCGATCGCCGCGACGATGATGCGGTGCGGTGACCCGTGGCCCACCGTCACCCAGACATCATGGAGGTTGTCGGTGTTAGGATGTAGTCCCGCAAGATCGTGCGCGATGGCGGCCGCGAGGTCCTGCTCATAGCCCGGGACTGCGGGAATGCGGCTGAGCGCCGCGAGATCAGGTCCTGCCGCTGCTGCGCCCCCTGCAGCGGCAAACGCCCCGGCGAAACCCGTGGCAGCGATGGTGGCCGCGAAGGCCTGCGCGATTTTTTTCATCCGTCCCCCCCTTCAGAAAGCGCGGCCATCCTACGCGCGCGCCGCCCCGCCCGGCATCCTTGCCGCGGCAGGGCGAGCTTTTCCGGCGCTCAGTGCCAGTTGTGCCGCGTGCGAAACTCCCGCGACTGGCGCTCCGCCTCCTCGCGCGCAAGGCCGTATCTTTCCTGCAGCCTGCCCGCGAGCTGCTCGCTGTTGCCCTCGAGCTGGGTCAGATCGTCGTCAGTGAGCTTGCCCCACTGCTCCTTGATGCTTCCCTTGATCTGCTTCCACTGGCCGGCGGTGCGATCGTTGTTCATGGTTGCTTGCCTCTTTCGTGTCGGATGATGACAGGAAGAGGAGTCGAGCAAGCAGCGGGCCACGCCGCGCTCAGGCCAGCCCTTGGCGGCCCTGAGGCACGACCTCGAGAGTCACGGTGTTGGATTGCGGATCGAAGAGAATGCGCGCCTGCCCACGCTCGAGCTGGGCGCGCACCTGCGCGACTTTTTGTTCCAGGGAGTACGCCCGCTCGCCGTAGTCGGTGCCTTCGCGCAGCACGAAGGATTCGATCACCCCGCGAAGCGCCTCTGCAGAGAGCTCTCCGGGCGGGATTACGATCGGCTCACTTTCCTCCGTGCCCACGGACGCCGAGCTACGGAGGCGGTCCGGACGCAGCCTAGTTGCGGCGCACTTTGCTGAGCAGACGCAGGAGCTCCAGGTAGAGCCACACGAGTGTAACCATGAGGCCGAAAGCCGCGTACCACTCCATGTATTTCGGTGCGCCGCCGGCTACGCCCCGCTCGATCAGATCGAAATCGAGCACGAGATTGAGGGCCGCGATGCCGACAACCACCAGAGAAAGGCCGATACCGAGCGGCGTGGCCGCGTAGAGCACCGGCACCGAAACATGGAAGAGGTTCAGGACCATCGCCGCCACATAGAAGAGCGCGATGCCAAACGTCGCGCCGATCACCATGGCCCTGAACTGGGCCGTAACGCGGATCAGCCGCATGCGGTACGCGATCAGGAGGACCGCCAGTACGCCAAAGGTCAGACCCACGGCCTGGATCGCGATACCGTGGTAGCGCAGCTCGAACGCGGCCGAGATGCCGCCCAGAGCCAGGCCCTCGAGCGCCGCATAGGGAATCGCCAGGATGGGAGCCAGGGCCGGCTTGAAGCTCATGATCAGCGCGAGCACGAACCCGCCAAGGACCCCGACCATCATGGTCGGCAGCACCACTTGGATATCACCGCCGCTCGATGTGAACTGCGTCCACGGCCAGAGCGCCGAGACCATGAGGACGATGAGGAGCAGGAACGACTTGTCGATCGTCCCCTTGAGGGTCATGCCCTCGACCCCGATCCCGAGCCGCGGCAGGCTCGTGAAGGTCTTCTCGTTCAGGCCGGGGTTACCGGTACGGCGCACTGGAAGCGGCATCGAGGAATCTCCTTGGCAAACGGTCGCATGGAGGCGACCCGGCTATTGTACCAGCCGTTGCCCGGGCCGCATTCCGCCGGCGGCAGATAGGCGCGCGGGGACCCTGGCGACGGCCGGCCAGGCCGCGAGCGCGCATCGATTATGTTTAGTGCTCGCCCGGCTCGTCGTGTGAGCCCTGCGGCTCGCCCCTCATGGCGGACTCCTCACGCTCGCGGTGAATGCGCTCGTAGATCTCCTCCCGGTGCACGGCAATCTCTTTCGGCGCGTTGATGCCACAGCGCACCTGGTTGCCTTTGACACCCAGGACGGTGAAGGTCACCGTGTCGCCGACCATAATGGATTCGCCCACTCTTCTCGTGAGGATCAGCATTCCCGTGCTCCTTGTTGTTTTCGCCCTAGGCGCATTGGTGCGCCGGCAACATACTACAACATTCCAGCGCGTCCTGCACCTCTAGGCCCCGGCCTTGTTGTCCCGCCACACCCGCTCGAAAGGCAGGCGCCACGCATGCGGCGCGATCAACTGGTGCATGGAGTTGGGGCCCCAGGACCCGGGCGCGTAAAGGCGTACGGGAGGCGGCGCCTCCAACAACGGCGTCGAGACGTCCCACAGTCGCTCGATGCCTTCGGCGGTGGTAAACAGCGTCCGGTCGCCACGCATCGCATCCAGGATCAGCCGCTCGTACGCTTCCAGCACGTCTCCGACCAGCCCCGTGTCGTTCATCGCAAACTGCAGGCTCAGCTTGTCGAGGCGCATACCGGGTCCGGGCCGCTTGCCATAGAAGGAAAGCGACATCTTCGAGACATCCGCCAGATCGAACGTCAGGTGATCAGGCCCCTGCGCTCCCACGCCCGAGTCGGCCGGAAACATGCTCTTCGGCGGCTCGCGGAAGGCGATGGAAATGATCCGCTGCCCTTCCGCGAGGCGCTTGCCCGTGCGTAGATAGAAAGGCACGCCCGCCCAACGCCAGTTGTCGATGGCGCATTTGAGCGCGATGAAGGTCTCGGTGTCAGATTCCGGGCTGACGCCCGCCTCGCCGCGATAGCCGTTGTATTGCCCGCGCACGACATCCGCCGGCTGGATCGGCACCAGACTGCGGAAGACCTTGTACTTCTCCTCGCCGATCGAGGCCGGCTCGAGCGCCGTCGGCGGCTCCATTGCCATAAAGGCCAGGATCTGAAAAAGATGGGTCACGACCATGTCGCGGAAGGCGCCGATCTGATCGTAGAACGACGCCCGCTTGCCGAGGCCGAGCGTCTCCGGCACATCGATCTGCACGTGATCGATGAAGTTGCGGTTCCAGATCGGCTCGAAGAGGCCGTTGGCGAAGCGGAAGGCGAGAATGTTCTGCGCCGGCTCCTTGCCGAGGAAATGATCGATGCGGAAAATCTGCTCCTCCGCGAATACCTCGTGCAGCTTGGCATTGAGCGAGCGGGCGCTCGCGAAGTCGGTGCCGAAGGGCTTCTCCATGATGATCCGTGAGCGTTCGACGAGCCCGGCCTCCCCCAGCATCCGCACGGCGGAGAGTGCCGCGCTCGGCGGTACGCTGAGGTAGTGGAGGCGGCGGCTCTCGGCGGCCAAGGCCTTTTCCGCACGATCTACGGCAGCCCGCAGTGCAGCCGCGCCGCCGCCGAGGGGGACGTAGTCGAGACACTGAGCAAACGACGCCCAGTCTTCCTCGGAAACCTTGCGCGTATAGAACTCATCCAGCGCGCCACGCGCCAGGGTGCGGAAGCCTTCCGCATCGATGTCATCCAGGGAGACCCCGATGATGCGGCAGCCGGGAATGAAGCCGATGCCGGAGAGATGAAACAGGCCCGGGAGAAGCTTGCGCCGGGCAAGATCGCCCGTCGCGCCGACCAGAACCACGACCTGCGGATACCGCGGACCCACTCCAGGAGGTACTTTGGCCACCCTGCTCTACCTTTCGACTTGACCTTGAACCCAAGTGAAAGGATAGCGGCCCGTCCCCCGCGATTCCATGCAGGGGTTCCCGTTTCGCCGGCCGTATTCCGCGCTTTACGGTTCTCGCAGGTAAGAGCCGGGGTCGCGCCGTCTCGAGCGGGCGCGTAATCAGCATCGCGAGCGGAGAGGTCGCTCCGCCCGCCTCAATCCGTCCGCGTGGTTACGCGGCTGGCGATACCGGCGCGCCAATCTCCGGCCGGCCCCGGCCCCGTTGCAGCAGCCAGCGGTGCAGGGCGCCCGTGGCGTCGATCATCCACTGCAGCACTCGCGGCCTGCGGCCGAAGTGCGAGGCGAATTCGCGGTTGATCTGAAGCGGGCGCCAGTAGGCGGCCTGCCACTCGCGGAAGCAGGTGGCGAACTCCCGCTCCTGCTCCGGGCGTACCGAGAGCAGCACGCAGTTACAGGCGGCGCGGATCTCGACCCGCTCCTCGGGGCCGACGCGAAAGCTGTGCCAGCTGCGCACGTGGCAGAGCCACCCGCCCGAGAGCTCGAACTCCTCCGGCGTGTTGCGCAAGGCGGTCATGAGGGGGGCGACATCGAGATATGACATGGACTCTTCCTCCATTCATTGCTGTCCGATGGTGGATCGCGAGGTCTTCAGGGGCCGGAACGGTATTCGCAGCCGGCGCGGGGAAGGTTAATCGTTGAACCGCCTGCCGGCGGGAAAGTTCCACCTCCGATCGGTCACCGAGGTCGCCGCAAGGCGGCCCCTTTTTTCTCGCGCATTCACTGCGCTCGTTCATCGGTATTCAGCGCGTCGCCGTCGCGACTCCGGACTGCGCGCTCAGGATGATGCGACCGGGGATCTATCGGCGTGTGGCGGAGGCGGCGCGCATCCGGCCCGCATCATGGTTAGATGTCAGACTGAGCCGATGCGACCGATATACGCGCCGTCACGGTAGCGTCAACGCCTGCCTTGCGCCGTGTCGTGATGACGATCACGCTGGCGATGATGAGCACCGTGCCCAGAACCGTACGAATATCGAGCACTTCACCGCCGAGGAAGTGGCCGATGACGACCGCGACCACCGGGTTGACGTAGGCGTACGTCCCGACTTTGGTGGGTGACTGATGGTGGAGGAGCCACGTGTAGGCCGTGAAGCCGACGATGGAGCCAGCGACGATCAGATACGCCAGGGCGATCCAGGCTCCGGCCGAGACCGCTGCCGGCTGAAAGCCGCGCTCCTCGCCCGCGGCCGCGGCGACTATGCACAGAAAGAGTCCGCCCGCCAACATCTGCGCGGCCGCGCTCATGACCTTGGAGGAAGGCATCGGCAGCCTCTTGGAGAGAACCGATGCCCCGGACCAGCTGAGGGCGCTCACGAGGAGACCTGCTGCACCGAGCGTGTACACCGGCGTCCCGGACATGCCGAGCGCGGGGTCGACCAGCACGATCACCCCCGCGAGCCCGATCAGGAGCGCGGCGCTGAGCCGCAGCGTCAGACGCTCGGTGCGCAGGAGGATGATCTCGGACAGCGCCATGAACGCCGGAATGGTTGCGAGGATCACCGCAGCCGTGCCCGAGGGTACGCGCTGCTCCGCCCAAAAAAGAAAGCCGTAGTCCACTACGAAAATGAGGAAGGCGACGATCGCGGTAGCACCCCATTCACGCCTACTCGGCAACGCCTCGCCCTTCGCTACGGCCCAGGCGAAGAGCGCCACGCCCGCGATGGTGAAGCGTATCGCTGCAAGCAGCAGCGGCGGCACCTCATGCACGCCCACCCGGATGGCATAGAACGTCGACCCCCAGACGAGGTAAATGATCGCGAACGCGATCAGGGTCTTCCAACGGTGATGAGAGGAAGTGCTCGCCACGGATAGCGTCTGCCGAGTCGGGGAGCGACTCATTGTGCCTGCGGCCCGTCGATCATGAAAGCGCCTGCCGCAGATCTTCGATGATATCGGCACTCGCCTCGATCCCCACCGACATCCGTATGAGGTTGTCGCTGATGCCGAGGCTGAGTCTCTCGTCCCGCGACAGACCCGCATGCGAGGTGGTGGCCGGCCGCGTGAGCAATGACTCGACGCCGCCGAGGCTCGGGGCGATCGCCGGAAGCGTCGTCCGCTTCATGAACTCCTCGGCGCGCTCGGTGGAGCCCTTCAGCTCGAAGCTCAACACCCCACCGAAGCCTGTGAAGAGCTCGCGGGCCCGCGCGTGGCGCGGGTGGCTCTCGAGGCCGGGGTAGTTCACACGGGCGACTGCCGGGTGCGCTGCGAGGAACCGGGCGATCGCAAGCGTGCTCTCGTTCTGATGATGCACCCGCAGCACCAGTGTCTTCAGCCCGCGGCCGAGGAGAAAGGCGGCGTGCGGATCCATCGAGCCGCCGAGGTGATTGAGCCTGTGCGTGATGCGCTCGATGATCTCCTGGCTGCCCGTAATCGCGCCGGCCACGATGTCGGAATGGCCGTTGAGGTATTTCGTCGCGCTGTGCAGCGAGATGTCGAACCCCAACTCGATGGGCCTGAAATTCACCGGCGTTGCAAACGTGTTGTCGATGATCGTGACCAGGCCGTGGGCGCGCGCAAACTCGACGACCGCACGCAGGTCGGCCACCTCGAGCAACGGGTTCGTCATGGCCTCGACGTAGAAAGCCTTGGTATTCGGCCGCAGCACCCTCTTCCAGGACCCGGGATCATCGCCATTCACGAAATCATGACTGAGCCCGGACTTGCGGAAATCCTTCGTGATGAGGTCATGCGTGCCGCCGTAGAGGCTGCTTTGCGCCAGGAGATGGTCGCCGGACTCGAGAACGGTGAAGAGCGTCGTCGATATGGCCGCCATGCCGCTCGCGGTGACGAGCGCCGCCTGGGCTCCCTCGAGCTGCGCCAATTTGCGGTGCAGCACCAGGTGATTCGGCGTGTTGTTCAGGCGGATGTACCTGAGGTCGTCGTAGCGGGTCTCGCCCGCATACTCGAACATGGCCGACTGAAAGATCGGCATCGCGATCGCGCCCTCAATGCGCGGCCGCGCCTCACCCGCATGAATCACCTCGGTCTCGATCCGCCTGGATGCTTTGGTCATGGGTACCTCCGGATTCTGGTGACGTTACGATGTCTGCACCAGGGTGTACAGAATCAGATTGACAACGCATAGACCAGTACAGTTAACTGGGCCGACGCGCGATTGCCGGAGACCGCCGATGAGCGCCCCTCAACCCCTGCTCTACGAGAGAGTCGCTCGAATCATCGAGCAGCAGATCGCGAGCGGCACGCTGCGCAGCCATGACCGCATCCCATCGGTGCGGGCGATGAGCCGCACCGCCCGCGTCAGCGTGTCGACCGTCGTTCAGGCGTACCTGCACCTCGAGTCCGCCGGCCTCATCACTGCCCGGCCGCAATCGGGATTCTACGTCTCTGTTCCGCGCTCCGACTGCTTGCCCGAGCCCGAGCCTCGCGCCGTGCACTCCACCCGGCCGCGCTCCGTCGTGGGCGAGGTCCTCGACACCTGCCTCGAAGCGATGTGTCGCACCGATGTTCTGCCGCTCAATTGCGCCATGGCATCCCCGACCTTCTATCCCAACAGCCGCCTGAGCAACCTGACTCGCGAAGTCCTGCGCGATCATCCGTTGCACGCCGGGGAGATCCTGATGCCCCCGGGAGACCTCGACCTGCGCCGCGAGATCGCCAAGCGCATGGCGCTGGTGGGCTCACCGACCGATCCTGATGAAGTCATCATCACCTCCGGCGCAATGGACGCCATCACGCTCGCCTTGCGAGTCCTGTGCAAACCGGGCGATACAGTGCTGGTGGAGTCGCCCACCTACTTCGGGATTCTGCAGGCTATCGAATACTCGGGACTGAAGGTCGTCGAGGTGGTCAATCGGCCCACTGATGGCATCGATGTCGAAGGAGTGCGCCAGGCCATCCGCGCAACCCCGGTCGCGGCGGCGATCCTCATGCCCAACTGCAACAACCCGACGGGGAGCCTCACTCCGGATGCGGCCAAGCAGGCATTGGTCACGGCGCTGACGGATGCCGGCATTCCGATCATCGAGGACGAGGTTCATGGCGACTTGTATCGCGGCGTGCAGAGCCCCCGGTCCTTGCGCGCCTTCGACCGCTCCGGGCTGGTCTTATCCTGCGGCTCGGTCTCGAAGACCATTGCCGCCGGCTTTCGGATCGGCTGGGTAGTCAGCTCGCATTTTTCTCGCGAGATCGCCCGCGCGAAATTCTTCAGCTCCCTGGCCTGCCCGACCCTGCAGCAGAGGGTGCTGGCGCGCTACTACGCCAGCGGCGGCTACGACCGCTTTCTGCGCGGCTTGCGGCAAGCCATTGCTGTCAACACCGAGCGCATGACGGAGGCGGTGAGGCGATATTTCCCCAAAGGCACGAAGATCACTCAGCCGGCAGGCGGCGTCGTGCTGTGGGTCGAGCTACCGCCCGCCGTCGACAGCCTCGAGCTCTTCCGGAGCGCCTTGGACTCCCGCATAGGCATCTTTCCCGGGATCGTCTTCTCCGCCACCGCCAAGTACCGCAACTACATCCGCCTCAACTGCGGACTTCCCTGGTCGCAGGCGGTGGAGAAGGCGATGGAGCGGCTCGGTCAATTGGCCGCGAGCCAATGATCCAACTGGTCGCGGGCTCGTGCGCCCGCAGGCTGACACTGAACCATGCTGACCTCAAGTGCCAGCACCGCCCCTGATTTCCTCAAACGTGTTGGTCCCCCGTTCGGGCCTGGTGAGCCATTGGTAGTGCTCGATGAGGCGCAGCCGTCCGTCCGCCAGCCGATCGAGGACGCCTTCGGAGACTCCGGCATCCAATCTTCCGCTGCGATCGGCCTGCACGTAGCGGAACCGAAGTGACCATCCTTGCAGATGCCCGATCAGGTATCCGTCCACGATCTCGCCGCCACGATAGCGCGCCGATACGACATTGCCCTGCTGTTCGAAGGTGAGCACGGTGGATGCGTCCACTACGCTGTGCGCGCCCGAGCTGGAGACTGTCATGCGCACTCCGCTCAGCTCGGGGCGCTCGATTGCGCCCTCTTGCGATGCGTTCGACATAATCTTTGTAACTCTCTGATTGAATGGCGTCCGAACTGACTGCAAGCAACCTCGGGCCGCCCGCCAACTTTGACGCCTCTGCCCCTCGCGTGCGTTTCTACCGGGCGGTATGTTCATCCTTGATCTGTGCAATTCGTTTCTCCAGAAACGCGCGCCGACTGACCGATTTGACGAGTGCTGCGTACCGGTGCAGTTCCTTCCACTGGAAATTTTTCGGTACCTCGAGCTCAGGCAGATTCGTAAACAACCGCGTGCGACCCGGCGCGAGATAGAGCACATCGAAGAGGGCCTTCTCCGGAGTGGCCATCTTGGCCGCATCCTTTCCGATGACTTCGAAGCCCGCGAACAACAGTGGCGGAACGCGGTGCAGAGACACTGTGCCGGCTGCTGTTTGTATCCGCCGCGGGCGCCCAATGGTGACGGCATAAATCACCGCTGGAATTTGCTCAATGAGTCCGTGATGGTAAAGAGCAGACTGTAGCGATATGTAGGCAGGATACGGCGCGGCCAGAAGCTCGGGCAGAACTTGGCGGTTGAGATTGCGCGCCAACAGCCAGCGTCCACGACTCGCCTGCAGCGTGAATCCGGCATTCTCCAGACGCCTAAGGATCTTGCTGGCGTTGTGCATGGGCACATGCAATAGGGCGGAAGCATCCCGGGTTTCAAATCCCGGCGTGCCGAGAGATTCCAGGCGTTGCAGAGCTTCGATCAGCTTCACTTCCGCAATGCCTCGAGGGCTTCGACCACTTGCGATTGCAATGTTTCCCAGACGGCTCTTTCCCGATAGTGTTCCTGATGCTCCGGCTCGAGATACGAAAATACCTGGCTGATAAAGGCGTCGTAGCCCACCGTGATTGCACATTCGATGGCTTGCGGCAGGAGTTGCCGGAATCGTTCCGGGAAGGGTTCCTTTCCAGCTCCTGCATCCATTAGTAGCTTCAGGTCGAAGACATCCCGTGCCTGGGTATTCTTCCGCGAGGCGAGCGCGTTGATCTTCTGCCTGAATCCCGCTTCGGCCGTGTAGTGCTGCACGAGCACGGGGAAGATGCGGTATCGTTGAATGAACTCCGCATCGACGGGCCCGTAAGCGGTCCCTTCGTCCAGCCCTCGGCGGGAGAAATCAATTTTGGTGTGGGCTTCGACGTTCTCGCCCAAACGCAGATGCAATTTCCAGCGTTGTGTCGTACTGGTTTGCTTGGGAGCGGTATGATTCATGAGTTCGATCTGCTGCACACGCAAACTCTGCAGAAAAGAAGGCGCTGTGAGCACGCGATCGACGTGATTCCGGAGGCTCACCACCGTTATGCCGCGGAGGTCGAGATCGATATCTTCAGAAAAACGGATGCTGCGGTGGAAGAAGCGCAGGTTGCCTCCGCCTTTCAGCGCATACAGACTTTTGTCGACGCGCGCGCCAAAGGCCCGCAGAAATTGCAGGTGAAAGACCTCTACGGCTTGCCTTTCGATCCACATCGCTGACCTATATTGCAACGAATAGGCTCTAATGGCAATTAGATGCAATGTAGATAGCATCTGGCGTCCCCGACGGGATTCGAACCCGTGTTACCGCCGTGAAAGGGCGATGTCCTGGGCCTCTAGACGACGGGGACGCGCGAGGGGAATAGACGGCGGGGCCGCCCTACCCTGAGCCCGACAGGGCGCGCAAGATTACACGTGCGGCGCCCGGCGGACAATGTATCCGGGAAAGGCCCGGCGCCTCAGCTCGCGGACTTCACGCCGAGCGCGGTGGCGCCGCCGTTCACCGCGGAGTGACTGTGTCCGGGCGATGGGCCCGAGGGCAGGCGCGCCAGTAAATCGGTGAGCGTCTCCAGGTCGAGGGGCTTGACCAGATGAGAGTCGAAGCCGGCCTCACGCGAGCGGCGGCGGTCGGAGTCCTGCCCCCAGCCGGTGAGCGCGACCAGGGTAATGCGCTGGCCCCAGGGCTGGGCCCGGATGCGCTTGGCAACCTCGTAGCCATCGAGCATCGGCATCCCGATGTCGAGCAAGGCCACCTCGGGACGGTGTCGCTCTGCACTCTGCAGCGCAGTGCCACCATTGGTCGCGGTGAAAACCTCATGCCCGCTGAGTTGCAGCAGCGTTGCCAGACTCTCGAGGGCGTCATTGTTGTCGTCCGCAATCAGGATTCGGCGAGCCAGGCGCGCCGTGCTGGCGCTGACGAGCGGAGCGACGACGCCTGCCACCGCGGGGCCGGAGGGTGCGTCAGGAATTGGCTGCCGCGGCGGCGCCGCGACCTGATTCGTTTCCGACAGCAGCCGCGGAAGCCGGATCACGAACTCGCTGCCTTTGCCCGGCCCCTCGCTGACCGCCGTGACCTCGCCCTGATGCATTTGCACCAGGCGCTGCACCAGCGCCAGTCCGATGCCGAGACCCGCCTGCGCGCGTCCATCCTGGCGCTCGATCTGCGTAAACAGCTCGAACACATGCGGGAGCAGCTCCGGACGGATGCCGATCCCGTTATCGCGGACCCGGATCTCGACGTGACCGTCGTGAACCACGCTCGTCAGGGAAATCTGACCGCCGGCATCCGTGTACTTCGCAGCGTTCCCCAGTACGTTGGCAATCGCCTGGGTGAGGCGCGTGGGGTCACCCCAAAGGCGCACGCCAGGCTCCGGCAGCTCCAGAGTGAGCTGATGTCTGTGCTCATCGAAGAGTGGATGCACCGTCTCGACCGCACGTGAGATGAGCCCTTCGAGCTCGACCACCTGGCGGGCGAGATTGATCTTGCCCCGCGTGATGCGCGAGACGTCCAGAAGGTCGTCCACGAGGCGGGTGAGGTAGGTGAGTTGGCGCGCGATGACATCCTGCGCCCAGGTGAGCTGCGGATCCTCGAGCGGCTTGAGGCGCATCAGCTCGATCGCGTTGTGGATCGGCGCGAGCGGATTGCGCAGCTCGTGCGCGAGCATCGCCAGAAACTCGTCCTTGTGCCGGTCGGCTTCCTTCAGGGCCTGCTCGGCGCGCGTGCGCTCCGCGATCTCGCTCTGCAGCGAGCGGTTCGCCGCCGCGAGCTCGGAATTCGCGTGCTGCAGGCTCCGGTTCACGACCTCGAGCTCGCGATTCTTCTCCTCCTGCAGCGCGATGTTGGCTTCGGAGAGACGCACGTTCGCGCGCTGCAGCTCCTTGCGCTTGAGATAGAGCTCGACCAGCACGGAAACCTTGCTGCGCAGGATCTCGGGCACGATCGGCACCGACACGTAGTCGACCGCGCCGAGCGAGTAGCCCTTGAGGCGGTCGAGGTCATCGAGATGCACGCCGGTCACGAAAATGATCGGCGTTCTCTCGAAACGCGGATGCTCGTGGATCAGCTTCGCCGCCTCGAAGCCGTCCATGTCGGGCATGCTGACATCGAGCAGCACCACCGCAAACTCGCGGTCCATCAGGAACTCGAGCGCCTCACGCCCGGAGCGGGCACAGATGAGATCGAGGCCGAGATCACCGAGGATGGCCCGGTACGCGACCAGCCGCTGCGGCTGGTCATCGACCAGCAGAATGCTGACTTTATCTTCCACTTCTGTTGCAGACATGCGTTAGACCCTTGGCCCGCATCTCAACGGCGCAGCCACATCCGAACGAGGGACAGCAACTGGTCGCTGTTGACGGGCTTGGCGACATAGTCCGAAGCGCCCGCCTCCAGGCATTTCTCGCGGTCACCCTTCATCGCCTTGGCCGTGAGCGCGATGATCGGCAGCAGCTTGAACTGCGGCTTGGTGCGGATGCGCCGCATCGTCTCGTAGCCATCCATCTCCGGCATCATGACGTCCATCAGCACGAGCGAGAGGTCATCGGTCCGCTCGAGCAGATCGATCGCCTCGTAGCCGTTACTGGCATTGATGACCTGCATGTCGTGCCGCTCGAGGAGGCTGTTGAGCGCGAAGACGTTGCGGATGTCATCGTCGACGACCAGCACCTTGCGGCCGCGCAGCGCGTCATCGCTCTCGTGCAGCGAGTGGATCATCTGCTGCTTCTCGGGCGGCAGATCGGCCACCAGCCGGTGCAGGAAGAGCGCCGTCTCATCGAGCAGCCGCTCCGGCGAACGCACGCCCTTCAGCACGATGCTCTTGGCCTGACGCCGCAGCTCCCCTTCCTCGTCCACGGTGAGCTCGCGGCCGGTGAAGACGACGATCGGCGTCTCCCGCAGCCTCGGGTCCTTCTGCACTTCCGCGAGCAGCTCGAACCCGGAGATGTCCGGGAGCGCCAGGTCGAGCACCACGCAGTCGAAGGCGCGCTCGCGCATGAGAGCAAGCGCCGCAGCGCCGCTATCGGCCGTGGCAATTTCGATGTCGTCTGAGTCGAGGAGTTCCGTGATGCTCATCCTCTCTGCGGCATTGTCCTCGACCACGAGCAGCCGGCGCGGGTGCGCGGCTGTAAAGGCCTTCAGGCGCTCGAGCGCTTCCTCCAGACTCTCGGTGGTGATGGTCTTCGTGACGAACGAGAAGGCGCCGCGCTCGAGGCCATACTGGCGCTCATCCTCGACCGTGAGGAGCTGGACCGGAATGTGCCGGGTCTCGGGGTTGCGCTTGAGCTGATTGAGCACCGTCCAGCCGAGCATGTCCGGCAGGAATACGTCCAGCGAGACTGCAGTCGGCTTGTGCTTGGCCGCGAGCGAGAGCGCGCGCTCTCCGGTGGCGGCAACCAGCACTTTGAAGCCCTTGCGCCGCGCAAGGTCGAGCAGTACCCGCGCGTAATGCGGATCGTCCTCCACGACGAGCAGCACAGCATCCGAGGGCGCGATGTCATCTCGATCGTCGGGGATCTCCTCGATACGGGCGGCAGCGCGGGTGACCGGCACCAAAGCCGCCTGCGTCGCCGGCGCACTGACGGATGCAACACCCTTCGCATGGCTCGGGCCCACCTGCAGCTGCGGCAGGTAGAGGGTGAAGGTGCTGCCGGCGCCCGGCGAGCTGCTGAGGCGGATCTCACCGCCGAGGAGCTGCGCGAGCTCGCGGCTGATCGCGAGGCCGAGGCCGGTGCCGCCGTACTTGCGCGCTGTGCCGGCGTCGGCCTGTTGGAACGCCTCGAAGATGATGCGCTGCTTCTCGAGCGGAATGCCGATACCCGTGTCGCTCACCGAGAACTCGATGACCGTGCCGCTCTGGCTGAGCGTCGGATGGTCGATGCTCCAGCCGCCAGTGGCGGCGGCGACGTGCAGGCGCACACCGCCACGCTCAGTGAACTTGAAGGCATTCGACAGCAGGTTCTTCAGGATCTGCAGCAGGCGCTTGGAATCCGTGGTCATCGAGCGCGCCAGCCGCTCTTCGAACTCCAGCGTGAAGGCGAGCTTGCGTGTCTCGGCCTCGTGGCGGAAGCTGCGCTCGATGGTCTCCCGGAGGGTGCCGAAGCTCAGCTCCTCGTACTCGACGGTGACCGTCCCGGACTCGATCTTCGAAAGATCCAGGATGTCGGTGATGAGGTTGAGCAGGTCCGTGCCCGCGGAGTGGATCGTGCGCGCATACTCGACCTGGCGGCCCGTGAGATTACCTTCGCTGTTCTGCGAGAGCTGCTGGCCGAGGATGAGGATACTGTTGAGCGGCGTGCGCAGCTCATGCGACATGTTGGCGAGGAACTCTGACTTGTAGCGCGAGGTCAGGGCGAGCTCCGCCGCCTTCTCCTCGAGCGCCTTGCGGGCGAGCTCGATCTCGGTGTTCTTGCGCTCCACCTCGACGTTCTGCTCGGCGAGCAGGCGTGCCTTGGTAGCGAGCTCCTCGTTCGTCTGCTGCAGCTCGCGCTGCTGGGTCTGTAGCTCGCCGGCGAGCTGCTGCGATTGCTTCAGCAGCTCCTCGGTGCGCATGGTCGCCTCGATGGTGTTGAGCACCACACCGATGCTGTCGGTGAGCTGCTCGAGGAAGGCGAGCTGCGAGGGAGTGAAGTCGTAGAGCGAGGCGAGCTCGAGCACCGCCTTCACCTCGCCTTCATAGAGCACCGGCAGCACGATGACGCTGCGCGGGCAGGCGGACACGAGTCCGCCACGCACCTCGACCGTACGCGAATCGAGGTCGGTGATGAGGAGCCGTCGGCGGTCGGCGGCCGCCTGGCCGACGAGCCCTTCGCCAATCGCGAAGAAGCGCGGATCGCGCATCTCGTGGGCGCCGTCGGCGTAGCTCGCGAGCTCCTTCAGGCACGAGGAGCCATTGACCCCTTCCATGACGTACATGACGCCCTGCTGGCCGTTCACCAGCGGTGCCACCTCGGAAAGCAGCGCCCGGCCGACGGTCACCAGGTCGCGCTGGCCCTGCAGCATGCGGCTGAATTTCGCGATGTTGGTCTTGAGCCAGTCCTGCTCGGTGTTGCGCTCGGTGGTCGCGCGCAGGTTGCCGATCATGGCGTTGATGTTGTCCTTCAGCTCCGACACCTCACCGCGCGCATCCACCTGAATCGAGCGGGTGAGGTCGCCCTGGGTCACTGCGGTCGCCACCTCGGCGATGGCGCGCACCTGGGTCGTGAGATTGGCGGCGAGCAGGTTCACGTTGGCGGTGAGGTCCTTCCAGGTGCCGGCGGCGCCCGGCACGTGCGCCTGGCCGCCGAGGCGTCCTTCCACTCCCACCTCGCGCGCGACGCTCGTCACCTGGTCGGCGAAGATCGCGAGCGTATCGGTCATGCTGTTGATGGTGTCGGCGAGGGCTGCGACCTCACCCTTGGACTCCACCGTCAACCTCTGCCTGAGGTCGCCATTCGCCACTGCGGTCACCACCTTGACGATGCCGCGCACCTGGTTCGTGAGGTTGTTCGCCATCACGTTGACGTTGTCGGTGAGGTCCTTCCAGGTGCCGGCGACTTCCGGCACCTCGGCCTGGCCACCGAGCTTGCCTTCCGTGCCCACCTCGCGCGCGAGCCGCGTCACTTCCGCCGCGAAGCTGTTGAGCTGGTCCACCATCGTATTGATGGTGTTCTTGAGCTCCAGAATCTCGCCCAGCACGTCCACCGTGATCTTGCGGGACAGGTCGCCACGCGCCACCGCCGTCGTCACTTCCGCGATGTTGCGGACCTGGCCGGTGAGGTTGCGGGCCATCGAGTTGACGTTGTCCGTGAGGTCCTTCCAGGTGCCCGCGACCCCTGGGACCACGGCCTGGCCGCCGAGCTTGCCCTCGGAGCCCACTTCGCGCGCCACGCGCGTCACCTCGGCCGCGAAGCTGTTCAGCTGATCGACCATCGTATTGATGGTCTCCTTCAGCTGAAGGATTTCGCCACGCACGTCCACCGTGATCTTGCGCGAGAGGTCGCCGCGCGCGATGGCCGTAGCGACCTCCGCAATGTTGCGAACCTGGCCCGTCAGGTTGCTCGCCATGAAATTGACGTTGTC
>DASUHA010000117.1:0-32501 GCA_036273735.1 Steroidobacteraceae bacterium | reverse complement strand
CCAAAGTCCAGCTGCTTGAAGTCCTCGAGCCCAAGGGCAAGCACGTATTCGTCCGCCGCGACGGAAACCCGACCTCCGGTAGTCCGATGCTCGAAATCGAGCCCCACGACTCTGGCGCCGGTGTCGTCCGTGCGCACGCTGGTGAGCTTCTGGTTGAGCTCGATCCTGCCCCGGCAGTCATGCGTGAAATGGCGTCGCAGCGGGGCGATGATGCTCGCCGTCGTAGGCAAGTTGAAGTAGTAGTGCCAGCGCCTGGAGAAGATCTTGTAGATCGACTCGAGTGCGACCGCCGCCGAGAGTTCCGACGGGGTATTGAAGGCGGCTTCGTAGAACTGCCGGAAGAACCCGCTCTGCAACACCGACTCGGGCACCCCGTGCATGCGCGCGAGCGCCCGCAGATCGCATTGGTCGTAAGCATCGAACGCACCCGTGCCCTTGCGCTTGACATCGAGCACGAGCTTGGTGATCGCAGGAGCGGCGGCGAGTAACCGTATCTTCTCGGCAGTCGTGAAGCCGCGGTAGGTCGCCGGCCAGGTGCGGAGGTCGAAGCGGTGAATCGCGCCCCGCTCGTGGATGAAAATATGCTCCTTGCTGCGGGTCAGATTTTCGTGGGCGCCAACTTTCTTGAGGATGGGCAGAATGTGGTCATAGAAACCGAACAGCGCATGTAAACCGTGCTCTACCGGGTACCCCTGCTCGCTCCAGCTCGCCAGTTGACCTCCGATCATCTTCTCGTCCGCGGCGGAGTACAGCGTGATGGCGGCATCCGGCAGCCTTTCCCGGAGCGTTATACCGGCCACAAACGAGGCGATGCCGCCCCCGACGATTGCAACTTTGAGAGGTCGAGACGGGTCTTTTGAGCTCCAGGGCATAGATGAGCAAGTCCTGCGAGATGGGCCTTGCATCTATTAACCGGAAACGGAGCGGAAACCCGCCAGGAACGGCCCTGGTCTGCCCGGGTGCTTCTAAATTATTGATTTATATGAAACGAAGGAGCTCGTCGACTATGGGACGAGCCCCGGTCCGATGAGTTTCCCTGGGCGGCGCCCACCGGACCGGTCAACGACTTTCTACAAAACCACCGGTGTCGATTTACTTGTTTTGAATCGTCGGATTGCCTGCGACATCCGGGTCCGAGCTCCTCTCTGGCATGCCTTGTATCGTCGTCTCGGTTGTGTTCCCTCCCGTGGCTTTGTTGATCTCTTCTTCTGCAGGCTCAGCGGGCTCTGCAATTCTCTCTTCGGGATGCATACGAGTTCTCCACTGACAGGAATCCGGATGCTACCACCGCGAAGCGGCGAGCGCTGAATACAGCCGTGCGGTCTCCAGCCAGCGGTCGCGTAAGCCCGGTCGGGCTTGCGGTCAAGGCCGCAGGCCTGGCCAGGCGTGCGGGAAGAGCGCGACGGCGTTCTTGCGATAGATCTTGTCCACGACGCTGCGCGGCAGATGCAAGCCGCGGAATGCACGGTCGAGGTCCGGCGAGTGCATCTCATCGTCAGTGACGAGGAAGCGCCAGTCCCGGCGCCAGTCGGCCGCGATTTGCGCAACCGCCTGCGGATCGTTGTCCGTCGGTCCATATTCGTCATCCGTGCCGTAGAGGATGCGGTCCTGGTAACGAATGAAGAACGCTCTGACCTTGTCGGGGTGAGTCTCCGCCTGGTGCTCGAGATGGCTGATGCGTGCCGCCATGTCGACATTCGCCTCGGGGAACCGGTCGAGAAAAGCGGCAATGCGATCGACGTCCCATTCGAGGGACGCGAGGTGCACCGCATCGAAGCGCAGTTGTGGATGGGCGGCGAGCATCCGGTCGCGGGCCGCCAGGATCTCATCGTGCTTCGGCATGTCTGGATGCAGGTACATGTAGTACTGCGGGTGCTGCCGATAGTAGTCGGCATCTCCCTTGACGGTCATTTTCGAGTAGGGGAGCCAGCAGTTGAGCGGCTCCGCCATGTGGCCGAGCAGCACGACGTGCTCGTGCTCCAGCGTGGAGTAGACCGGCTCGAGTCTCGGGTCGTCCGGCATCACGTAGCGACCGCTCCTGTCGCGCACGACCATCCCGAAGTTCTTCCAGATCTTTATTCCTGCCGCACCTTGTGCCAGTGCGTCCTTGATCTGGCGCACCGCCGTACGCGACCAGTCCGGCTGGTTGAAGCCGGCAGCCGAGAACGTTCCGGCGAACGCGACCCGGCCCGGATACCGCTGCCGCAGCGATGCGCTATCCTGAATTTGCCATGAGACCTTCCCATGCTCCGGCGAATCGACGTCGATCGTCAGAATATGGAAGTGGTCGCGGGCCGCCTGGGTCATCAGCAGCTTCGCCGGTCCGTAGACGTGCATGTGAGCATCGACCTTTTCCACGCGTCCAAAATCCGCCTTGGCGTAGTAGTGCTCCTGCGAACGCGCAGCTGCAGCGTTGAGCGCCAGCAGCCAGACCGCCCCGAATGCGAGCAAATGTGAAGCTTTGAAGGTCGACATCATGAAGCCTCGCTGATTTCCCGGACGACGCGTTGCGCCGAGCGAATACAGGATTCCATTCCGCGGCTGAGAAGGTCCGCATACGTTCCTGCAAAGTAGATTCGCTTCTCAGGCTGCAGGATCTGCGGCCAGAACTTGTGCATCTCCCCGAGGGGAAACGGCAGCATCTCGCAGCTCGGCGCGAACTCGTCCTGGGTCCAGTCCTTGGTCAGGGCCTGGACGATGGTGTCGTGTTTCCCCGGGTATACCTGCCGAAAGGCGGCCAACACCCGCTGCGGGGAAAGTCCCCCCGGCCCATAGGCCTTCAACAGCACCCGCGGCGTCCTGACTTCGGTCGGCATCTCCCAGATGGAGGAGATGAGAGGATGGTCGAACTCGATGTTGATGCTTTTGAGCCCATCGTCGAGCCAGAACCTGGAGCTGGCCTCGAACACGTAGAAGGGATGCGACGAGTATGTCAGGTTATCCACGACATACCGCTTTGCAGGGGACAGGGCCGGGGTAATGGGAATGTTTCTGAAGACCGTCAGACTGATGCAGCTCACGAAAAAGTCAGCGTCGATGGTCTTGGTTTCGTCATGCCCGTAGGCACGGTAGCTGATCGTGACGCCGTGGTCGCTTTGCCGGATGGCAGTGATCGGGTGCGCCAGTTTCACCCGCGGGCCAAGCCGGCGGGCGAAAGCGATGGGGAGCTGTTCGTTGCCGGCTTTCAGGCGGAACGTCTCGCCTTCCGAAGGCGGGATGCGCCGGTGCTTCATGGCGGCAACTCTCCAAATGAGGTAAAGCGCGCTGCTCTGTTCCTCGCCGAGGGAATCGATGGCTGCCTGCGAGGCGCCTTCTTTTTTCAAAAACTCGCCGACGGCAACCTGGTCGAGATCATCCAGGCCGACCCCAAAAGGGCGATAGGGGTCTTTGATCTTGTCGGCATAGGGCTGCAGATAGATGCTCTCGAGCTCATACCACGGATGTCTGGAGAGAAACCGGGCCTCGCGGCTGTTGAAGCCGAGCCGGGTGAGCGTCGCAGGATCGGCGAGCATCCGGTTCGTATAGAGCTTGCCGCCGATCATCCGCAGGTCATGATCGTTGTAGGGAAGCCAGGAGCCCTCGGCGTTCGGATACGGAATCACCGGAATGGCGAACTCCTCGGCATACTCGAGCAGCCGCTCATAACCCGGCTTGGTGATGTGGTCGGCGCCGAAATCGGCGTAGAGTCCATCCGACAGGCCATCGCTGCCGGTGAAGACATGGCCGCCATACCTGCCCGCAGCCTCCAGAACAGTGACGTCAAAGCCGGCCTTCATCAGCTCGTAGCCGCAACAGAGGCCGGTGATCCCGGCGCCACCTATCACGACTCTCCCCGGTCGCGAGCGACGAGCAGGTGCCCGTTTTGCCGCGGCACTTGCCGTCTCGGCACGCGCGTCGATCATGGAAGCGCCGGCACCCGCGAGTAGCGTCTTCAGGAACGTCCTGCGAATCATGGGTGTCTCGACTATCTCAGCGCGCGCGCCAGTACCTCCAGGCTCTTGGCGCTGAGTGGCGTGCCGTTGAGTCTCGCGGCCTGGATGGCTGCGCCGAGATCGGGAGGCAAAAAGGCCGCGACGAACCGATACTGAGCCGACCGCTGCCGCAGCTGCGACTCGAGCAGCTCGCGCAGGCCGTTGCCCGGCTGGAAGAGACCGCCGGAGGTGGATACCGAGACGCTGACTGCAGCGGGAATCTGCAGATGCCCACGCACGGCGTCGACGATGTCCGCGAGCTCCCGCGCTGCGCTCTCGAACAGCCCGAGCGCGGCTCGGTCCCCGTCTGCCGCTGCTGCCGTGACGACCTTCGAGAGCTGCGCGAACCGGCTGCGATCGGCGATATCCTTGCCGTAGATCGCGGCACAGAGATCGAGATCGCTCTCCAGTCCGAAGTGCCGCCGTACATGTTGATACAGGGGCCCGCGCGGCTGGCGACCGTCGCTCATGCGCGAGAACAGTCTGAGTCCCTCGCGCGCCAGCCAGTAAGAAGACCCTTCGTCGCTGAAGAGCTCGCCCCAGCCACCCGCGCGGGCGCTGCGGCCGGCGTATTCCCCGTATGCGATCGAGCCAGTGCCCGATACGATGTTGATGCCATCGCTGCCAGCGAGAGCGCCCGCCCAGCCGCAGACCATGTCATTGTCGCAGCGGTACCGCCGGTGAGGCAGAGCTTGCAGGGGTGCCGCATCCAGAGCCGGCAGCAGCGCGCCGTCTTCTCCGTATGCCGGCAATCCCAGAAACGCGTAGCTGAGATCCTCTGCGCGCACCTGGCCCTCGCTCAGGGTATGCGCTATGCCACGCCCGAGCATGTCACGCAGTCCATCGAGCCCGATTTCCAGATAGTAGGCCGGGCCTTCCCGATGAGAGGCCAGCACGCTCCCCGCCTCGTCGATCAGCACAAAACGGGTTTGGGTGCCGCCCCCATCGACACCAAGAAAGGTCTTCACGAGGAGGTCGGAAAGGGATGGATGGACACGCCCTGGACCACGCGATTCACCGTTCCGGCGGCGTTCGGAATGTCAGGAGACAGCCCGAGCGACAGCGATCGAAGGAGCGCGAGTGTCTGCGCGAATGCCACATAGGGTAGACAGAGCTCGAGGTCCGTCAATGATCCGCCCGTGACGGCACCCGCCGCCAGAACGATGGTGTCGGGACCCTCGCGCTCGGCAGCTCGAGCGGTGAGCGCGACCACTCGTCCCGCCACGCCGTCGCTCCTCAGCTCCCGCAGCAGATCCAGATCGTATTGACGAGTGTAGGGGTCGTTGCTCAGGAAAGTGACCACCAGGGTGCTCCCGTTGACGATGGTCTTCGGGCCATGGCGAAAGCCGAGCGGCGATTCACCGATACTCACCACCCGGCCATCGGTCAGCTCGAGCATCTTCAAGGCCGACTCGAGGGCCAGCCCCTTGAGCTCGTTGCTGCCGACGAAGACGACCCGATCGAACTGTGCCCGTACCAGGGTGTCGGCGAGGGGCACGTGGTCAGTCAGTATTTCCGTTCCCAGGGCCGCGATGGCATCGATCCGTCCGGCATGCGCTGACAGCGCTCCGAGCGCCAGCGCCGCCGCCAGCAGCATCCCGCTGAAACTCGAGGTCATCGCGAAGCTCTGGTCGTTGCAGGCCTCGGGCAGGACGATCGAGTAGGCGTGCCGCAGGCCGCGCACGCGGCGGTTGAGCTCGCCGTGCGTATTGCAGGTGACGATCAGATGATGGCACTCATCGATCTGCTGCTCCGCCAGCTCCAGGGCAGCGACGCTCTCAGGGCTATCGCCGGAGCGGGCGAAATGGACCATCAGGGTCGGCGCCTTTTCGCCAAGAGTGCCCCGCGGGCTCGCAACGATGTCGGTCGTGGGAATCGCTTCGGCCTGTCGTCCCGACTTGGACAGCGCCGGAGCGAGACACTTGCCGATGTACGCCGAAGTACCGGCACCCGTGAGCACCATGCGCAACGCCGGATTGGCGAGGAGCGGAGTCAACCAGGCCCGCAAGCCGGCATCCGTGCCGACCTGCCGCGCGATCAGCGGCCACAGCTTAGGCTGTTGAGCGATCTCGCGGGCCGTCCATTGCGCGCCGCCGGAACGGGCCTGCGCGGCGCTGAGGCCCAGAACTTCATTGATATCGTTCACCGTGTCTTCCGTTCTCAGTAGCGCCAGGCGACTCCGAGCACATACGTGCGGCCGAAAGCGGTGTAGCCAGAGCCTACGCCGCTCTCACTCCCGCCGGTGTTCTGACCGGGCGCCCAAGGCAGGAGCGGGTTGCCGTTGAGGTAAGTGCGGACGATCGAGTTGCTGAGATTCTTGCCTTCCCAGTAAACCTCCAGGCCGTGGGTGACGTGGTAGTGCAGGCTCGCCGTGACCCAGTTGAAGGGCCGGGTGAGCGCGGGCCAACCGGGGACGTCGGTGCATTCCGAGCATGCGGAGGTGAAGCCCGACTGGTGATCCCAGTTGACATCCGCACTGATGGGGCCCTTGTCGTAGAAGAGTCCGATCGTCCACGTGGTCGGCGGCGCGGCGTTGATCGCGCCGACGAAGTTGCCGTACTGGTCATAGCTGCGGGTCCGCGTGGCCGTGAACTGCATGCGGGTGCCGAAGCCGTCGGCCAGGATCTCCTGCCAGGTGAGCTCCACCCCCGAGTACGTGCTCTCCGCGCCGTTCGCAGGCGCGGTGATCGTCCATAGGAAGGGTTTACCCGGCACCGTACCCGGCGGCCCACCGATGTACTGCAAAGTCCCCAGATCGACGTTGGTCGAGACCGCATCGTAAATATCGTCCTTGACCCTCTTTGCGAATACATCCGCCGTCAACGCGGAATGCGCCGAATAGTACCACTCCAGCGACAGGTCGACCTGGTTCGCGCGGATCGGCTTCAATCCCGCCGTGCCGTTGTAACTGAGCTGCGGCGTGCCGTTCTCGGCATTGTTGTTCGAAGTCGGCGCGAGCTGACTCAAATCGGGCCGCGCCATGGTCTGGGCCAGCGCCAGCCGAGCCTGCAGCTGATTTCGGACCACCCAATAGGCGAGATTCAGCGACGGCAGCGCCAACGTGTAGCTGCCGTTGCCGCCGAGCGCCTGCGAGGTCCCGTATTGGACGTTCCATGTCTGGGTGCTGCTCGCCGTATTCGAGGGTGTCCACAGCGATACCGGCACGGCCGATGCGGTGTTGGCAGTGGTCGTGGTGTGCACCATGCGCAAGCCCAGATTACCCGACCAGCGGGATCCGCCGAAACCCGCCTCGAGATAGCCCGAGATGGTTTTCTCCGTCACGGCGTACGAATTGAAGGCGTTGACCTGAGGCAGGGTCTGCGAGAAATCGAAGGGCGTGTAGGGCCCTGTGCAAGGCTGGGTGGTGCAATAGAACGGGTTGGGCTTGCCGTCGAGGCTCTTGAGGAAGGCGAGCAGCTGCCCGGCGTTCAGTTGCGGGAGCACCATCGGATACGAGCCACCCGCGCCCTCCATGAAGTTGGGCAGGCTCATCAGCGAGACGACATTGAAACCCTGCGAGCCGAACGAATAAGGGCTGCATTGCACCGGGCACCCGTACGTCTGGTAGAGCGTCCCGTATTGGCCCGAGCCATTGGTCCAGTCGTTGTCCGAATCGACCTGCTCCTTGTCGCGGTGAGTGCCGCCCACGCCAAACGTCACCTGCTCCAGGATACCCATGTCGGCCTGCCAGGCGCCGCTCAACGTGAATCCGGTGATCTTGTCGTGCACGGAAAAGCCGTTGAGGCCCACATAGTGGGTCGACCAGTATTTGTTGTTGTTCAGATAGCGGGAATTCATCAGCGCCGTATACGAGCAATACCCGGCGTTGGTGGTGCTGTCAGTTCCCGCGGGACAGGCCGAAAGCCCGATTTGGCTCGGCGGCACGACTACGTTGATGTTCGGCAGGCTGTTGGGCTCGTCGGCGAAATTGAGGATGTCCTCGGCAGTGGGCTGGTCGTTCACCAGACCGGCGGTCACGAAGGTATCCTGGCCGCCCTCAGGACGGCTCGCCGTGGAGCGGTAGACATCCGCTCCGAAGGTGAGGCTGTCGGTGGGCTTCCACTGTGCGTTGAGGCCATAGAGGAAGGTGTCGACCTTGCGGTTGATGGTGTTGTTGACCATCTCCGGCTGGAAGTTATCCACCACCATCGAGGTGATGACGCCATTCTGTATTCCGGGATTGTTCTCGAACGGCGTGCCGTCCGGATTTGCGGCGAAGTAGTAGGACTCGTTGTAGCCCTGCTGCGGGTCGTTCAGGTGTGTCCAGAGCGCGTCGGCCTTCAGCCGGAAGCTGTCGTTCGGGCGCCATTCCACGTTGCCCATCAGGCCGTAGCGCTTCTTGGTGTCGAAGATCGAGCCGAAGGTGATGCAGCAGGGCGTGGCGATGAGCGGCGTGGACCCGGGAGGCGGCGTGACCCCATCTGGAGGGTACGGATAGCTGATGGGCCCGTAGATGTTCTGATTGTAAGCATTCAGCGAGTCGGTACGCGACTTGAGGTTCGTGTCCACCGCGCCGAGCACGAATCCGAGCGTCCGAGCCGCGTTGGTGTCGGTGATGAAGGCAGAGAATTTCTTGCTCGTCAGGTGCGACATGTCATTCCAGTTGCCTTCAGCGTGGGCGTCCGCGTGGAAACCCGGGTGTTCGAAGGCACTGGCCGTGTGCAGATTCACGGTACCGCCGATGCTGCCCTCCACCGCGGACGCCTGCGGTGACTTGAGCACGTCGGCGCCGCTGATGAGCTCCGCCGGCAGCACGTCGAAAGCGATGTCGCGGCCGCTGTCGTCGCTCGCCAGAATGCGGTTGTCCATCGTGACGATGTTGTATTGAGAGCCGAGGCCCTGCACGGTGATTTTCTGGCCCTCGCCGCCCGTCGTGCGCGAGACGGTTATGCCCGGAAGGTGCTCCAGCGAATCCGCGACATCGGAGTCCGGGAAGCGGCCGAGCTCGGTCGAGTCGATGGAATCGAGCACGACGGGCGCGAACTCCTTGGTATTGAGGGCCTTCTCGAGGTCCGCCCGGATGCCGGTCACGATCACCTCGTTGAGCTCCTCCGATGAGCTGGTGGATGACGCATTGGCCGCCTGGGCATTCGCGGCAGGGGTGGGATCCGCCGCAGCAGAATCGGCCGCGCGCACGGCGGCCGTGCCTGCCAGCTGCAGGGCGAGGAGGAGGCTGCAGGCGCCGACTGCGGTGGCAGAGTCGGGGTACGTCTTCATGTTACGGTGCCTTCTTCTGTAGTTTGCGGCTCGCAGGCCCGCGAATAGTGAGAGAGAACGTGTCGGATGTGGTGAATGACGAGATCGGTCATTCGCATGCGTATCGTCCCGGCACGTACCGCGGCGTGGGCCGCGGGCAGATATTGGGAAAGCAGCGCCAGCGGCGGCGTGCCCGTCTCGAAGGCGGCGCGCAAGCGCCCGAGTGCTGCGACCACTGCCGGAGCCGGCCAGTAGTAGCGGATGCGGTCGCTCAGGCTGTACTGCAGCTGCAGATCGAGGGTCTTGCCGCTGCCGTGGTAATACTTGCGCCAGTGCCGTGGGTCGGCGCACATGGCATGGAGGATCGTGGCGCGCACATTGGCGGAATGCGCCTCGCCGCGCCATTCCTGCTCGATGCTGTCGAGCGCCCACACCGCCTCACGCAGGGCGAACGTGACCGCAGGACCTACCTTCAGAATCGCGAAGTGGTCGCGCACCAGAGCGCGCAGAGCCGCTTCCGTCTGGTAATCCGTGGAGTGAGCCTCGAACACGAGGTTCGGCAGGTCGCCGAGACAT
Organism: Steroidobacteraceae bacterium; assembly: GCA_036273735.1. Classification (GTDB taxonomy): domain Bacteria; phylum Pseudomonadota; class Gammaproteobacteria; order Steroidobacterales; family Steroidobacteraceae; genus 13-2-20CM-66-19. Next base: position 22,758 of record DASUHA010000117.1, on the reverse strand, counting down.
TGGCTGAGGTGTCGCGCCTTTTCCGGCCGATAGTCGATGACCCGGTCGTGATCGAACTCCACGCCGGGTTGCACCACGAGGCCCACGACCCGATCCCAGGCGCTCTGCAGGCCTCTCTTCACGAAGGCCGTGCGGTGAGCGGCGAGCGTCGCCAGCGCCGCGCGCGGCTCCGTGACGGCGAGCTCGTGCAGATCCTCCTGAGCGCCGCCGGGCACCGGGACCTCCGTGCCGACCACATAGACGGGCGGCTCGCCCCCGGATTTCCGCCAGGCCTCCTCCGCGTGGGTGCAGAGCGCCGCGGTGCGCTCGGCCACGATGTCATCGGACAGCACGGGCGGGTCACCCGCACACGACATCGAGCAGTCGAGGTGAATCTTGCGGTAGCCCGCTTCCGTATACTCGCCCACCATGACGCCCGCGCGCGCGAGCGCCTCGTCTGCGGGCAGGGCCTGCCAGGCGTTGGGACCCAAATGATCGCCGCCGAGGAGGACGCGCTCGCGCGCCAACCCCGTCTCGTCCGCGAGACCCAACACCAAGTCGCGGAACTGCGCCGGCCGCAGGCCCGTGTAGCCGCCTTCCTGGTTCACCTGATTCGAGGTGGCCTCGATCAGCGCATAACCCTCCGTGGCACGTGCGTGCTCGAGCGCGGCCCGCAGCGCCAGGGGATGCGCCGAGCAGACGGAGTAGATCCCAACGGCCTCGCCGCTCCGGTGGCGCCGCACGAGCTCGAGCAGCGCCTTCATGTGGCTTCCTCGGGCTCGATGGCCAGCAGGGCTGCCGCGAGGAAGGCCAGCACGATGCCAATGATCTTGAGCGGCTCGGGGACCAGACCCAACAGCGCGAGCGCGAGAAGGGCGGTGATGAGAGGCGCCCCCGCATTGGTGAGCGGTGAGACGACGATCGCCTTGCCGTAGCGGAAGGCGTAGACCAGCGTGAGCGCGCCCACGGAGTTGAGAATCTGGGTGCCGGCGGCGAGGTAGGGACCCGCCAGGCCGTAGTTGATCGGGCGCGAGAAGTCGGTCATCCACAGGGCAATGGGCACGAGCGCGAGTCCCATGAGCGTCATGTAGAAGAAGATTCCCTCGGCGCTCATGCTGCGGTTGGCGAGCTTGATGAAAAAAGCCTGCACGCCCCAGGCCGCGAGGATGACGAGGGAGTAGAGGAACCAGGCGACGCCGTGGCCGCTCAACCCCTGGCCCGGTTGATAGTCGAAAAGCGGCAGAGCGGCCAGGGCGAGGACGATCCCGACTGCACCGATGAGGGTGGTGCGCTCCTTGAGCCAGAGCAGCGACATCGCGATCGTCACGATGGGCGACAGCGCGATCAGCGGGAAAATGAGATACGTGGGACCGGTGTGGACGGCGTGGAAGAGGAGCATCTGTCCGCCCGCACCCGTAAGTCCGATCAGGGTGCCGAGCAACACTGACCGGCGGTCGGCAGGCAGCTTCCAACCGCTGTGTCCGAGAGCGTAAAGCGCGGGCGGGATCATGGTGAGTGCCCACACCACGTAGATGAGCGTTTCAGGGAAGCCATGCTCCGCGGGCATTCCGGCGAACGCACCCCACACGCCCCAGAAGAGGGTGGTGATGAGCGCGTAGAGAAGCCCTGTGCGTCGGCTCACCGGCAGGACCTGCGCCACTGGATTCAAGCTTCCCCTCACCTGTAATCAAAAGAAAGCTGAGGCCGAATCAGAACCCGACGGATTATTTCGAGTACTTACGTATGGGTCAATACTCGCCAGGTGAACTTTCCGATACGAAAGCGTATATTGCTTGAAGTGAAAGCTTACGAAAGCCGCAATATCCATGCACGAGCCCCATTACCGTAATGAGGCGGCCGCCGCGACGCGCGCGGCGGAGCCGGGACTGCTGGTCGAAGAGCGGCGGCGTCGGATTTGCGATCTCCTCCAGGAAAACGGCCGTGTCACGGTCATCGCGCTCGCGCAGCGATTCGCCACTTCCGCAGTGACGATTCGCGCGGATCTAACGGCACTCGAGCGGGCCGGCGCCGTCGTCCGCAGTCATGGCGGTGCCCTCCTGCCGCGCGATGGCCTCGATCAGCCGCTCACGGTGAAAGAGACCCTCCACCACACCGAGAAGGTGCGCATAGCCCGCCTCGCCGTCTCGCTGATCAGGGACGGCGAGACCATCATTCTCGACTCCGGAACGACCACCGCGGAGATCGCCAAACAAATCCGCGAGACACCGTTGCAGGCGATCAACGTCATCACCAATGCGCTCAACGTGGCCATGCTGCTCGCGAGCGCACCGACGGTGCGGTTGATCATGCCCGGCGGCATCCTGCGTCGTGAGTCCAACTCCCTGTCCGGTCACATCGGCGAGGCCGCGCTCGGGGAGCTCAGGGCAGACCGGCTGTTTCTCGGTGCGGACGCCATCGACCCCACGCTCGGGGTGATGACGCCGCACCTGCCGGAAGCGCAACTCAACCTGAAGATGATCGCGATCGCACGCCAGGTGGTCGCGGTGGCGGACTCGTCGAAGCTCATGCGCCGCAACATCTCGGTCATCGCACATGTGGAGCAGCTCGACATGCTCATCACCGACTCCGCGGCGCCGCCCGCGGTCGTCGATGAGCTTCGCCGCCGGGGGGTGGAAGTCCTGCTCGCTTGATCGGCCTGATGGGTCAGCGCGGCGGGCTGAGCCGCCGGAAGCTCGACGGCACAAACACCGAAGACATGTAGCCGGTCGTCTTCACGTCGGCTTCCTTCTGCGCCGTCTTGCCGTCAAGGCCGGTTGCAACCACACGAATGTGGTAGTCGCCGGGCTCGGTCCAGGTATGCGCGACACGCGATCCCTGCGCCGACACTCCATCGCCAAACGTCCAGTCGTACGTCAGTACGGGCTCCGCGGCCTGCGCTTTGGCCGAGCAGACGAGCACCGATCCGGTCCGGCCGCTCGTGGGACACTGAATCTCGATGTCAGGGGAGGCTGCTGGCACCCCATCGTCGATGATCTTCAACACACGCACGGAATGCGGTGGTAACGTGAGCCGCACGGCCCCCGCGGCGGCCTGCACGGAATCCCGTGAGTCCAGGACATCCGTCAGTCTGTAAGAATGTTGCGCAGCCAGCCCGAGATCGGCGAGCTTGATGACGTGCTGCGTCGGCCGCTCGCTCCAGTTGAAGACGGTCAGCATGCTCTGGCGCGCGGACTCCGGCAGGAAGAACACGCTCGGCTCCAGGTCGGCGGCCGAGTAGGTCATGAGGTCCTGCGGAATCGATGCCTTGCCGAGGCGAACCATATCGATCAGATCGCGGTTCTCGATGAGTGCGAGCCGCTGCGGCGAGCCCTCGAGTGAGGTCAGGTTGTCCCCGATCTCGAGCATGCCGCCACAGACCGCGGCGAGCGCGAAGGACACCTGTGCTTCGCTGAGCGTCAGCGGCTGCTTCCCTTCGTGCCAGGTCTGGTCGGTGATTCTCTGCTCGGACACCGTGAAGGCATCCGGATCCGAAACGAAGTAGTTCCGGTCCATGTAGTAGCGGGCGGCGATACCGGTCGCGGCATCGCGGCTCGCCTCGAACGCGTGGCCGGTGTCCTGCGAGATCCGGCCGTAGTCGACATATCCGACGGGATTCAGCATCGCGCTCCCATCTTTGTCGAGGTATACGCCATCTCCCACCGCCTCGCGGATGATGCCCAGGCCGATGCGCTGCGCCTCCATGGCCGTCGTGTGCGGCTTGTAGTAATAGCCTTCGATCGCGCTGTCGTCCATGAAATCGAGCTTGATGTAATGAATGCCCCATTGGCGCACGAGCGTGCTGTACGTCGTGCGCAGATAGGCCTGGGCGCCGGGATTGGTGGTATCCAGCATGTAGAGCTGGTCCTTGCCGTCCACCACGCTACCGGCGTGGATGGGCTGGCCGCGTGCGTTTTTGATGAGCCAGTCCGGATGCTGTCGATAAATGGAGGAGCGCTCCGACACCTCGAATGGAGCGGTCCAGATGCCGGGAGTGAGGCCGAGGCCGCGGACCTGGTATTCGAGTGGATTCATGCCCTCCGGGAAGAGCGTCCCGTTGGCGGTGATGTATTCGCCACGGGCGAACTGATAGCCCTCATCGATATGGAAGAGGTCGTATCCATATGCCTTCAGGTGCTGCGCCTCCCACGCGGCATTGGTCAGCGCGGCACCGGAGTTGAGCCCGAAGTAGTACGCGGTCCAGCTCCACCAACCCATGAGAGGCGGCGCATCGACTCGCGCATGATGGATTTGGCGGATGAGATGGGCGTACATCTCGAGCTGTTGATGGTAATCGCGGCTGACACTGACGACGATCGTCTCCGAGTCGAGACCCTCGCCCGGAGCGACCGGTAGGGACAGGGTGATCCGGTCTGCCGCCGGCGAGTCAGTCAGAGAATTCTCCTCTTCCAGCTCCGTGGTGCCGGTCGAGTCCACCTGGTATTGGTCGATTCGCCGTTTGCGACCGACTGAGGCGAGTTTCAGGCGCAGGACCGTCAGGAATCGCGTCGAGGTCAGCGCGCCGATGAAGAGGCTCGCATGGCTGTCGCGGTTGTAGATCAGCTGGCTGCCGACGCCGCGCGCCATCCCATGGTCGATCCGATCGAAGTCGTGGATCCGCATTGCCGGCCGGTCTTCGCTGAAGCTGTCGGAGAGGACACGGTCTGCAGTGACGTTCCCGCCGAGGTTGACGACTTGTCCACCGGATGCAGATACCAGCCGGATGGATTCGACATTGATGGGCTTACCGGTGGAATTCACGACCGCAGCCCGCAGATCCGCGAACGGCTGGCTTGCGTAGACGCGGAGCCGGTAAGTGAGGTTGGGTCGTCCCATCGAGCCCGAGCAGGTCACTTGCCATTGGACCGCCGGGCCTAGATAGCCCTGGGTCTGCGAGCGCGCGACCTCGCAACGCGGATAGTCCGTCGTACGTATCCAGCGGCCGTCGACTTCCGCCGCCACCGTGGAAGCGATCGTGGGGGAGGCTCCGGATGCCTCGCTGACGCTATACACGCCCCGCTCATTCACCGCGATGCGCAGCGGTGAGGCCTGTGCACCAGCCATTCCCAGAGACAGCAGCGACCCGATGAATAGCGTGGCCAGGCTGGCGTGCCGCCACACCTTTCCCGCCCCCGATGCGCGAATGTAGCGTTTCTTCATTTTGTGGAAAATTACTACATCGGATGACGGTCCGCAACAACGCCGTCGATGATGAGGCAGCGCCCCTGCAACGGCTCGCGCTCGAGGAGCAGGATGTTTGCACGGACGTTCTCGCCGAAGCGACCGTATTCGGCATGGAGGCCAGCCGCACGGGCCGGGATCGAGGTCACCATGGCGAGCGCCGTCTCCAACGGCAGATCGACATCGCGCACCAGCCGCCGGAGCGTACCGATCATGTCGATGTGCACGCCGGCCAGCGAGCCGCGCGCGTCGATCAGCTTGCCTTCGCGCAAGCGGATCTTCGCACCGTAAAGGTCGAACTCCGGCGGGCCGTGCACCGTTGGCATCGCATCGGTCACCGCAAAGAGGGTGCCGGGGGAGCGCTTGGCGCGCACGGCCAAACGCAACATCGTATCGGCGACGTGCCATCCGTCGGCAATGACTCCGCACCAGGCATCACTGTCGAGTGCGACGCCCGTCATCCCGACCTTCTTGGTGTGCAGGGGCGGCATTCCATTGAATAGATGCGTAAAAAGGCTTGCGCCTTGCGCAAGCGCTGCACGGGTCTCACGCTCACCCGCGCCGCTGTGGCCGATCGACACACGTACCCCCATTGCGACCAACTCACGGAGTACGCCGGACGGCAGGCGCTCGGGAGCCACCGTGAGGATCACCGGAATGTTGCGGTAGCGCAGCCGGCGCAGGAGCCCGCGCGTGTGCTCATCGTAGGGCCTGATGAGGTCGAGCGCGTGCGCTCCACGAAAGTCCGGCGAAATGTGCGGGCCCTCGATGTGCATGCCCGCGACACCGTGCCGTCCGTGCATGGCAATCACCGCCTCGACAGCCTGTTCCATGATCGCAGGCGGGCTGGTGAGAAGGGTCGGCATCCAGGCGCCCGTGCCTCCCTGCCGGTGCGCGGCCGCAATGGCGATGAGCGCCTCCGCAGTAGGCTCGTTGTTGAAGAGCCGCCCGCCGCCGCCGTTGACCTGGCAGTCGACGAAGGCTGGACAGGCGATGCAGTCGCTCTGCCAACACGGTGCAGCATCCCCACGAGGCTCATCCGCAGGACGCAGCGCCGTGATGCGACCGGCCTCGATCCGCAGGGCCATGCCGCTGCGCATCCGCTCACCGTCGAAGAGCATCGCCGGCTCGAGCCACCATGGGCCACTGGTTGGCGGCTCGGCGTGGGCCCCTGTCGGGTCCGGCGGAGAAAGTATTCTCATGCGCGCCGGTGCGTGAGCTCAGGAATGAGTCAACAGCATCGCGGCGCCTCGAGTTCCGCTGGCATCCCCGAAGCGCGCCACCGCAAAGCGAGTCTCACGTCCCGCGATCTGACGCCCACGGTAGGTATCGGCCAGCATTCGTGCCACATCGGGTATCTGCGAGAGGCCACCACCCAGCACGACACAATCCATGTCTATGGTGCACTGAGCCGTGTGAATCAGCTCGGCGAGCAATGTCAGCCATTCGCGCATCGTCGCAGCCATGGCCTCATCCCCGCTCGCGGCGAGCTGCGCGATATCCGCCGGTGACCGACCCGCGCCCTGATGCCGGCCGGCCAGGCGCACGAGGCCGGGGCCCGACACCAATGTTTCGTAGCACCCGATCCGCCCACAGCCGCAGAGGAGCATGGGCAGCGCCGATTCCGCGACCAGACGTCCGGGTACACCCAAGTGTCCCAGCTCGCCCGGCAGATCGTTGTGGCCCAGTACCAGCCGTCCCTGTCGGGTCACGCCGCCGCCGACCCCCGTGCCCAGGATCAGGCCGAGAGTGATCTCGGAGCCGTCGCCCGCGCCCCCGTTGGCTTCGGAAAGCGCAAAGCACTTGCAGTCGTTTGCCATGACCACGCTGCGCCCGAGCTTCGCGACGAGATCCTCCCGCAGTGGCCTTCCGGTCGCCGGAAGGTTGGAAGTCAGGGCGCGACCGGTAGTCTGATCGACGAGTCCCGGCAGCCCGATACCGAGATCGACCGTGCGGCCGGCGCGCGAATCGAGCCAGCGCACCTCGCCGACGATGCAGTCCAGAAGCTCTTCGTAAGTCGTGCACGCCGTTTCGACGCGCCGCCGCTCGAGCGCGTGGAACGCATCGTCGAACAGGCAAGTCTCGATCTTGCTGCCGCCGACGTCCATTCCGCCAAACAGCGAGCCCGATTGGGCCGGCTGCGGTTCACGCGTCTCCATGTCCGGCATTACCGTTGGGTTTTGCGCCGCCCGACGGCGCGCTGCCCGGTGTGGGCATCGACGCAATGGACCGCGATGCCGAGGCCCTCCAGTTGCTGTACGAGCACGGGGTCCACGTCGGTGTCGGTCACTATGACGTTGACTTTGCGGATGTCGCAGATGCGATGGAGGCTCGGCGTGCCGAACTTCGATGAGTCGGCCAACACCACGACGCGATCGCTGGCGCGGATCATGGCCGCGTTCTTCTGCGCCTCTTCCTCGTTGAATGTGCTGAGTCCCAACCGCAGGTCTATGGAGTCGGCGCCGAGGAAAAACGTGTCGAAATGCAATTCCGCGAGAAAACGCTCGATGAAGCGCCCGCCGACCGTCATGGAGTCATAGCGGATCGTTCCGGCGGGGAGGATGACCTCATGCTGCTTGTAGCGGCTCAGGAGGTTTACCACCTCGAGGTCTGCGGTGAGGATCGAGAGGCCGCGTGCCTCGCCGAGCTGGGTGGCGAAGGTCCGCAGTGTCGAGCCCGAGTCGATGATGATCGCCCGCTCCCGCTCGATGAGACCCGCGGCGTAGCGGGCGATCGAGCGCTTCTTGCTGACGTTGACCTGCTCCCGATCGGAGATGTTGGGCGCGATCAGGTTCAGGCGAAATTCCGGAAGCTCGCGCGCCAGCGACTTCGCCAGCTCGATCCGAAACTCGGGAACGCCTCTACAGCCGTAGCTCTTGCAATAGCGCACGATGCTCGGCTCGCTGACGCCGGCTCCGGCCGCAATGGTCCGCAGCGGGGCGTGCATGAAGGAGTCCGGGTCCGCGACCAGGTACTTCGCGATGCGGCCGAACGCCTTCGAGAGGTGCCCCATGTCCGAGCGGATGCGCTCGAGAAGGTCTCCCGGCGCTCGCTGCGATGAGACCTCCGGCGACGGCGCCGCGCCGGATCGGTCTCGACGTGAGCTGCGGCTCATGAGCTCGCTCCTGCCATTGCGCGTGAGCTGTCCATCCTACGATGCGCGTAGAGAGCGTAGCTCAGGATGACGGCGTACATGGGGATGAGCGCGAGGTAAGCCATCTGGTTGCCGATCATGCGCGCCAGCAGTCCATACCCGGGAGGCACGACCGCTCCGCCGATGATCGCCATGATCATGATGGCCGCGCCGGTCTTCGTATGCGCGCCGAGACCGGTGAGCGCGAGCGGAAAGATCGCCGGCCAGAGAACGGCGTTCGCAAACCCCAACGATGCAACCATCAGCACGCTCACCATCCCGTGCGTAACGGCTATCGCGACTGTCAGCGCGATGCCGATGACGGCGGAGAGCGCCAGCGCCCGCTCCTGGCTGAGGCGCTTGGGAATCAGCACGATGCCCAGGAGATACCCGATCACCATCGCGGTCAGCGTCATGCTGGCGAAGAAGCGGGCAGTCTGGATGGGGAAGTGCAGGGCCTGCCCATAGAGCACGATCGTATCGCCGGCGATCACCTCGAGGGCCATCTCGAAGAAGAGGGCCCAGAAGCCAAAGAGCAGCAGCGGGTGATGCGACCAGCGGAATCGGCCCCCGCCGGCCCGATCCTCTTCGGCCGGCGGCTCCTGCGGCTCCGGCAACCCCGAGCGCTCGATGCCGATCGTCAGTGCCAGCAGCCCTATGGCCATCGCAACGTAGGGCATGATGAGCCGATGGGCCAACTGGCTCAGTGCCGCGGTGCCGACCGCTCCGTCACCGGTCAGCGGAACCCGGCCGAAATCGGCGAACACGAGCGCACCGAGCACCATCGGGCTGATCGCGCCTGCGAGCTTGTTGCACACCCCCATGATGGAGACGCGGCGCGCCGCGCTCTCGAGCGGCCCGAGAATGATCACGTATGGATTGGCCGCCGTCTGCAGCAGGCAGAGGCCGGTTCCCTGCACGAAGAGCCCGGTGAGAAAGAGGCCGTAGGAGCGCATCGATGCGGCTGGCACGAATACCAAAGTTCCGGAGGCCATCACCGCCAATCCGAGAGCCATGCCGTGCCTGTAGCCAGTGACCGCCAGCACCTTCGCCGACGGGATGGCCATCACGAAGTAGGCGATATAGAACGCGAAGGTAACGAGCAGCGCTGCGAACGTGTCGAGGCGGCAGACCAGCTTGAGGAACGGGATCAGGACGCCATTGAGCCAGGTCACACAGCCGAAAAGAGCAAACAGCCCGGCCATGAGTGCCAAGGCTCGTCTGTCGGTCTGCGCGCCGGCAGTGGGCATGGCGATCTCTCTAGCTGAGTCAGTCACGGGCAATGGCACGACCTCGTCAGTGCATCCCCGCGCCGCTCGTCTCATCGTTGGGCAAGGTCCAGATTTGTGAGGCGAGGTTGTGTCCGCAGGCCTGCACCGCGGCTCGGCCACTCGCAGGTCCGGTCAAACAGAGATGACTTCTCCGGTTGATGAGGTTGCCGAGCAGGGTGTAGGTCCAGCGCTGACTGCCGGAAGATCCACATCGGGTCAGAGCCGCGGACCCGCCTATCTGGGTGAGACACTTCTGCGCCGAGCGGAGCGTGCCGTCGGGCATGATGCGCCACGACTCTGCGGCCGTACCTTCGCATTCTCGGAGGGCACCGGGTGCTGCCAGACAACGCGTGTAGTCCTGGGAGTCCTGACGGCTTTCCGGAACGTCGGGAACGATTCTGGTGATGGCACCCATGCGGGCCGGCACGCCGCAAGCGGCAGCAGGCAAGATCTTCCAGATGCCAGTGTCGTGCGTCCCGATCTGGGCAGCGATCCTGGCGACCGAGGCATGTTGGGCATCGGTCCAGAGATCGCGGACATCGAACCGGCAGCGATCTCCGGAAAAACCGAGATCGCGGGGCGTGAGCTCGATGTGCAGGGCCGCCGGACTGCGGTCCAACACCGCCATCACATAGTCACCGTCCTGGAGCGGCTTCAGCAGTAGGTCCATCGAGGCGCTGCGGCGCAGGAGGGTCGCCATGCGACCCAGCGGATCCTGGTCGACCGCCAGGACCGCCTTGTTGCCGAGGACTGCGAGCGCGGCCGGCGAGAGCTGCTCGAGGTTCGAGCTGAGGATCAAAGGAGCGGACATCATCGACCAGAGTGCGAGCTGGCTCCGCGTTTCGGCGAGCGTCATGCCGTGGTCGCCGCCAATGATGAAGTCCGCGTCGTTCCAGTTGCCGGGCGTCTGAAACCGTCCGAGCTGCAGGTTGTAGTCGTAGTTCCACATGACGCTGCGAAAGCGCGATTGATCTGGCTGCTTGTCATCGTAGACTTGGACGTCCGTGCCTTCGCGCCAGAGCTGGGCATAGCTGCGCACCCAGCTGAGAACGTCGTACCAATCGGGAGTTCCCTGGAAGTACGCAGGCGCCGATTCCGAGAACACGATCGGTCTGCCGACCTGACTCAGCGCTCTGCTCTCGGCCTGGTAGGCGGCCCGATAGGCAGCATTCCCGGCCGCGCCCGCAGCAGGCTGGATGTTGCATCCGTCGAGCTTGAGGTAGTCCACCCCCCACGAAGCGAAGAGTCTCGCGTCGGCCGCGAAATGCGGCTCACCGCCATTCTTCCCGGCACCGCTGCCGGCGTAACGGCCGCAAGTCGCATATCCGGCATCCTCATAGATGCCGAATTTCAGTCCCAGGGCATGGATTGCCGTGGCCACTGGGCGCATGCCGTCGGGAAATCGGCGCGGATCCACCTGCAGATCGCCGTGACTGTCCCGGCTCGTCAGCATCCAACAGTCGTCGATCGTCACGGTGTCATAGCCCCGTGCCGCGAGTCCGGTTCTGACCAGCGCGCGAGCATTGGCGAGTATCGTCTGCGCCGTGAAGTTGCATTGGTAGTGCGCCCAGTCGTTCCAGCCCATCGGCGGCGTCGTCGCTAGCCGTTGCGCCGCGCTCGCCTGCTGTCCGAGGCAGGCCCCCAGGCAGATGAGCGCCGAGCCGAGGAGAGCCACGGAGCGGATTTGGCCGGCGACGGCGCGCAGGCACAGTGAGATGGCAATAAGTTTCATTACATGTAGTAGTTTTCCACACGCCGTCGAAGCGCGTCAACCAACCGGTCCCGGTGACCTGCCAATGGCGGTGGCGGCGCGGCGACCAGCCGTGATAATGGCGCGATCGTCGCCGCACACAGACGACCGTACCGCGCGTAGCCTGCTGATCCACAGGCTATCGGGCCCGATCTGCGGACGAAGGCGTCCGGCCGCGCGGGCCTCGGCGCTCCGCGATCAACAATTTGGGGGTTTGACATGACTTCACGGGTTATTGGGCTGCGCACTCACTTGTTGGGACGCGCTGCGGTTGCCACCGCAGCACTGTTCATCTTGGGTACGGCACGAGCGCAGATGAGCCCGCGACTCTTTCAAGGGATGCAGTGGCGCAACATCGGTCCATTCATCGCGGGCAAGGTGGATGCGGTCTCGGGGGTCGAGGGGCACCCGGCGATTGCATATATGGGAACCGACAATGGGGGCGTCTGGAAAACCGAAAACGCAGGCGCCACCTGGTTCCCCGTCACCGATGCGCTGCAGACTGTCCGGGGCATCACCGCACTGGCGGTAGCGCAGTCGCAACCGTCGGTGGTCTATGCGGGCACGGGGAGTGTATTCGGCTCCCACTACGGCAGCGGGGTGTGGAAATCCACCGACGCCGGGGCACACTGGCAGCGTGCCGGACTGGAAAGCGCAGGCGAGATAGCCTGGTTGCTGGTGGACCCGCACAATTCCGACCTGGTGCTGGCAGCTACGCGCGGAATCGATCGTCGCCAAGGGGGAGCGCGCGGTGTCTTTCGCAGCACCGACGGAGGGCGGACGTGGAATCTGGTGCTGGATGCACAGCCCGAATCCGGCGCGACCTATATGTCCTCGGCAAGCGATGATCCGCGTGTGATTTTCGCTACGGTCGGCCAGACCTATATTGCGCCAGGAGCCTCGGCTCGCTCGCTATCCGAGCATCCGCGGCCAACGAGCCTGTACGAGTCCACCGACGAGGGCCTGACCTGGGTGAAGTTACAGGGTCGCAACCAGCCGAAATCAATGGGGGAGGCCGCGGTCGCCGCTGTCGCTCATTTGCAGCGCGTGTATTTGTTGAACCGCGCAGGTCTTTATCGGTCGGACGACGGTGGCGCGAGCTGGTCGTTGGCCACCAAGACGATTTATACCTCGAGCAAACAGGTTCTGGTCGATCCGCGCGATCCCAATATCGTCTATACGATGGGCACCTGCGTCTATCGGTCCACCGATGGCGGTCATACCTTGGTTGCTTTCAAGGGAGCGCCCGGGGGCGATGATCCGAATCAGTGGTGGATCGATCCGGCCGACTCGAGCCATATCGTGTATGGCGGCGACCAGGGGGCATCGGTCAGTCTCGATGCCGGTCGAACCTGGAGCTCGTGGTACAACCAAAAGACAGCCGAGATTTATAAGATAGCCACCGATGACCGATATCCCTACTGGATATACGGGAGCAAGCAGGACAGCGGCACGTTTGCGATCGCAAGTGGGGGCGCGGTCGGAGAGATCACCGATCTCGATTGGTTTCCATTGCCCGGCTGGGAGTCGGGTTCAGTGGCGATTGATCCTGCCCATCCCGACATCATTTTCACAAACGGTCCCTGGGGCTTTCTGCAAAAGGTAGATCGCAAGACATGGGGCGCGCAGAGCGTCGATTTTGGCGTGGGCGCCATCAGCGCGGTCAGCGATACGGATTTTCGACGTGCAGTCTCCGCGCCGATCGTCTTCTCGCCACAGAACCCGCGAGTGTTGTATTACGGCACCCAGAACGTTTGGCAGAGCCAGGACGGTGGTGATCACTGGCGAAAGATCAGTCCGGATCTCACCGCCCATCCGGGGAAACCACCATTGCCCAATCCGAAAGGAGTCCATCATGGCGACGCACTCGTGGCGTTGTCACCCTCAACCAAGCGGGCAGGGGTCATATGGGCGAGCAGCAACAATGGCGTAGTCTATGTGACGGAAGATGGCGGCAAGCGCTGGCAGGACGCGACTCCGCCGGGCACGTCGATGTACGCGGCCGTCGATGTTCAGGCGTCGCAATTCAATCCGGGCGAGGCCTACGCGGCGGTGCAGAATGATGCGATCGGAGACTATTCACCGCATATCTATCGCACGCGCGATTTTGGCAGGTCGTGGCAAAGCATCGTTGCGGGGCTGCCGACCGATCAACCAACAGGCAGCATTGTGCGGGTAGTGCGCGAAGACCCCCACAAGGGAGGTTTGCTGTTCGCGGGCACGGAAACATCCGTGTATGTGTCATTCGATGACGGTGATCGCTGGCAGCCGCTACGGCTGAACCTTCCAACGACCTCGTTTTATGACCTGGAATTCCACGGCGGCGATCTGATTGCCGCAACTTACGGGCGCGGTATATGGATTCTGGACGATGTATCGCCGCTCGAGCAACTGACCGCGGCTCTCGCGGATCAGCCCGTGCATCTGTTCCGCTCGCAAGCGGCGATCCGCGTCGAGTCGAACATCAACCAGGACACGCCTTTCCCGCCTGAAGTTCCCCACGGGAAGAATCCACCCAAGGGTGTAGTCATTGATTACTACCTGAAACAGCCTGCGCACAATGTGCAGCTGCAGATACTCGATGCCAACGGCAGCCCGGTGCGTTCGTATTCGAGCGCTGCGATGGCGCCCCTCGATCAACCCCTCCCGCCGACGCCGGCCTTTTGGGCAGGGCCCTTGCAGCCACTGCCGACGACGGCAGGTGGGCATCGCGTGAGCTGGGACATGCGCTATCCGACGCCGGCCGCCCTGTTCTTCGATCAATCCATGGAGGCCGTGCCGGAACACACGCCCTTCATCCCCGAAGGGCCCCTGGCATTGCCCGGCAACTATACGGTCAAACTGACCGTGGATGGAGTTTCATACACTCAGCCGGTGCTGCTGAAACAGGATCCAAGGCTCGATGACTCGCCCGCAGCAATGGATGGCATGCGCCGGCAATTGGCCCTTTCGCAGCAAATCATGACGGTCATGTCGGCCAGTAAGGACGCCTATGAACAGGGGAAGGGGCTGGATGCGAAACTGACGGCGCCGCCTGCACATGTGGCAAGCAAAGTGGCAAAGACCCTGCGCAAGGAAATCGCCGGCCTGGCCGGTGCCAGCAAAGACGCGTCCATCGGCCTCTCGGGCGGGTCGTACGCTGTGCCGGCCGTCAAAGGCGCCACCAGCTTCAGCCGCATCAATGGCCAGGCATCGGCTCTGCTCGAGATGGTCGAATCCAGCAGCGATCAGGCACCCGTGCCATCGTTGTACCGTACGTACGCGGATCTCTGCAGGGATTTCAATGCGACTCTAGCCGCTTGGCAGTCGTTGCAGGCCAAGGTTGGTCAATTGAATGTTGACGGGGAGCGCGCCGGCGACGGAACCCTTGCACCGGCCAGGTGCCAGGTGTCGCGTGTGCCTCAAACTGCGGCAAACTATCGCTGACCGTGAACCACGGTGCCCTGGAGCCGAGCAAGATGTGCTTGCTGGGCCGTTTCTAATATGGAAAAGTCCCATCCGAAGTGATTTGGACATCGGGATGGCAGTACGATCCGACACGCGTGAACTCGACTCGTTCATGGCGACGATGGTTGCCCAGTCGATTCCCCTGCCGCCCGAAAGGGCCGTTGCGCTCGCTCGCGAGCGCTTCGGCCTGGATGCATGCGCCTCACGGCTGACCGGCGAGCGGGACGAAAACTTCAAGCTCACGCTGCCCGGCGGGACGGCATACGTCCTCAAGATCGCCAACGCCGCCGAGAGCGCGGCGGCGACCGATCTGCAGATCGCGGCGCTCCTGCATCTCGAGAGAACCGAGTCCGAGCTTCCCGTTCCACGCATCCTGCGGACGCTCGCGGGGGATGTGCAGGTACGCTTCCAGGACCCCTCCGGGATCGAGCGAACGGCACGTATCCTGAGCTTTCTGCCTGGGCGCTTGCTCGAGGATTCCGCCCGCTCATCACCGCAGCTCGTTGCCTGCGGCCGCTTGGGAGGGCGTTTGAGCCGAGCCTTGAGCACCTTCGAGCACCCGGCCGCCCGACGCGCCGTCATCTGGGACGTGCGCCACGTGGGTTACCTCTCGCGACTGCTCACGCAAATGCCGCATTTCGCATTTCGCGCCCGCGCCCTCGAACTGCTCAATCGGATCGTGCCCGTCGTCGATGGGCGATTCCCGATGCTGCGCCGGCAGGTCGTCCATAATGACCTGAACCCGCGCAATATCCTCGTCGATCCGCAGGACGGGTCGCGCATCCTAGGCATCATCGATTTCGGCGATCTGACTCATACAGCGTTGATCGCCGATCTGGCGGTTGCGGGGGCGGAGCTCATTCCGCGGGAGTGCGCTGATGTGACGATGGCGCGCGACTGCGTGCTCGCTGTGGCGCGTGCCTATCACGAGTGCATGCCGTTGCTCGCGGCGGAGCTTGCGATTCTCGCGAGTCTCGTCGCGACCCGCCTCACCATGAACATCGTGGTGCACGAATGGCACGTGGATCACAATCCTTCGAACCAACACTTCGCCGCCCTCGATGCGGGCTTCATGAGCGCGCGGCTCGACCTCGCCAATCGATTGCTGGACGAGGAGTTCAGGCTATGACGACGCAACGCCCTGATCGCTCCTCCCTCCTGGCGCGCCGTGCCCGGGTGCTTGCGCCGACTTATCGGCTCTTCTACGACCAGCCGCTCGAGATAGTGCGTGCCGAGGGTGTGTGGATGTACGACGAGCAGGGTCGCCGTTATCTCGACGCCTACAACAACGTGCCCGTCGTAGGTCATTGTCATCCGGCCGTCGCGCAGGCGATCTGCAATCAGGCGAGCATCCTCAACACCCATACGCGCTATTTGAGCGAGGGGCCGCTCGCGCTCGCCGAGGAACTGCTGGCGACGCTCCCGCAGGAGCTCGGGAACGTCATCCTCACGTGTACGGGCAGCGAGGCCAATGATCTCGCGGTGCAGGTGAGCAAGGTGGTGACCGGCGGCACGGGTTTCATCATCACGGATTTCGCCTACCACGGATCGAGCGACTCACTCGCCGGCATGTCTCCGGAGGAGGGTGCTCCGCTTGGTGCGGGCGTATACACGGTGCCCGCACCGGTTCGCGTGCGGGATGCCGCGAGCTTCGGCGAGCAGGTCCATCGCTGCATCGAGCGCATGCGCGCCTCGGGCGTGAAACTCGCGGGCTTGCTGCTCGATACGATCTTCTCGAGTGACGGGGTGATCGCGGAGCCTCGCGGGTTTCTCGAGCCTGCCGTGCGGCTCGTGCGGGAGGCTGGCGGCCTTTTCGTTGCCGATGAAGTGCAGGCCGGCTTCGGGCGCCTGGGTGACTCGATGTGGGGCTTCGAGCGCCACGGGGTGCTTCCCGATCTGGTCACGATGGGCAAGCCCATGGGTAACGGACACCCGATCGCGGCCGTCGTGGGGCGGGCGAGCCTGCTCGAAGAGTTTGCCCGCCGCAGGCACTATTTCAACACCTATGGAGGAAACAACGTCTCGTGCGCAGCGGCGCGCGCGGTGCTCCGGGTGATACGTGAGGAAGGTCTGGTCCAGAACGCTCAGCGTACCGGCAACTATCTGCTGAGCGCGCTGCGCGCACTCGCGGAGCGCCATCCGGTGATCGTCGAGGTGCGCGGTGCGGGACTTTTCATCGGGGTCGAGCTCGATGCTCCGCAGGAGGGCGGAGTGAGCGCCAGAGCTCAGACCCGGCGCGTTGCGAACGCGATGCGCGACCGCGGTGTTCTGCTCGGGGTCACGGGCCGCAACGGCGAGGTCCTCAAGATTCGACCCCCGCTCACCTTCGGAGTCGAGCACGCCGACTTCCTGTTGCAGGAGCTCGAGAGGACGCTGTTGGCGCTCCCAGGGGGTGCGAAATAAGCGCTTGGCCCGTGCACAATTGAACCGGTAACGCTCAGGTGACGCTGGCCGAGGTCCGCAGAGTCGAGTAGAGTGTTGCTGGCCGGCGCGCAGGTCTCGGAAGGCCTGCACTCGCGGCGCCAGCTCAAAGAGCCCTGCAACGCATCCGTCCCCGATCCGCATCGACAGAGGAAGCCTCGTGCCCCAACCGTACTATCGCCAGGCCAAGAAGCTGCCGGGTCCGGATGTCGGTCCGAACGACCCGAAATTGAGTGCCGGAACATGAGACTCGGCGCCGCCCGCGGCACTGCCATGCGTCAGGACCCATCCTCGCAGCTGCGCCGCGACCAGCAGGCCGCACCCAAGCTCAGCGTGATGTTCCCGGCGGTCGAGCAACTGCGCATTGAGCTCAGTTTCGAGGGCGGCGGGGCGACTACGCCCGTGCCTCAATCCCGCATCCTGCATCCCCCGGCCCGCGCGCATTTTTCCTTCCCGTGTCCGTACGGCGACTGTGACGGTCGGTTCGAGCTGGCCGCGGCCGTGCACGCAGCAGTGGAGGGCCCGTCACATCGGCTCGAAGGGGTACTTGAATGCACAGGATCACGTGCGAGTGACGTCGGATCGAAGTCGCCCTGTCGCCTGCTTCTCCACTTTACGCTCACGGCGGCGTGCTCGCCGGCTCACTGACCCCGCCGAAGCCAAAAGTCCGGCAGGCTCCTCCCGAATCCTGTAGTCTACCGAGCGGCTCGTACCTTTCGGCTTGTCTGCCTTGGCGCCATGCGCCGCCTCTTGGCGCGCCTTCCGGCCAATGTCTGCCACCCTCGGAAAGCTCCGCGAACCAGTAGGCAGGATGTACCTGCCGCTCGATACTTTTTCTTTTTTACGAGTACTCTGCAGTGACGAAACTATACGTTGGTAATCTTCCCTTCACAGCCACCGAGGACGCCGTGCGCGCCCTGTTCTCCAAACATGGAACCGTGGAGAAAGTCTCTTTGATCAACGACCGTGACACCGGTCGTCCCCGCGGCTTCGGTTTCGTGGAGATGTCGAACGCCGACGCTTCTCGAGCGATGCAGGCGCTGAACGGCGTCGACTTCGACGGCCGCTCTCTCAAGGTGAACGAAGCGCAAGACCGTGAACGGTCTGGCGGCGGCGGCAACCGTGGTGGCGGCTCACGCCGGTACTGACGTCTCGCTGATAAGCGCCGCTCCCGGCCCGATGGCCGGGAGCGGCAAGCGGGCCTGCCGCAGTCGTGAGGCCCGACTCATGGCGCAGGTAGGACGCCAAGCACGGTGACTATTTGCTCCGTGAATGCTCGCGCGGCCAGCCATCCGCACGCGCGACCGCTTCCGGCTCGAGCCCCCCATGGACTTCCTGCTATTGCTCGGCCGGCTGCACCTCGCCTTCGTCCCAGACGTTCACCTTGAGCGAAACCCGAATTACCTCCGCGCAGGCGCTCGTCGCCGATTCCACCGCACTCATGCGGTTGCTGGCGGAGGTGCCCGATGCCGGGGAGATTTGCCCAGAGCTGGCCAAACCGTACTTCACGCGACGCTGGCGGCACTCCGATCAGCAGAGCTTCTGGATCGCGAGCGATGGCACGACGGTCGTCTGCCATACGCTTACCGGCCTCGAGCTCGACGAGGTCATCGCCCTTTGGCTGAGCTTCGACGATTATCGGCGGCGGCCTGGATTCACGCTGACGGCGAGCTCGCTGCGCAAGATCATCGAGACCGAGCTGCACGTGACGGTGGAGCTCGACCAGGTTCGCGCTTAGATTGCGGATAGCGTCTGCAGGGTACCCCTGCCTGGACCAGGGCCTGTGCCACAAAGCCCGCCAGCCCACCTACTGTCGTTCGAACACGAAGATCCGCGGCTGGTCTCGAGCCGCGGAGTAGGGGGTCATGGTCAACGTCTTGAGATCCGGGGTAAGCGCAAGCCGCTGGTCGGCATATAGTTTGCCGTCGCTTTTCCGATCCCTCAGTTCCAGCGTGTGTTCGTCTACCCTGCGTAGCGAGGAGGCGGTGACCATGGCCGCACTCGCGCCCACGTTCGGATAGTACTTACCGTCCAGTTTCATCTTTCTCGTGAGCTGAGAAACGGAATTGATGATCGAAATCCCATCTTCCTCATACGGCCTGATCTTGAGCACGAAAGCGAAGTTGACCTTCATGTCCGTGCTCACCCAGGTGCCCGCGAAGCCCGTCCCGCGTTGCGTTCGCTTGTAGACATACTTGATGTTGGATGGCGACCCGTCCTGACCAAAGCTGGTGAAGTCGTCGGTGAGGGAATTGCCGTCTCTGGAAAGCGTCCAGTCAGCGACCAGGAGCGTGTGGCCGTTCTGATGGCGGGTCACCCTCCAGGCGTCAGGCCCCTCGATGCTGACGGATA
Organism: Steroidobacteraceae bacterium; assembly: GCA_036273735.1. Taxonomy (GTDB): domain Bacteria; phylum Pseudomonadota; class Gammaproteobacteria; order Steroidobacterales; family Steroidobacteraceae; genus 13-2-20CM-66-19. The sequence goes on along the minus strand of DASUHA010000117.1, from coordinate 3,227 downwards.
GCGTGGTCCCGTTTACTCCGGGCTGATCTGTCCCATCGACCTTGATTACCTCGGCGCCCCCGCCGAAATCGAACGCGTACTTCTTGCCGCCCAGGCTCTGCACCTTCATCTGATCGGACAGGGTGCTTTTGGATGAATCGAGCTTCCAATCGCCGACGAAAGGGTTGTTCGCCGCCCACAATGAGCTCGTAGCCAGACCGGCCGCGACCAGGAGCAACGAAGAAATTCGGTTGAACATTTGAGTGTTTTTCGAAGTCGATTGACCTTGCGAGGCGACCCACTGCGGGAGCATTTTCATACGACCCTCGACGGTAAGTATCCGTCAGGGCGTCCTCGGTTCTAGTGCCGCTTCCTCGAGCTGCTGTGGTCGTAACCGGACGAGCGTATGCTCTCCCACTGCGTCTGCACAATTGGCCCTGGCTCTTTGGGCGAGAAGTCCCATGGGTAATCTATTGACAGTGCTCGAGGTGCGGGCTGCCGGTCGCGCTTTCCGCCGCAGACAAATCGCTCGGGTGCGTCACCTAACAGGGGGGGCAGGCAGATGCCTCGTGAAATTACCTGGTACTTTGATCCCATATCACCGTACGTTTACTTGCAGCTACCGGATCTAGGGCGGCTGCCGCCGGGAATTGATGTCCGGCCGGTGCCGGTGCTGCTGGCCGGTCTGCTCAAGCACTGGGGAACGAAGGGCCCGGCGGAGATTCCGGCGAAGCGTATCCATACCTATCGGCAGTGTGCATGGCTCGCCCGGTCGCGCAATCTCGCGTTTCGTATGCCGTCCAGGCATCCGTTCAACCCGCTTGGCGCGCTCCGACTGCTATGCGCTTTGGGGCCAACCCTGGAGCAGGCGCGGATCACCAGTCGATTCGCGTTCGAGCGCGGCGGGGATCCGTCAACCCCGGAAGGCCTTATGGAGCTCGGGAAGGAGCTCGCAGTCGCGGAACCGGAAGCGCTCGTCAGAGATCCGTCGGTCAAGAACAAACTGCGAGCGAACACGGACGAGGCGCTCACTCATGGAGTCTGGGGCGTTCCCACGTTTCTCGTAGGTGAGGAGCTATTCTGGGGCGCCGATACCTTCCCGATGATGCTTGATTATTTGAAAGATCCCGGCATTTTTGGGACATCCGAAATGAGCCGCATGATGACCCTTCCGGTTGGGGCGTCGCGCGAGTAGCAGGACGGGCGGCCCTGCTCAGCGTATGCGTCGCAGGACAATGTGGTCCCGTTCGTCAACGGCCTCGATGCCCAAGGCACTACGGAGGCTCGCGACCCATCCGGTTACGTTTCCGTCCACAACGGTCCCGGTAACTTTCATTCCAGCGATGCCCGGGTCGGCAATCACGATCGGCTTGCTCGAATACCGGTTGATCCGCTGCAGCACGTCTCCGAGCGGCTGCATTCGAAATGCCAGCCGACCGGACTGCCAGGAGGCGGCGTCCGCGGGGTCGGGGATCTGCGAGGGCGGCTCGATTTCCACGCTGTCGACGGAGGTCTGTTCGCCCGCCCCCACGGAAACGGCGGCAAGCCTGGGCCGGAAAGCGTGCAGCAGGGTGATTGGAAACACGGACGAGCGCGGCAGCACGACGACTCGGCCTTCGACTACGTCGACAATCACCTGGTCGGTATCGCGACGGACATCGAACTGCGTGCCGACTGCGACGACTACTGCGCCGCCCGCGGCCACTTTGAACGGACGCTGCGGGTTGTGCGCCACTTTGAAGAATGCCTCTCCACGCAGGAGGTCGATATCGCGCTCCCGCGGGTGAAAACGGACCGCGACACGCGAGTCGCCCCCCAGCGTCACGATCGAGTCATCGGCCAGGCGTACGACGCGGTTCTCCCCGATCCGGGTCGCAATCACCCTGGTGCCGGCGCTGCCCCAGCGACCGATCGAGGCGACCACGAGCAGCGAGAGCGCAACCGCTGTGACGAGCGCGGAAGCCGCGAGCGCCCAGCGGGGCACGAGCCGATCCGGACGACGCCAGAGCCGAATCGGCACCGAGCCGTCGTAGGAGTCCCGAGCCATCTCCCGGGGGGCTGCGTCGGGCGGATGCGGAACGCTGCGCAAGAGCTCGTCGAGCTCCTCCATGCGCCGAAAAGCCTCGGTGTGTGCTGGATGCTTGCGCATCCACGATTGCCAGGCGGCGATGCTCTCCGGAGTCACGTCCGGATCGTGCACGCGCACGATCCATTCCGCTGCAGCGGCGAAAACCGGGTCGGTATCCGCGCGCACATCAGGCGATGTGCCAATCTTCTTGCGCATCATCGTTCGCCCCTCCCTCGCTCCATGTTGGCCGCTGCGCCTCCGAAATCGAGTTGGGCACGGCAGTGGAGAAGTGCCCGCACGACGTACTTGCGGACCATTCTCTCGGAAATGCCCATGCGCGCGGCGATAGGGGCGAATTCCAGGCCCTCGAACTGGTAGAGAATGAATGCCTGCCGGCACTTGGCCGGCATTGCCGCGATCAGTCGCTCGAGACGCTGCACCGTCTCCCGGCCGGCCGCCCGCCGCTCTGGCGTGCGCACGTCGGCGAACTCATGGAACAGAGGCAGCTCGGTTGCCCGCAGATGGGCGGCCGCTCGCCGCTGCCGGTCGGTCGCGAGGTTGGCAGCGATCTTGAAGAGGAAGGCGCGCAGATAGCTGACGGCGCCGGGTTCATCCAGGCTCAGGAGCCGCACATAGGCCTCCTGAGCCACTTCCCGGGCGTCCTGGTAAGACCGCAGCCGAGCCATCAGGAACCGGATCAGCGCCTCGTTGTGCTCCCGAAAGAGCCGTTCGACGAGCTCGGTGCGCTGGCTGCGCGCCGAGCCATCCGGCTCGTCGTGCTTGCGTTGCTGTGGCGCCTCGGTGCTCATCGACAGATCTCTGGAACACTGACCCGTTTCTTAGACGAATAGAGCCCTCGATTGTGAACTCTTTTCGTCAGCAGGCAATTTGGGTTCAATCGCAGGCGGCTGCCTCGTCATAGGACTGCTTCAATGCGGCAGACGAGCCGCTCACACGGGGGAGCGATGACAACGAAACTCGAATCCATAGCCCGTCGACTCTACGTCGTGGTCACGCTGACAGTCCTGGCGGGCATCCACCCCGGGATTGCGGCGGCCGACCTGGCGTCGGTGAAGGCCTTCGACATTCCTTCGCAGCCGGTGCCGTCCGCGCTGCTTGCATTCTCCAGCCAGTCGGGCGTGCAAGTGACGAGCTCGGCAGAGATGCTCGAAGGCAAGCA
>DASUHA010000116.1:0-11770 GCA_036273735.1 Steroidobacteraceae bacterium | reverse complement strand
AGATTAGATCTCCCTGGGAGCTCGACTCCCCTGAAGGGCCCACGAAGACTACGTGGTTGATAGGCTGGGTGTGTACGGCCAGTAATGGCTTCAGCTAACCAGTACTAATTGCCCGTGAGGCTTGACCATATAACCTCAAGCGGTCTGACCGCGAGAGGATGATGCAGATGGAGTGATTCCATCTCGAACGCGACAGGCGTCGGAAACGAAACGAACCGAATTGGAGGCGCGAGGGGCCGGTGGCAACACCGGTCCCTCGAATCTCAAAAAGATTTCCTGGCGGCCATAGCGAGCGGGAACCACCCGATCCCATTCCGAACTCGGAAGTGAAAACGCTCTGCGCCGATGGTAGTGTGCCTTTCAGGCATGCCAGAGTAGGTCACTGCCAGGATTGATCAGCAAAACCCCCGGGGGGCGACCCCCGGGGGTTTTTTGCTTTGGACCCGGCCGTTCCTATCCAGGTCGCGGGTCGCGCTCGGAAAATTGTGCGGTGTTCCCGGACTCGACGATCCCGTTTCGCCAAACTGCCGTGGTTTGGGGACCGGGGGGTTCGTGAACCACTTCGCACTCGGATCGGTTGTGCTCTTTCTGGGATTGCTCGCGGTGGCCCTGCCGCTGTGGCGGCGGGCGCGGCCGGGCGCGGCTGCGGGCGGCAGCCGCAGTGCTTACGAGGCTGCTTTCGCGCAGTCGCCGCATGGCATGCTGGTCGTCGATGCGGCATCCCTCGGCATCATCGATGCCAACCCTGCCATGCAACAGACCCTCGGCTATTCACTCACCGAGCTGCAGGCGATCGGGCTCGCGGAGATCTTCAGCGACGAAGGGGGAGCGCCGGAGACGCTGCTGGCGCAGCTTCGCGGCTCGAACGCGCGTCTTCTTCTGGAGACGGGCGAGCGCTGCCGCAACGGCCGCTTCCTCCACGTCGAGATCAGCGGATATCGGCTCGCCGTGGGCGACCGCAGCCTCATCGCCCTCACCACCCGCGACATCACCATGCGCCGGCGGGTGGAGGCGCAGCTGCTCGAGAAGCAGCAGCATCTCGATCACCTGGCGCATCACGATCAGCTCACCGGTCTCCCGAACCGCCTCTTCCTCGCGGCGCACCTGCCCGGAGCCATCGAGGATGCGAAGCGTACGGGCAGCATGCTGGCGGTGCTCTTCCTCGATCTCGATCGCTTCAAGCACATCAATGATTCGCGCGGTCACGAGACCGGCGACAAGCTGCTGAAAGAAGTGGCGCGGCGCATCCGCACCACCACCCGCACGGACGACATCGTGGTGCGCATGGGCGGCGACGAGTTCATCGTCATTCTCAAGACCGTGGCGACCGCGGAGCAGATCAACGAGGCGGCGAGCCGCATCACCGAGGCGCTGGCCGCGCCGGTGCTCATCGACGGCCGGCCGCTCGTGACCACGGCCAGCATCGGCGTCAGTCTATTCCCACGCGATGGCATGACCATGGGCGAGCTGCTGCGGCAGTCGGACACGGCGATGTATCAGGCGAAGGACCGCGGCCGCAACAATTTCCAGCTCTTCAGCCCCGTGATGGAGCGCAAGCTCAAGGAGCGCATGGCGATCGAGTCGAGCCTGCGCGCCGCGCTTCAGGGCCGCCAGCTCGACGTGCACTATCAGCCGATCGTCGACATCGAGACCCACCGGGTGTTTGCGCTAGAAGCGCTCCTGCGCTGGCGCCATCCGGCCCACGGCTTCGTGCCGCCGGACCGCTTTGTCGCAGTGGCGGAGGAAACCGGGCTCATCGTGCCCATCGGGGAGTTCGTGCTCGAGCGCGTGATCGAGGATGCGGCACGCTGGCGATCCGGCGGCCATGCGATCACGCCCATTGCCGTCAACATCTCCGCCGTGCAGCTGCAGCGCTCGGACCTCGCCGCTACGATCTCGCGGTTGACCCGCACGCATGGCATCAACCCCAACATGCTGCAGCTCGAGCTCACCGAGAGCGCGGTATTCGAGCGGCGTGAAGGCCGCAACGGTGAGTCGTCCCAGGATGCCATCGTGCGCCTGCGGGAGCTCGGTGCGCGCATCGCGATCGATGATTTCGGTACGGGGTATTCGAGCCTCTCCTACCTCAAGCGCTGGCGGGTCGACTACCTCAAGATCGACCGCAGCTTCGTGCGCGACCTCGTGACCGACATGAGCGATCTCGCGATCGTCGAGGCGATCATCGCCATGGCGAGGCACCTCAACATCGAGGTGGTGGCCGAGGGCATCGAGGGCTGGCAGCAGCTCGAGAAGCTGCGTCAGCTCGGCTGCTCGTACGCTCAGGGGTTCCTGCTCGCGCGGCCCGCGCCCTTCGAGCAGTGCCAGCGCTATCTGAACGGCGAGCCGCTCGACCTCACCTCCGACGACCGCGTCTTCGAGACTCTGGAAGCCACCGGGAGCTGACCTTTCCGGATTGACCGCGCGCTATACTCTGCCGTGCAAAGCCCTGAAGGCGGCAAGCCATGCCAGACGTGCGCGAAGCTCTGTCGGAAATCCAATCCATCCGCGGGTATCTGGCCCGCCATACCCAATTCCGGGGCTATGGCCCGCTGACCCTCGCCAGCGCCGGCGTGCTCGCCCTGGTCCTCGCCTCGCTCCAGGAGCGCTGGCGCGTCGATCTCCGGCACGAGACGGCGCACTTCCTCGCCATGTGGATCGGGCTCGCCGCGGTGGCGGTCGCACTCATCAGCCTCGAGACTTTCGCCCGCACCCGCCGTCTGCACTCGTCCATGGCATTGCCGATGATGCAGGCCGCCATCGAGCAATTCCTGCCTTCGCTCGTCGCCGGGATTCTCCTGACCGCGGTGCTGGCGCGCGCCGAGCCGCGGGCCTTGTGGATGCTGCCGGGTCTCTGGCAGATGCTGTTCGCCCTCGGCGTGTTCGCGTCCTGCAGCTTTCTGCCGCGGGCGACGTTCTGGGTCGGCGTGTGGTATCTCGCGACGGGAATGGCCTGTCTCGCGGTCGGGCCGGACGTTCCCACAGCCTTCCCCTGGGAGATGGGCATACCGTTCGGCGTCGGGCAACTCATGGTCGCCGGCGTGCTGCAGTTCGGATATCGGCGGAATTATGAAGAGAGCTAAACCCAAGAGCCACCGGACGCCTCCGTTCGCATACGAAGGCCTCGATCGCGTGATGCACGAGCGCGCGCGCCTCGGTGTGCTCTCGTCTCTGCTCGCGCACCCGAGGGGCCTGCCGTTTCCCGTGATCAGGAAGCTCTGCGGGCTGACGGACGGCAATCTCGCCCGTCACCTGGAAGTTCTCGAAGCTTCCCGGCTCATCGAGATCACCAAGAGCACGGAGGACGCCCGCCGCCAGTCGCTCTGTCGCATCACGGCCGACGGGCGCAAGCGCTTTCTCGGCTATCTCTCGGTGCTCGAGCAGGTGCTGCTCGATGCGAATACGTCGCCCGAGAGCGACGAAGAGCGCGTCAGACTCCTGCACCACCTCGAAGCCCGCTGACGCGGCAGCCCTCGCGCCCGCCGCGAGCGGGCTCGGCATGAGGCCTTGCTTTCCACGCGCTTTGCATCGTAAAGTCTAACTTTGCAGTGCAAAGTCGAAAGCCGCCGCTGCGGTCGTGGGAGCGAGTCGTTTTGCGCACCCGTCCCCGTTTCCTGTCCTCCGCCGCGGCGGCGCGGTACGCCCCGGCCGCTCTGCTGCTCATCGCCGCGTTCATCCGGGCACCAGTCGTGCTGGCAGGAGGTGGGCCCCTCGGCATCGACTCTCGCGTGACCTACGACAACTCCGCCATTTGGGCGCGCAGCAACCAGAGCGCGCTCATCGACAGCATGATCGGGATCGTGGGTGTCGGGGCGCTGTGGGAAGGTGGCGAGGACCGCTTGGGGAAGACCTTCTGGCAGTCGGTGGACAGCGGCGTCATCAGCGGCGTCGCCGAGATCGCTCTCAAATACGCTTTCTCGCGCGAGCGCCCGTCACAGACTTCCGACCCGAACCGCTGGTTCACCGGCCACGGCCAGAGCTTCCCGAGCGGCGAGGTGACCACGACGAGCTCGCTCGTCACACCCTTCGTGCTCGAGTACGGCAGCGATCATCCGGCGGTGTATGCCCTCGAGCTGTTACCGCTCTATGACGGTATCGCGCGCGTCAAAACCCGGGGCCACTGGCAGAGCGACGTGTTGGCGGGGTTTGCGCTCGGCACGGCCACCGGCTATTTCCTGCATCGCTCCGGGATGCCCATCATTCTCAGTGTCCTACCCGGCGGCTTCGAGATCGGCTTCAGGAGGCGATTCTGATGAGAGAGTCAGCGATTCGCGATTTCTGGACCTTCGAGGACGACCTGGCCTACTACCGGCTCGTGCTCGGCGCGCATGCGCTCGAGGTGTTCAATCAGAGCGTCTTCCTCGGGGAATTCGGCACCTGGCAGTTGGGCGTCGGCGGTGTGGTGGTCTCCAAGCTCCCTCTCGAGATCAAGGTCGCGAGAGATGCCGTAGCGGAATCGGAATGCCCGGTCTGGGCCGGGATCCGCAACGTGATCGAGGCGCTGGTCATCCGAGAGCTGACGAGCGCCAACAAGCTGTCGGACTCGCAGCGGAAGTTCCTCGCGATCCGCATCCGCAGCCTCATGGAGTGGGCCTCGGATCCCAAGTCCTGGAAGGCGGTGCCGCTCCTCACCGTCCCCTCGGGCCGGCACCTGCCGCTCTCTGCCCTGGCCGACTACACGAGGTTCGTCCACATCCCGGAGCCCGGAGTGCTCGCCTGCGCCGCGCACGACATGGATGGAACGTTCGTCGTCACGGATGCGCTGCTCGATCGGTTCGGCACCGACTCGCTCGATGATTGGCTCGCGGTGCTGTCGGATGCAGGCCTCCTGCCCGAGAGCTACTCCGTGGTCGATGCCCGCGACGTCATGGTCCGCCAGGAGGCGTCGCGCGGCGTCGCGTAACACTCATGCGAGATCAGATTCCGGCGTACCACTGGTATCCCTGGTCCTCCCAGTAGCCGCCCGAGCCGTCGCCAAAAGGTCGGTAGCTCGAGACCAGTTGGATGTGCATCACGTACTTGGCCATCTTGTAGCCGAGCTGGCGGCCCAACCGGAGCCGCAGAGGTGCGCCGTACTTGATGGCCAGCGGCTCGTCATTCAACGCGTAGGCGAGCAGTGTCTGCGGATGCGCGGCCGTGCGCATGTCGATGCTCTCGTAGTACATGTCATCGTCGATCGAATCCGCACAGAAGAACATGACGTAGCGAGCCTGCGGCTTCGGCACTACGCGGGCCAGAACGTCGCGCAGCGTAGGCCCCGTCCACTGTCCGATGCAGCTCCAACCCTCCACACAATCATGACGCGTGATCTGGGTCCGGGCGGGCATCGCGCGCAAATCCGCCAGTGAGAATTCCTGCGGATTCGCGACCAGGCCGTCGACGCGCAGGCGCCAATCCTTGAAGCCGTCCTTCGTCAGCGCCTGGTATTTCGGGTTGCTGGGATTGAGGGTGCCGTTGGCCCGGAATTGCGGGGCAATGTCGGCGCGGGTGTATTCGGCTGCAGGCGTATCTCGTCCGACTACGGCCCTCTGTGCCGCGCGGGTAAACCATTGCGCGGAGCCGAGCACGGTCTGTGTCGCCGGACGCTCCGAGAGGCTGTCGCAACCGCCGAGCAGCAATGTGCCGGCGCCCGCGCCCAGGCCGAGAATCAGCCGCCGGCGGCGGACACTGATGATGTCACTCACGCTTGCTCCCTGCGCCTGACGGCGCCGCCTCGATCGCATAGCGCCCGCTGATCATCGAGCGCAGGTTGTTCCAGGCACCCGACAGAATCACCATGATGATGTGCACGATAAAGAACGCGAGCAGCGCAAAGGCACAGATGAAGTGGATGGTGCGCGCGCTCTGACGGCCGCCGAAGATCGCGAGCAGCCACGGCCAGCCCGCATCGATCGTGGGCGACATGGTGAGTCCGGTGAGGACGATCAGCGGGCCTACGATGAAGATGACGGAGAGGTAGGCCAGCTTCTGAATGCCGTTGTAGCGGCGGGCCTCATCGCCCTTCGGGAAGCGCAGCCGCGCATGCTCGATGAAGGTATGTCCGAGTCGCTTCCAGTCGATGCGAGTCGGCCAGAGATCGCGCCTCAGATGACCGGAGAGGATCCCGAGGAGCACATACAACGCCCCGTTGAGCACGAAAATCCAGGCGAAGAAGAAATGCCAGGCGCGTCCCATGGCGAGCCAGGTCTCCCCGGGGAGCGTCGCCCACTTGGGGAAGGCGCGCACCTGGTAGGTGCCGTCGCTGTCCTTCGACCATCCGAGCACGCCCGTGGTCACGAAGCTGTGGGAGCCGATGGTGGTGACGCCCCAGCTATGGCCCTTGTCGTCCTCCATCGCGCCGATGCTCAGGGCCGGCCGTGCGAAGTCGGAGGTCTTCCCCCAGTAGAGCGCCGGGTGGGCATTGAAGATCTGCAGCCCGCTCATCAGCATGATGGTGAGGGTGATGAAGTTCACCCAATGCAGGATGCGCACCGCCCGGCTGTGCCGGTCGATGAGCACCTTGCCGCTCACGGTGCGGTCCGAAGATGGCAGAGTCCCCGTCGCCTGCGCCATGGAATACCCCTCTGGGGTCGCTGTTGCTCGCGGGAGTGCAGACGGAGGGCAGGATACCCCCGGGGTCCGGCGGAAGCCAGGATCTGAGAGAATGGCGCCCCATGAGCAGCGATACTTCGATCGACCTGCAGAGCGCCGCCCGCGGCGGCGCCCGTCGCCAATGCGCCGAAGCCGTCATGGTCGTGCGGCCCGCGAGCTTCGGCTACAACCCGGAGACGGCCGACTCCAACAAGATGCAGCGCCCGCCGGATGCGGGCGGGGGCGGGGAGGCGCTGATCGCCCGCAAGGAGCACGATGGTCTCATCGCCGCGCTGACGAGTGAGGGTGTGAGCGTCTGTGCGGTGGAGGACACGCCCCAGCCACCGAAGTCGGATGCGGTGTTCCCGAACAACTGGGTGAGCTTTCACGAGGACGGGACAGTGGTGCTCTATCCGATGCAGGCGGAGAGCCGCCGGCGGGAGAGGCGGAGCGACATCGTCGATGCGGTCGCGGCTCGCCTGGGGTTCAAGGTCACCCGGACCGTCGATCTGACTTCCCACGAGAAACACGGCAGGTATCTCGAGGGGACGGGCAGCATGGTGCTGGATCACGTCGCGCGGTTCGCCTACGCCTGCCTCTCTCCACGCACCGATGCCGTCGTCATCGGCGAATGGTGTCGGGAGCTCGGCTACGAGCCGATCCTCTTCAGTGCGGTGGACCGAAACGGCGTGCCGCTCTATCACACCAACGTGATGATGTGCATTGGCGAAAGGCTCGTCGTCGTCGGGTCGGAGGCCATCGTTCCGGCTGACCGGGAGCGGGTCATCGAGCGTTTGCGCGCAACGGGGCGGGAGGTCGTCGAGATCGGGCATGTCGAGATCGAGCACTTCGCCGGCAACATGCTCGAGCTCGGGACCTGGGATGAGGCGCTCGGGGATTCCCGGGTGCTCGTCATGTCGGAAGCCGCGAGGCACGCGCTGCAGCCGGAGGCGTTTGCGCGCCTGTCGGCCTGCACGGATCAGATCCTGGCGGTGCCGATCCCAACCATCGAGCGGCTGGGCGGCGGCAGCGTGCGCTGCACGCTGGCCGAGGTCTTCCTGCCCGCGTGACCGAGCTTCTCGTCAAGGCGGTGCTCGGCTACCTGCTGGGCTCGATCATCGGGAGTCTGCTCATCGGGAGGCTCCGGGGTGGAGTGGATATCCGCCGCATGGGCAGCGGCAATGCGGGTGGCACCAACGCGCTGCGGACCCAGGGGAAGCTCTTTGCGTTCTGGGTGCTGGTGATCGACATCGGCAAGGGCTGGATTGCGACGGGACTTCTGGCTCCAGCCCGTTTGCCCGTGCTCGTGGCAGCCCCGCCACAGTTGCGCGCCTGGTCGCTTGCGGTCTGCGGGATCGCCGTGATGTTGGGGCATATCTACCCCTTGTGGCACGGCCTCAAGGGCGGCAAGGGCGTTGCCACGCTCCTCGGTGCGGTTCTGGGCGTATCCGCTGCGCTCGTATTACCCATGCTCGTGGTGTGGTTCCTGGCGGTCATTACCTTTGGCTTCGTCGGGCTCGCCTCCATCCTCGGCGCCGTGGCGTTTGCAGTATGCGCCGCAGCCAACCCCGCCTCGCCTCCGGCGCCCGTTCTCACCTTTGCCGTTGCCAGCGCGGTGCTGATCGCGTTTACACACCGTTCCAATCTCTCGCGGATGCGCGCGGGAACCGAGCCTCGCGTCCGCCGGTTGTGGCTATTGGGAGCGGGCAGGAGGCGCTCCTGAAGACCGGCGCGCCATGACGAAATCCATTGCCCATACGGCGATGACTCGGGAGGCGCCTCTGGTGGCGCGGGTGTTTTCCGAGCTTGCCGATGGAGAGTTCCATTCCGGAGAGCAGCTTGCAGATTCACTCGGCGTTACGCGCAGCGCAGTCTGGAAGGCCGTGGGCTCGCTACGCGAGCTCGGGGCGACGCTGCATGCGGTGCGCAACCGCGGATATCGCCTGCGATCGGGAAGTGATGCGCTGGATGCAGAACGCATCACGAACCTCCTGCCAGTTGCCGTGCGCGCGCGTGCGCGAAGCATCGAGACAGCGTGGACGGTCGATTCCACCAACAGCGTGCTGCTCGCACGGCCGAATCCGCCCTTCGGCATCTGTGAAATCTTCCTGGCGGAGTACCAGACCGCAGGGCGCGGCCGCCGCGGCCGGCCTTGGGTTGCTCCTCCGGGCGGGTCGATATGCCTGTCGCTGAGCTGGACTTTCCGCGAGGTTCCGCAGGAGCTCGGGGCGCTCGGGCTCGCGATCGGAGTCTGCGAGCTGCGCTTGTTGAGGGAGTTTGGTCTGGCGCCCGCGCTCAAGTGGCCGAACGACATCCTGATCGAGGGCAGGAAGCTGGGAGGCATTCTGATCGAGGTGCGGGCGGAGTCGGATGGTCCGGCCTGCGTCATCATCGGGATCGGCATCAACGTAGCGCTTGGTGCGGCACTGCTCGAGAGCATTGCCGAGAACACGAATGCCGTTACGCCGATCGACCTCGTCATGGGGGGCTTGAGGCAACCCTCACGCAATGCGCTTGCTGCTGCTCTCGTCAGTCACGTGGTCCCTGCGCTCGTCGCCTTCGAGAAGGACGGGCTGCGCCCCTTCGTGGACGAGTGGCGCGCCGCGGATGCGTTGCGCGGCCGTCAGGTCGATGTGCACACGATGGAGGGTGTTGCGCGGGGGGTGGCGCGCGGCATCGACCTGCATGGGGCGCTGGTGGTGGAGACGCTTCAGGGTGTCAGGCGATTCATTTCCGGTGACGTGACGGTGAGGGCGGTCGAGTGAGAGCCTTGCTGGTCGACATCGGCAACAGCCGGATCAAATGGGCCTGGCTCACGGATGGTCGGCTGGGAAAGGCGCAGGCGGCCGACTATTCAGGCTGGCGGGCGAGGGATTTCGCGACACGAGTCATCGACTCGCGGTTGGGTATCGATCGCATCCTGATGGCGAGCGTTGCGGCGGATGACGTCAGCGACGCGCTTGCTGCGGGCGCGCGCCTCGCGGGTGCGCCAGTACCGGATAGCGTCACTGCGCGGCGGAGCGCCTGCGGAGTGACGATCGCCTATATCGAGCCTTGGCGGCTCGGTGTCGATCGCCTCCTGGCGATGATCGCGGCGCGCCGTCGTTTCCCTCGCAGGCCGGTATGCGTGGTGGCCATCGGCACCGCGATGACGATCGACCTGCTTCGGGCGGACGGACGCCATGCGGGTGGCGCGATCATTCCGGCGCCGCCGCTCATGGTGTCGAGCCTGCTCGACGGGACGAGCGGCATTCGCCGCCGCGCACAAGGTGGAGCCAGCGGGAGAGGGCGGGCCCTTTTCGGGCGGTCGACGCGAGCGGCGGTGGAGCAGGGATCTCGCTTTGCCGCCGCGGCGGCGGTGGATCGGGCGATCAGTGAGGCGCGCGAGCTGGTCGGGCGCGTGCCGCAGCTCGTGCTGACGGGCGGTGGCGCCGCGGGAGTTCGGCCGCTGATCCGGAGCAAGAGCCTCGTGGTCCCGCATCTGGTACTGGAGGGACTTGCGGCCTGGTGTGCCGATGGCTAGCGGCTGACCCTCGATCATCTGTCGACGGCCCGCAGTGCCAATCGCCTCGCCAAACAGTGGCCCTGCACGCATTCCAGGTGACATAACTGGTCTACAATCGCGCCGTGCACGTGCGTGTCATCTTTCTCGCCCTGCTGCTCATCAACCTGCTGTACGGGGCATGGGCAGAGTGGATCGATGTGCCCCCGCCGGCTGAGCCGAATCCTATCGCTGCACTGCCACGCCTGAAGCTGGCCAGCGATGTGCCACCCGACCAGAGCGCAGCTGCACCGGCAAAAATGGCTCTCCAAAGGCCTGCACCGCAGTGTGTTTCAGTCGGACCGTTTACCGATCCGGCGATTGCCGCTCAGGCGGTCGAAGTGCTGAAGGCCAAGAACTTTGCGCCCCAGCAGAGGGCTGCGGAATTGCCGGCGGTCCGCCGGTATTGGGTCTATCTAGACAAGCTTTCGAGCGATGCCGCGGTGACCCGGGTGCTGCATAGGCTGGAGCGCACAGGGATCGATGACGCGGAAGCAATGCCGCCCGAGACGGGAGACCGGCGGATTTCTCTAGGGCTCTTTGACACATCCAACCGGGCCCAGCGGCGGCAGAACGCTGTGCGCTCGATGGGGTTCAAGCCAATCGTGACCGAGCGGATGCTGCCGGGGACGGTCTACTGGCTTGACCTCACGCTCGCGAGCAATGCGGTCGCCGTGCCGCTGAAGGAGGTGTCCGATCTGGCACCGGCCGGCGCGGGTAATCCGATCAGTGTGCAGTCTTGCCCGTCGGCTACGATACCGGCCGCGCTGCCGGCGTCCACGGCACCCATTGCACCTGGGCAGCAGGGCAGCTCTGCTGTGACGTCTGCCGCCTCGGGTAAGCCTCCGCTGCCTATATGCAAGCCGGGTGGGCCGGTGCCTTGCATCATACTGAAGGCACCGGGGCAGTCGTCCGTGCTCTGAGGGCGCTTGGACCGGTACAATCGGCGGCTCGAAAAATACTCTCGGGTTCTCTCTCGGCGCCGGCTTAGCTCAGTGGTAGAGCAGCGGTTTTGTAAACCGTTGGTCGGGGGTTCAAGTCCCTCAGCCGGCATCAAAATAACTCCTGCAGGTTCAATGGCTTAGGAGTCCTTTTCTGGATCGCGTGGCCAAAAGAACCGTTGGTCTGTGGGAGTTTTGTGGGACTTTTCTCCAACGCCTTCTCGGACGCTGCAATCAGGTTCGCGAGCTCCGACGCCGAGTAGTGCGTCGTAATCCGCGTGCTCTTGTGACCTAGCAAGTCCTGCCGGTCCTCGAACGACACTCCCGCCGCCCGAAGCCTCCGTCCATAGGTGTGCTTCAGGTCGTGGACGCGCAGGTTCCGGAAGCCCTCCGGCGCCGGCTCACCCGTCAGCTTCTTCCACTTGTCCGCCGCGCGCTCCCGCGCCCTCATCCAACCCTTCGTGATCATCATCCTCAGGGGCTTGCGGACCGGCGGCGCCGGTTCCGGCTCACCCCATTCCGCCCGCCGGGCAGGCGGGCAGTAGGTGAACACGAATTGCGGGTCCTGGCCCCGCACGGAGTCGATGATGGATCCCGCCACCCGGTTGAGCACGACCAGGCGGTCCTCGCCATTCTTCACTCTCTTACCTGGAATGATGAATACGGAAGTGTCGAGCTCGGGGACTTGAACCTCGTACTCCCACCGGAGACCACACACCTC
>DASUHA010000115.1:0-64686 GCA_036273735.1 Steroidobacteraceae bacterium | reverse complement strand
ATGGTTGATCGAATGCGCCGCTTGCCGACAAGCCTAAGCCTCCGCCCCTGCAGGGCTAAAGCGTATCAGCAATCCCGGACCAATGCTTCCAGCAGGCGATTCTGCGGCGACGGTTGCATCATGAGTCGGCTGTGCTGCGCAGGCCGGGATCGGCGGCGCAGGCCGTCAGCTAATGGCGGAAAGCCGAGAGCTCGGTGGGCTCGGCACTCCGGCGGGAACCGCGTCCGCGCGCCGCCTGCAGCTCTTCGATGAAGCGGGTGTGCCAGCGATGGATGTCGTTCTCCCTCAGGGTGGCAAGCGAGGTCGCATGGCGCGAGCGGCGCTCCGCCAGCGGCATGGTGAGCGCGCGTTGGATGGCGCGGGCGATGCCCCGGGTGTCGTAGGGATTGATGAGCAGTGCCTCGGTCAGCTCGCAAGCCGCGCCGGCGCGATTCGAGAGCACGAGGACGCCCGGGTCATCCGGATCCTGGGCGGCGGTGAACTCCTTCGCGACCAGGTTCATGCCATCGCGCAGCGCCGTGACCAGACACACCTGCGCGGCGCGCAGGAATCCCATGAGCGTCGCATGAGGGAAGTTGCGGTTGAGATAGCGGATGGGCGTCCAGTCGGCATCGGCAAAGCGGCCGTTGGTGCGCCCTGAGCTCTGCTCGAGCGAGTCGCGGATCTGGGCATAGGCCTGCACCTTCTGCCGGCCGAGGGGTGCAATCTGCAGGAAGGTCACTTGCCCGATCTGTTCCGGGTAGCTCTCGAGAAACTGTCGATAGGCCTGGAAACGCTCGAGCAGGCCCTTGCTGTAGTCGAGTCGGTCGACGCCGACGATGAGCCTCCTTCCGACGAGACTCTCCATCATCCGCTGCAGGGGCGCCGAGCCCGCCGCCTTGCTCGCACTCTGGCCGATCGCTTCCACGTCGACGCCGATGGGATAGACACCGGTGCGGACCTTGCGGCCGGCGGCGCTCACCACACCGCCCTCGCCCACGGCCTGCGCGCCCCAGAGAATCCGCACGGAATCGAGGAAGCCGTCGCGGTCGGTTTCCGTCTGGAAACCGACGAGGTCGTATGCCAACAGCGCGCGCAGGATCTCCGCGAACGTCGGCAATGCGCGCAGCACCTCGAAGTTCGGAAAAGGGACGTGCAGGAAGAAGCCGATCGGCTGGCGCACACCGTGCGAACGCAGCTTCTCCGCGAGCGGAATGAGGTGGTAGTCGTGCACCCAAATGAGATCGCCGGGCTCGAGCAGGGGTGACAGGCGCGCGGCAAACAGTGCGTTGGCCTGCTCGTAGGCGGCGTATTCCTGGTCCTCGTAGCGGAAGCCGGCGAGAAAGTAATGAAAGAGCGGCCAGAGCGTGCCGTTGGCGAAACCGCTGTAGTAGCGCTCGTAGAGCGTCTGCGGCAACGGGATCGTGGCGTACGTCAGCGCGTCGCGAACGGTGATCTCCGGCTCGCCGGGCTCCTGGCCGATGGTCTCGCCATTCCAACCGAACCAGAGGCCGCCGCGGGCGCGCATCGCCGCCAGCACGCCGACCGCGAGGCCGCCGGGCGCAGCGGTCTTCGCGAGCGGCACACGGTTGGAGACATTGATCAGCCGTCCCATCAGGCGAGACTCCCGCCACGAGCGATCTCGAGCTTCCGCGCAGACACTCGGCGCAGCGCCGCTGCGGGAGCGGCCTGCAGCTGCTCCAGCCAGTCATGGACGGAGGTCACATCGTCGAAGCGCGCCCTCGCCGCGGAAGGACGCGCAGGGCTCACGACCGCCGAAAGGCCGTCGCGCTGATTGACGAGCTCGAACGCCGGCTCATCCGTCAGATCATCACCTATGAAGATCGGCACGCGGCCGACAAACGGCGCCTCCTCCAGGAAGGCGGCCACGCCATGCGCCTTGGTCGCGCCCGCCGGGCGCAGCTCGACCACCATCTTGCCACGTTGCAGCTCGAGGTCTTCGTGCACGTGCTTCGCAAGCTCCTGCATTGTCCTCACCACGGTATCCTCCAGCTGTGGGGCGTCGCGGTAGTGCACCGCGAGCGCGAACTGCTTGTCCTCCACCAGCAGGCCTGCATGCGCGCGCGCGAGCTGTGTCATCGCTTCACGCGCAAACTCGAGCGCAGCCGTGGACGGCGGCGGCAGTCTACAGTACCCGCCAGAGGCACTGCGACGCTCGAAGCCGTGCAGCCCCGCCGACGGCAGCGCGAGCGGAGCAAACAGCGCGTCGAGGTCTGCGATCTTGCGTCCGCTGATGAGTGCTACCGCCCCGCCGCTGGCGCGGGACAGCGCCTGCAGCCGCTCCCTCAGGGACTCGGGGACTGACACCGCCTGCGGCCTTGCTGCAATCTCGAGCAGCGTCCCATCAACGTCCAGAAACAGGGCTATCCCTGATAGAGCCAGGTTGTCGGTGCATGGAATTGCGGCCACCACCCTACTCTATGAAATATCTAGAGAAATGTAAAAAAGGCTTGGCGGTTCCATCCGCGCTCGAAAGAACTCGCGCCACCGCGGCGCGCCCGCAGTGTGTTATGTCAGCTGCACCCACGTGGGCGCGTGATCGCTCGGCTTCTCCTCACCGCGCACCCACCTGTCGACGTTGGCATCGCGGAGGCGCGGGACCAGGTCGGGGCTCAGGAGCAGGTGATCGATGCGCAGGCCCGAGTTGCGCCGGAAGTGATCACGGAAGAAATCCCAGAACGTGTAGATGCGCTCTTCCGGGCGGCGGACACGCACGGCATCCACCCAACCCTGATCGAGTAAGCGCTGATAAGCCGCGCGGGTCTGCGGCTGCAGCAGTGCGTCCTTGCGCCAATTGGTCGGATCGTAGATGTCGGAATCGGTGGGCACGACGTTGTAGTCACCAGCCAGCACGACGGGTTTGCCGAGACCGAGCAGCGTCTGCGCATGCGCGATGAGCCGCTCCATCCAGGCGAGCTTGTAGTCGAATTTGGGGCCGGGCTGCGGATTGCCGTTCGGCAGATACAGAGACGCGACGACGAGTCCGCCGACTTCCGCCTCGATGTAACGGCTGTGGCTATCGTCCGGATCGCCGGGCAAGCCCCGGCGGATCTCCGCCGGCGCCGCGCCCCGGGCGAGGATCGCGACGCCGTTGAAGGACCGCTGCCCATGCCAGACCGCCTCGTAGCCGGCCAGACGGATCGCTGCCATCGGGAACGCCGGGTCAGGCGCCTTGAGCTCCTGCAGGCAGGCAACGTCGGGCGACTCCCGGGCGAGCCATTCGAGGAGCGCCGGCAAGCGGGCGCCGATCCCATTGACGTTGAAGGTTGCGATTTTCATCAGCTCTCCCAAAAAGGCGTGCACCGCCATTGACCCGGTGCCAGGGATGGATATTATCGGACTATATCGGCGGCTCAGACGGGCACGCGCCGCTCGGGTTTCTCCCCGGGTGCAGCGCCGCGATCCGCCTCATCTCTTTGACAATTCCGCGGGCGCCGCCGGCGAGACTCATCCCTGATGAGCTCGGCTCCGGTGTAAGGATCCGTGCGCCCGTCCAGCAACGAGAGGCCGATCAGTCATGCGATATCAGCGCCGGAGTGCCGCGGCGCGCGCCCCCGGGGTCTCCCCGGGCTCGCGCCGTGCGCCACATCTCGCCCCCGGGAAGCAGGGGCTCTATGACCCGTGGTTCGAGCACGAGGCCTGCGGCGTGGGCTTCGTCGTCGACGTCAGGGGCCGTAAATCTCACCGCATCCTCGAGCAGGCCGTACAGGTACTGCGCAACCTCGATCATCGAGGTGCCTGCGGCTGCGAGGCCAATACCGGCGACGGCGCGGGCGTCCTCATCCAGATGCCGCATGCCTACTTCCAGCACGTTGCGAAGAAGGACCGCCTGTTCTCGCTCCCCGGGCCCGGAGAGTACGCGAGCGGACTCGTCTTCCTGCCGCGCAATCCGACGCGGCGACGGCGGCTGGTCGAGGTCTTCGAGCACATCATCCAATCGGAAGGACAGACGCTTCTAGGCTGGCGCACGGTACCGGTGAATAACACCTCTCTCGGGGAGACCGCTCGGGCCGGCGAGCCGTTCATCCGTCAGGTGTTCATAGGACGCGGTCCCTCTGTACGTGACGAGGCAGAGTTCGAGCGCAAGCTCTACGTCATCCGCAAGCGGGCCTACAGCGAGATCCGCACCTCGACCATCGATGGCGCGGAATACTGGTATCTCTGCAGCCTGTCGCACAAGACCTTCATATACAAGGGAATGCTGCTCACCGAGCAGCTCACGAGGTACTTCACCGACCTCGAGCACCCCGCGATGGAGACAGCCCTCGCGCTGGTGCATTCCCGCTTCAGCACCAACACTTTCCCGAGCTGGGACCGGGCTCACCCCTACCGGTATCTCGCCCATAACGGCGAAATCAATACGTTGCGCGGCAACTACAATTGGATGAAGGCTCGCGAAGCGCTTTTCGCCTCGGAGCTCTTCGGCGAGGACACGCCGAAGATCCTGCCGATCATCAACCCGAACGGCAGCGACTCGGCGATGCTCGACAACACGCTCGAGCTGCTGGTGCTCGCGGGACGCTCCCTGCCGCACGCCATGATGATGCTGATCCCGGAGCCCTGGTCGAACCACGAGAGCATGGAGCCGGACCTCAGGGCGTTCTATCAGTATCACTCGAGTCTCATGGAGCCCTGGGACGGCCCGGCCTCGATCGCCTTCACCGACGGCAAGCGGGTCGGAGCGGTGCTCGACCGGAACGGCTTGAGGCCCTCCCGCTACTACGTCACCAAGGACGACCTCGTCATCATGGCCTCCGAGGCCGGCGTGCTCGACGTGCCTGCGCAGGACGTGGTGCGCAAAGGCCGGCTGCAGCCCGGGCGCATGTTCCTCGTCGACACCGAGCAGGGCCGCATCATCGAGGACGATGAGATCAAGCGCACCGTTGCGACCGAGCATCCCTACCGCGTATGGCTGGACGAGCACCTGGTGCATTTGAAGGATCTGCCCGCCGTCGCCGAGCTGCCATCCACCGACGCCGAGACCCTGCGCGCGCGCCAGATCGCATTCGGCTATACGTTCGAGGACGAGCGGACGCTTCTCGAGCCGATGGCGAAGAACGGCGTCGAGGCCGTGGGCTCGATGGGTAACGACACGCCGCTGGCGGCGCTCTCGAGCCGGCCGCGCCTGCTCTATGACTATTTCAAGCAGCTCTTCGCGCAGGTGACGAACCCGCCGATCGACTGCATCCGCGAGGAGCTCATCACCGCCTCGGAGGTCTGGCTCGGCTCCGAGGGCAATCTCCTGCGCCCGCAGCCGGCGGACTGCCGGCGGCTCGAGCTCAAGGGTCCGATCCTCACCAACGAGGAATTCGCCAAAGTGCGCCGGCTCTCCCTGCCGGGCCTCAAGATCGGCACGCTCTCGATCCTCTTTCGCGCGACCCGCGGGGAGAAGGGGCTCACGAGGTCGGTGGAGGAGCTCTGCGTCGCCGCACGGCGCCTCATCGAGGACGAGGAGGTCAACATCCTGATCCTCAGCGACCGCGGCATCGGCCGCGAGTTCGCCGCGGTGCCGGCGCTGCTCGCGGTGAGCGCGCTGCATCACTATCTGATCCGCGAGGGACTGCGCACGCGCGTCAGCCTCGTCCTCGAGACCGGCGAGGCGCGTGAGGTGCATCACTTCGCTCTCCTCATCGGGTTCGGCTGCTCGGTCGTCAATCCCTATCTGGCTTTCGAGACGCTCGAGAGCATGATTCACGAGGGACTGGTGACCAACGTCGATGCCAGGCTCGCATGCAAGAATTACGTGAAGGCGGCGACCAAGGGCGTGATCAAGGTGATGTCCAAGATGGGCGTCTCCGCCATCCAGAGCTATCACGGCGCCCAGGTGTTCGAGGCAGTGGGACTGCGTCAGGACGTCATCGATCAATATTTCACCTGGACGGCTTCGCGCATCGGCGGCATCGGCATGGAGACCATCGCGCAGGAGGTGCTGATCCGTCATCGGGCGGCCTTCCCGGCGCGCAGGAGCAAGGGCCACACACTCGAGACCGGTGGCATGTACCAATGGCGGTCCGACGGCGAGCATCACCTCTTCAACCCGGAGTCGATCCACCGCCTGCAGAAAGCGGTGCGCTCGGGCAGCTATGCGGTCTACAAGTCCTACGCCAAGCTGATCGATGAGCAGTCGAAGACGCTTGCGACCCTGCGCGGCCTGCTGGAGTTCGCGCCATCGGAGCCGGTGCCCCTCGAGGAGGTCGAGCCGGTCGACAGTATCGTCAGACGCTTCAAGACCGGCGCGATGTCCTACGGCTCGATCAGCAGGGAGGCGCACGAGACGCTCGCGATCGCCATGAACCGGATCGGTGGCAAGAGCAACACTGGGGAGGGCGGCGAGGACCCGGAGCGCTACCGGCCCCTGCCGGATGGCGACTCGAAGAACAGCGCCATCAAGCAGGTGGCCTCGGGCCGCTTCGGCGTCACCAGCGAGTACCTCGTCAGCGCGCGGGAGCTGCAGATCAAGATGGCGCAGGGCGCCAAGCCGGGCGAAGGCGGTCAGCTGCCCGGGACGAAGGTCTACCCGTGGATCGCCAAGACCCGGCATACCACTGCGGGTGTCGGCCTCATCTCTCCGCCTCCGCATCATGACATCTACTCCATCGAGGACCTGGCGGAGCTCATCCATGACCTCAAGAACGCCAATCGTGAGGCGCGGATCAGCGTCAAGCTGGTGTCGGAGGTCGGCGTAGGAACCATCGCTGCCGGCGTCGCCAAGGCGCATGCGGACGTCGTGCTGATCAGCGGACATGACGGTGGGACCGGCGCCTCGCCGCAAACATCCATCGCACACGCAGGATTGCCTTGGGAACTCGGAGTCGCGGAAGCGCATCAGACTCTGGTGCTCAACAATCTCCGCAGCCGCATCGCTGTAGAGGCGGACGGGCAGCTGAAGACCGGGCGTGACGTCGTCATCGCCGCCTTGCTGGGAGCGGAGGAATTCGGGTTCGCGACGGCACCGCTCGTGGCAGTCGGCTGCATCATGATGCGTGTATGCCATCTCAACACCTGCCCTGCCGGCGTGGCGACTCAGGATCCGCGGCTGCGGGAGAAGTTCGCGGGCAAGCCGGAGCACGTGGTCAACTTCATGCGCTTCATCGCCCAGGACATGCGCGAAATCATGGCGGAGCTCGGCTTCCGCACCGTCGAGGAGATGATCGGACGGGTCGATCACCTGGCGCCGAAGAAGGCCGTCGAGCACTGGAAAGCCAAGGGCTTCGACTTCAGCAATATCCTCTACCAGCCCGATGTCGGCGCTGAGGTGGGCCGGTTCCGGCAGATCGAGCAGGATCACGGTCTGGAGAAATCCCTGGACCTGACCACATTGCTGGAGCTTTGCCGCCCTGCCATCGAGCGCGGCGAACCCGTACGTGCGGAGCTGCCGATCCGCAACGTCAACCGTGTGGTCGGCACGATCACCGGCAGCGAGATCACGCGCAGACATGGTCCCGCAGGGCTGCCGGACGACACGATTCGGATCGGCTTCAAGGGCTCGGCCGGACAGAGCTTCGGAGCATTCATGCCGCGCGGCATGACGTTCGTGCTGGAAGGCGATGCCAACGATCACATCGGCAAGGGCCTCTCTGGCGGGCGGATCGTGGTCTATCCACCGGCCGGCTCACCGTTCGCACCTGAAGAGAACATCATCATCGGCAACGTCGGACTCTACGGCGCGACCAGTGGCGAGGCCTATATCTGCGGCATGGCGGGCGAACGCTTCGCCGTGCGCAACAGTGGAGTCGATGCGGTCGTGGAGGCCGTTGGCGATCACGGTTGCGAGTACATGACGGGCGGCCGTGTAGTAGTGCTCGGCTCAGCCGGACGTAACTTCGGCGCCGGCATGTCGGGCGGCATTGCCTACGTGCTCGATGAGGCGGGCGACTTCCCCGCCAGGGTCAACACCCAGATGGTGGGCATCGAGCGGCTGGAGGATCCCGAGGAGATCGCGCGTGTGCGCGGCATGATCGAGCGCCACCTCGAGCTCACGCGCAGCGCCCGCGCGCGTTATGTCCTCGAAGGCTGGGAGCGGCTGCTGTCGAAGTTCGTCGCCGTAGTGCCGAAGGACTTCAAGCGCGCCCTCGCCTCGCTCCGGCGCGCTCACAGCCAGGGGCTGACCGGCGATGAGGCCATCATGGTGGCCTTCGAAGAGAACGCGCGCGACCTTGCGCGCGTCGGCGGAAATTGACGAGAGATCGAGCACCCGATGGGCAAGCCGACTGGATTCATCGAGTATCTGCGCGAGCTCCCCGTAGACCGCACGCCCATCGAGCGCGTGCGCGACTGGGAGGAGTTCCACCATCACATGGACGAGAAGCGCCTGCGCAACCAGGCTGCCCGCTGCATGGACTGCGGCGTGCCGTTCTGCCATACGGGCACGCTGATTTCGGGCATGGCCTCGGGCTGTCCCGTGAACAACCTCATTCCGGAATGGAACGACCTCGTCTATCGGGGCCTCTGGCGCGAGGCGCTGGAGCGCCTGCACAAGACCAACAACTTTCCGGAGTTCACCGGCCGCGTTTGCCCGGCGCCCTGCGAGGGCTCGTGTGTGCTCGGCATCAGCGCCCCGCCCGTGACCATCAAGAGCGTCGAGAACGCCATCGTCGACAGGGGCTGGGAACAGGGCTGGATTGCGCCTGAGCCGCCGGCTGCGCGCACCGACAAGCGCGTGGCGGTGATCGGCTCCGGGCCGGCGGGCCTTGCCGCGGCGGCTCAGTTGAACCGCGCCGGGCACACGGTGACCGTGCTCGAGCGCGACGACCGCCCGGGTGGCCTGCTCATGTATGGCATTCCCAACATGAAGCTCGACAAGAAGGACGTCGTGCTGCGGCGTATCGAGCTGATGCAGCAGGAAGGAGTGAAGTTCGTCTGCAACGCGAACGTCGGTGAGAACGTCGAGCCGATGCTGCTCCTCAAAGACTTCGACGCCATAGTCATCTGCACCGGCGCCACGCAGGCACGCGATCTGGCTGTTGCGAATCGAAAGCTCCAGGGCGTGCACTTCGCCATGGAATACCTCACCGCGAGCACCAAGTCGCTGCTCAATGGCGGCCCTGACCATAGCCCCATCCACGCACGCGACAAACACGTCATCGTGGTGGGCGGCGGCGACACCGGCACCGACTGTGTCGCCACCGCCATGCGGCAAGGTTGCAAGAGCCTGACGCAGATCGAGATCATGCCCCAGCCGCCCATGGACCGCGCGAGCGACAACCCATGGCCGGAATGGCCCAAGGTCTACAAGCTCGACTACGGCCAGGAGGAAGCCGCGGCAAAGTTCGGCTCCGACCCGCGCACGTATGTCACGACCGTGAAGCGGCTCAATGGCGATGCAGAAGGAGGCGTCCGCTCGCTCAGCACAGTCGCAGTGACCTGGAAGAAGGACTCGACCGGTCGCCTGGCACCCGTGGATGTTCCGGGCAGCGAGCGCGACATCCCAGCGGACCTCGTGCTGCTGGCGATGGGCTTTACCGGACCGGAGCAGCCGCTGTTGGCCGAGCTCGGTGTCCAGACGGATGCCCGCTCCAACGTGCAGGCCGAGCACGGCCTGTTCGCAACGAACGTAAGGGGCGTCTTCGCCGCCGGCGACTGCCGCCGCGGGCAGAGCCTGGTGGTCTGGGCCATCAACGAGGGTCGCGGCGCCGCGCGCGAATGCGACCGGTATCTGATGGGCGGCACGGACTTGCCTTAGTTCATTGGCGAAAATCGTCGAGACGATTTTCGCGAGACCCTACAATTTTCGCCGCGGGCCGGGGAGCGGCCCTGGCCCGCTATGCCGTAGATGAGTCAGATGAACGCCATAACGACACAGGAATCGTTGCCTCTGGAACCTGCCCGCGACCCTGCGCCCGAGCGCGGGCCGGTGGCGCGGCTGCGCGAGATCCCCTACAACTACACGTCCTTCTCGGACCGGGAGATCGTGATTCGCCTGCTCGGGGCGCGGCACTGGGCGCTCATCGAGGAGCTGCGGCATGAGCGGCGCACGGGCCGCTCGGCACGCATGCTCTACGAGGTTCTGGGCGACATCTGGGTCGTGCGCCGCAATCCGTATCTGCAGGACGACCTGCTCGAGAGCGGGCGGCGGCGGCGCCTCCTCGTCGAAGCGCTCCACCACCGGCTGACGGAGGTCGATCGTCGCCGCAATGTCAATGACACCCAACGATATGACCAGGTCGGCGAGCTCCTGACCGCAGCTCGCGAGGCGGTACACAGCTTCGAGGCGGACTTCGACAACTGCGCGGCGCTACGCCGCAGAGTGGCGCGCGTGCTGGGACGTCGCACGCGTACGGATAACATCCGCGTCGATGCGTATGCAAGAGTATCCCACGTTACGGACGCGACCGACTGGCGGGTGGAATACCCGTTCGTGGTGCTGATGCCGGATACGGAAGCGGAGATCCCGGACCTGGTGCGTGGTTGCATCGAGCTCGGCCTCACCATCATTCCGCGCGGCGGCGGCACGGGATATACCGGCGGAGCCATTCCGCTGACACCGCTCTGCGCCGTCATCAACACGGAGAAGCTGGAGCGGCTGGACGCCATCGAGAGCGTGCAACTCCCCGGGCTCACGGAAGCAGTCCCGACGATCTTCGCCGAAGCCGGCGTCGTGACCCGGCGCGTGGCTGCGGCCGCGGACAAGGGCGGCCTGGTGTTTGCCGTCGATCCGACATCGGCGGATGCCTCCTGCATAGGCGGCAACATCGCGATGAACGCGGGCGGCAAGAAAGCAGTGCTATGGGGCACTGCGGTTGACAACCTGGCCTGGTGGCGCATGGTCGATTGCGACGGCAACTGGCTGGAAGTGAGCCGCGTCGCCCACAACCGTGGGAAAATCCACGACGTCGAGACCGCCGAGTTCGAATTGCTCTGGAAGGACGGCAGAGAGCCGCCGGACCAAGCCCCCCTGTTGCGCAGACAAACGCTGCGGATACCCGGACGCAGGTTCCGCAAGGTGGGGCTCGGCAAGGACGTGACCGACAAGTTTCTGGGCGGTCTGCCGGGCGTGCAGAAGGAAGGCTGCGACGGCATCATCACTTCCTCGCGCTGGGTGCTGCACCGCAGTCCCGCCCACACGCGCACGGTATGTCTCGAGTTCTTTGGCCAGGCACGCGATGCAGTCCCGGCGATCGTCGAGATCAAGGAGTATCTCGATGGCCTCGCCGCCCACGGCAGCGTCCGTCTCGCAGGGCTCGAGCACATGGATGAGCGGTATCTGCGGGCCGTAGGCTACACCACCAAGTCCAAGCGGGGCTCGCTGCCGAAGATGGGACTCTTCGGCGACATCGTCGGCGACGATGAAACGGCCGTCGCCGCGGCCACATCCCATGTGGTACGCATCGCCAACGCACGCAGCGGTGAGGGGTTCATCGCCGTGAGCGCGGAAGCCCGGCGCAAATTCTGGCTGGACCGCGCGCGGACTGCCGCGATCGCGCGGCACACGAACGCGTTCAAGATCAACGAGGACGTCGTGCTGCCGCTCGCCCGCATGGGCGAATACACGGACGAGATCGAGCGTATCAACATCGAGCTGTCGATGGCCAACAAGCTCGCCCTCATCGATGAGCTCGAGACCCTGTTCGCGGCGCCACTGCCGCTGGCGCGTGCCGAGGATGCCGAGCTCGGCGATCTGCCGGATGAGGAGGTCATCGGCGAACGGACCTCGCAGGCGCGCCGACTGCTCGCGGATGTCCGCATGCGCTGGAGCTGGCTCGCAGCGCATCTCGACACCCGCCTCGAGGAAGCCCTGCCACAGCTCGAGACCCTGCGTTGCGAACCGATGCCGGAGCTGCGTGCCCGCCTGGCCGACGATGCGGCTTTGCGTGTCTTCGATGTGGTGCAGGACCGCTCGATCCGTGTCTCGTGGAAGCGCGAGTTGCGTGCGCCCCTGCAGCACATTTTCAACGGGAGGGTTTTCGCCCCTATTCTGGCTTCCTGCGGGGACGTTCATCGGCGCGTTCTGCGCGGACGCGTCTTCGTAGCGCTGCACATGCATGCCGGTGACGGCAACGTCCACACGAATATTCCCGTCAACTCGGACGATTACGAGATGTTGCGAACGGCCACGGCGGCGGTCGCCCGCATCATGGGCATTGCCCGCCGCCTGGATGGAGTCATCTCCGGCGAGCACGGTATCGGCATTACGAAACTGGAATTCCTGGAGGATGCTGAGGTCGTGGAGTTCCGCGCCTACAAGCAGGCGGTCGACCCGCAGGGCCGGTTCAACCTGGGCAAGCTCCTGCCCGGCGGCGATCTCTCGAATGCGTACACGCCGAGCTTCAACCTCCTCGGACACGAGTCGCTCATCATGCAGCAGTCGGACATCGGCACGATCGCCGATTCCGTCAAGGACTGCCTGCGCTGCGGCAAGTGCAAACCCGTATGCGCGACGCACGTGCCGCGCGCCAACCTCCTCTATAGCCCGCGCAACAAGATTCTGGCGACCTCGCTTCTCATCGAGGCCTTCCTCTACGAGGAGCAGACCCGCCGCGGCGTGAGCCTCAGGCACTGGGACGAGTTCGCCGACGTTGGGGACCATTGCACCCTTTGCCACAAGTGCTCGAGCCCCTGCCCCGTGGACATCGATTTCGGCGATGTGTCGATGGCCATGCGCGACCTGCTGCGGCGGGTGGGCAGGAAACGCTTCAATGCCGGCACCGCCGCCTCGATGTTCTTCCTCAATGCGACCCGGCCGGAGACCGTCCGGGTCGCGCGCAAGCTCATGATCGAGTGGGGCTACCGCGCGCAGCGCACCGCACATGGAATGCTGAAGGGCCTGGCGCGGACACAGATCCGCCGCCCACCCGCTACCACTGGCAGGCCGGCGATACGCGAGCAGGTGGTGCATTTCGTCAACAAGCGCATGCCCGCCGGGCTGCCGAAGAAAACGGCGCGCGCGCTGCTCGACATCGAGAACCCCGACTACGTGCCGATCATCCGCGATCCGGCGGCGACCAGCAGCGACTCCGAGGCGGTATTCTACTTCCCGGGGTGCGGCTCGGAACGGCTCTTCTCGCAGGTTGGAATAGCCACCCAGGCGATGCTCTGGCATGTCGGGGTGCAGACCGTTTTACCTCCGGGATACCTCTGCTGCGGCTATCCGCAGCGGGGTGCGGGTCAGCTCGACCGAGCGCAAAAGATCACCACCGACAACCGCGTCCTCTTCCACCGCGTTGCGAACACGCTCAACTATCTGGACATCCGCACCGTGGTGGTGAGCTGCGGCACCTGTTACGACCAGTTGCAGGGCTACAAGTTCGAGGAAATATTTCCGGGCTCGCGGATCATCGACATCCACGAGTATCTGATGGAGAAAGGGGTGCGGCTCGAAGGCGTGACCGGTACGCGCTACATGTATCACGACCCCTGTCATTCGCCGATGAAGAGCCACGACCCTCTGAAAGTCGTCAACACGCTGATGAACGACTCGCGCAACGGCCGCATCGAGAAGAACGAGCGCTGCTGCGGCGAATCGGGCACGCTGGCCATTGCGCGGCCCGACGTGTCGACTCAAGTGCGCTTTCGCAAGGAGGAGGAGGTTCGCGCGGGCGCAGAGAGGCTGCGCGCAACCGGTTCTGCGCAGGTGAAGATCCTGACGTCCTGTCCATCCTGCCTGCAGGGCCTCAAGCGCTATAACGAGGACGCCGATCTGGACGCTGACTACATCGTCGTCGAGATCGCCCGACACATCCTGGGTGAGAACTGGATGGCCGCCTATGTCGCACGGGCGAACAAGGGCGGCATCGAGCGGGTACTCGTGTAGCTCGCGCCCCCGGGTCCTGGCCCAGAGCGGCCGCCTTGCAAACCCGCGCGCCTCATGTATACACTGTATACGTGAGCACGCGAGAGAAGATCCTGGCTGCAGCCCGCAAGGCCTTCGACCGGAAGGGACTCGAAGGGCTGTCGCTGCGCGAGGTTGCCGCCAAGGTCGGCATCACGCCCATGGCCATCTATCGGCATTTCGCCAGCAAGGAGGCGCTGATCGATGCCTTGGTGCTCGATGCGCTCGATGAATGGTCGGCCCGTGTTCAGGCGTTGCCGGCCGTCGCGGGACTCGCGAAAATCGAGCAGATGGGCGAGGCTTTTCTCGATTTCGCCCTGCGCGAGCCGCGGCGCTTCGAGGCGGCCTTTCTCCTTCCCTCCCGCAAGGCCCGGCGCTACCCGGACGATTTCGCAGCCGGCCGCTCGCCTGCGGGCAACATCCAGCTGAGCGTGCTCGAGGAAGGCATCCGACAGGGTGCCGTCGCGGCGGCACCGCCGGTCGAGATCGTGCTGATCAACTCGGCGCTCAGCCAGGGTCTCGTGACGCTCTATCGCGCCGGACGCATCGCGGGCGGGGAAGAGGAGTTTCGTGCGCTCTACCGCCGCGCCATGCGACGCGTCTTTCGATCCTTCCTGCTGGAGAAACTCAAATGATCGCCATCATCTGCGCACTCCTCAGTGCAGCGGGGTTTTATCTCTCCCTGGGCCTGGGCACTCACTGGTGGCTCGCCTGGATCGCGCCCGTGCCCGTGCTCTGGCTCGCCTACGGCGACTCGAAGCCTTGGGTCGTACTGCTCGCATCCTGGGTAGCCTTCGCCCTGGGAACGACCAACATGCTGCAGGCGTACCTCGGCATCCTGCCGCTGCCGGTGTTGGCCTTCTACCCGATCGTGCCGGGACTGCTCTTTGCCCTTGCCGTCCTGGGTTCGCGCCGCGTCCGGCCGACGCTCGGCGGCATACCCGCCATCCTGACCTTTGCCGCGCTCTGGACGGCATTCGATCTGCTGTTGTCGCTCCTGGGTACCGCGGGGTCCATCGCTTCACCGGCCACGGCCGAGGTCAGCGCCCCGGTACTGGTGCAGAGCGCGGCGCTGCTCGGGTTCTGTGTAATCACCTTCCTCATCGGCGCAGTGGCCGCGGGATTGGCGCTCGGGTTGAGAGCGCGCAGCGCCGCTCCCTTCGTCCTCGCCCTCGTGCTCTTTGGCGTGAATGCCGCCTACGGCTACTGGCGTATCTCGACACCGGCAACCGGCAGCATGCGCGTAGCCCTCATCGACGGCGACGGCACTGTGGGGCCGCACCAGAAAGAAGACGACGGGGCGGAGCTGGCGGCTGTCGATGCCTATGCCACACAGATCGCGCAGCTCCGCGGGCGCGGCGTGCAGCTCGTGGTGCTGCCTGAGAACATCTCGCGGATCGACCCGACCCTCCAGGCCCTCGCGCAGGGAAAGCTGGCTTCCGCGGCCCAATCCGCGGGCGCGACGCTCATCGCCGGGTTCGCCGCGGTCGTCGATGGCGCGCCGCGAAACGTTGCCTGGGCCTTCAGGCCCGGCACAGCGGCCCCGACGACATACGAGAAGCGGCATCTGGTTCCCGTCCTCGAGTCATCGGTGTTCAAGCCAGGTGCGGGGCCCGTCGTACTGCCGGAGGGGACCGGAGTCGAGATCTGCCTCGACATGGATTACCAACGCATGCTGCGCAGCGATGAGGTGGCAACGCGGCCGAAGCTGCTGGCTGTACCGGCATGGGATTTCGGCGCCGACGCCTGGTTTCATGCCCGCGATGCGGTATTGAGAAGCGTCGAGAACGGCGTCCCCATGGCGCGAAGCGCACGTAACGGACTCCTGACTCTCAACGATCGTTATGGCCGGATCGTCGCGAGGGCTCCTACGACCGCCGGTTTCACGACCCTCGTGGGCGAGCTTCCCCTCTCCGGGCGCGGCGGTGCGACGCTTTATGATCGGATAGGCGATCTATTCGGCTGGCTCTGTCTGGCCTTCGGGTCCGCGCTCGTTGGCGCATCACTCTTGCGCAGCTCGCGCGCGCAGCCGGCGCTGCGTGGAGCCAACACGAGTGCCTCTACAAATGGGCTTCCCGACGAGGCGTAATGTGAAGATCCCCGCCATAGCAGCCGCAAGATCCTGCGGGCTGCTCGTGAGCGCAGTCATAGTCTGCTTCATGAGCACCGTCGCGGCGGCTGGACCGGTCGGTGCGTCTTACAAAGTTGGCGTTGCCATGCGCCGGTTCGCTCCGCCGGAGCCCTATGACTGGCGAGGCGCGAAGATCCACGCACTCCTGGCAACCGTATGGTATCCGGCCGCGCCGGTCGCCCGGGAAGAGCAGCAGTGGATTGGGCCGCCCGGAGCGCCGCTCGCGCGCGCCGGCAGGGCCGCAACTGACGCATCTCTCGCCGCGGCGCCGAACAGGTTCCCACTGGTGGTGGTCTCTCACGGGACCGGCGGCTCTGCGCTCGCCATGGCGTGGCTCGGCACGCGGCTCGCCGCCCATGGGTTCATCGCCGTGGCGGTGAACCATCCTGGAAACGACGCGCTCGAGCCTTATACCGCGCAGGGCTTCACGCTCTGGTGGTTGCGCGCGCGGGATCTGAGCGCGGTGATCGACGGCATGTTGGCCGATCCGCAGTTCGCACCGCGGATCGATCCGCGCCGCATCGGTGCAGCCGGCTTCTCGCTCGGAGGCTATACGGTCATCGAGATCGCCGGCGGCCGAAGCTCGACTGCGCTCTTCGACTCATGTGAGCGCGATCCTCATGGCCGCAGCTGCGTGTCTCCTCCTGAGTTCCCGACCCTGATCAGCCGGGTCGTGACACTGCTCAAGACGGATCCCGGATACCGGGCCGCCGTTAGGGGCGCCGGCTCGAGCTATCGCGACCCGCGGGTCCGAGCAGTGTTCGCGATCGCCCCGGCGCTCGGCATGGTGCTCACGCCCGACAGTCTCGCCGGGATCTCAATCCCCGTGGAGATCGTGGCTGGCTCGGCGGACGCCATCGAGCCCGTGACCGTCAACGCCAGGTATTTTGCGGCCCACATCTCCGGCAGTCGGCTCGTCATCTTTCCGGGAGCCGGGCACTACACTTTCTTCGCAAGCTGCACCGCAACCGGCAAGAAAGCCGAGCCGGAGCTCTGTGTCGACCACGCGGGAATCGATCGCGATCAGCTTCACGTCCGGGCCGCTGCTCTCGCGAGCGCATTCTTCTCCAGATATCTGAACTGAACGTCGAATCCGGCCTCCTTCCACGCATATATCCCTCCGGTTAGGGGTCGCACGCGCGCGCAGCCGAGACGGATGAGTTGTTGCGCGATACGCGCGGCGGAAGCCTCATTGGGACATGCGCAATAGACGACGACCTCGGCATCCTGGGGAAGCAACGCGGAGCCGGAATCGAGCCGCAGCTCCTCGACGCCGATCGCCCCCGGAATCATGCCTTCGCGCGAGCGGGTGGACGGCGCGAGCGCATCGATGATGACGGGGGCGCCGCCGCCATCCACCAGGCTCTTGAGCTCGAGTACCGTGATGCGGGACTCACCCAGCTCGCGGATGAGCGCACGCCGCTGCCTGAGCTTCACCACCACGAACGCCGCAACGGCGGCACAAACCAGCGCCACACCCCAGTAGCCGAGCTCGGCGAGCCCGCGCAGGAGGCCGGCGATCGCCCCGTGAAAGAGAATACCCAGACCCACCGCAGTGCCTGCCCAGAGCAGGTTACCCAACACGTCATAGAGAACGAATCCGTCGAGCCGGGCACGGGCCACCCCAGCCATTGCAGATGAGATCAGCCCGAGGCCGGGAACGAACTTCGCAACCACGAGGACGCGCGTGCCGAACCGGCCGAACCAGCGCTCGGAGTCCGACACACAGGAGTCCGGTGAGAGCGAGAGCGCGCAAAGCGCCTTGAGCGCGCGGCCACCGAGCCGCAGTCCCGCCGCATACCAACCGAGGTCGGCAATCAGCGCAGCGGCGACGCTGAGCGCGATAACCGCGGCGGCCGGCATGCCGCCTCGAACGGAAGCGGCGCCCGCGATGACCAGAACCGGAGTGATGGGGTAAGGAAGTCCCGCCTGCTGCGCCAGCACCAGCAGGAAAAGAATCGGAGCCCCGAGCTGCGACACCCATGTCTGCATGTTTGCCGCCCAGCCCCACTCCCTCAGGCGAGCTCGTGCGAGTAGACGATGAAGCCCTGGTGATCGGCCACCTGGTCGTAGAGGGCGCGACCGGGCCTGTTGGTGAGCTGCGTCTGCCAATATACGCGGCTGCAGCCAACCTCACGCGCCGCTTCGTACACAGAGTGAATCAGACTGCGCCCAATGCCGCGGCCACGCAGCTCAGCATCAGTGAAGAGGTCCTGGAGATAGCAGACGTCGTTCAGGCGCGTCGTGCTCCGATGGTAGAGGTAGTGAGCCAGCCCCACCACTTTGTCCTGCCCGGCATCCTCCGCCACCAAGGCATGCACGGGCTCGGCGGGATCGAAGAAGCGTTGCCAGGTCATCCGGGTGGTCGACTCCGGCAGGGCCGTTGGGCCGCTGCGACCGTAAAAGGCATTGTAACCATCCCAGAGGGGGCGCCACCCTTCGTAGTCGCCGTGGCGGATGGCTCTGATCCGGAACCGGCCGGGCGACGTCACTTGAGTAGCTTGAAGGCGTGCGTCCATTGGTTCTGCCGCAAACCCGGAATGCACCAGAGTATGCACAGGGGCTCGATTGCCCGGGCAGCCTCGACCTCACCCATGTCTTCCGTCTCCCAACCGAGCTGGTCGAGGAGCCCGCTGACCAGCGCCTTGGCCGGCTGATCGTCGCCACAGATGAACATGCTCGGCTTGCCGGCGGCGTACACCGGATTGACCATCCGCGCGCTGCCGACGGAGTTGAAAGCTTTGACGAAACGGATCTGCGGGAACTCCTTCTGCAGGCGCTCCATCAGGGACTCATCGAGAGAGGTGAAGAATCCGAGCACGCCATTCACCGGCGGCGCATTCGCCAGCGGGTTGGTGACATCGATCATCGCCTTGCCTGCGAGGTTGGCGGCTCCGGCAGCGCGCACCATGGCGGCAGCGGCAGAGCCCTTCACGGCGAGCACCGCGAGCTCGGCGAACTTCGCGGTTTCCTCGGGAGTACCGGCGCGCACGCCGCGAGCCTGCCGAGTGAAGTCGGCGAGCTTCGCCGGCTCGCGCGAGCCGATCATCACCTCGTGGCCGTGGGCCGCGAATCCGCCGGCGAGCGTCGTGCCGACGGTGCCTGAACCGAGTACACCGATTCGCATGACCGGACCCTACCTTGCCGTGGGTTATGGACTCATTCCTGACTATATCAGCGGCACCGACGCGGGGTGAACCGCCCGAAAGAGACAGGCCAGGCCCGCCGTTTGCATACCTAGGCTCGGTCGCAGTGAGGAGACGCAACATGGCATTCAGCCTCGCGAGTCCGGCGTTCCCGAACGGGCAGCGCATCCCGCAGCGCTATAGCAGGGATGGCGGCAACGTATCGCCGCCCCTCCAGTGGCAGGACGCTCCGCGCAACACACGAAGCTTCGCCGTAATCGTCGAGGATCCCGACGCGCCCAAAGGCACCTTTCGGCACTGGGCTGTCTACAACGTGCCGCCCGCGTACCAGGGCCTCGATGAGGGCAGCGGCTCATCCAAGGCGGGAACCCCCCTCGCGATGGGGGTGAACGATTTCGGCAACCGGACTTACGACGGCCCGCAGCCACCGCATGGCCACGGAGTGCACCACTATCACTTCCGACTGCTGGCGCTCGATGTGCCGGAGCTGACTCTGCCGCCTCAGGCGAGCGTCAAGGATGTGCTCGATACGGCTCAGCCCCATGTCATCGCCCAGGCGGAGACAGTCGGAACCTTCCAGAGCTGAAACAGACCTCGAGCGGCGCTGCGACGTGCAAGGTGCAGTGATGCCCTGGCAGTATTCGCGCCATGACCCTGCTCGCCGAGATCGTCAGCACATCCGCGCGCATCGGGGCGACACCTTCCCGATTGGCCAAGGCACGGGGCATTGCCGCGCTCCTCGAGCATCTGGCGCCGGAGGAAGTCGGGATCGCCGTGGGCTATCTCTCCGGGGAGCTGCCGCAGGGTCGGATCGGCGTCGGGTACGCCGCGCTGCAGGCGGCGGCTTCGGCCGGGCAGCCGCCCGAAGTGCCCGGCCTGACGGTCGTGCAAGCGGACCGCGATATCACGGAGCTGGCTGCGATCCGGGGTACCGGCTCCGCGGGGCGCCGCAGCGCGGCATTGCAGGACCTCTTCTCCCGAGCGACCGCGGAAGAGCGCACGTTTCTAATCAGACTCCTCGTCGGTGAGCTACGTCAGGGCGCCCTTGCCGGAGTAATGGTCGATGCGATTGCCGCCGCCTGGCGGATACCGGTCGCACAGGTAAGGCGTGCAGCCATGTATGCCCAGAGCCTCGGGGCCGTCGCCCTCACAGCCGTGGCACAGGGTGTGGCCGGACTCGACCGGTTCCAGCTCGAGCTCTTCTCACCCATTGCTCCGATGCTCGCGCAGACGGCGGTGGACGTAGGAAAAGCACTACAGGAGCTGGGTGGCGAGGCAGCGCTCGAGTGGAAGCTCGACGGCGCCCGGGTGCAGGCCCACAAGCTCGGCGAGGAGGTTCGTCTCTACACCCGCACGCTCAACGAGATCACCGCCGCACTGCCGGAAATCGTCGCCATCGTGCGCGCCTTGCCGGCGCACGCCCTGGTGCTGGATGGCGAGGCCATCGCCTACGACACATCGGGAAGACCCCACCCGTTCCAGGTCACGATGCGCCGCTTCGGCCGCCGACTCGAGGTCGAAAGACTGCGTACGGAGCTGCCCGTCCGGGCTTACTTCTTCGACTGCCTGCGCGTCGATGACCGCAGCCTCGCCGATCGGCCACTCCGTGAGCGGTCCGACGCGCTTGTCGCAGTCACTCCGGACAACACGCGCGTCCCGCGCATCATCACCGCATCCGCAACCGAGGCCGCAGCCTTTTACGAGGCTGCGCTCGCGGCAGGTCACGAAGGCGTCATGGCAAAGTCCCTGGACGCCCCTTACGAGGCGGGTAACCGCGGCGCCAGCTGGCTGAAGATCAAGCGCGCGCATACGCTCGACCTGGTCGTCCTCGCGGCGGAGTGGGGACACGGCCGCCGCACCGGCAAGCTGTCCAACCTACATCTCGGTGCGCTCGATCGGATGTCGGGCCAATACGTGATGTTGGGGAAGACCTTCAAGGGGCTGACGGACGCAATCCTCGAGTGGCAGACGAAGGAGCTGCTGGCGCGCGAGACCCATCGCGATCAATGGACGGTGTATGTGCGCCCCGAGCTCGTGGTGGAAACAGCTTTCAGCGATCTGCAGGCCAGCAGCCGGTATCCGGGCGGCATGGCGCTGCGACTGGCGCGCGTGAAGCGTTATCGGGACGACAAGCGGGCGGAGGATGCTGATGACCTGGAGGCAGTACGCAAGATCTTCGCGGCGCAGGCGGGCTGATGGTGCAGCAGCCATCGCCCTCTCCCGGCCTCACGGGGTGACTGAGTTACCCTTCGGCTGCGGAATCAGCCTGCCGCTGAGGAGGAGTAGCATCAGCGTCCAGTACCCGAGTCCCACGACGAGCCGGAACGGAATCGAGAACCGCGGGTTCGGAGAGATGAATCCTTCGATCAGCCCGGAGCCGAGAAGGAGCAGCGCGCAGGCAACCAGCAGCGGTCCGAGCTCGGCGGCGCGCCGGCGGAGGGATTCGACGCGGGTGTCGAGCTGGGGCCGGATGAGCGCCTCCCCGAGCGCGGTGCCGGCGGCGCCGGCCAGACAGATCACCGACAGCTCCACCGGGCCGTGGGCGAGAATGAATCTGACGAGCCCGTGTGCGAGTCCGTGCTGGTGGGTGAATGCGAGCAGTCCGCCCAGCATCAGCCCGTTGAAGGAAATCATGTAGAAGGCGCCCAGGCCGAGGAGGATTCCGGAGCAGAAGGCACCGAGGGTGACCACCACGTTGTTGGAGAAGATGCGTGCCGAGAGGAGCTCCGGCGGAACGACGCTGAAGACCTGATCGGTCCAGAGGTGACCGTGCTCTACCCCATCGATCATGCGGTCGCTCGCAATCAGGCTGACCAGCTCCGGATATGTCGAGACCAGCCACCAGCCTGCGAGCGTGCTCGCCACGAGCAAGGCAACGATCCAAAGCACGGTGGAGCGGACGGAACGGGCGGCCGCGGGGATTTCGTCGCGAAATAGCGTGACGAGGCGGGTGCGGCCAAACCGCGGTGGGCGGCCTATGGATACATGCAGGGCCGCACAGGCGTTCTCGAGTGCGGCTGCAAGGTAGCTGCCGGGTAGCAACCCGCGTGCGCTGGCGAAGTGTCGCGCCAGGATGCGGTACGTCCGCAAAGTCCTCAATGCGTCATCGACAGTGGCCAGAGCGCGTCTCGGCGCCGCTGCGGTCTCCGCCGCGAGCGCCTGCCATTGCGGGGCGCGGGCCCGGATCCAAACAGCCGCGTCAGGATCTCGATCCGGTGCCAAGCAGAGCCTCCAGATGCGCTCGCAACGCATCCCCACTCAACGCCCCGTCGCCCTCCGTCCTGACCTTTGGGTCCACTTTGGCGAGCAGCCCGCGCGCAAGTCTCGTCCGCTGCCCTTCCTCCAGCTCCGGCCAGCGGTCGAGCACATCCTGGACCAGCCGTAGTGCCTCCGGCGGCAGCGCCGACTTCTGCATGGCCTCGCTCAGGCGAGCCAACGATGTCGAGGCATCGGCCTCCTCCAATACCAGCACGGTGCCCGCGACCATGTCGCCGAGGCGGACACGGTTGTGCGTGAACAGGCAGCAGCCCAGGCCGACCATGTAGAAGCCCGGCAGACCGTCGACCAGCCGGAAGAGGTTGCGCATCAGAAGAGATCCCACCGTCGGAGTAGCGCCTTCGACGGTCACGAGACGTGCTCCCGCCTTGCGTTTGCCGGGCGTGCGGCCGCGCATCAGCACTTCGAGCACGGGGTGGTACAGGAAGTAGATCAGGAGCGCGAGGATACCGGCGACGAGCCACAACGCGCGCATCGATCCCCGTGGAATGCCCGGCAGAAGCTGCGACACCGCCGCCAGCAGGAGCAGCGCCAACGCAACGAGCAGACGGATCTGCCAGTCGATCAGGAAGGCCAGACTACGCGTGCCCGGCCCCGCGATCCGGAGCGACATGTCGACACCCGTCAGCCCCCTGACTATGAGCTCTTCTTCGGCCATCCGGTACGAAAAAAGGTTGCCGCTTGAGGCGGAGCTTAGCTATTCTGCCGGCTGGGGACAAGACAGGCTGGGCGGCCCACCGGCCGTACACACAACACATAGGGAGCCATCATCATGAAGTACGTGGCACCATCAGCACCGCTAACCGTCGGGGGCGTCCTCGACAACTGGTTACGCCTCTTCCGTGGGTCATTTGCTGCCTGTTGGGCAATCGCGCTGATCGCGGCCATCGCGGGCGCGCTGGTGCAACTCTCACTCACCCCGCAACTCCCGACACGAGGCGTGCCGGCAGCTCAGTATTACCTGCAATATTTTTCGTCGCTGAGCGCGCCGAGGGTCTTCCTGACTGACATCGCTCTCTGGCTCATCACCATGACGGTCTACGGCGCATTGCTCAGCCAGCAGGCCGCGCTGGTCCGTGGCGAGGACACCTATTCGTTCGCAGATGCCCTGGGAAAGGGGCTGCAGCGACTGCCGCAGATGGTGCTCGGTGTCGTGCTCATCGCATTGATCATCGCAGCAGTCTGCATTCCTGCGGGCATTGCCGGCATCGTGATGTTTGCGCTGCACCGCTCACCGCTCGGTGGCCTCCTGCTTGCGGTCGGCATCACCATCACGGTGGTGCTGGCGATCTATGTGTCGCTCAGGCTGAATCTGTGGATGGCGGTGATGTTCAGTGAGAACCGGGATGGATCTGCCGCGCTGAAGCGCAGCTGGCAACTTGTCGAGAACCACTGGTGGCGGGTGACGGGCATCGTCTTCGTCTCGGGGATCGTCATCTGGATCCTGTCGGTGGCGGTCGGCGCGATCGCCGGTGTAATAGTCGGATTCATGAGCGTTCGAGGCACGACGCCCGAGCTGCTGCTCCACCGCATTCAGCTCATCGGCGCCGTCGGCGCGGTGGTTAGATTGCTGTCCATGCCGCTGCTGACGGCAGTTTGGCTTGCGATCTACTACGACCTGAAACTACGTCGCGAAGGCGCAGACCTCGCCGAGCGCACCGAGGCGCTGAGCGGCAACTGAGTCATGCCAGCCCGATGGAAGACGGGGCTGGCGCTGCTCGCGCTTTCAATAGCGGGTCCGCTGCGGGCCGAGCCGCCAGGCGCGCGCGAGGTGATCAGCCATTGCGCCTCGCGGGGCCGCATCACGCTCACGAGCGTCTCAGGCCCGGACACGGCCTGCGCCGGTGTTGGAAAGGCGCTGGACCAACTCGGAGTGACCGCCCTCCTGCCGTCCGGTTCGACCAAGTCGCTGACGGCGGACGAGCTTTCCGATCTCGAGGCCCTGATCCGCCGCTACTCGGGGTCGCCCGCCTCCGAGCCGCCGGCGTCGTCAACGCTCCGCTTCCTGGCGGCCCGACTCGCCCCGCCACCGCCACCGCCCACATGGGGGGATCGGATCAGGGGCTGGATCAGAGAATGGGCTGCCCCCTTGCGCCAATGGCTGCGATCTGCGCACCCTGAAGCTGCAAACTCGCGAGGCGCGCGAGCGGCATTCTATGCACTGATCGCCCTCCTCTTTGCCGCCATCGCCGCTGCGCTTACTCTGGAGTTGCGCGGCACCGGGCTCAGCCGCCTGCTTCGGCGCGGCACGAAATTGTCCCGTCCAACCGTCGGCCCAAGCTCGCGTGACCCCACTGCATCGGCAACGGACGAGCCTGATTGGACGCGGCTGGATGAGCAGCCGGCGCGGGTCCTGCGCCTGTTGATCGACGCTTTGACGCGCTCACATCGCCTCGAGCGCGAACGACACCTGACCTGTCGCGAGCTCGAAGTCGAGGCACGCCTCGACACGGATATCGAGCGGGACGGGTTCATTGGGATCGCGCGACTCGCCGAACGCGAGGTTTATGGTCCACCGGGCAGCACCGTGATCCCGCAGGATACCCTGCGGAATATGCGAGCGCTCCGCGCCCGACTGCTCGCGGCCGCCGGCGAGCCCGGCAAGATGCTGCGATGAAAGAGCGATGGATCACGCTGGCGCTGGCAGCGGGCGCACTCGTACTCTTCTATGTGCTCTTTTTTCCAAAGCCGCAACCGCCCGGCCTCGCGCTGCAGGACGGCTCGCCCCTCTCGACCGACGGTCGGCCCGACGGCTACCTCGCCATATGGCAGTGGCTCGGGAAGGAGCACATCGCGAGGCTCAGTCTGCGGCTGCAATACGAGCATCTCGGTGAATTGCTCGCGCGGCCCGCCAGCAACGTAATGTTGGTGACCATGCCGCAGCGGATCGCCACGCGCGCCGCCGAGCTGAATGCGCTCGAGGAATGGGTAGCGCATGGCAACACGCTCGTGATCATGGCAGCACTCGACGACATACCCGGTTGGGCCGTTGCGTCCTCCGACCCGCTGATGATCGAGCGACTCGGGCGACTCACGGGACTGCACTTGAAGACGGCGTCGAGCGCGAAATCGAAGCTGCCGTCGCTCACCGCCGGGGGGCTGCAGATACGTCCCCGGGGAGAATTTCCATTGCTCAAGGGCGTACGGCGCGTCTCGGCGCAGACCTACCTCTCACGAGACTGGCGCGGCCGTAATGCCCATGGGCGGCTGCCGCTCGAGCTGGCCGCACGCCGTGACAACAACGATCCGGTCATCTGGCTCGAGCGGCGCGGCGCGGGGCAGATCATTCTCTGCGCGGTGGCCACCCCCTTCTCCAACGCCGGCGTGCTCCGCGATGACAATGCAATCCTGCTGGCCAACATGATCGCCTGGTCACGCGGTCCCGGCGGCACCGTCGTCTTCGACGACGCACACCAGGGACTCACGGCGTATTACGACGCCAAAGCGTTCTTCGCCGACCCGCGGGTCCATGCGACCCTGGGTTGGATGGTGTTGCTCTGGCTCGCCTTCGTACTCGGCTCGCAGCCCCTGCGCGCCCTGCGGCCCGCGTGGCGACCGCTCGATGAGACGGCGTACATCGAGGCAGGCGCCCGTTACCTGGCCGCGGTCGTGCGCCCCGCCGAAGCCGCACAACGGCTGATCGAGGACTTTCTCGATTGGTTGCGGGCCCGGCTGCGCCTCGAGGCGGGCTATTCAGCGGATGCGCAACACGCCATCTGGCAATGGCTCGAGGGCCAGCCGGCCGTGTCGGCGGCTGGCCGCCGCGAGCTGCAAGCCTGCTACGCGAGCGCCTGCGCCGGCGAGCGCGTCGATCTCACCCGGCTGCAGAATCTCCTGGCACAACTGCGCGAGAACCTCAAATGAGCGCCCTTCAGGACCTCGAGACCCGGATTCAACAGCGGCTGGATGGCACGGTGATCGGCATGCGGGAGCTCATCCGCGCCCTGGTCATCGCCATCGTTGCGCGCGGGCACGTGCTGGTGGAAGGGCCTCCGGGGCTCGGCAAGACCCTGCTCGGCAAGTCGCTCGCGGCAGCGCTCTGCGGACGCTTCAATCGAATCCAGGGCACCGCGGACCTGATGCCAGCCGACATCACCGGCGTGCACGTGCTCGACGAGACGACCCACAAGTTCGTGTTGCATCCCGGTCCGATCTTCACGGACGTGCTGCTGGTCGATGAGATCAACCGCGCAGGCCCGAAGACGCAGTCGGCGCTGCTCGAAGCGATGGCGGAGCGGCAGGTCACGATCGACCGCAAGACCTATCGGCTGCCGGCCGGCTTTCTCGTCATCGCCACGCAGAATCCGCACGACTACGAGGGCACTTTCCCGCTGCCGGAGTCGCAACTCGACCGGTTCATGATGCGCATCGATCTGAGCTTTCCGGCAGCGGAAGACGAAGCGGCTGTTCTCGGGCGCTATGGCACCATCGCCGCTGCGGCAGCCGCAGGGACTCGGGCCGCTCCGGGCGACATCACGGTCGAGCAGATCGATGCCGCGCGCGAGTGTGCCGACCGCGTGCACGTCTCTCCTGAGCTACTGACCTACGTGTTGGGCGTCGCCAGGGCTTCGCGCGAGCATGCACAGATTGCGCTCGGCCTCTCCACCCGCGGCGCGCTCGCTTTGCTCCTGGCGGCGCGAGTGGCCGCAGGGCTGCGCGGCTCGGAATTCATCACGCCCGATGACATCAAGCTGGTGGTCCCCTGGGTCGTACCACATCGCCTGACGCTCTCCTCGGAGGCGGCACTGGAGGGACGAAGCGACCGCGAGCTCACCCGCGCGCTGCTCGAGCGCGTACCGGTACCCCGCTGAGCCGAAAGCCATGAGCCTGCGGCGCAACGCGCTGTTGCTGATCCTCCTCACCGGGTTGTTCGCCATTGCGGGAGAGTGGAGCGTTCCGCTCGCAAGGTGGTGGTGCCTTCCGGCCGCCGTGCTGTTGCTCGGCCTCGCCTACGAGGTGAGATCCCTCGGAGGAATCCCGGTCGGGCTGCGGCTCGCGACCGGCGAGCGCTGGCTGCTCGGCCGCCGCCACCGGCTGCAGCTCACCTTTCGTCAGGATGGGAGCGACGTCTCGTGGATCCAGGCTGCCCTTTCCGCGCCGGAGGAGTTCGCCGTCGAGCCGCGCGTGGAAACCTTGAAGGTCCTGCGCGGGATCGACACATCGACCACCCTCGAGGCGGTGGGGCGCCGGCTGGGATCTCGGGCCTGGCCATCGCCCGGCATCCGGATCGGCGGGCCACTGCAGCTCGCCTGGTGGCCGAGACGCGTGACTGCCGATTGCACGGTTACCGTGGTACCTGACCTCCTGGCCCGTTCCGGTATGACTCGCGGCAGCCGGCAGACAGGCGAGCAGACGGCACGCCTGAGGGGTGGCGGGACGCAGATCCTGCAGCTGCGCGAGTACCGGCGCGGCGATCCGCTGCGGGTCATCGATTGGAAGGCGAGCGCCCGCCGGGGACGCCCGATCAGTCGGGATATGACCGAGGATCAACACCTCGAGATCATCGTGGCCGTCGATGCGGGGCGTGCGAGCGGACTTGCGGCCGGCGAGGTCGATCGCCTGAGCCTCTACGTCAATGTTGCTGCGCGACTCGCCCAGCGCGCCGCGGAGCTCGACGATGCGATTGGCCTATTGGTGTTCGCGGCGCGACCGCTGGCAGCGCTCGCCCCGGCACGGGGCGACGCTGCCGTCGCACGTATCCGCAAGATGCTATCGGCCTGCCTCGTGCATCCCGGTGAGTCCAATCCGGTGCTCGCGGCCGCCCGGATGCGCGCACTGACCCACCGCCGCAGCCTCATCATATTGCTGACTGACCTCGAGGATGCCTCGGCGACCGAGCAGCTGGTCCAGGCGGTGAGATTGTTGAGCCCGAAGCACTTCGTGCTGATCGCCGGCTTCGAGAGCGCACGAATATCGGCGCTCCCGGCAGCCAGCACCCGCGAGCCGCTGGGGGCCTACCGTGCGTTGGCCGCAGTCGACTACTGCAATAGCCTTGCAGGCAATGTCAGGGCACTCCGGGCCCTCGGAGCTGCGGCGATCACCGCCCGTCCCGAGCACCTCGATCAGGCGGTCTTCGAGGCCTATCGCGGGTATCGGCAGCGGCGAAGAGTGTGACGGCAGATCCGCTCGCCGCACTCAGAGGTCGATCGTGTCCTCGCGGCGGCGCTCGGTGGCTCTGACAACCGCCTCGGTGCGCGTGCGTGCGCCGAGCTTGCGAAATACCGACTCGACGTGAAACTTCACGGTGTGCAGGGAGATACCGAGCCGCCGGGCGATGGCCTTGTTGGTCAGGCCATCGGCGATGGCATCGAGGATCTGCACTTCACGCGGTGTCAGGAGCGTCCGCGCTTCCGCCTCCTGGACGGCACTGAATCCGGAAATGCGCGCGCCCGCAGATCTAACGATGAGGCCGTGCGCGACGGCGCGCAGCGCGGCGTCGATCTCCGCGGCACCGGCATTCTCGGGGAGGAGCCCCTCGGCCTCTGCGTCCGTGCCACCCAGCACGACTGTCGGATGCCGCCCTTCCTCCGGTCGCCGCTGGTCGGCCAGCACCACGTCCGGGCGCTCGTCACGGTCGACGACCTCGTGACCCAGCGAGCGC
Organism: Steroidobacteraceae bacterium; assembly: GCA_036273735.1. Taxonomy (GTDB): domain Bacteria; phylum Pseudomonadota; class Gammaproteobacteria; order Steroidobacterales; family Steroidobacteraceae; genus 13-2-20CM-66-19. The sequence continues at coordinate 35,764 of DASUHA010000115.1, read as the reverse complement.
AGCAGTGTCGTCAGTGCAGCGATCCGCTCTCCGCCGCTGGCCGCGATCGCGACACGCAGATTCTGCGCCAGCGATCCGGCGGCGGGGACCGTCATTCCCCAGGCCGCTCCGTAATCGTAACTTCCACCGCAATGACGGCGCCCCCGCGGATGACACGCAGCGCGACAGTCTTGCCGACGCTATCGCTACCGAGATGGGCGAGCACGCTCCGCAGTCGGCGTGCCGACGTACCCTCGACGGACAGAATGATGTCGCCGGCGACGATGCCGGCCTTGGCGGCAGGACCTTCCGCGCTCAGCGACATGACCATGAGGCCGGTGGCCTCCCCTGATGACTCCCGCAGCTCATCGGGCACGGCCACGGGCCGCAACGCGATGCCGAGCCAACCGCGTGGTACGCGCCCGCTCGTGAGCAAGGCAGGGGCGATCCGCTCCACGGTCGCCGCGGGAATAACCAGGATCTGGCCGCGCGGACCGAATGTGGTCATGCCGAGCCAGCGGCCGGCTGCATCGAATACCGGCCCTCCTTCCTCACTTCCCGCCAATCGGATGTCGAGTTGAATCCGGGCCTCGATCCGGCCACCGCGCATGCTGTGCCATTCCGGGCCGACCGCGTTCACGGTGCCGAGCCTGGCACTTGCACGACCGGCTCCGTCCGAGCCTGCCGCGATCGCCAGGGCCCCGACCTGCGGTGCGGAGGCCGAGAGATCGGGTGCGGCCGCCGGGCCGTCGAGCCGGATGACCGCCACATTGGTCGCAGGGTCGCGCCCGGCCAGCCTGCCGGCCATGCGCGAGCCATCAGGGAGGATGGCGTCGAGCGCAGCGCGCTCGGGAAGCGACTGCTCCGAGGTCACCAGCGCATCCTGCCGCCAGAGGATCGCGCCGAGATGGGCCCGCTCCGACAGCCTGATGGCGGCGACACTGGCACGCGCGGCGGCGAATTGCGCCACCAACACGTCCGAGAGCGTAGTGAGAAGGTTGGGTTCCTGAGCCATGGGACTCTCCGCTTTAGGATAGCGGGAAGTCTGCGATGTGCCACCTAGCGCCGGTACCAGCCGGATGGCCGGGCCGGACCCGGCCGTTTGACCGGGTGAAAACGCGCCTGCGGCCCCGATCCTCGTCGGGATGCCGCACGACGAGATCCTCGAACCCGAGCTCGACCCATACTCCCAGCTGGTCTCTCACAGCGTCGAGACAGTGGGGCCGGCCGTGGCAGGCGTCGAAGTGCGCTCGGCGAGAGGCCGGGCGCGAGGTACTGGGTCGGGGGTCATCTATACGCCGGACGGCTACCTGCTCACGAACAGTCATGTCGCGCAGCGTGGGGATGCCGCGGTGGTATCGCTGTCAGACGGCCGAACCTGCGCGGCAACACGTGTGGGCGATGACCCCGCAACCGACCTCGCCGTCCTCAGACTCAATGGCAGCGGGTTTCCGCACGCCAGCTTCGGCAGCTCGGCAGGGTTGCGGGTCGGCCAACTGGTGATTGCCGTGGGCAATCCCCTGGGATACCAGGCAACGGTGACTGCCGGGATCATCAGCGCCCTCGGGCGCACGCTGCGTACGGCATCCGGCCGGTTGATCGAAAGCGTGATTCAGACGGACGCGCCGCTCAACCCCGGTAATTCCGGCGGCCCGCTCGCAGACACGGGAGGACGCGTGATCGGCATCAACACGGCGATGGCCGGCGGCGCCCAGGGAATCTGCTTCGCCATCGGCATCGACACGGCGATCGAGGTTGCGTATCAATTGATGCGCCACGGGCGCGTACGACGCAGTCGTCTGAAGCTCGCCGGCCAGAGCATCGCGCTCGGCCGTCGAGTGCAGCGCGCACTCGAGCGGACGCAGTCAGGAGCGGTCATGGTCTCGGAAGTCCTGGCGGGGGGGCCCGCACAGCGGGCGGGGCTCGAGCAGGGAGACCTGTTGCTCGAGCTCGACGGCGAATCCATCACCGGTGTCGACCAGCTGCATCGCCTGCTGACAGCCGAGCGCGCGGGACGCGAGATTGCGATCCGCTTGCTGCGCCGCGGGAAGACGCAGTCCGTCACAGTAGTCCCGGAAGCTGACTGAGTCCCTCCAGATTATCGCGAGCAGCGGCTAGCGATAATCTCTAGACACATGCGTACCTTGTAGCGCAGCGGGCACAGCCCCACCTGCCGTCCGGCATCCGGATGGAACCAGCGCATCTTCCGCGCGATAATTCAGCGCCCTCCCGCCAACGCCGGCTGTGATGACACAACAACAACGCCTTGTGCGGCCTGCGGCCGCATCGCTAGCGATACTCGCCACCACCATGCTCGGGAGCGGCCGGGCACTCGGCGCCGAGACCGTGCCGCTGGGCGGCCTGGGCGACATCGTGATCACGGCCACGCGGGTGCAGGTACCGGCGTTCAACGTGCCGGCGTCGATCAGCGATGTACCGGCAGCAGCGCTGCGTGACGATGCCCTCGGAGTGAACCTGTCCGACGACATCGGCTTCGTCCCGGGCCTGCTGGCCCGCAACCGTAACAATTATGCGCAGGATCAGCAGATCTCCATTCGCGGCATCGGCGCGAACTCGACCTTCGGCATCCGCGGTGTGCGCATCTACCAGGATGGCATCCCGCAGACCGGACCGGACGGCCAGGGGCAGGTGTCGCAGTTCAATCTGGACTCCGCGCAGCGCGTGGAGGTGCTGCGTGGGCCGTTCTCCGCGCTCTACGGCAACTCCGCGGGCGGCGTCATCCAGATTTTCACTGCCGATGGAACCTCGCCCGGTGAGGTGCGCACGAGCATGGGCTACGGCAGCTTTGGTGCCTTTCGCGCGGGCGTCGATGCGAGCGATGCCAGAGGACCGCTCGCCTACAACGTGGCCTTCACCCACTTCTTCGTCGAAGGCTACCGCCCCCACGAGAGCGCGCGTAGCGAGTCCTTCAACGGCAAGGTCGATTACAGCCTCGGATCGCGCGCCAAGCTGACTTTCGTCGCCAACGTTCTCTCGCGCCCGGACTCGAACGACCCGCTGGGGCTCACCGCCGCGGAGTTCGCCGCCAACCCGAACGGCACCGACCCGGCGGCCCTGAAATTCAACACTCGCAAGAGCCTGCAGCAGCAGCAGGGCGGGCTCATCCTGCAGCTCGAGCTGACGGACCGTCAGTCGCTGAGGCTGATGGGGTACTACGGGCATCGCTCGGTGCTGCAGTTCCTGTCGATACCGGTCGGGGCACAGAAGGCACCCACGAGCTCCGGCGGGGTGGTCGACCTCGACCGGACCTTCGGCGGCGGCGATGTGCGCTGGACCTGGGAAGGGCCGCTCGCGGGTCGGCCGCTCTCCTGGGTCACGGGGCTGAGCTACGACACGCAGAACGAGCTGCGCCGCGGCGAGAACAACTTCGTCGGTACCACGCTCGGCGTCCTCGGGACGCAGCGGCGCAATGAAAACGACATCGCGCGGGACATCGACGAGTACACACAGGCGAGCTGGGAGCTCGTCCCGAGCTGGACCCTGACGGCGGGTGTCCGGCACAGTGAGGTGCGGTTCCTCTCGGAGGACCACTACATCACGCCGACCAACGGCAACGACAGCGGTGAAGTGACTTATACCGCCACCTCCCCCGTTGCCGGACTGCTCTTCGCCGCTCGGCCGTGGCTGCACCTCTATGCCTCCTACGGCCAGGGTTTCCAGACCCCCCTCGGCTCGGAGCTCGCCTACCGGTCCGACGGCGGACCCGGACTCAACTTCGCGCTGCGGCCGGCGCGCAGCGCCAACAGCGAGCTCGGCGCGAAGATGCGGCTGCAGCGCAACCTCTCGGCCGAGCTCGCCGTTTTCAACACGCGGACCCGCAACGAGATCGTCGTCGCAACGAACGTCGGCGGCCGATCCACTTACCAGAACGCCGGGCGGACACGGCGCAGCGGGGCAGAGGCCTCGCTCGATTACCGTCTCTCCGATGCCTGGCGTGCCCGGCTGGCCTACACCTACGTCGACGCGATCTACGTCGATGGATATCTGACGTGCGCCTCCGCCCCGTGCGCCGCGCCGGACCAGCCGGTTGCCTCGGGCAACCGGCTGCCCGGAGTGCCGCACAACGACGGCTACGCGAGTGTGGAGTGGGGTCAGCCACTCGGCTGGCGAGGTAGCCTGATCGGTCAGTACATCAGCGCGATCGCGGTCAACGATGCGAATTCACAGTTTGCCGCCGCCTATCCGGTCTTCGATGCGAGCGGCGGATACGCGGCGCAGCTCGGCTCGATGCGCCTCAGCCTGTTCCTGCGGCTGAACAACCTGCTCAACCGGCGTTACGCGGGATCGATCATCGTGGATGACGGTAACGGCCGCTACTTCGAGCCCGCGCCGGGCTTCAACGTGTTCGCGGGTTTCACGGCGGCGTTCCACTAGTCGCGCCGCCGCGCGCTTCAGGGCACCGCGGTTTTCTTCCACACCTCGAGTGCCTGCATCTGCGCAAACCATCGCTGCAGGTGGGTGAGCTCGCCGATCGGGAGTTTGGCCGGCACGGCGGTGCTCAGCGGCGCCGCAATGGCGATGTCCGCGAGCGAGAGCGCATCGCCGCAGATCCAGTCGCAACGGCCGAGGTGCGCATCGAGAATGCCGGCGAATTCACGCACCAGTCCCTCGCCGCGGCGGACCTCGGCGGGATCGGCGGCGCCGAGGCCGAGGATGCCCTTGATGACGTGCTCCCAGTTGAGAATGCCGATGGCGGGAGAGAAATGTTGTGCGGACCAGAAGAGCCAGCGGTTGGTGTCGGCACGCGCGCGGGTCTCCGCCGGATAGAGGGTCTGCCGCGGAGTTTTGTCGGCCAGGTACTGCATGATGGCATGCGACTCCCACAATACGAAGCCATCGTCTTCGAGCACCGGCACTCTGTGGTTGGGATTGAGCTCGAGGAACTGCGGCTGGCGCTGCTCGCCCTTCTGCAGGTCCACGAATACCAGCTCCACGGGCGCCCTGAGATGCAGAGCGGTCATCACGGCGCGGCGTGAGTTGAACGAGAACGGATGGTGATAGAGGCGCATGCGAGTCTCCGTTTGCAGAGCGGGAGAGTACCTGACGGCTATGCTGCCTGCGGCGCGTGACAGTTTCTGTCAGCAGTCGGTCGGGCCGCCGGTGCCCGAATGATCGGGCGCCCGAAGCTGCTGACGCCAGAGACGCGTCAGCTCCCGGCGCGGCTTCGGATAGGACACCCCCGTGACCTCCAGGCTCGAGATCCGATCGGCCCGGAAATGACGGAAGTCGCTCCTGAGCTCACACCAGGCAGCCACCAGCCTTGCACCCTCGAAAAACACCAGCGCCAGCGGCCAGATCAGGCGCTCGGTATCGGCGCCGCCGATGCTGCGATAGCGGATCTTGAGCTTCTGCCCGCGGCGTATCGCCTCCCTGATGACGCGCAAACCCGCGCCCTGCTGCGCCGGCCTGCCGAACCGCGGCGCCCAGAGACCGGTCTCGGCAATCCTGTCGCGCAGGTCCCGCGGTGAGGCGGTGGCAATCTTGGCCAGTGCTGAGTCGGCCGCCTGCGCTAGCGCGGTATCGCCCTGCCCCTGCACCCAGCGGACGCCGAGCACGAGCGCCTCGAGCTCCTCCTCGCCGAACATCAGAGGCGGCAGGAAGAAGCCGGCCCGAAGCACATACCCGACGCCGGCACCTCCGTCGATCGGTGCGCCGAGTCCGACGAGCGTCTGCACGTCGCGGTAGACCGTACGCGTGGAGACCGATAGCTCACCGGACAACTGTGCCGCCGTGACAGGGCGGCGCCGGCCACGCAGGGCATCCATGAGTTTGAAGAGCCGCGAGGTTCTGCTCATAGGGGATTGGGGGGCGCGGCCATCCGCGGTCAACCGCCGCACAGTTTACGACGACGGCTGATCTTCATGCCTACGGGCGCGCAATGGACACGGAGCAGATGACGTGGAACGCAGAGGTGGCCCGGGCAGTTATCGTGGGGTGACTGCTCTGCCAAGCTCCGCCTTTCAGCCTCTGCTCGGGGCGCGTGCGCTCGCCGACTGGATCCGCGAGGGTGGTAAGCCTGCACGGGCACCGCTCGGCTACAGCTTGCGGCTGCGATGGCACACCCACTGGTTCGAGCTCAACTGGCGCACCCAGCTCGAGCGGATGCCGCGAGGCGAGCTGCCCTCCGACCCGGTGCTCATCGTGGGACTGTGGCGCTCGGGTACCACGGTTCTGCACGAGCTGGTGAGCGCCTGCGGCGGCTGGGTGACACCGCAGACGTGGCAGTGTTTCAATCCGTCGACCTGCTTTCTCACCGGAGCACCGGCGCGCTCTGCCGCCGTGAAGCGACCGATGGATGAGGGAGTGATCGCATCACAGGGCCCGCAGGAGGACGAATTCGCGCTGCTCCTTCTCGGCGAGCGCTCGATCTATCGGGGCCTGATCGATCCTCGCCGGCTGCTCGACTGCGGCCGAGCAGCGTGGCTGGAGAGCGAAGACGGCACCGATCGCTGGCAACATTTCGTGCGCGGCATCGCCGCAGGAGGGGGTCGCCTGCTGCTCAAATCGCCGGGACACACGTTCCGCATCCCGGCGATGCGCCGGCTCTTCCCACGAGTGCGATTTGTCTGGATCGGCCGACATCCCGGCGAGGTGTGGGCATCGAACGTCAGGATGTGGAGCGCGATGATGCGCCTGTATGCGCTTTGGGAATGTCCCGCGGACATGCTGGAACGGTTCATGAGCGAGTCGATGCGGGCTTGCGCCGACGTGCTGAAGCGATGTATCGAAGAGATGACACCAGAGAATCTGCTCTGGGTTGACTTCGAGGCTCTGCAGACGGACCCTGAGCGCGTGCTGCGGCAAATCCTGCAATTCGTGGGCGACAGGCCCGGACGCGACGAACGCACGCTCGCCGCCGACATCGAGACAGCCCTGTCATCCGTTCCCATCCATCGCGGCGAGCGCGCCGCGATGCCCGATGACGAGTCCGTGCTGCAGCTCGATCGTATGATGCAGGCCGCACGGCAGCGATTCGGCGAGGGAGAGGCATGACAGGTACACCCCTTGCTCAAGATAGGCTGCTATGAAGCGCACCACTCTCATCGGCACGGTTGCCGTCATCGCCCTGCTCACGTGCGTGCCACTGAGGCCCGCGTACGCCTACATCGATCCGAACTCGGCAGGCGCCCTCTACCAGTTCCTCTTTCCACTACTCATCGCAATCGGCTCCGCGTTCGCATTTCTGCGCCGTACAATCGTACGTGCATGCACAAAGGTCGCGAATGCAGTAGTGGCGGTCGTACGGGGTGACCGTGCCAGAGGAAAGCAGAGTACAGAGCGCCCGAGCGGACATGCCGAATGACCTTCGGGCGTGGCGGCTCGCCGCCTCGCCCTGTCTCGCGGTCCTCGGGATCGCGCTGCCGCTGACGTTCGCCAGTCACTGCGAGCAGTTTCTCTTCGACTTCCGCGCGATCGACCTGCTGCCGCTCTATGCGACGGCATGGATCATCCTGGCGGCAGTCGCCCTCCCTTTCTGGATCGTCTTGACGGGGACGCTCCGCGGGCTGGAGGCGATCCGCCGGCCCGCCGGCGTGCGCCTGGCCGCGGCGGCTCGCGCGCTGCTGTTGGCGGTCACCGCAATCATCATCGTCGCAACTCTGATAGGGTCTTTGCGTGCCTGGCTCCACACATTCCACGGCACGCTGCCACTCTCAGCCGACGCTGCGCTCATCATCACCGTGCTCGCCGGGGTGCTCGTCGCCGCAACGGTGAAGGGCCGAGCCGCACTGCGGGCGCTGATGCCCATCGCCACCGTCTGCAGCGCCGCGGGGCTCCTCTCGGTGGCAAGTCTGCCGGCATTCGGATGGCATCACGGCAGAATGGAAGGCCGCGCGGGTGTCGCCGCCACTGCGCTGCCCGCGCCGTCACCAGCGGACCCTGGACAAGCACACCCGATCAAAACAGTGACGCCGCTGCCGGCACTGGGCACCGCACGCCCCAACATCGTGCTGCTCACGATCGATGCGCTCTCAGCGCCACACATGTCTCTCTACGGCTACTCGCGGCCGACGACTCCGGCGCTCGGGCAGTTTGCCCAGGGTGCCGTGACGTTCGATCGCGCCTACGCAAATGCCAATTTCACCACTCCCGGAGTCGCGACGATCCTGACCGGCACGCTGCCCTGGACGCATCGGGCGCTGCAGCTGCCCGTTTGGCCGCTCACTTATACGCGGCGCACGTCACTGCCCGCCGCATTGGAGCAGGCGGGCTATCGCACGGGCTATGTGTCGACGAATGCAATCGCGGGCGCTGCGAAGCAGGGCTTCGGCCAGTTCTTCCAGTTTGCGAGTACGGACCGCATCGGACGCGTCACCCTCTGCGCTGACGGGCTTTCGGCGTATTTACGATACGTGTGCGCGGCGTCCGAATTGTCGCCCTTACAGGAGATAGACGAGCTCAGCGCGCGTCTTCACGGTCCGCCAGAAAACCTGGAGCACGATCCGACACTGGCGATCGATCCGGCGCTGCACTGGCTGGCAAGCGCCGACCGCAGCAAGCCCATCTTCCTCTGGGTACATCTCTTCCCGCCGCACTCCCCCTACGCCGTACCCCCGCCATGGCTCGGCCGCTTCGATGCATCGAGGCACGACAGGACGGCGGCGAGCACTCAGCCGAGTTGGGGTTGGATCCAATCGCGCCTCAAGCCATCCCAGGCGCAGGTGCTCGAGGCCCGATACGATGAAGCCGTCGCGTATGCCGACTCATATGCGGGCGCGTTCCTGCAGGCGGCACTGCAGGCCCTGGGACCCAACACCGCCATCGTCGTCACTGCAGATCACGGCGAGAGCTTCGCCCATGGCTACGGGGCCCACACCGGACCCGGACTGTACAACGAGATCATCCACGTACCGCTCATCATCAAACTGCCCGGCGAGACCGCCGGCAGCCGTTGTGCGCAACCGGTGCAACAGGCGGACATCGCGCCGACGCTCGCGGCATTGGCCGGAGTGGCCGCCCCGCGGGACTGGGAAGGACAGTCGCTCATCGGTGCCTGCGACGGTGCGCAGAGCGGCTCGCCGGCGGATGATCGCGCCATCTTCAGCATGAATTTCGAGCAAAATCCGCGTTTCGCCGCGCTCAAGACCGGCTCGGTCTCGGTCGTCGAGGGCCGCTGGAAGCTCATTCACTACATGGGCTCGCTGCATTACCCTTTCATGCCAACGCTGCATGATGAGCTTTATGACGTAGCCGCTGATCCCGGGGAGCGGACCGATCTCGCCGCCCAGCAGCCTGCGATCGTCCGGCAACTGCGGGGCCTGATCGATGCCGCGCTGGCGCGACACGGAGGCCGCGTGATACCCGGCGCGCCCGCCCAGCCCGTCCCGGAAGGCGAGCAGGCGGCGGCGCAGACTGCGGACAACATCGCGCAGTAGCCTCGCCGGGGCGATACCGGCCGAACGCATCGAGGGGAGTCAAAGCCCATGCGACTGCTCTACATCGACATCGACACCCTGCGTGCCGACCACTTGGGCTGCTACGGCTATCACCGTGCGACCAGTCCAAACATCGATGCCATCGCAGCCGGAGCCGTCCTCTTCGAGGGCATCTACGCCTCCGACGTCCCTTGCCTCCCGAGCCGCACGGCGCTCCTCACGGGCCGCTTCGGCATTCACAACGGCGTGGTCAACCATGGCGGCACCGATGCCGATCCGGTGATCGACGGGCCGCAGAGAGGGTTCTTTTCCCGCCTGCATCTCGACTCCTTCCCCAACCGCCTGAAGCACGCGGGGCTGCGGACCGTGACGATCAGCTCCTTCGCTCATCGCCACTCGGCCTTCCATTGGCATGCGGGCTTTGACGAGGCCTACAACGTGGGTAAGTACGGAATGGAGACCGCCGAGGAAGTGTTCACGGTGGCTGCTGACTGGCTGCGCCGGCGCGGCCGGGAGGACAGCTGGTTCCTGCACGTGCATCTATGGGACCCGCATTCGCCCTACCGCGCGGCAGCCTCGTACGGGGAACCATTCGAAGACTCCCCTCTACCCGCCTGGCTGACGGAGGAGGTGCGGGCCGGACATTGGGCCGGCTGTGGGCCGCACAGCGCACAGGAAGGCCGGGGCTTCAGCCCCAACGAATACGACCGCACCCACTACCCGCGGCAACCGCAGGAGATGGTCGACATGGCGGCGGTGCGCAGGATGTTCGATGGCTACGATGTCGGCGTACTCGCCGCCGACCGGTGCGTAGGGAAACTGCTCGAGCTCCTCGGCGAGCTGGGCGTAGAGAGTGACACAGCCATCATGGTGTCCGCCGATCACGGCGAGACCCTCGGCGAGCTCAACATCTACTGCGATCACCAGACTGCGGACGAGTATACGACACACGTCCCGTTGATCCTGCGCTGGCCGGGGCTCGGAGCCGGGCGGCGCCGTGCCCTGCACTACCAGATCGATGTCACCGCAACTCTGCTCGAGCTGCTGGGAGAGAAAGTGCCGGAGAGCTGGGACGGCCAGTCGTTCGCCGCGGGTCTGAGGCAGGGAGTCGATGTCGGCCGCGACCACCTCGTGCTGTCCCAGGGTGCGTGGACCTGCCAACGCGGCGTCCGCTTCGACAACTGGATGCTCATCAGCACTCTGCACGGCGGTTACCACCTCTTCGACGACGTCATGCTGTTCGACCTGGGCAACGATCCCTTCGAGCAGCGGAATGTTGCCGCGGAGCGCACGGATGTTGCGGCGCGCGGCCTGACACTCCTGTCGCATTGGCAGGCCGGGATGATCCGCAACGCGGCTCGCGGCCGCGATCCGTTGGAGAGCGTGGTGCTGGAAGGCGGGCCGTACCACGTGCGAGGAGAGCTACCCGCCTACCTCGAGCGCCTGCGGGCGACGGGCAGAGCCGAGCTGGCGGTGGCCCTCGCGGAAAGGTATCGATAGGGCGCCCTCAGGACGCCTGCTGCCACTCCCGAACGAACTCCCGCAACCCTGCCACATCGAGATCGGAGACGGCGGAGAATGACATGCCATTCGCCGTCCAATGGATCACGTTGTATCCGCTGTGTGCGGCGCTCGCAGGCTCCTCGATGCCGCCGGAGACCGGCCAGACGAAGAGCTCGACGAGGTGCTTGCCGCGCGAGTAAACGAGCACCGCCACGCTCCTTCCGTGGAGGTAGTCGAGCCGGCCGCCCAGGAGTGGAAATCCCTCTGCCACGAGATTCTTGACCGGCGGCGCGAAATCGAGCTTACCGTCGAACCAGGGCTTCACGGTGTGTTGGTTCGTCGACACGACGTCCAGCAGATGCCCGGGCTGAAGCGCCCTGACATGGTCATCGACCAATGCCGTGATCGTATCCTGACGCCCCAGCGGCAAAACGGCGAGGAGGATCGCAGCCGCGAGCGCGGCTCCGGCGCCGAAGGTTGCAAGCCCGCGCCATGGGAGCGACGCCCGGCGGCGGGGTGAGGGCTGACCGGCTCCGGCGCGGCCCGTTCCGATGCGACCTGCCAGGGAGCGCCGAAACTCAGGGTCGGCACGGTGATAGGTGGCGCCCTGCAACGCCTGCCGGGCGGCGAGAATGGCCGACTCGTTCCGCTGGCAGATCGGGCAGCTCGCACGGTGCTCGGCGAGAGCGGCCGCCTCGGCCGCATCGAGCTCGCCATCGAGCTCGGCCTGAAGCAGCAGGAGCTTGCCGCAATCATCGGCGCTCATCTCTGATCTCCTTTCTTGTCTCCTTCCCCGGCCGCCTTCGCCAACATCCGGCGCGCCCGCCAGAGGCGGGACATGACCGTACCGATGGGCACCGCCGTCACCTGTGAGATCTCCCGGTAGGAGAGCTCCTCGAGCTCGCGCAGGATGAGAGTCTCACGCAACTCTGCCGGCAGGCCTTCGATCAGGGTATCGATCCGCGACAGATCATCCGACACAATGAGCGCCCGCTCCGGTCCGTCGGCCAGGTCGGGGATGTCTTCGATACCGCCGGCCTCCTCGAGGCTGGTCTGGCCGCCGCCACGCGGGCCGCGGCGCGCGGCAAGCATCTTGTACGCGGTATTGCGCACGATCTGCAGGATCCACGCTCGGCTGCTGCCGCCGCGAAAAGTGGGGAAATAGGTCAGTGCACGCACCATGGCCTCCTGGACCACGTCCTCCGCGTCAGCGCGGCTGCCGGTGAGCCAGCGAGCGAGATTGAAGGCCGCATCGAGGTGCGGCAGCGCCACGGCGGCGAAGGCGTCATCCGAGCCCATCCGTCCATTATAGATCTCTGTCGGCAGCGATTTATTCCCGGAGAAGTTTTTTAGCTGCGACCGGGAATATCCACCCCACCCCCTGAATCTCCCTCCACGTCACCTGCTCCACCGCATCGATGGCGGCGTGGAGTTCACATTCCGGAGTCAAATAGCATGAGCAAGAAGGTTGTCGTGTCGAATGGGGAAGGCCGCCGCGAGGCCATGAAGCACCTCCTGTGGGGCGGTGCGGGCGTCCTGTGGACCTTCGCCGGCGGCGTGCCACGGGCGTTGCATCTGGGAAGTCGGGCGGAGGCCGGGGAGATCCGCGGTTTCAGCTTCGGGCAGATCAGCGACTCGCACATCGGCTTCAAGGCCGGCGCGCATCCGTCCGCGCAGGACACCCTGCTCGAGGCGGTCGGCAGGTTGGCGGCGCTGAAGCCGGACTTCGTGATCCACACCGGAGACGTCAGTCATCTTTCTGCCGCCGGGCAGTTCGCCACCGCCGGCGAGATCATGCAGGGCGTCAAGCGGGATGTCTTTTACGTGCCCGGCGAGCACGACACCATCGGGGATGGCGGCAAGCTCTTCTTCCAACGCTTTGGACGCGGCCACGACGGCGGCGGCTGGTACAGCTTCGATGCGCACGGCGTGCATTTCATCGGCCTCATCAACGTGGTGAAGCTGACCCCGACGGGACTCGGCTGGTTCGGGCCCGAGCAGCTGAAGTGGCTGGACGCGGACCTGCGCCAGCGCAGCGCCAGCACTCCCATCGTGGTCTTCACCCACATGCCGATGTGGTCCATCTATCCGCAGTGGGGCTGGGGCACGGAGGATGCCGCGCCCGCGCTCGCCGCGCTGCGGCGGTTCGGCTCCGTGACCATTCTCAACGGCCACATCCATCAGGTCATTCAGAAGGTCGAGGGCAACATGACCTATCACACTGCCTATTCGACCGCCTTTCCGCAGCCGGCGCCGGGCGTGGGACCGGGCCCCGGCCCGCTCAAGGTGCCGGCCGACCGGCTGAAGACACTGCTCGGTGTCCGGCGTCTCGACGTCGTGGCAGACCGGGTGTCCCTGTCAGATTCGACACTTGCTCAATGAGGATCGATAGATGAAGTTTTTTTTACGACGACGTCGCACCCTCTCCGCGCTCGCGGCTGTCTCCGTTGCAGTGGCCGGCACTGCCGCCCTGGTACGCGACGGTGCGGTCGTGGCGGCGGCAGCGCCCGCGATGAAGCCAGCCGTCACCATCACCAACTATTCATTCAAACCCGGAACCATCATGGTGAAGAAGGGAGCCACGGTAACCTGGATCAACAAGGACGATGACGTCCACACCATCAAGGGCACGGACGGTCCCGAGGCGTTCAATTCGCCGGCACTGGAAAGCGGCACTCGATTCGGATACACGTTCCATCATGCGGGAACCTACCATTACATCTGCACGGTGCATCCTTACATGCATGGCGTGATCGTGGTCCGGTAGGACCCGGCGAATTCGGAACAGCGGGTCCACGCGGAGCTCCGAGGCCGCATCACGGCGCAACGAGAGAGAGTGCGTTCGGCAAAGCGCTCTGTAGGTTCATGCGCCCATCTTGGAATGGCAATTCTGCGAGGTCATGTAATAGAATAAGAATTGCAGAGGTAGAAGCAGCACCGAGACCAGCCATGGCGGAACCGATCGGCGGCCGTTCGCTCGACCTGATCACGGTCGGACGGTCCTCCGTGGACCTCTACGGCGAGCAGATCGGCGGCCGGCTCGAGGACATGGGATCCTTCGCCAAGTACGTGGGGGGCAGCCCAACGAACACGGCGATCGGTGCCGCGCGGCTCGGGTTGCATGCCGGACTCCTCACCCGCGTGGGCGACGATCATTTCGGGCGCTTCATCCGCGAGGAGCTCATCCGCTGCGGCGTCGAGGTGCGCGGCGTCATCACGGATCCGCGCCGGCTCACCGCCCTCGCCGTTCTGGGCATTCGTGACGAGCGGCGCTTTCCACTCCTCTTCTATAGAGAGAACTGCGCGGACATGGCGCTCGGCGAGGAAGACGTCGATCCGTCCCTCATCGCCAGCGCAGCCGCGGTGCTCATCAACGGCACGCATCTCTCACAACCCGGCGTGCGCGCCGCGAGCCGCAAGGCCGCAGAGCTGGCACGCGCGGCCGGCGGGCGGGTCGTGTTTGATATCGACTACCGGCCGGTGCTCTGGGGGTTGACCGCACCCGAGGCCGGCGAGAACCGGTTCGTCGTCAGTGCCGCGGTCACGGCACAGTTGCGGGGAATCGCGCCTCTATGCGACCTGATCGTGGGCACGGAGGAGGAGTTCCACATCCTCGGGGGATCGACCGACACGCTGGCCGCGCTGCGCGCGGTGCGCGCCTGCACGGCTGCCCTGCTGGTGTGCAAGCTGGGCGCGGAGGGCTGCGTTGCATTCGAGGGCCCGATCGGGCCGCGGCTGGAGACGGGCGTGAAGGCTCCCGGCTTCGCCGTCGAGGTTTTCAACATCCTCGGAGCCGGCGATGCGTTCATGAGCGGCTTTCTGCGGGGTTGGCTGCGCGGCTCACCCGTGGAGACCTGTTGCCGGTTTGGGAACGCCTGCGGCGCCATCGTCGTCTCGCGGCACGGCTGCGCGCCGGCAATGCCCACCTGGCCGGAGCTCTCGGCCTTTCTCGAAAGAGAATGGCCGCGGCGGCTGCGTGACTCGCAAGAGCTGGAGCACGTGCACCGCGCTACCACGCGCGCAACACGACCGGCGGAGCTGCTCGTGCTCGCGATCGATCACCGCGGTCCTCTGGAGACGCTGGCAGCCGAGCTGGATGCGAGCGAGACGGCGCTCGAGGCATTCAAGACATTGGCTTTGGAGGCTGTCGACCGGGTAGCGCGCGGTGATCCGCGCTACGGCATCCTGCTCGACGGCCGATTCGGCCGTCACGCGCTGGAGCGGGCCGCTGATCATCCCTACTGGATCGGACGGCCGATCGAGCAGAGCGGCTCACGCCCGCTGGCTTTCGACGGCGTGGCCGATGTTGGCTCGACGCTGCGCAGCTGGCCGCAGAATCACGTAGTCAAATGCCTGGTTCGCTACCACCCCGATGATCCGCAGACGCTGCGCGAGCAACAGGAGGAGCGGCTGCGGTGTCTGGAGAGCGCCTGTCGGGAGACGCGCCACGAGCTGCTGCTCGAAGTGATCGCCTCACCCTACGGCCTGATCGAGCCGGGCACGACGGCCCGAGTGCTCGAGCGGTTGTACGATCTCGGTATCCGTCCCGACTGGTGGAAGCTCGAGCCCAGCGAGCAGCCGGCGGAATGGGCCGCAATCCAGGACACGATCCGGCGGCGCGACCCGTGGTGCCGCGGCGTCCTCGTCCTGGGGCTTGCCGCCGATGCGGAGAGCCTGGCAGCCGCTTTCCAGGCCGCCGCGCCCTTTGAGCTCGTACGGGGTTTCGCGGTAGGGCGTACCATCTTTGCCGAGCCTGCCCGGTGGCGGCTCGCCGGTGAGACCGGCGATGCCGAGACGGTGGCTGCGCTCGCCGCCAATCTGCAGGCCGTCGTGGCTGCATGGCGCCGGGCGCGGCCGAATCCGCCGGCGTAAAATTCGAGGAGCCACACACGTGACGCGGATCCGTCTCACCGCCGCTCAGGCCGCGGTGCGCTATCTGGCCAACCAGCTCATCGACGACGGCGGCAGCCCGATGCGCTACTTCTACGGGGCGTGGGCCATTTTCGGGCACGGCAACGTCGCGGGGCTCGGCGAGGCATTGCAGGGTGCACAGGAGATCCTGCCGACTTTTCGCGCGCATAACGAGCAGGGCATGGCGCATGCGGCAATCGCCTTCGCAAAGGCTTCACGCCGCCGCCGGGCGATGCTCTGTACGAGCTCGATCGGCCCGGGCGCGCTCAACATGGTGACGGCGGCGGCCGTCGCACACGTCAACCGCCTGCCGGTGCTCTTCCTGCCGGGCGATGTGTTCGCCGGACGCGGCCCGGATCCAGTGCTGCAACAGGTGGAGGACTTTGCCGACGGCACCGTGAGTGCCAACGACTGCTTCCGGCCGGTGTCGCGCTACTTCGACCGCATACAGCGCCCGGAGCAGTTGGTCGACGCGCTGCCGCGGGCCATGGCGACTCTGCTCGACCCGGCCGGCTGCGGGCCGGTCACGCTGGCGTTCTGTCAGGATACGCAGACCGAGGCCTGGGAATTCCCGGCGCGCATGCTGGAGCCGACGCGCTGGTCCATCCGCCGTCCGCCGCCGGCCGCAGAGGATCTCCGGCAGGCCGCTGAGTGTCTCCGGACCGCCCGCACGCCGCTCATCATCGCGGGGGGCGGCGTGCTCTACTCGCTCGCGGAGGGCGCGCTCGATCAGCTCGCGCGCGCGACCGGCATTCCCGTGGGAGAAACGCAGGCCGGCCGCGGCGCTCTCAGCTGGGAGCATCCGCAGTCGCTGGGCGCCATCGGCGTCACGGGCACGAGCGCCGCGAACACTGCCGCGGCGACAGCGGATGTCGTGCTGGCGATCGGTACCCGGCTGCAGGATTTCACGACCGCCTCGCGGACGCTGTTTCCCAGGTGCATACGATTCCTGCAGGCGAATGTCAACGCGTATGACGCGCACAAACATGGGGCCATGGCAGTCATCGGTGATGCCCGCGAGGTGCTCGAGCGGCTGCGGGAGGCGCTCTCAGGCTATCGCGTCCCACACGCATGGAGTGACTCGGTCGCGACGGCGCGCGCCACCTGGGAAACAGCATGGAGTCGTGCAGTTCATCCGCCGGCCGCTCGAGGTCTGCCCTCCGACGCAGAGGTCATCGGTGCGGTCGGCCGCTGGGCCCGCAGTGAGACCACCGTCGTCTGCGCGGCCGGCGGGCTGCCAGGTGAGCTGCACAAGCTCTGGCGGCCCGCGCGCGCGGGCAGCTATCACGTCGAATACGGATTCTCGTGCATGGGCTATGAGATCGCCGGCGGCCTCGGCGTGAAGCTTGCCGACCCCGACCGCGAGGTCGTGGTCATGGTCGGCGACGGCAGCTATCTGATGTTGAATTCCGAGATTGCCACCTCCGTCATGCTGGGGTTGAAGCTCGTGGTGGTGGTGCTCGACAACCGCGGCTTCGGATGCATCCATCGGCTGCAGAAGGCAACCGGTGGTGTGCCGTTCAACAACCTGCTGGCCAAGCCGGGGCAGGGAAACGCGGTACCGGTCGATTTTGCGGCCCACGCCGCGGCACTCGGCGCGGCGAGCGAGAAGGTCTCGGGTATCGGCCCGCTGTCCGAGGCTCTCGAGCGTGCGCGCGCTGCCCCGCGCAGCTATGTGATCGTGATCGACACCGACCCGCAGGCCGCGACGAATGCCGGTGGCGCCTGGTGGGAAGTCGCCGTGCCGGAAGTATCCGCGAGCGAATCCGTCAGGACCGCCCGCGCGGAATACGAGCGGCGCCGCCAGGCGCGCTGGGAGGGGAATTGAGCGTTCGCTTCGGGGTGAGCCCCATCGCGTGGATCAACGATGACCTGCCGGACCTGGGTGGCGACACACCGGTCGAAACCGTGCTCAGCGACGCGCATGCGTTGGGATTCGACGGTATCGAGCTCGGCGGCAAGTTCTCGCGCGACCCGGTGCGCCTCGGCACACAACTCAACACGCATGAGCTCGCCCTCATCGGCGGCTGGTGGTCAGCGGGACTCCTCGTGCGCACCGTCGAGGAGGAGATCGAGGCGTTGCAGCCGCACCTTCATCTCCTGGAGGCCCTCGGTAGCAGCGTGTTCATCATCGCGGAATGCAGCAACGCCATTCATGGCAATCGCGGGCAGCGGCTCTCGAGCGCACCCCGTCTGCCGGAGCACCAGTGGCCCGCCTTCGCGAACCGATTGAGTACGCTCGCGCGCTATCTGGAGGATCGCGGCCTGCGTCTCGCCTATCACTTCCATCTCGGCACCGTGGTCGAGCGGGAGGAGGACGTCGAGCTGCTCATCGCGCATACGGACAAACGCGTGGGTCTCGTGATCGATACGGGTCACGCGGCGCTCGGCGGCATCGACGCCGAGCGGCTGGTCCGCACCTACCCTGATCGTGTGGCGCACGTACACACGAAGGACGTGCGGCGGCGCATATTCGAGGAGATAACCCGGCGGAATGGCAGCTTCCTCGACGGAGTGCTGGCGGGAATGTTCACCGCACCGGGCGATGGCGACCTCGACTTTCGTCGTGTCGCCCAAGCGCTCATCGACATCGATTACGATGGCTGGGTCGTGGTGGAGGCAGAGCAGGATCCCGCGCTCGCCGATCCGCGCACCTACAGCCGGATCGGATTACAGACGATGCAACGGGTCATCGGCGAAGCGGCTCAGGTCTCGGGAGCAGGCCGATGAGCCTCCGCGTGCGCTCCACTGCGCCGGATGCGGAGGGCCGCGTCCTCGCAATTACTCCTGAGAGCGCGGGTTGGAAGTACGTCGGGCTCGAGGTGCGGCAGCTCACGGCAGATCAAGCAGTGAGCCTGACATCGGCCGGCAAAGAGGTCTGTATCCTCATCCTGACGGGTACCGCTGACGTGCGGACTGGGAATCGGGCCTTCCCGGGCCTCGGCGGCCGCAAGACGGTATTCGAGGATGCGCCGCCCGGCGCGGTGTATGCGCCGCCCGGCTCCGCCATCCACATTCAGGCCTGCAGCGACTGCGAGGTCGCGTTATGCAGCGCCCCGGGCACCGCTGCAGGCGAGGCGCGTGCCATCCCCGGCGAGCGCATGCCGCAGGAAATTCGCGGTGAGGGGAGCAACCGGCGCATCGTGCGCAACGTGTTGCCGGAGACCGAGCCGGCCGAGCGGCTGCTGGTCGTGGAGGTGATCACCCCCGGAGGACACTGGTCGAGCTATCCGCCCCACAAGCACGACACCAATACGCCTCCGGCGGAGACTCAACTCGAGGAGACGTACTATCACCGTCTCAACCCGCCGCAAGGCTTCGCCTTCCAGCGCGTCTACACCGATGACCGCAGCATCGATGAGACGGTCTGCGTGGAGGACGGTGATGTCGTACTGGTGCCGCGCGGCTACCATCCCGTCGGCGCGCCGCACGGCTACGATCTCTACTATCTCAACGTGATGGCCGGGCCGGTGCGGCACTGGATCGTCCGCGACGATCCAGCCCACGCCTGGATCAAGCACCGCCCCTGAGCGCCACCGGGCGGCCGGTGGCGTGAGAGCGCCCCGCGGCCTCCGCGAGCTCGAGCGCCCGCACTCCATCGGCGAAGCCGACCGATGGCTCCTCTCCCAGCAGCACCGCGGCAAAGTGGTCCATCTCCAACCGGTAGGCCTCGGCGTAACGCTCGAGAAAGAAATTCTGGAACGGCGCCCGCGTGGCGCCGTCCTCACTCCAGACCGCAACCGTGGTGGCCGTCAGATTGTCGACGCGGACCGCCCCACCCGAGCCGAAGGCCTCGATGCGCTGGTCATAGCCATAGCCGCTGCGCCGGGTATTGCTGATGACCGCCATCCGCCCGGAGGCCGTACGCAAGAGCACCTTTGCGGTGTCGATATCGTCCGCGGCACCGATGGCAGGATCCACCAGGCAGGCGCCCATCGCATAGACCTCGACGACCGGCTCCGCGAGCAACCAGCGGGCGACGTCGAAGTCGTGAATGGTCATGTCCTTGAAGAGGCCGCCGCTCACCTTGATGTAGCTGACCGGCGGTGGCGCCGGATCGTGGCTGGTGATGTGCAGCGTCTCGAGATTGCCGATCGCGCCCGCCTGCAGCTTCTGGCGCAGGGCACGGAAGCTGGGATCGAACCGCCGGTTGAATCCGAGAAAGAGGCGCGCCTTGGCGAGCGCTCCGGCAGCCGACCGCGCGCGCTCCACGCTGAGGTCGACCGGCTTCTCGCAGAAGATGGCCTTGCCCGCGGCAGCCGCCTGCAGGCAGTGGGAAAGATGCTGATCCGTCGGGCTGGCGATGACGACGCCGGCGACGGTGCTATCGGCCAGCGCATTCTCCAGAGTCGTGACAGCGGCGCCGTGGCGCAACGCGAGCGCCGCAGCGGCATCTGCGTTGGGATCGATCACGTACTTCAGCGACAGCGCCGGATGCGACGCAGCGTTGCCTGCGTGGATCCTGCCGATGCGGCCGCCGCCGATCAGAGCGACAGCGGGGCGGCTCTCCTGCCTGGATGCCATGATCATGCCCGCTCGCGCGTCTGACCGCGGCGGCCACTGCCGCCACGACCTTCGCCGCGGGGCCGCCGCGTGCTGCGAAAGGCGTAACCGATTACGAGCGTCTGCGCGAGACACATGGAGGCCGACAGCGAGCGGAAGCCGCGGATCTCCGCCTCCTGCACCCTGAGGACCGTGTCGGCTTCCTTGGCGATCGGGCTCACCGCGCTGTCGGTGATGGCGAGGACGGCAGCCTTCTGCGCGTGCGCGGCGCTGAGCACCTGTATGGTCTCCTCCGCGTATGGACGGTAACTGACAGCGATCAAAAGATCCCCCGAGGAGATGGCGGCAGCCTGCTGGCGCCAGAGGCCGGCGACACCGTCGATGAACACGGTGCGCTTGGCGCTCTGCTGCAGGGAGTACGCAAGATAGGCCGCTACCGGAAAGGCGCGGCGCACGCCGACGACGTACACGGTGTTCGCCTGCTCCAGCAGCCGGAATGCCGCCGCGATCTCCGCAGCGTCCACGGTGTGGGTGAGTTGGCGCAGTGCGAGGTCGGTGCCCTCGGCAAACTCGCGCAGCAGGCTCGCAGGATCATCGGAGCGGTTCTCGAGCCGATCGAGAGTCCGCCGCACGCGCTCGCCGTAGGCGGCGACCGGGTTGGCGGCGACCAGGTCGGCGCGAAACACCCGCTGCATGGGGGTTGCACCGTCGAAGCCGAATTGCTTGGCAAAGCGAACGATCGCCGACGGCTGCACACCGCTGCGCTCGGCAATGACGGCCAGCGTCTCCAGCGCGACATCGTTCGGTGCATCGAGAACATAGTGGGCAAACTGCCGCAGGCGTCCGCTCAGCGAGTCATAACGCGCACGGATGGCTTCGCGCAGCTCCGCGGCGGTTGTTGGCGCGGTGACCGGCGGTGGAGCGCGGCTCATCGAAAGGCGAATCCGGTGACGTCCGTCGGGCGCGGGAGCTGCTGCGGATGCATCATTTTTTTTACATTGACAGAAGTTAAAATAATCATACCATCGGTCGCCGGGAGGTAACAGCCATGTCCCGCGATGCCCTCGAGTTGCCCGGCGGCTCGCCGACGATCCCGACACCGATCGGCCGCAAGCTGCGGCGGCGGCTGATCCTCATCAGCCTGATCGCGACCATCGGCGGCCTGCTCTTCGGCTACGATACCGGCGTCGTGAACGGTGCGCTCCTTTACATGGGGCGCGACCTGCAGCTGACCCCGGCGGATGAAGGCCTGATCACGGCGGCGCTGCTGTTGGGTGCGGCGCTAGGATCGCTCATCGCCGGGCGGCTCGCCGACCGGATCGGCCGCCGGCGCACCATGTGGCTGCTCGCCGGCACCTTCGTCGCGGGCGCCATCGCCTGCGCGCTGGCGCCCGACCGCTCGGCTCTCGCGGCATTCCGCTTTCTGCTCGGACTCGCCGTGGGCGGCGCCTCGGTGGTGGTGCCGACCTACCTCGCGGAGCTCGCACCGCCCGAGGTTCGCGGGCGACTGGTCACGCAGAACGAGCTGATGATCGTGTCCGGTCAACTGCTCGCCTTTGCCGTCAATGCCCTGATCGCCCACACGTGGGGTGAATCGCATATTGTGTGGCGCTGGATGTTGGGTGTGGCCGCGGTGCCGGGCATCGCGCTCGGCATCGGCTCGGCCTTCCTGCCAGAGAGCCCGCGGTGGCTGATCGCACGTGCCCAGCCGGCCGAGGCGGAGGCGGTACTCGCCCGCCTGCGTCCCGCGGGAGCGGCGGCCGCCGAAGCCCGGGCCATCGCCGAGCTCGCCGCTGCGGAGGCTGCCTCGGACATCCGCGGCTGGTCGGCACTGCGCATTCCCTGGGTGCGGGCGGTACTGATCGTCGGCATCGGCATCGGCATCGTGCAGCAGGTGACCGGCGTCAACTCCATCATGTACTACGGCACCCAGATCCTGTCGCGGTCCGGACTCGGCATCCAGGGCGCGCTCGTGGCGAACGTACTGAATGGAGTGGTATCCGTCCTCGCAACATTCATCGGCATCGCGCTCGTCGGCCGCATCGGCAGGCGGCCGATGCTGGTGACGGGCCTCATCGGCACGACCTCCTCGCTTCTGCTGCTCGGCATCGTCTCGCTCCTTTTCCGGCCATCGCCGTCGCTCGCGTATCTGGTGCTCGGCGCCATGTCGCTCTTCCTCTGCTTTCAACAGGGCTTCGTCTCGCCGGTGACCTGGCTGCTGCTGTCGGAAATCTTCCCGCTCAAGGTGCGCGGGCTCGGAATGGGCGCGGCGACCCTGGTCCTCTGGGGCGCCAACTTCGTGGTGGCCTTCTCCTTCCCGCAGCTCGTGGCGCGCTTCGGGGTTTCCTCCACGTTCTTCGGATTCGTGGTGGTGGGGATCCTCGCGGTCGCCTTCTCCTTCCGCCACGTGCCCGAGACCGGAGGCCGCTCGCTCGAGGCGATCGAGGAGCTGCTGCGCGGGCGCTATTCTCAAGCGCGCTGAGGCCCGGGAAACGGGCGCCGCGACGATCTGAGGCATCGCCGCGGCGCCATCGCGAGCCTCCCCGTCAGGGGGAACCGCGGGGAGGCTCTCGCGAGAGGCCTAGAACCGGTAGCTTGCCGTGAGGTTGACTTCCCTGCCCTCGTAGGGACGCGCCAGGAGGACATTGCCTACACCGAGCGCCCGGCCGAACTGGCGGGCATTGCCCTCGGTGAGCGCGATCGCATTCGTCAGATTCGTGCCCTGCACGCGGAACTGCCAGTTGTTGCCGACGTCGGTGAGAATGCCGGCATTGAGCATGTTGTAAGCGCCGAGAGGCTGCTGGCCGTAAGTATCATTGAACCGCTGGCCGACATGCTCGAAGGTGAGCCAAGTGGTCACATCGCCCCAAGGAACCGTCGCGGAATAGCTCGGCGTGATGCGTACCTGGAATTTCGGCTGCCGCTGCAAGGGCGAGCCGTTGATGAAAACGCACTGCTTATTGCCGAAGATGTCGATGAAGGATAGGCAGGAGTGGTTGTTCGTGTAGTGCCCGTCCATGTAATCGCCGACGAACCGCAGCGTCAGGCCGGCGAACGGGCCGATATAGCCATCGACATCGACACCGTTGGCCGTCGAGCCATATGTGCCGTAGCCGCCCGGAATGGGCACCCCGGAGAGGTCGCTCTCCTGGTAGAAAATGCCGTCGAAGGTACGATGCCAGGCGTTGAGGTCGAGGTACAGGTAGTGGGCCTGGAACTTGTAGCCGATCTCGTAGTTGTGCGCCGTCTCGATCGGATGGAACGTCGGCGGGGTGTTGTGCGCGGTGTTCGAGATGTCGTCGAAGTTGAGGAAATGCACGCCGTTGTTGACCCGAACGTAGGCGCTCATGTTGCTAGAGAACGTGTAGTTCAGGCCCGCGGTATATTCGGGCATCGTGCGCGCATAGTGCTCGTAGTCGAACGCCCCGTTGCAGATCGGTACCTTGATGTCGTATAGGTCGTATTGAGTGCCGAGCTGCTCGGTGCTCGTCTGGCAGGTACGCTGGTGCAGGTCGATGTGCTCCAGGCGCGCGCCGAAGTCGAGCAGCCACGGGCCGAGCTGCCAGCTATCCGAGAAGTAGGGCGCGACGTTGCGGCCGTCGCCATGCCGGCCCGGGGTGGTGTAGGTGCCGTTCATGTTCACTATGCCCTGCGGGCTGGTGAGATTATTGATGTTGCCGCCCGTGTCTACGTAGCTCAGCGCGATCATCTGCGCGTTGGGCGTCGCGGTCATTATTCCGCTGTTGGCCGACCACTTGTCGTTATCGGTATAGAACGCCAGGTACAGTCCGGCGGTGAGCGTATTTCCGGCGAACATCCGGCGGCTCACGCGAAACTCGTCCGCGATGTTCTGCAGCGACTTCTGAATGAGATGATAGCTCTGCTGGATGACATTGGTGGAGAGCGGCACCGCCGCCCCACTGCCGGCGTAGACCGCCCTGATGTCGAAGGCAGCGGGGTCAAATCCCTTGCCACCGGTCCCGAGGTTGTTCGTGTCGATCGGGCTGCTGCCCTTGCACCAGCCGGCCGGCTCCAGGACGTTGCAGCCGTAGAGATACATGCTCAGGGGCCGCGGATTCGATCCCGAGAACCAGCCGTTGGTATCGAGGCCGCCGCCATTGACGAGGAAGCCGTTGTGCAGCGTCCAGCCGCCGAGGTGCTGGTCGTAATTGATACCGAAATAGGTTAGCCGGCTGCCGCGCCCATCGGCGAGATTCGCATTCATGAATCCGCCGCTGAAGGGGTCGGCGAGACTCAGATTCTGGTTGCCGTAGCCGTTGAAGGTGGAGGTGAGCGGATTGAATCCCGGATAGCCCGAGTACGACCCGTTGGCGTTCTGGATGATCGGTAGGGGCGTGATGTACTGGTCCTTCTCATCGAGAACGCGCGCCCATGCGGTCACCGTGCCGCCCTCGATGTCGTGCTCGAGGGTCGCGGTGAACTGCCCGCCCTCGATCGCCGGAAACTGCGAGTCGCGAACGCCGTGCGACTTGTTGTAATAGCCGCCGATGCTCCCATACCAGCCATCGGCGATCTGGAACCCATCGTACGCGTCGCCGCGCCACAGGCCCTCGGTGCCGTACGTGGCGCCCACCTGGCCGCCCGGAGAATTTTTGCCGGTCTTGAGGATGTAATTGGCGGTGCCACCGAACTGGCCGGGCCCGAAGACAACGGACGGGCCGCCCTGCACCACCTCGACGCGCTCGATGCTGTCATCCAGCCGGAAAAGAGAGCTCGAGTCCATGTAGGCGAGGTTCGGCGAGCCGTAAAGCGGCATGCCCATGATCATGTTGGTGAAGAACGGCGAGTCGCCGCCGCTCGGATAGCCGGCCACCTCGATATTGGCGCCGGTCTGCCCGCCGGAGGACTCCGGCCAGACACCGGGGGCGATCTTGAGGATGTCGGCCGAGCTCAGCGGATTCGACTCCTTGATCAACTCGTTGTCGGCAGCGACGACGTTGTAGCTGGCATCGAGCTTCTTCACCTGCGTCGCCGTGGCAGTGACCACCACTTCCTGCAGATTCTGCGAGGTCTGCGCCGAGCCGCCGGTCGGCGGGGCGGCCAGCGTCGTTTGGGCAGGCGCGGTCTGCGCGTGCGCCGGGGTGGCCGTGAGCCCGGCGCCGCCGAGAATGCCGGCGACGACGGCAGCCACGCTGCCCGCCCGTGCGCCCCTGAAGCGGGCAGCGGCAAGCGCGTTGCCGTTGAGCAGGCTGGTCGGCCGCCCGTTGCGGGCGCTCCTGCCGGACACTCGGTTGGTTCTCATCGGCACGCACTCCCCCAAGTGATATGCACGAAAGCATACTGTAATGAAAATTTCGCTGTCAAGATGATTGGAACAGGCATTTTGGCTTGGGACCGCGGTTGTCCCCTGGACATGTCGCCGGCGGGCATTCTGGCCCGCGATTGTTTCCGATCGACTACAATTCAGTGACGCGCACCGTGAGGGGTTTGCAGTGAAACGGCTCAAGATGGGGCTCATCGGTCCGGGGTTCATCGCCGCCCAGCACATCGAGGCAGTACGCCGCCTGGGGGATGTGGAGGTGCTGGCCCTCGCCGGCTCGAGCAGCGAATCAGCGCGCCGGCGGGCGGCGCAGTGGTGCGTGGAGCGCGCCTACGGCGACTATCGCGAGCTCATCGCCGATCCGGACATCGATGTCGTTCACAACACGACGCCGAATCATCTGCACCTCCAGGTCTCGCTCGCCGCGCTCGCTGCCCGCAAACACGTCATCTCCGACAAGCCGCTCTCGGACAGCGCCGAGCACAGCCGGACGCTGTGGCAGGCGGCACGCCGCGCCGGCGTCGCCCACGTGGTAACATTCAACTATCGCGGCAATCCGCTCGTGCAGGAGGCCCGATCGATGGTGAGCCGCGGCGAGCTCGGCCCGCTCTGCTATGTGCATGGACAGTACCTACAGGACTGGCTCGCGGACGAGCGGGTGTATTCCTGGCGGCTCGACCCGGCCCGCGGTGGCGCCAGCTCCGCGCTGCGCGACATCGGCTCGCACTGGTGTGATCTCGCGGAGCACGTGACCGGGCTCAGGATCGAGGCCGTGCTGGCCGACCTCGGCACGGTGGTCGCGCGGCGGGAGGTCTCCCGCGCCGCGGGCGGTACGTTCTCACGCACCACCACCCGCGGGCGCCGCCGAGTCAGGATCAGGAGCGAGGACCTCGCAACCGTATTGCTGCGGTTTCGGGGCGGCGCGAAGGGCTGCGTCGCCATCGGCCAGGTGCTTCCCGGCCACAAGAACGATCTGCAGCTCGAAGTCTGTGGGCGCCAGGCCTCGGTACGCTGGCTGCAGGAGCGACAGAACGAGCTCTGGATCGGGCGATTCGGCCAGCCGAGCAGCGTGGTCGGCAAGGATCCTTCCATCCTCTCTCCAGACGCAGCACGCTACGCGCATCTGCCGGCGGGACACCAGGAAGCCTGGGCAGACGCCTTTCGCAACGTGATTGCCGATGCGTACCAATGGATACGAGACGGGGCGGGACCTCGGGCGCGGCCAGCCGCCCTCGCAACGTTCGCCGACGGATATCGCAGCGACCTCCTGGTCGAAGCCATGCTTGCGAGTCACGCCGCGGGCGGTGTCTGGCGGAAAATCCCGCCGCCCGCATGAGGTTGGCAGCCGCTCGGCGCGGCGAAACAAATATTCCAATGTTTTTGACAGCGAAATTGTATTGCAATAACCTCGGAACTCTGCGACTGCAGGTCACGACCCGACATCCGCTGCGGGACGTTGGGCTCACGCGTTTCGACTGAGGCGCCTCTCGTGCTGACGAACTCCATGAAGCTGCGGTTGAACGTGATGATGTTCATGGAGTTCTTCACGTGGGGCGGGTGGTTCGTCACCATGGGGAGCTTCCTCGCCCTCAACCTGCACGCCACCGGGGAGCAAAGCGGGCTCGCCTACTCGACCCAGGCCTGGGGCGCGATCATCGCACCCTTCATCGTCGGACTCATCGCCGACCGATACTTCAATGCGGAGCGGCTGCTCGGCAGCATCCACATCGTCTGTGGCGTGCTGATGCTGATGCTCGCGCGGGCGCACGAATTCTCGCATTTCTATCCCTATCTGCTGGCGTACATGATCCTCTACATGCCCACCCTGGCGCTCGTCAATGCGGTGTCGTTCCGGCAGATGGACGTGCCAGCGCGGGACTTTCCCAAAGTACGCGTGTGGGGAACCATCGGATGGATCGTGGCGGGACTCGTGATCAGCTATGTTTTCGCCTGGGACGCTCCGGCAGCGCTGGCGGGCGGTGCATTGCACTACACGTTCACGATGTGCGCCGTGAGCTCGTTCCTGCTCGGCGCATACAGCTTCACGCTGCCGCGCACCCCGCCACTCGGCACCGCGCGCGGCAAGCGCAGCCTGGGTAGCCTGCTCGGCTTCGATGCCCTGGAGATGCTGCGCGAGCGTAACTTCGCGATCTTCTTCTTCGCCTCGATTCTGATCTGCGTGCCGCTCGCGTTCTATTACCAGGACGCCAACCAGTTCCTGACCGAGATCCACATTGCGCACGCAGCCGGCAAGCAGACGCTCGGGCAGGCCTCCGAGTTCTTCTTCATGCTGCTGCTGCCGCTGTTCCTCAAGCGCTACGGCATGAAGACAACACTTCTCATCGGGATGGTTGCATGGGCCTGCCGCTATGCCCTCTTCTCGCTGGGTGATTCCTGGCAGCTCGAGTGGCTGCTGCTCGTCGGGCTCGCCCTGCACGGGCCCTGCTACGACTTCTTCTTCGCCTCCGGTCAGATCTACACGGACACCCGCGCGGGCCCGGAACGGCAGGCCGCCGCGCAGGGACTCATCACCCTGGCCACCTACGGCGTTGGGATGCTCATCGGCTTTTCCGCCGCGGGTGCCATTACCGACCGCTACAGCGTGCCCGCCGGGCACGATTGGGTAACGGTCTGGGCCTATCCGGCGGTGTTCGCATTCGCGGTCGCGGTGCTCTTCATATTCTCGTTCCGCAACGAGAGGATCGCCCATGCCGTCCCCCAGCAATAGTCCCCGTGCGGCGGAAGCGCCGGCAGGCGGCGGCACGAGCGCCGGCGCATTCCAGCCGCGGCCCATGAAGCTGAGCATTCTCACGGCGGCGCTCCAGGAGCTGACACCGAGGGAGCGGCGGGAAGCGGACCCGGATCTGGCGGTCGAGGAATGGCTGGCCTTTGCCGCAGAGATCGGCGCCCCCAATATCGAGCTGTCGTGTGCTCTGCATCCATCGCAAAGCGACGTTCCTGCCGCGGCCCTCCTCGATCCGGTCGCCAACACGTTGGACCTGCGCAAGCCCTTCACCGCGGCGCGCGCCGCTCGAGTCGAGAGCGCCATGCGCTCGACCGGCGTCGGGCTCTCGGAGCTCGGCTATTTCGACAACATGCTCGTCCCGGACGAGCGCGCGCGCAAGGTCAAGCACGACCTGATGCTCCGCGTCTTCGACGCAGCGGTGCTGCTGCGCTGCGATGCAGTCGTGGGCTTCGTCGGACGCAATCCCAAGATCGGTATGGACGCCAATCTCGATATGTTCGAGGAAATATTCATCCCGTTGCTGCGGGAGGCGAAAGCGCGAGGGCTCACCTATCTGGTGGAGCAATGCCCGATGCCGGGATGGAACGTGACCGACGCCTGGCACAACAACATCGCCTATGCTCCGGGGCCGTGGATTGCGCTGCACCGGATTTGTGAGCGACACGGCGTCGGCGATCAGTTCCGCATCCACTATGATCCCTCGCACGCCATCCTCATGGGACAGGACTCGCGCTCGCTGTTCCAGTATCTACGGGACTCAGGCTACGCCTTCCTCATCCAGCGCTTTCACGTCAAGGGCCAGGTGATCGACTCACGTGGCATCGCCGCGTGGGGATATGGCGGGCAGACGATGCAGCGGGGCGACCGCGATGGCGATACGCCGCGAGCCGATCCCTCGGAACAGCAGAACGCCTGGAAGAAGCAAACGGTCTTCTGCGAGCACGAGCTGCCGGGGACGGCCCGCCACGATCCGCTCGCCTACCTGCAGAACCGGTCGGTGGACTGGCTCGATCATCAGCTCGCGGCGCGCGAGCTGCTCGACCTCGACCCGCAGCGCACGTACCTCGTGCTGGAGCACGAATATCCCAAGGCGCGGGTGCAGGACAAAGCGCTTCTCGGACCCATTCTCGCCGGCTCGCTCGCTTTTGCGCGGGCAATCGACGAGGCAGCAGCGGCAATGTATGCGCTGCAGCACGAGGTGCTGGCGCACCGGGGCATTCCGGTGCAGGGATTCGGCAGGCAAGCCTACAGAACCTGAGACAACTTCAACGACGGAGCATTGATCGATGCCATTCGTGACGGCAAACACTCAACGCGGCTCATACGACGTCATCATCGTCGGCTCCGGCGCGGGCGGCGGCCAAACGGCCTACACCCTGTGCATGGAGGGTGTGCGCGTGCTCATGCTCGAGGCCGGGCGTCAGTACACACCGGCGCACGAGACACCGATGTTTCAGACCCCGGACATGGCCCCGCTCGGCGGCGCGGGCACGCCCGATAAGAACAAGGGCTTTTACGATGCAACAATCGACGGCGGCTGGGATGTCCCCGGAGAGCCGTATGTCTCCGTCCCGGATAAATGGGGCGGCAACTTCACCTGGTGGCGGGCGCGGATGCTGGGCGGGCGCACCAACCACTGGGGCCGGATCTCGCTGCGCAATGGCCCCTATGACTTCAAGCCCCGCAGCCGTGACGGGCTGGGATTCGACTGGCCCATCGGCTACGACGACGTTGCCCCCTACTACGACAAGGTGGAGCTGCTGATCGGCGTCTACGGCGGCGAGACTTCATTGGAAAACACGCCGGCCGGCCCGGGCGGGACCCTCCTGCCGCCGCCGAAGCCGATCGTCAGCGATCACTTGCTCATGCATCGCGCGCCACCGCTGGGCATTCCCGTGCTGCCGGGTCGCCGGGCCGTGCTCACACGCGCCCAGGACCACCGCACGATCCCGGGGAAGCTGCATCCGGGTAACGCGCGGGCGCAGCAAATCCTGGCAGATGCAATGCGGAAGCGCTCACCGTGTCTGTGGGCTACCCCTTGCGGGCGCGGCTGCGCCGTCGCGGCCAACTACCAGTCCACCACAGTTCACCTGCCGCCGGCGCTTGCAACCGGGAACCTCGACATCATCACGAATGCGATGGTGTATGAGGTGACGATGGGCAAGAACGGGCGGGCGAACGGCGTAAGATTCGTCGACGCTACAACCGGGCGACACGAGCATGCCACCGCAAGGGTGATCGTGCTCGGCGCAAGTGCGTGCGAAAGCGCGCGCATTCTGCTCAACTCCAAGAGCGGCCAGTTTCCGAACGGCTTGGGCAACTCCAGCGGGCTCGTCGGACGCTACGTGCTGGATACCGTAGGAAGCTCGGTGGGCGCACAGATTCCGCTGCTCGAGAATCTGCCGCCTCTCAACGAGGACGCGGCAGATGGCCTGCAAGTGTACGTCCCGTGGTGGCTGTACAAGGAGCAGCTCGCACACAAGCTCCCCTTCCCGCGCGGCTATCACATCGAGTACGGCGGCGGTAAGGGCATGCCCTCCATCGGGACCTTCAGCGGCTTCGAGTGGCTGACGGGCGGCAGCTACGGCAGGAAATTCAAGGAAGATGCCCGCCGATATTACGGCTCATTCGTCTACTTCGACGGGCGCGGCGCGATGGTGCCGAACGACAAATGCTATGTCGAGATCGACCCCAAGGTGAAGGACCGGTTCGGCATCCCGGTACTGCGTTTCCACTGGCAGTGGGGCGATTACGAGCAACGCCAGGCCGTCCACATGCAGGAGACTTTTGGCCAGATCGTGCAGGCGATGGGAGGCCGAGTCCAAACACCGATCATCACCGACCCCGTCAAGGCGATCGCGCCAGGCGGGTACATGATTCACGAGGTCGGGGGCACGATCATGGGGGCGAGCGCCCACAACTCGGTGACCAACAGCTGGTCCCAGACCTGGGACGTTCCCAACGTCTTCGTGGCCGACGGCGGCGTCTTCCCGTACAACGCCGACAAGAACCCGACGCTCACCATCATGGCGCTGGCGTGGCGCATGTCCGATCACATCATGGAGCGGATGAAGAGGCGCGAGATATGACCGACAGGCGTACGACCATCAAACTGATCATCGCGGCCGCGGCCGGCGTTCCGGCGCTGCGCGCCCGCGCAACCTACAGGTTGGAGCCGGGCGCGTCGGCCCCGGGCCCACTGCGGGAGTTCGAGCCCACCGTGCACGGGTATGGACCGGACCCCGACCTGATCAAGGCCTACGAGAAGGGAGCCTTCTGGCCGCTCACCTTGAGCGCCGAGCAGAAGCAGCTCGCAGCGTCGCTGTCCGATCTCATCATCCCCGCGGACGAGCACTCCCCGTCCGCCTCGGCCGTCGGAGTAGTCGACTTCATCGACGAGTGGGTCAGCGCACCCTATCCGCAGCAGCGCGAGGATCGCGAGACGATATTGAATGGCTTCGCCTGGCTGGATGGGCAGGCGCGGCATGCTGCCGAGCAGCCGTTCGCGAAGCTGCACGAAGGAGAGCAGCGCAAGATCTGCGACCGCATCTGCAATGTCAGCCGCGCTCCTGCGGACCTGCAGCAACCGGCGCAGTTTTTCGCCACCTATCGGAACCTGACGGCTGCAGGGTTCTACACGACGCTCGCCGGCCGGAAGGACCTGAAATACATCGGCAATGTGGCGCTGACCCACTTCGACGGCCCGCCGGTCGAATTACTCAAGAGGCTCGGATTGGCATGAGACCGTCTTTCGCGCAGATGATACGTAAATTACGGCCGCTCGCACTTGCGTCGGCGCTAACGCTGGTGCTGTCGTATGGTGTCACCGGACATGCGACCGCAGCAAGTCATGTGAAAAGCCAACGCGCAGGGTGGCAGAATCTGATCGAGGGCGACTCCGTCAGGTCGCTGCGCGGCTGGCAACACCCGGGGCTCCCTGCGGGCTGGACCGTGCACGGTGGCGTGCTCTCGAAGAGCGGGCCGGTCGAAGACCTCGAGTCGACGCAGCCTTACAAAGACTTCGAGCTGGAGCTCGAGTGGAAGATCGGCAAGGAGGGCAACAGCGGCATCTTCTATCGGGCAACCCATCAGTACGATGAGATCTACTGGACCGGGCCCGAATACCAGCTTCTCGACGATGAGAATGCCCCGGATGGCAGGAACCGGATGACGGCGGCGGGCTCGGTGTACGCCATGTACCCGGCACCTGCCGGGGTCGTGCATCCCTATGGCCAATGGAACGAGTCGCGCATCGTCGTCCGCGGTAATCATGTCACCTACTGGATGAACGGCCGCAGGATCGTCGACTACCACCTGGGCAGCCCCGAATGGAAGAAGCGGGTCGCGGCCTCTAAGTTCTCGGCATATCCGGGATACGGGCTGGCGGCGGAGGGTCTGATCGGGATCCAGGGCAACCATCCGGGGGCGATCGCGGTCCGCGACATGCGGATTCGCGTGCTGCCGTAGCGGGTCGTGACGCTGTGGCGATCGGGACGCCGCGGTGAGCGAGACGATCGATACAGCGGGTAACACCTCATCGTCGCGGCTTGCCGGAGTCGATGTGCTCCGGGGCCTGTGCGTGCTGCTGGTCGTGCTGCATCACATCAACCTGCGGTTCGTCCTGAATCACTTGCCGGTGCAGCACGCCGTGCCCGCGCTGATGGAGCAGGTGCTCTTCTGGTCCGGGTACTACGCCGTCGTGGCATTTTTCGTCATTTCGGGCTTTCTCATCACGGGGCTGTCGCTGCGTCGCTGGGGGAGCCTCGGCGCCGTGCGGATCGGCAGCTTCTACCGGATGCGATTCGCGCGGATCGCTCCCTGCCTGCTGCTCCTCCTCATCGCCTTGAGCACACTGCACCTCACCGGCGTGCCCGATTTTACGATTCGTCCCGAGCGCGCATCCCTCGGCCGCGCCCTGGTCGCGGCGCTCACGTTTCATGTGAATTGGCTCGAGGGACATCATGGTTATCTCCCGGGCGGTTGGGACGTGCTGTGGTCTTTGTCGGTGGAGGAGGCGTTCTATCTTCTGTTCCCGCTCGCTGCCGTGCTCCTGCGCAATGAGCGGATGTTCCTGCTCGCGCTCGCGACACTGCTGATCGTGGGACCGGTTACCCGCACTCTGTTGGGCGATGCCGATCCATGGAGAGAATACGCCTACCTCTCGTGCACCGACGCGATCGCATTCGGATGCATTGCCGCACTCGGTTCCCACCGCGGGCTGCTCGGACGGCGCGGCTCGAGGATCGCCCTCCTCGCCGGAGCATCGATCAGTGCGCTGACGGTCGTCCTTTGCAACGAAGATGCTCACACCGGCATCGCCGCCCTGGGGCTCGACGTCACGGCCCTGGAGCTGGGGATCGCGCTGATGGTCGTTGCATTCGGCAACGGAACGGGAAACGCGGCGATGGCAAGAGGCACAGGCTGGCTGCGCGCGATCGGCCGCTGCAGCTACGAGATCTATCTCTTCCACATGCTGATCGTCCTCGGATTGATTGCGGTCGTGAAGCAGACACACGCAGCACGCGCTGCGCTACCGGCCTGGTATGGAGCCATGCTGGGCGCGAGCATCCTGCTCGGGTACATGATTGCACGCGGCTACTCGGAGCCTCTCAATCGGCGAATCAGAAGGGGATCGGGACTCCTTGGTGACGGTCGAGCACGAGCGTCGCAGTTGGTTGCCGACTGACGGCATCGGTCCCTCCATGGGGGCGGACCTGCAGCATCCGCTGTATCATCCTCCCATGCCCTCCCCGCGGTCTGCGAGAAGCCCATGACTGAAGCTACGACGGCGGCTGGATACAGCAGCGAGCCGGTCAAATATCCGAGCCTGCAGGTCATCGACCTGCCGGATGAAGCCCGGTCAGTGACCGAGGAGTATCGGAACCAGGTGCTCAATCGAGTCAATGACAGCTGCCTGCGCCTGGCCGTGTTCCAGGGAAAGTACCGCTGGCATGTGCATCCGACCTCCGATGAGCTCTTCGTCGTCCTGGAAGGAGCGATCATCATCGAGATGCAAAATGGCGAGTCCATTCGCATCGGGCCTCTTCAGGCCGCGACCGTTCCGGCCGGGGTGGTGCATCGCACGATCGGCGTGGGCCGGACGGTGAACCTGTGTTTCGAGAAGGCTCGAGCCGAAACTGTGTTCCTTGACGAGTAGCCAGGATGTCGGGAATGCATGACCTGAAAGACCGCGTGGCCTTGGTCACGGGTGGCTCGCGCGGCATCGGCAAGGCGATCGCGATCACGTTGGCAGAGGCCGGAGCTGCGGTCGCAGTAAACTATCGCGTGAGTGGCACGGAGGCGGAGGCAGTCGCCGAGGCCATATGCAAGAATGGTGGCCGTGCCGCCGCTTTCGGTGCCGATGTCTCGGCTCGGAGCGCGGTCGAGGCGATGGTGCATGAAATCGAGAAGCGCCTCGGCGCCATCGACATTCTGGTCAACAACGCCGGCATGGCTGCGATTCGTGGGCTCGAGCAGATCACGGAAGAGGATTTCGATCGCACGATGGCCGTCAACCTGAAATCCGCCTTTCTCTGCACACAGTCCGTTCTGCCGGGCATGCGGGCGCGGCGATGGGGACGGGTCGTCAATATCTCCTCGGTCGGAGCCCGCATCGGCTCCGGCTCGATCAGCATCGCGTACGCAGCCGCGAAGGCAGGTCTGGAAGGACTCACGCGCGGCTACGCGCTGCGGCTCGCGGCCGAGGGTGTAACGGTCAACGCCATCGCACCCGGACTCATCGACACTGAGATGGGGAAGCCGCTGATCGAGGCAGGCGTCCCGGCCCGGATTCCGGTTGGGCGGGCCGGAACGGGGGAAGAGATCGCGCAGGCCGTGCTGCTGCTCGTCTACAACGGCTACATGACCGGCCAAACGGTCGCGGTCAACGGCGGCACGCTCTTCTCCTGACCGGCCGCCGACGGGGGCAGCGGCCTGCCCGTCCCGTCCCCGCTATTTCTTCTGCGACTTGGCGAGCAGCTCGATGAGATAGCGCTTCCACACCGCAGCGTGGGTGTGCGTCCCATGACCGTAGGTCTCCATGGATGCCGGAATCAGGATGTAGCGTCCGTGCGGAATCCTGCGGACCAGCTTCTGAGCGATGTCCTCGAGCTCCGGCGGGTTGATGAAGTCATCGCCGGAATTGATCCACGTGACGGGCGCCACGATCGAGCCCAAGCGCGGCTCCGGATTGTAGAAGCGCGAGGAATCGACCTGGTACAGAAAATCGTCGGCGTCGATGTAGGACGCATAGTACTGCACCCTCTCCTTGACATAGTCCTCGGCCTGCTTCCGGGTCGGCAGATCTTTCTGCATCTGTTGTGGCGCCGAGCCGGCGATAATGAGCCAGTCTGCGGCTTCGTCCACGCCCTCCATCGGCTCATGGGTGTAGTTGCCATTATCCCAGGCTGGATCGTTACGGATCGCCTGCATCGACATGTAGCGCCA
>DASUHA010000114.1:0-117022 GCA_036273735.1 Steroidobacteraceae bacterium | reverse complement strand
GGCGATCGGTACGAATTCGAAGCTGGTGGCCTACGGCAACAATCGCGCCGACGACACTTTCGTTCCCGGCGGCATGATTCCGGGCTATGTGATCATCAAGCCCGATTTTCCCGAGTGCATCGATGATTTCGGTTTTCTCTGGTTCGAGGACGAGTACACCGTCGATGCGGCAGCGACGTGGGTGCTGGAATCCAATGCGGCGGACGCCCTGGTACGGTCGGCGCGCTGACGGCTGCAAGGTTATCGCCGCACCGAGAAACGGTAGACGATGACGTTGTGGTAGGTGGCGCCGGGGTCGAGCTTCGCTGAGGGGAAGTTGGCGTGATTGGGCGCATCAGGGAAATCCTGTGGCTCCAGCACGACGGCATCTCCCTGGCGATAGGCGATGCCGTGCTTGCCGATCACCGTGCCGCCCAGGAAGTTGCCGGAGTAGAACTGCACACCCGGCGCAGTGGTGTAGACCTCGAGCACCCTGCCGGAGCGGGGGTCCTCGACGCGGGCCGCGCGTCTGAGAGTTCCGGGTCGGCCGTCGAGCACGAAATTCATGTCGTAACCGTGACAGTAGCGGATCTGCGCATCGTTGCCGTCGCGGATGTGCAGCCCGATGGCGGTGGGCTTGCGAAAGTCGAGCGCTGTCCCGGCGACGGGCGCGATCTCACCCGTGGGGATGAGCACTGCGTCCACCGGTGTGTAGCGTGAGGCATCGAGCTGCAGCAGGTCGGGCATCGTCGAGAAGTCGCCCGGACTCGAAGCCAGATTGAAGTAGGAGTGGCCGCTGAGGTTGACGATGGTCGGCTTGTCGGTGGTGGCGCGATAGTCGATGCGCAGCTCCCCGTCGTCCGAGAGGGTATATGTAGCGGCCACGTGCATCGTGCCCGGATAACCCTCCTCGCCGTCGGGACTCACGTACGACATCACGACCGAGGCGCTCCGGCCGCTCGCGATCGAGTCGATCTTCCAGATGCGCTTGTCGAAGCCACGCGTGCCGCCATGGAGGCTGTTGCCGTGATCGTTGGTCGAGATCTGATAGGCTCGCCCCCCGAGGGTGAAGCGGCCCCGGCCGATGCGGTTGGCGAAGCGGCCGACGGTGGCGCCGAAATAGTTGCCGTCATCGAAATACTGCTGCGGGCTCGCAAATCCGAGGACGATATCATCGAGCTTACCGGTACGATCCGGCGTATAGAGCGCTTGGATGCGTGCGCCGAGCGTGATGATGCGCGCCCTGATGCCCGACCGGCTGGTGAGGTCCACCGCCTCGATGCGACTGCCGTCCGCGAGTGCGCCAAAGGTCGCGCGCCGTGCCTGAGCAGCGCCGGCATCCGCGGCGGCAGCAAGTGCGCCCACGGCGATCGCAGTGATCAGGGCCATTCTGGCTTGAGACATAGTGAGGGCGCTCCTAAGGCTGATGAGGCAGCAATCGGTGGTGAGCCCCCGGCACCAGACCCTGGCGCGCGCGGGCGGGTTGCGGCAGCCCGGTGAGGGCAAGACAACGTCGATGCGCCGATCTCACGGATCCTCCGGGCTACAGAGGGCGTACCGAGAACGGGCGGGGGGAGGCGCGGATGAGCTCGTTGTGGAGCGGCAGCAGGAACGCATCCGCGCTGATCTCGAAGCGATCGCCCGGCTCGATGAGCAACTGGTCCGAGAACGACAGCGTCGCGGTGCCGAAGAAGTGCACGTGCACGTCACCAGGTCTGCGGAAGTTCTCATACTTGAAATGGTGGTGCTCGAGATTGGCGATGGAGTGCGACATGTTGGCTTCGCCCGTCAGGAAGGTCTTCTCCCAGATCACCCGCTCGCCGCGGCGCACCCTGCTGTTGCCGCGCACGTCCGCGGGCAGCGGCCCTGAGAGAAGCTCCGGCCCGAGGGCGGCTGGGCGGAGCTTCGAATGCGCGAGCCAGAGATAGTTCTCCCGCTCCGTCAGGTGATCGGAAAACTCATTGGCGAGGCAGAACCCGAGGCGCCGGGCCACGCCTCCCGAATCGATCAGGTAGATTCCGGCGATCTCGGGCTCCTCCCCGCCATCGCGCGCGAATGCCGGCATCTCGAGCGGTGTCCCGGTGCCCACGATGCTGGCGCCATCGCCCTTGTAGAACCACTCCGGCTGCGAGCCCACGAGACCGGCGGCAGGTTTGCCACCCCTGAGCCCGTCGAGAAACATGCGCATCGAGTCGGTTTGCGCGCCATCCTGCGCGGCGAGCGCGTGCATGCTGTCGCGGCTCTCGGCGGAGCCGAGATGGGTGAGGCCGGTGCCCGTGAGATAAAGATGCGCCGGATCGGGATGGTCGATGGGCGCGAGCAGACGTATGGCGGCATCCCCGCCGTCGACTTCGAGGATCTCACGGCCCCGTCGCTGTCGCGCCGCCTCCTCGAGCGAGCGGCCCTCCGCAATGGCGGCACCCGCGAGCTCGTAGACCGAGCTGATGCCCTCGAGCCGGACGGCCTCGATCCCTCCTGTTCTGCCGGGGCGCCCGTGCTCGAGTGCCGCAACGCAGCGCGCGCCACCCGCAAGTTCCACCTGTACCAGCCGCACTGACATGCAACCGGATCATAGACCAAGGCGATTCTCTTGTCTGAGTAAATGCGCCGACGGGCTTGACAGGCGCGCGCGCGGCCGATATTGGTTGCCCGAGTCATCGAGGTAACCCTAATGGCAGTCAACCTTCCGGGCGGCTCCGGGGTGGTGGCCGAGCAGGCCTCTCCCAGGCAGAGCTATACCGCGGCGCTCGTGGTGCTCGCGATCGTGTTCTTCATGTGGGGATTCGCGACGGTCCTCAACGACATCCTCGTGCCGCACTTCAAGTCGGCGTTCGGTCTGGACTACGCACAGTCGCTGCTCGTGCAGCTCGCCTTCTATCTCGGTTATCTCATCATGGCGGTGCCGGCGGCCAAGGTGCTCGAGCGCACCGGCTACAAGCTCGCGGTCGTGCTGGGACTACTCGGAATGGCGCTGAGTGCCGTGGCCTTCGTTCCGGCCGCGATGCTCGAGTCCTACGACATGTTCCTGGTGGCGCTCTTCCTGCTCGCCTCGTCCATCACGCTCCTGCAGGTCGCGGCCAACCCCTACGTGGCGGTGATCGGCTCGCCGCAGACCGCTTCCAGCCGGCTCAATCTGGTGCAGGCGTTCAATTCCCTCGGCACTGCGCTCGCGCCGCTCTTCGGAGGCCTGCTGATCCTCGGCCGCAGCGTCTCCGGCACCGCGCACGGGGCGGTTACTCTATCGGCACAGCAGCGCGCCGCGGACATCCATACGGTAGAGCTGCCCTATGTCCTCATCGCCGTCGTGCTGCTCGCGCTGGCGTTGCTCGTGTGGCGCGTGCGGCTGCCCGACCTCGGCCGGGAGACGCGACGGGCGGCCCGTGCCGAGCGCGCGCGGCACAGTCTCTGGCGGCACCGCAACCTCATCTTCGGCGTGCCGGCCATCGTGCTTTACATGATCTGCGAGATCGGCATCGGCTCGACACTGGTCAACTTCATCTCGCGGCCGGAAATCGGCGGCATGACCCACGAGCGGGCCGCGAACTACGTGGTGCTCTATTGGGGTGGGGCCATGGCAGGCCGGTTCGTCGGCGCGTGGTTGCTGCGGTGGATCTCGCCAGGTCGCCTGCTTGCAGCCGTCAGCGTCGGCGCACTGGTGCTCGCGGGTGTTGCCATCATCTCGACGGGACACCTGGCCATGTGGTGTCTCATCGCCGTCGGGCTCTGCCACTCCATCATGTTCCCGACCATCTTCACGCTCGGCATCCGCGGACTGGGTCCGCTGACCGAGGAGGGCTCGGGCCTCCTCATCATGGCGATCGCCGGTGGTGCGCTCGCTGAGCTGCAGGGCAAGCTCGCCGACCACATCGGTCTACAGCTCTCGTACGTTCTGCCCTGGGCCTGCTATCTCTTCATCCTTTTCTACGCGGTCTCGGGTTCCCGCCCGACTGGCGCCCTCGACGACGAGCCGCTCGTGGGCTGACCGACTGCGCTCCGGTGGTATCCAGCAGCGCGAGATGCACGAGCTCGGCCATGGCGGCGCGCGCGGCCGTTGCGTCGCCCGATGCCACCGCCCCGTATACCCGCTCGTGATCGGGCATGGGATCGCGGGGCAGGGGGCGCTTGCGCTGCTTGAAGATCGTCGTCCAGGTGACAGCGGCAGCAACACCGCTCGTCAGAGAGGCCAGAAAAGGGTTACCGGACGCTTCGAGGAGCGCCGTGTGAAAGTCGCGGTCTGCCTGGCGGCCCTCATCGACGGCCAACGAGCTCTCTGCCATGTGATCGAGCGAGCGACGCATGATCTCGAGCTGCTCGGGCGTGCGCCGCTCCGCCGCCAGCGCTGCAGCCGCCGGCTCCACCACGGTGCGCAGCTCGAATAGTCCGCGCAGCAGCCGTTCGTCGGGCGTCCCGCTGAAGATCCAGGAAATCACGTCGGGGTCGAGAAGGTGCCAGTGGCGCGCCTCGCTCACGCGGGTGCCGAGCTTCGGCCGCGACTCGATCAGCCCTTTGGCCGCGAGAATGCGTACTGCCTCGCGGTAAGCCGTACGCGAGACTTTCAGGCGCTCGCTGGCTTCGATCTCACCGTTGAGGATGCGACCGGGCGCGATGCGGCCGGAGACGATCCGCACGCCTATGTCGCGGGCGATCGTACCGTGCAGCCGCAACGCCGGGTGTTGCGCGGAGCTGCTGGAGGCTTTCGGGGTCCGCGCTGGCATGTATCGCGTGCTCTCGACCTTCGGTTAGGTCAAGTATAGCCTGTTGCGTGCTCATTTCGGCGCTGCGGCCCGTTCGTCCCTTGGGCGTGGATGAAAGCGCTATCAATGCCCGTGATGCCCGCCGGGCCCATGGACGTGTCCATGCGACAGCTCCTCCTCCGTCGCCTGCCTCACGTCTTCGATCTGGATGTCGAAATTGAGGTTCTTGCCGGCGAGCGGATGATTGGCATCCAGGGTGACCATATCACCCTGCACGCGCGTGACGGTGACCGTGCGTGTGCCTGCCTCGGTCTGAGCATGCAGATGCATGCCGGGTTGCACGTCCTTGATGCCGCGCAACGCGCGGCGCGGGACGCTCTGGACGAGCTCTTTGTCGTATTCGCCGTAGCCTTCAGCCGGGGTGACTCGAACGCTCAGCTTCTCACCGGCGCTGTGTCCGGTGAGCTCGCGCTCCAGGCCCGGCACGATGTTGCCGTGACCGTGCAGATAGGCGAGCGGCTCCCCGGAGGCAGAGCTGTCGATGACCGCGCCCGCATCGTCCTTGAGCGTGTAGTGGATGGTGACGACGCTGTCTTGGGTGATGGCCATCAATGACTCCAGAGGTGGCGTAATCCTGAAGTCTATACCAGCGAGGCAGCGCCCAGACAGCGAAAGCCAGCTTGGCGAGAGCCCCGTGACGCCCCGATGGCCGCGTCTGCCGAGCGCGACTTCGTGACGCGCACCGTCACGCTGGCGATGGAGGAGCTCAAACGGTATCGTGCCGCATGACGGTAGCGAACGAGGTGGCGATCGTGGGCGGGCGCAAGGCATGAGGTTGGGGTTTGTCGGGTCCGGCACGATCACTGCGGCGATCGTTGATGGTCTCGGTGCCGCCAGGACTGACGTCTCTATCGTGCTCTCGCCGAGGAACACCGATGTAGCGGGCGCGCTGGCGGCCCGACACTCCAATGTGCGCGTCGCTGACTGCAATCAGACGGTGCTCGATGAGAGCGAGCTCGTCGTCATAGCGGTGCGCCCGCAGATTGTCGATGAGGTGCTCCGGGAGCTGCGCTTTCGCCCGGATCATCGGGTCGTGAGTCTCGTCGCCCGGGTATCGCTGGAATACCTGCAACGTGCGACCCGGCCGGCCTCACGGGTCACCCGTGCTGTGCCGCTGCCATCGGTCGCCCGATGCCGGGGGCCCACCGCGGTCTTTCCGCCCGCCGATGAGGTCGTGGCGCTGTTCGCTCCACTGGGAAGAGCCATTCCGGTGGAGCAGGAGGCAGTATTCAACGTGTTCGGCACGGCTACCGCGGTCATGGCCAGCTACTTTGCGTTCGCGGGCACGATCAGCGAATGGATGGAGCGGCATGGCGTGGCGGATGAGGCCGCGCGCGCCTTCGTCCGCCAAATGCTCGAGGGACTTGCCACCGCCGGGCCGGACCGTACCTTCGAGGAGTTGGCGGACGAGCATCAGACCCGCGGTGGTATCAACGAGCAGGTCGTTCGCGCGATCGCTACGGACGGCATCATCACTTCTCTCGACCAAGCGCTGGATGCCGCACTGGCGAGCATGCAGCGCGGAACGACCCGGGCGAGCTGATTTAGGCGCGGACGGCGAATCGCTGCGCGTCCGCTTCCTTGAGCTCGAGCCCGAAGCCGGGACGGGTGAGATCCGGCTCGATCTCGCCATTGACCGGAGAGGGTGCGCCATCGAACAGCATCTGCTCGATGCGCACGTGGTCGTGGAAATATTCCATGTGCCGCACGCGAGGCGCCGCGCAACACGGGTGCAGGTGCAGCGCCGGCGCGCAATGACTCGAGAGCGGCAGCAGGAAGCAGTCGGAGACCGAAGCTGCACGCAGGAAGCCTGTGACGCCCTTGCATCGGGTGGCGTCCGCCTGCAGTACGTCCACGGCTCCGGCGGCGCACATCCTGCGAAAATACACGCTGTCGTAACCGTACTCACCTGCGGTCAGGTCCATTCCCGGGGGTGCACGATCGCGCAACAGGGCGAGGCCTCTCAGATCGTCGCTCGACACCGGCTCCTCGTACCACGTCACTCCGAGGTCCGCGAATGCCTCGGCCTGGCGCAGGGCGAGCTTGCGTGAGTACGCCCCGTTGGCATCGACGAAAATCTCCGGCTCCTTGCCGATGGCAGCCCGTACGGCGCGCACCCGCGGCACATCCTCCTTCGGTTGACGGCCTATCTTCATCTTGACGCAACGCAAGCCAGCAGCGACCCAGTCGCCGAGCTGCTTCTCGAGCTGCGCAACCGAATAGGATGTAAAGCCTCCGCTGCCATATACCGGGACGCGGCGGCGCGCCTGCCCGAGGAGACTCACCAGTGGAGCATCCAACAGCTTCGCCTTGAGGTCCCACAGGGCGCTGTCGACCGCGGAAATCGCCATGGAGCACAGGCCCGGCGCGCCGAGATTGCGCACGACGTGCACCATCTCGTCCCAACAGGCAGTAGTGGCGAATGCGTCTCGCCCGGCCAGGGGGGGCGCGAGTTTTTCGTCGATGAGACGCGCGGCAGCGGTGTCCGAGTAGGTAAAGCCCATGCCGTTTCGGCCGGCAGCCCTGACATACGCCACTACCAGGGTAGTTGAATCCCACTCGATCGTCCCGTCCGACTCGGGCTGCTCGGTCGGGATCCGGTAGGCGCGGGCCCAGACGCGCTCGATCGGTGCTTCGGAGTCTTGCATGGTCAGGATCCTACGGTGTGACGGGTAAGGTAATCGGTCAGGCTGAGGCCCAGGAGGAGCAGGAACCAGATGAGCCCGACCGCAGCGATGAGGCGTACCAGGACCCCGCTCCAGCGCAGACGCATGAAAAACGTCCAAACAAGGAAGGCCTGGATGAAGGCGATGGTCACCGAGACGACCGAGTTGAATTGCCCCATCGGAATGTACGAGGTGCCGACGGATACGCCGAGCAGCACGATGACCGCCAGCCACACACCGATCAGCCTCAGTGCGCCGGAGGTCATGATCGATGCACCAGGTAGAGAATCGGATAGAGAAAGATCCACACTGTATCGACCACTGCCCAGTAAAGTGCCGTGAGCTCCACGGCCTCGGTGTTTTTCTGCGTATAAGCGCCGCGCCCAACGCCCGCCAGCATGAACGCGAGGAGTCCGAGACCAACGGTCAGGTGGATGGCATGAGCGCCCGTCATGACGAAGTACATGAAGAAGAACATGCGCTCGCCGCCGGCGAGGGGTCCGTGGAGCGCGAAGTCCCCCCACGGCACGAGATGCTTGTCGATGTCCCCGTAGTATTCGTAGCACTTGATCGCCAGAAACAGG
Organism: Steroidobacteraceae bacterium; assembly: GCA_036273735.1. GTDB lineage: Bacteria > Pseudomonadota > Gammaproteobacteria > Steroidobacterales > Steroidobacteraceae > 13-2-20CM-66-19. Next base: position 109,039 of record DASUHA010000114.1, on the reverse strand, counting down.
ACTCCGAGCGTCAGAGTCACGGCCAGGAGCCAAAAGCTCGCGCGCTGGGCTCCGAGCCGCAGGCTGCGCGCGGCGAGCGCCACAGTGAGGCTGCTCGTGAAGATCACGAGCGCGTTGAGGCTCCCGAGAAGGACGTCGGTGTGCGCGCTCGCAATCGCGAACGCCTGCGGATGAGCCATCCGGGTGATGGTGTAACCGTAGAAGAGCAAACCAAAGAACATGACCTCGGATGCGAGAAACACCCACAGCCCGACTTCGGACTCGCTGTCATTTGCCCGGCGGCCGGCCAGGTCCGCATTCACGCTCATTTCCGTTTGGCCTCCTCCGCTTCGGGGTCGTAGTCGTAGGGGCGCTCGGGGATCCGTGGCGGTACGTCGAAGTTCTCGACCGGTGGTGGCGATCGGGTCTGCCACTCGAGGCCCTTGGCACCCCAGGGATTGCGGCCGACGTGGGGACCGTGCCGTATGGACCAGGTGAGATAGAGCACCGGCAGCGCGTAGCCTGCTGCCAGGATGGAGGCGCCGGCGGAGGACAGAATATTGAGGAACTGAAATTGCGGTGCGTATTCGAAGTAGCGCCGCGGCATGCCTTCGAGGCCGAGGATGAACTGCGGGAAGAACGTGAGGTTGAAGCCGATGAAGATCACGATGGCCGCGAGACGTGACCAGCTTTCCGGGTACATCCGGCCGGTGATCTTCGGCCACCAGAAATGGATACCGGCGAAGTAGGCCATCACCGAGCCGCCGACCATGATGTAGTGGAAGTGCGCGACTACGAAGTAGGTGTCCGACAGGTTGGCATCGAGCGCCAGCGAGGCGAGGTATAGCCCGGTCAGCCCGCCGATCAGGAACAGACCCACGAATCCGAGCGCATACAGCATCGGCGCCTCGAACGTGATCGATCCCTTGTAGAGCGTCGCCGTCCAGTTGAACACTTTGATTGCCGACGGGATCGCGACGACGTAGCTGAGGAACGAGAAGACGAGGCTCGCGTAGAGCGATTGCCCCGCGACGAACAGATGATGGCCCCAGACCATGAAGCCGAAAGCGGCGATGGCGGCGATGGCATAGGCCATGGTGCGGTAGCCGAACACGGGCTTGCGCGCGAAGCAGGAGATGACCTCGCTCGCCACACCCATCGCCGGCAGGACCATGATGTAGACCGCGGGGTGCGAGTAGAACCAGAACATGTGCTGGAAGAGAATCGGATCGCCGCAGAGCAGCTCATCGAAGATGACGAGCCCGAACACCCGCTGCATGGCGAGCAGCACCAGGGTCATTGCGAGCACCGGCGTTGCGAGCACGAGGATGATGCTGGTCGCGTAAATCGCCCAGACAAAGAGTGGCAGCTTGAACCACGTGAGTCCGGGGGCGCGCAGCCGGTGCACGGTGACGATGAAGTTGAGGCCCGTCAGAATGGAAGAGAACCCGGCGATGAATATTCCGACCACCCCGTACACCACTTGCGTGTCGGAGTAGCGGGTGGACAGGGGGACGTAGAACGTCCAGCCGGTGTCGATGCCCCCCGCGATGAGGGTCACGATGACGAACATGCCGCCCAGCACGAAGATGTACCAGCTCAGCAGGTTCACCCGCGGCAGCGCCACGTCCTTGGCGCCGACCATCATCGGGATCAGGAAGTTGCCGAGCGTCGCGGGAATGGAGGGTATGAGGAAGAACCACACCATGATCACGCCGTGCGCCGTGAACAGCTTGTTGTAGGTTTCGGCGCCCATGATGAGCGGAGTGGGGGAGATCAGTTCGAGACGCATGAGCGTCGCCGCGGTGCCGCCCATGAAGAAGAAGGCCGTGATCGTCACGGCGTAGAGGATCGCTATACGCTTGTGGTCGGTGGTCGTGAGCCACGACCGGAGGCTGTACCCGTTCTCCAGATAGTTGCCTTCCGGCTCGGGCAGGGTGGGCTCGACGATCGCGGTGCTCATTGCAGGTGATTCCCCTGGGGCACGTCCGGCGAGGTGTTGGCAAGGGAGCGAATGTAGGCGGTGAGCTCCAGCAGGTCCTGCTCGCTCACGCGTCCCGCGAAGGGGGGCATGTCGTTGGAATACCCGGCGGCGATCTGCCTCGCGGGTTGGAGGATGGAGTCGCGGATATAGCCGTCATCGAAGCGGACGAAGCTGCCGTCGGAGAGCGGCACCATCTGCCCGTACACGCCGGCGAGGCTCGGTGCATGGATTCTGGAGCTCGGTCCGTGGCAGCCGCTGCATCCGAGCTCGCGAAACCGGTCGAACCCGAGTCGCGCGAGGCTCGGCGCCTGGCTGCCGCTCGCGAGCCAGCGACTGTAGGCCTCGCGGCTCATGACATACACCCGCCCCGTCATCATCGAGTGGCCGGTGCCGCAAAACTCATCGCAGCGCAGGGGATAGACGCCGGCGAGAGTGGGCTCGAACCACAGCACGGTGTATCGGCCCGGCAGGATATCGCGCTTCTCGCGAAAGGCCGGCACATAGAAATCATGGATGACGTCCTGCGAGGTCATCACGAGCTTCACGGGCTGATCGACCGGGACGTGCAGCTCGTTGATCTCCCGCCGCCCGTCGGCATGCTCGACCTTCCACATCCATTGCTTCGCCGTCACGAAGATCTGGAGCGCATTGTCCGGCGGATCGTCATACACGTAGTAGAGCTTCGCGCCCCACGCGAAGAAGATGAGGAAGAAGGCGAAAGGCACGGCGATCCAGGTCGCCTCGATCCTGCGGCTGCGGCTCTTGCCCGCGGCCAGGTCCGGGAGGGTGCGATCGACCTCGGCCCCGCTGCGATAGCGAAAGCAGAAGTAGGTCATCGCGACTGCAATGCCGAGCGTCACGAGGGTGCAGACACCCGTCACGGCCCAGAAGAGACCCTCCACTTTTTCCGCGTAAGGGGTAGCGGCAACGGGTAAGGAGACGAGCGGATAGCTCACGGGAGCCGCCGAGTTGGGCAGTGCCACTGGCCATCCATGGCGGCAGGCTCCCCGGCCCGCACATCCGTGTGCGTGCGCTCGCCGGAGCGAGGACACGTTAAGTGTCCTCGCTGAAAGGCACCGGCTCGCCCACGCTCGGCGAGGATCTGCATGGCTCTGCCGATCGGAATACGCACGATTCCGGCGCCGCGGTCCACCCATGCGTACTGAGTGAGCGTCGCGCGCTGACGCGCCTCGTAGGTCGCACGGTCGGCCAGTGGATGCGGCTGCAGGTGCGGCTCGGGCATGACGCTGTGCTCTGCACGGGCAAGCGGTCGCGAGAAGCCGCCGAAGAGATGCACGAGGCCGAGGCACACCGCGACCGCAACGATGATGGCTGCGATCAGGACGAAACCTGCGACCGACAGGCCGCGCAGGCTCGGCTCCTGCGATTCGTGCCGCTCTTCAGGCACGGCCGGGATTCTCCTCAGGTTGGGCCGAAGCCGATACCTCGGCGCCGCCGTGCGCAAACGAGGGATACACGGCGAGATCTCTCAGGAAGAGCCAGATCCACAGTCCGCCGACTCCGACGGTGGCTGCGCAATCCGTCCATCCGAGCGAGACACCTGCGGTGGCGACCGAGGGCTTCACGAGCCACGCGACGTACAGCCAGTGGACGCTGAGTACGAACGCTGCGATCGCGAGCATCGCACGGGCGTCCCGTTTCAATGCTCGGAATAACAGGAGGACGAAGGGGATGCCGAACTGCGCCGTTTCGATGGTGTAGGTCACCCATCGCCAGCTCGAGTGCCAGCGCGGCAGGTACCATGCGGTCTCGTGAGGGAGGTCGCCCGCCCAGACGATGATCCACTGCGAGAAGGCTACATAGGCCCAGGTGAGCACATAGACGAAGAGCAGAGTGCCGAGGTCGGTGCAACGTTCTGGAGTGAGATCCGGTGGCACCTGCGGACCCTCTGGGGCGAGCCCGCCCGGATTACGAGCGAGCGCTACGTGCAGCGCGGTTGTGCAGACGATGGCGAGCGCAAATGCGCCGAGATTCTGACTCGTCATGAAGATCAGCCCGACGACTGTCGAGTACCAGAGCGGCATGAGCGAGTCGACCCAGTCGACGCTGGCGAACATGGCAGTCAGCGCATATGTCAGGAGGCCTACGGCGCAGACAGTCGTGAGCGGCCGTGTGTTGCGCATGCCGCGCACGACGAGTCGGCTCAGCACCAGCCAGATCGCGAGGTAGAGGCCCGCGCGCAGCAGGAAGAACGTCGGATTGAGGAACCACTCCTGCGAGTGCCCGTCGAGTCGCGTGAGTCCCGTGCGGCCGATCGCCCACGTGAAGAGGTGAGGCAGGGCGATGCCGACAGGCACGAAGAGCACCGCGAGCAGCAGCAGCGGGGCGAGCGCGGCCTCGAGCCAGCGGCGCACGGGCAGCCCCCAGTCACCGCCGGTCAGGTGATGGATCATGAGGGTGGTGAGGGAGCCGATCGTGAGACCGAGAAAGTAGAGCCAGGCGATGAAGTACGATTGGATCACTTCCGACGGGTGCGAGGACGCATCCAAGCCGCAGGCGAGGAGGCCGGCAACGCCCACCGCCAGCGCGATCCAGCGACGTCTGCCCACACGTGTCAGTAGAGGCGGGTTCTCGTGCAGAGGTCGTGGTGAGCTCATGGCAGCCGGTCCCCGGAACCGGCGCGTACGGCTTTGACGGCTGACTCATGCTCGAGTCGCTGCCGCTGCGCTGCAGGGACATCCGAGAGCGGTGCGTGTGCCGCGAGCTGCAGTGCGCGGATGTAGGCGACGATATCCCACCGATCGTCGGGTGCGACCCGATCGCCGTAGGGGTACATGATTCCGTAACCGTTGGTGATGACGTCGTAGAAGAGACTGTCCGGCGCGCCACGAAGGCTGTCGGAGTAATAACTCGGCGGATGGGGGAAGCCCCGATGGGTGATGTACCCGTCGCCGTCTCCGGCCGGTCCGTGGCAAGGCGCACAATAGATCTGGAATTCCTGGCGGCCACGCTCCAGGGCCGCTGCCGTGTACACCGGTCCGCTGGCGGGCGTGGGGATGACTCCCAGCCGCCCGCTCGAGGTCTCCGCCAGTGGGCCGGCACTGAAGGCGACCGTGTCGGCTTCGAGTGGCCGCGAAGACCGGCCATCGGGCCAGAGTGCACTGTAGGCGAGAGGGTCGTCCTTGGCCTGGTGGTACATGTTCCTTACACCGTTCTCGCAGCCGGCCAGCAGAGCCGCCGCGGCGAGCACCAGAGTCATTTTGAGCAATCCGAGTCTCACGCGGGCTCCCCGGGGTGGATCGGCGTGCTCGCCACACGCAGGGGCGAGAGCGCCGCGAGCCAGGCGTGCGTGCGCTCGCGGTCGAACAGAGGGTCGTCACTGCGGATACAGAGAAAGAACCGGTCGCACGAAACGCGCTCGAAGCCCGGCGTATCGAACACGGGATGTCGCAGGCGCGGCAGTCCGCTCAGGAGCAACGCCCCGCCGAACGCGCAGAGGCACGCGCCGAGAATGCCGAGCTCGATGATGGTTGGAACGAAAGCCGGCCAGCTGTTGAGCGGACGCCCGCCGGAGTTGATCGGGTAATCGATGACGGCGGAATACCACTGGATGAACCACCCAACCGCGACACCGAGGATGCCGCCGATGAGAGTGAGGAGCGGAATCGGGCTCTTGCGCAGCTCCAGCGCTTCGGCGAGGCCGTCGACCGGGAAGGGCGTGTAGGCCTCGATCCGCCGGTAGCCGGCGCCGCGGCTCGCGCGCACCGCCTCCAGAATTTCCTGCGAGCCGCCGAATTCCGCCATCAGCCCGTAACAGCCCGGCTGCCGGCCGCCGTCGCTCATCGATCGACTCCGCTCACCCGCACGTTGAGGCGGCGCATCTCCGCCATGGAGATCACCGGGAAGAAGCGCGCAAAGAGGAGAAAGAGCAGCACGAACGAGCCGAGCGAGCCGATGAGCGTGGACCAGTCCCAGAAGGTCGGGACGAAGGAATGCCAGCTCGAGGGCAGGAATGTCCGGTGCAGAGTCGTCACGATCAGCATGAAGCGCTCCGTCCACATGCCGACGTTGATGATCACAGTGATGATCAGGAGCGCCACCGGGCTTGCCCTTACCCGGCGGAACCAGATCGATTGCGGCAGGACGACGTTGCAGAAGATCGTGAGCCAGTAGGTCCAGGCGTAAGGACCTGTGAGCCGATCGAGTGCCGTGGCGATCTCGAACTTGTCCGCACTGTAGAAGGCCGTGAACATCTCCGTCATGTAGGTGTAGGTGAGGACGAAGCTGCAGGCCAGCATGAGTTTCGCGAGATTGGCGAGGTGGCGGGGCGTGATGAAATCCTGCAGCTTGAAGATGGCGCGGATCGGGATCGTGATGGTGAGCGCCATGGCGAGGCCCGAATAGAGCGCGCCGCCGATGAAGTAGGGCGGGAAGATCGTCGAGTGCCAGCCGGGCAGGTTGGAAAAGGCGAAGTCGATCGACACGACGCTGTGAACCGAGATTACGAGCGGCGCACCGAGCCCGGCAAGCAGACGGTAGGCGCTCTCGTAGTGGTGCCAGTGGCGGGCGTCGCCGCGCCAGCCGAGAGCAAGCAGGCCGTAGGTCAGCTGCTGCCAGCGGTGGCGTGCCCGATCGCGCAGCGTCGCCAGGTCGGGCAGGAGTCCCAGGTACCAGAAGAGGATCGACAGGATGAGATAGACCGTGTTGGCGAAGAAATCCCATTCGAGCGGGCTGCGCCATTGCGGCCACAGGTTCATCTTGCCGGGGTAGGGCGCGAGCCAGTACGCGAACCAGGGGCGCCCGAGATGCATGATGGGGAGGAGGCCGGCCATGGCAACCGCGAAAATGGTCATGGCCTCGGCGAACCGGTTGATGGAGCTGCGCCAGCGTTGCCGCAGCAGCACGAGGAAGGCAGAAATGAAGGTCCCCGAGTTGCCGATCGCGATCCACCACACGTAGCTCGTGATCATGAAGCCCCAGTCGACCGTATTGTTGAGGCCCCAGATGCCGGTGCCGACGACGAGCAGATAGATGAGCGAGACCGCGAAGACCACTGCAAGCACGCTCGTCACGCCGAGCGCGAGCCAGAAGCTGCGGCCGCTACGCCGCTCGAGCGCGAGGTCGGCGATCTTGTCGGTGATCGAGCCGTAGGTGTGCCGCCCCTGAATGACCGGAGCTGCGCCCGGCTGCCCGTACTCCCGCAGAACTTCCGGTGCGCCGCTCAACCGGGTTCTTCCTCTGTAGTGTTGACGATACGGGCGAGGTAGGTGGTGCGCGGGCGGGTGTCCAGGTCGCCGAGGAGCGCGTAGTTGCGGGGCGAGGACTTGGCGATGCGCACCTGGCTGTGCGGATCGTTGAGATCGCCGAAGACGATGGCCCGGGTGGGGCAGACCGCCTGGCAGGCAGTCAGCACTTCGCCATCATGCAGGTCGCGGTTCTCGCGGTCGGCGACGATTCTCGCGCGCACGATGCGCTGCAGGCAGTAGTTGCATTTCTCCATCACGCCGCGCATGCGCACCGTGACGTCGGGATTTCTCATCGCATCGAGGCTCGGCGTGTCTTCGGCGTAGCGCAGGAAATTGAAGCGCCGCACTTTGTAGGGGCAGTTGTTCGCGCAGAAGCGCGTGCCGACGCAGCGGTTGTACACCTGCACGTTGATCCCTTCGGTGTCGTGCACGGAGGCCTCCACCGGACAGACCGTCTCGCAAGGGGCGTGCTCGCACTGCATGCAGGGCACCGGCTGGAATGCGCTGCGCGGCGCGGTTACCGGCCCCTCGTCGTAGCGATCGACCCGGATCCAATGCATCTCCCGTCCCATGAGCACCTGCTCCTTGCCAACCGTCGGAATGTTGTTCTCCGCCTGGCAGGCGATCGTGCAGGCGCTGCAGCCGATGCAGGAGGTGAGGTCGATGCTCATGCCCCATGCGTGTCCCGGATACGAGTAGTCGGGGTAGAGCGTCGGCGGCGGAGCGAGGTCGGCCTCCTTCCTGGCGAAATCGGGCTTTGCCCGGTATGCCGCGACCGTGGCGCTGCGGACGATGTCGCGGCCGAGCATCCTGTGATGGTCGTGGACGCTCGCGAGCGTACGCTCGCGAGCAGTTGGGGTGACTCGCAGTCCCCTCGCGAACCAGGGCGCCTTGGAGGTGCGCAACGCGTACGCGTTCGCTCCGTGAGCGGAGCCCACCTCACCCGCGGCGGTCCGGCCCCATCCCAAGGGGAGCGTCACGGCACCGTCCGCATGTCCGGCGACGATCCACACAGGGGCTTCGACCGTGCGTCCACCCAACTCCAGCTCGACGATCTGCTCGTTGCGCACTCCGAGTCGCGCGGCCAGCGTCGGGCTCATCAGGGCGGCGTTGTCCCAGGTCAGATCCGTCAGCGGTCGCGGCAGCTCCTGAAGCCAGGCCACCTGGGCATAGCGGCCGTCCCAGAGATAGGGGTCCGGCCGAAAGACGATTTCCAGAGTTTCGCCGGCCGCTATTGGTGGCGCGCCGGGTGTCGGAGGCTGAGCCGCGGGCGCGCCGGCTTTGCCGAGGTGCTCGGCGGCTTCGAAGGGTGTGGCGGTGTGCGGAACCACACCGCCGCGCAGCGCCTCGCGCCAGCGCTCGTCGAACCGCTCCTGACCGAAGCGCGCGAGCCATGTGGCGTGCACGAGATCGTGGCTCGTGAAGCCGAGCTGGCCGGTGAGCAGCCCGAGCAGCTCCAGCGCCGATTTGCCGCCGTAGAGCGGCGCGATTAGAGGCTGTCGGATCGTGAGCGTGCCGTCGAAGGCTTTCGCATCACCCCACGTCTCGAGCTCGTGGGCGGCCGGGACGTGCCATGCACAGCGCCCGGCCGTCTCATCCACCAGCAACCCGAAGTGGATGCTGGCGGGCACGCGCTCGAGCGCACGGTCGAATTCGAGGTCCGCTGGTGCATCGTAAACCGGATTGCCTCCCAGGATCAGAAGCGTGTCGACGCGTCCGGCGTGCATGTCGGCGACGAGGGCGGCAAGCGAATCGCCGGCAAGCTCCCGCACCTCGATGGGCGGTTGAATGAAATCGACGGTCCTGCCGATGTTGCCCAGCATGTCGTTCATGCGATGCGCGAGGGCGTGCACCTCGGGAGGCTGGCCTTCACCGGCGAGCACCAGGGAGCGACCCCGGTGCGACTGCAGATCGGTCGCCGCGGTTTCGAGCCACGCGGAGCTCGTCTTGCCGCCGCTGGCCAGCCGCTCGGCGAGCTCGGCCGCGAGATCTCCGATCCGGCTCGATGGCGACGCCAGACGAGAGTCGGCAGCAGCTCCCGTGAGACTGGGCATGCATTCGACTACATAGAGGCGACTCATCGGCGACTTGGCGTCCGGACGCCGCAGTTGGATGTAGTCCCGCGCGTAACGCACCCTTCCCGGCATGCAGCCGAGGAAGTCAGCCTCGAGCGACAGTATCGTGAGCGCCCGGTCGAAGTGATACACCGGCTCGAGCCATCGTCCGAAAGCGAGTCGGGCCCCTTCGTGCACGTTGTCCTGGTTGATCGGCTCGTAACGATGCCGGCGCGCCTGCGGGTAGCGCGCGAGCGCCGCGTCCATCACGGACCCTTCCGTGAGAGAGCTCGACGAGAGCGTCAGCAGCCTCAGACCGGCGCCGCCGCTGGGCCGAAGCCGCTCCAGGCGCAAGCTCAACAGGGTCATGAGCTCGTCCCAGGAGGCGATCTCACCGTCGTGCAGCACCGCGTGGGAGCGTTTTGGATCCCAGAGCTCGAGGATCCTCCCCTGCTCGATGGGCGAGCTCGCCCCGAGGCTCGCCGGATGTTGCGGGTTACCCTCGATTTTGGTGGGGCGGCCCCTGTCGCTTCTTGCCAGGACACCCTGCGCGTAGCCTCCCTGCGTGAGCGCCGTGGCGAAGTAGAGCGGGTCGCCCTGGGTCGCCCCTTCATCCCGACCGTCAACGTACGGCACGATCGGCTCGAGCGGCGGATGCGCGCAGCCGCCCGCCGCGAGCGCGAGCGCTGCGCTCATGAGCTTCATGAACTCGCGTCGGTCCATCAATGGTGGCAGGTCGAGCATGCAGTGAGTACGTCGGTGGAATGGAGGTGATAGAGCAGCCGCAGGCGCTGCCCGAGCTCGCGCTGGTTGGCCGGCGGCTTCCAGCGCATGTTGAATATCTGTGACTGTGGGCGCAGCTGGCTCTCAGGATTCCGGTGGCACGCGAGACACCACTGCATGCTCAGGGGCGCCTGCCGCTCAGTGAGCGGCATCCGGTCGACTTCACCATGACAACTGCTGCAGCCGATCCCCTTGGCGATGTGAATGGAATGATCGAAGTAGACGAAGTCCGGCAGCTCATTCACGCGGCTCCACTGGAGGGGCCGCCCGCCTGCGAATGCCGTACGTAAGGGGGCGAGGACGTGGGCGGTCTTGAACAGCTGCGAGTGGCAGGTCATGCAGGTCGAGAGCGGCGGAATACCTGCGAAAGCGGCGCGCCCGACGGAGCTGTGGCAGTACCGGCACGCGATCCCATCGTCACCCGCGTGATGCTTGTGGCTGAAGGGCACGACCTGCGCCACCGGATCACCGATGGCCGGTTGCAGCTCGATGTAGCGGCGCCAGAGGAAGAGACTCGCCACGATGACCGCGAGCGCGCCGAGCGCGCCAAGCTTCAGGGCGAGAACTGTGCCCGGCGAGAATACCTGCATGCGCTCAGCCGACGGCAGCCGCAGTCGCTGCGCGTGCGCCTCCAGCCGCCGGTGAAGCTTCGGAAGTTATTGTTGAGCTTCGCGGCATCGCGCCATTGCCGCCTGCAACTTACGTTCCGTGTTGCGCCGCTGCCGCTGCCGCTGCCGCCGGCACTGTCGCGGCCTCCTCGTGCTCCAGGTTGCGCCCGAGGACCGTGAAAAACACGGTGCCGAAAAGCGCGCTGCCGAAGATCCACATGACGACACCGCCGAGCTGTTGATCAGCCACCGGCGGGACGGGAAGGAAACGGCCGCAGACCGCGTACACCGGATACCAGTCGCGCTGGGCCAGCGTCAGGGAAGCGCTGGTCAGCACCATGGCCAGCATGGCGAGATACAACATCACGAGACGACAGCCGGGCCGGGCGCGCGCGAGCGGATGTGCCCGGGCATCCAGAACGAGCGACCAGAAAGGCAGTGCCGTCGCCAGCACGCTCCAGCTCATCGCCCTGAACAGCCAGTTGCTCACCATGACGTAGGTGCTGAGCGGCGGCCAGAGCCAGATGAGAAGGCCGAGCAGGTAGAGCGCCACCGCGATGGCGGGATTCTGCAAGAGATGAAGCGGCCCGCGAAGCGCCCGCCTGATGGCGCCTATGGGTGTCTGCAGCCGCCGCGGCAGCCCCCGTGCGAGTGCCGCGCCCGGCATCGCTCCGGTGAGCAGCGCCGGCGCAAGACCATGCAGCACGAAATGCTGCAGCCGCAGGACGAAGAACATGTGGCTCGCGTAGTACTCCCAGCTCGTCTGCAGCGCCGCATAGATGAGCAGCAAGCCGAGATGGAAGGCGACCCGGTACCTGGTTGCGAGGGGAGGCCCCGTACGACTCGCGCCCCGCCGATAGACGATGACCGCCACGAGCACCGCAGTCAGAACGGTCGGTGAGAACTGCCAGGGCAGGAGCGGCTCGAGTGACGACAGCATGGGCGGCCTCGGATCGGCAACTTGCGTACCCTGGCGTACCCTGGCGCGAGCGCTTCCTCGAAGCGGTTGCCCGGATCACCTATGTCGCGCGCCGGCTCCAATCCGGGAGGCGGCCAGCCAGACGACCCCCGCGCCTACCGCGCAGGCTGATAGAAGGAGGCGGCTGTGCGTCGTGAGCCACAGCTCGCGGCTCGTCCTGCTGGCCTTGTCGCCGAATCTGCCGTGTGCGCCGTGATCTCCCGGCACCGTCCGCCACAGGTTGTCGGGGCGATCCGGCTCGACCGGCTCCTCGGCGAGTTGCGAGTGGTACGCGGTGCGCGCCAGATAACGATCGAGGAGTGGGGCCAGCAGCCGATTGCCCCAGATGGCGGCGACGGTGCTGCCGCCTACGAAGACCTCGCGTCGCCTGTTCCGGGATGCCCATACGATGGCGCGCGCGGCGACCTCCGGCTCGAAGATGGGCGGTACCGGCTGTGGCTTGCGGGGCAGACGGGTCCGGCACCAGTCGAACTGGGGCGTGTTGAGCGCCGGCATCTGTACCATCGTGATCCTGACACGGCTGCCGGAGTGCAGCAGCTCGGTGCGCAGCGAGTCGGTGAAGCCGCGAATGGCCGCTTTAGCGCCACAGTAAGGCGCCTGCAGCGGAATCGATCGATAGGCGAGCGCCGACCCGACCTGCACTATGGTCCCTCGGTTCCGAGGGAGCATCCGGCGCAGAGCCGACAAGGTGCCGTTGACCGTGCCGAGATAGGTGACTTCCGTGACGCGACGGACCTCGTCCGCCTGTAGCAATGCAACGGGAGAAAATACCGTCACCATTGCATTGTTGACCCAGACGTCTATCGGGCCAAGCTCCGACTCGATGGCGAGCGTCGCCCTCTCGACTGCATCCGCATCCGACACATCGAGCGGAATAGGCAGCGCTCGTCTACCGTAGCTTTCGACCTCCGCACGTGCGTTGTCCAATGCGTCGCCGTTGCGGGCCAGCAAAGCTACGTTCGCACCACCGCGCGCGAACTCGCGGGCTGCTGCTCTGCCGACTCCGGCGCTGGCGCCTGTGACCACCACTACTTTGTTGCTACGTCTCTGGAGCATTTGCGTATGAGCCTCAATTCGCGAACGCACGCGCGCGGTCAAGGTTCCGTCGCGCGCAACCTGTTGCAGACCCGGTGCCGCCGCGGGAACGGGGGTTGCAGCGGGAACTGACGCCGCGTTGCCGTCCCGAGCCTGTCAGGTCTGCGCGCGCGGAGCAGTCGGCCGCAGCCTATGAGCTCGAGCGAGACCCTTTCCGGCACTCTGACGGAGTTGCAGCACCGCTGCCGTGAGCGGCTGCTGACCACCCACCATGCCTCGCAGGTGCAGCACGATGCCGACTCGATCGTGCTCGCCGACTCCGGGCTGGTCCTGCTGAGCGATGCGCGCGGCGACGTTCCCGCATGTCGCGCGCAAAGCGGAGGTCTCGGGCTCTTCTACCGCGACACACGCTTTCTCAGCGCTTACGAGCTGACTCTCAACGGCGTACCGCTCGTGCCGCTGTCGAGCCATGAAGGCGGCGGCGCGTGGGCCTTTCACGTGCTCGGCAATCCGCCGCTCGAGACCGCGGACGGTGGACGCATTGCGCCTCATACGATTGCGATCCGCCGCGACCGGATGGTGGATGAGGGCGCCATCCACGAGATCATCGCCGTCACCAACTTCGGTGCAACGCCGGTGTACTTGTCGCTCGGGCTGGCCTTCGCCGCGGACTTCCTCGATGTCTTCGTCATCCGGGGCATCGCCGAGCCGCCGGCATCCATGTGCCGGCCGGCGGAGGTCACACAGCCGTGCCGGGTAGCACTGCGCGCCCAGGCGCGTGATGGCATGCAGCAGGCCACGATCCTAGAGTTCTCGCGGCCGGCGGCCCGGCTCACCGACGAGATGGCGCAGTTCGACCTGGTTCTCGATTCCGGCGGGCAGTGCGAGCTCGCCGTTGCGATCATGCCGCGGCTGGGAGCTGTCGGCGCACCAGGATCGGCCAACACCGACTTGCACGGCCTTCTCGAGGAACGTGAGCGCGAAGGCCGCGCCTGGCTGGATTCGTGCGCCGGTGTGAGCGGGGAGCCGGTGCTCGAGCGCATCGTCCGGCGAAGCCTCCTCGACCTGAAACTGCTGCGCACGCCGCTGCACGGCGGCTACCACTACCTCGCCGGCGGCATACCGTGGTTCGCGACGCTGTTTGGCCGCGATTCGGCGATCTCGGCGCTCGAGGTCTGCGGTTGGCGCGCCGATGTCGCCGGGGATACCGCGCAGGTGCTCGCACGCTACCAGTCTGAGCGGTGCGATGCCTACCGCGATGCCGAGCCGGGCAAGATCCCCCACGAGCTCCGGCAGGGCACGCTCGCGCGGCTCGGAGAAATCCCGCAGAGCCCAGCTTACTATGGGACGGTCGATGCGACGCCGCTCTTTCTCATCCTCCTCGGCGAATACGTCTCCTGGTCCGGAGATGTCGGGTTGGCCGAAGCGCTGCGCGGCAATATCGATGCGGCGCTCGGCTGGATAGAGAGATTCGGTGACGCCGACGGCGATGGCTACCTGGACTATCGAGGCGCGTACGATAACGGGCTCGTCAACCAGGGATGGAAAGATTCCGGTGTCGCGATCGTCGAGGCGGATGGATCGCTCCCCACGCCGCCCATCGCGCTCTGCGAGGTCCAGGGATATCTCTATCGCGCCTGGCTCACCGCCGCGAGGCTTCTCGAGCTCACCGACGATGCGCCGGGCGCGCGATCGCTCGAGGGCCGGGCGGCGGGGCTGCGCGAGCGCTTCGAGCGCGACTTCTGGTCGGAGCGTCTCGGCTGTTATGTGCTTGCGCTGCAGCAGGGTGGCCGGCCCGTGGAAGTCGTCGCCTCCAACGCCGGCCAGGTGCTCTGGAGCGGCATCGCTGCCCCCGATCACGCGCGTGACGTCGCACGACGGCTGATGCAGAAGGACATGTTCAGCGGCTGGGGCATCCGAACGCTCTCGAGTCACGAGCAGCGTTACAACCCGCTCAGCTACCAACTGGGCAGCGTCTGGCCGCACGACAACGCGCTGATCCTGGCGGGGTTCAAACATTACGGCTGCAACAGCGAAGCCCGGCAGCTGTTCGCGGCGCTCCACGATGCCGCCGGCGGTCTGCGCGGACATCGCCTGCCGGAGCTGTACGCCGGTTTCGAACGCGGTCCGGGCGAGCGCCAGCCGGTCCGCTACCCGGTGGCGTGCAGTCCCCAGGCGTGGGCCGCCGCCGCCATGCCCTACGCGCTCGTCAGCCTGCTCGGGCTGCAGCCGGATGCGCTCGAGCACAGACTGCGGATCGTGGACCCGAGCCTGCCGGCTGGAATCGATCGACTGTCGCTCGCGCGGGTGCGTGTGGGCACGGGTGTCGTGGACCTCACCTTCCTGCGCTCCTTCGACGATAACGTCGGCGTTAGCTGGCAGGTGCGTGAGGGGCCGCTGGTCATAGAGGCCGTTCCGCCGCGGGCTCAGGCGCCCTGATTGAGGCACGCCGGATGTAAAGCGCATGTACCATAGGCGCGCCCTGACCTGGAGTTCCGGCGTGCCGCCAGAGAGTCCGACCTTAGCCCAGAAGACCGCGCGCTACGTTCTCATCGGTGCGCTGGTGCTCATCGGCGCCTGGATGCTGCGACACTTCATCCCGGCGCTCTGCTGGGCGGTGGTTCTGGCGATTGCGACGGCGTCGGTCTATGACCGCTGGCTGGCGAAGTTCCGGGGCAGGCGGCGGGATATCTGGGCCGCTCTCACCTTCACGGCGATCGTCGGCGCGGTGCTGTTGGTGCCCCTCATCTATGGAGGTGTAGTGGCCGCACGCGAGGCGATCTCGCTCGCGCGGGAGATCGTGGCCTCGGCCGGCAGCGGTCCGCCACCACTGCCGTCCTGGCTGGTCCAGATCCCATGGCTGAGCCGGTGGGTGAGCGAGTTCTGGGTGGAGTATCTCGGGCCGCTGGGGAGCGGCACCACCCAACACGTGCATGCCAGCCCGGCGATGATCGAGTGGACGCGGGTCGTCGGCATGCAGGTTGCGCGGCGCATCGTCACGTTGGGGTTCACGCTCCTCACCCTCTTCTTCGTGTACCTCAACCGCGACCGCCTGAGCGTGCAGGTGCCGCAAATGTTCCGGCGTCTCTTCGGCTCCTCGGTGGACAGGTTGCTGCGGCGTGTGGTCAAGGCGATCCGCGCGGCAGTGGACGGCATCGTGTTCGTGGCCGTCGGTGAAGGGGCGATCATGTGCGGCGTCTACGCCCTGGCTCATGCGCCGCACCCCATCCTGTCAGGTGTCGTCACGGGTGTGTTTGCGACCATTCCGTTCGCGGCGCCGATCGTCTTTGGGACGGTTGCCATCGTGTTGGTGCTGCGCGGCTCGATTGCGGCTGCGATCGTGGTCGGCGTTGCAGGTACCCTGGTGCTGTTCATCGCCGATCATTTCGTGCGTCCGGTCATCATCGGCGAGGGTGCGAAGCTGCCTTTCCTCTGGGCGCTGCTCGCCATTCTCGGCGGCGTCGAGTCGTTCGGCCTGGTCGGCATCTTCATCGGCCCGGCGCTGATGGCCGCGCTGCTGTCGATCTGGCGCGGCTGGGTGGAAGAGTTGCCGGCCGAGAATCCCTAGGATCCGGCTAGTCGGAAGAGGCCGCGCGGCCGCGTACCAAAGCCTCCGGGTGCCGCTCGAGGTAGTCGGCCAGCGACCGCACGGCGCGGGCGGCGCCGGCGAGCTCATCGAGCGCGTGCTCCAGGTTGCCGCTCGGTGCGGCCGGTGTCGAGCCCATCGTCAGCCTGGCGGCTGCGGCCGTCGTGTCCATCTGTTGTGCCGCCGCGCGCAGGCTCACCACCGTCGCGCGCACCTCACGCAGGGTCGGACCGACCTGCGGGCCGGCTTCGCGTGTAGTGCGGTCCAGAGCCGCCAGCGTCGCATCGAGATGGGCGAGGGTGCTCTGCATTCGGGGCGAAGTGCTGAGCGAGCGGAGCTGGTCCGTTATGACCCGCAGGTTGTCGGCGATCTGAGTGAGCGGCAGCGAGTCGATCTCCGCCGGCAGACGCTCGAGCCCGGTCTCGACTGCGGGAATCTGCGCATATTGCCCCGAGGTATCGAGTCGCGCCGCCTGGGCGCCGGCGACGATCTCGAGCTCCACCTGCTCGCCCCCGACCAGGGGCACGGCGCGTGTCAGGCTGGCGCGCAGGCCGGCACCGATCAGCTTGGAGAGGGCCTCGTCCATCAGAGGCTTCCAGTTGCCGTCGGCCGGAGCGGGCGCGGTGAGGTGGAAGCGAGTCGGGTCGAGCGCGAGCAGCACCGGGGTCGAGATCCGTCCTGTTTGCGGATCGACGGCAAGCCCCACGCTCGTGACTTCCCCGACCGTGAAGCCTCGCAGCATCACGGGTGCGTCGGGTTTCAACTGCCCCACCGCGCCGCGGAAACTGACCAGATAGGGCAGTGAAACGGTGAGCGTCTGGCGGGGGCCGCCTTCCGTGCCGATGAAGCTCGTCGCAGGTTTTCCGGGGCCGGGCACCATCACGATGGTCGGACCGGCGATGAGCGCCCGGAGCGAGGAGGCATCGGAGAAGCTCGGATGCGCACCTTCCAGAACGAAGCGCGTGCCGGTGTTGATTTTCGGCGCGAGCTGCCCGTCGATGCCGAGATGCACGATCACGTGCCAATCATCGCTCGCCAGCGCGACACTGGTTACTCTACCGACCTCCAGTCCGTGGTACATCACGCGGGTATCGCCCGGCTGCATGCCGGCGGCATCGTTGTAGGTGACCGTGACGTCGATTCCGCGCGCGCTGATGGAGCGCAGCAGTAGCCAGAGCACGATGGCAACTGCGGCGATGGGCACGGCCCAGATCCAACCGGGCCACCAGCTGCGGCGGGCGATGGCCATCGTTCGCCTGGGCTCTCTTGCTGGGCGGTCGTCGTCGTTCATGAGTATCGGCGGCGCGACTGCGGCCGCGGAGCAAGCGCTGCATCCCACATGAGCCGCGGATCGAACGCATGGGAGGCGAACATCGTGATCACGACCACCAGCAGGAAGGCCGTGGCGCCCTGTGCAGCGTTGGTGCTCACCATGCCATCGAAATGCATGAGCGGCAGGAACACGGCGATGGTGAATATGTCGACACAGGACCACCGCCCAATCTCATCGATGAGGCGGCAGAGGCGGGTCTTCAGCACGAGGCCGCGTCGCGATCCGTACCAGACGGAGATCAGGAACCAGCTGAGTCCGGCGAGCTTGAGCAGCGGGATGGCGATGCTGGTGAAGAAGATGAGCACGCCGAGCGGCCAGAGGTGCGCCTGGAACAGCTCGAGGATGCCATCGACGATCCGATGCGTGACCGTTACGCCGAACTGCCGGTCGAGGCTCATCGGATAGAGGTTGGCGGGGAAGAACAGGGCAAAACCGGCGATCACCAGCGCCGCCGTGCGGACGATCGAGTCGGGTTTGCGGGCGCGCAGGGTCAGGCCGCAGCGCGGGCAGCGGCGGCCCTCTGCGCCGACGGGCTGTACGAGGTCACAGAACCGGCAGGCGAGGGTGGGCTGTTCCTCGGGCGGTGCGGCGCACTCCGGTGAGAGGACACGCCACACCGCACGCGTGTCGAGAGCCGCGCGTGAGAGCATGCAGAGAAACGCAGCGAAGATGAGGCAGATGCCGCCCCAGCCGATCTTCACAGGCATCACCGCCGCGATGCGGCTGTAGCCCACCGCGCAGCCGATGAGAAAGACATCCGGCATCGCCCATTGATCGAGATGCAGCGACCAGCGAAAGGCGGGCCCGAGCCAGCGCGGCCTGCGCCCGAGCTGCAACAGAGCGAGCACGAGAGACAACAGCCCGAATCTCACGAAAGGCAGGATGACGGCGAACGCTGCAACCAGCAGCGCCACCAGCACCCACTGGTTATGCCACAGCGTGACGATGCCGCTGCCCAGTCTGCTCTCGCGTGTCATATCCAGCATCGAGACATGCATGATCGGCAGGAGGTTGGCCGGGAAGAGCAGCACGAATGTGGCCGAGGCGCAGGCGAGGGCACCATTGATGCTGCGTCCGTTGGTACGCTCCAGGCGGTTGTCGCAGGTCGGACAGACGGCAATGGCTCCCCACGGGAGCGGCGGGATGTCCTGGAGCGTTCCGCAATCGGTGCAGGCGATGGTCATACCACGGGAGCGGGGCAGATGCCCCGGTGCCCTGGACTATAACGGCAGCTTGGGGAACTCCGTTCCCATGGGCGGCCTCGTCAACGCTGGAGTCAGGCGCTCGAGGGATCGTCCAAGTCATGCCCGGATCGCGGCCTCCTGCCCCGGCGCGCGGCAGCGATGAAGTTGTGTACCACTACCGAGCCCTCATCCACCCGATAAGCGATACCGAGGAGGGCGTGCAGAGGCTCCCCACACAACGGCACATAGGTCACCGCACCCGCCTGCAGACAGCGCATGCTGTCGGGAACGATGGAGATGCCGAGCGATGCCGCCACCAGGTTGATGGTCGAGGAGAGCTGGGGTGCATACTGTCCGACCTTGGGTGTGAATCCCGCCGCCTCGCAGGCGGCGACCACGGTGTCGGCGAGACCCGGGCGCACCGCCCGCGGGTAGAGGATGAAGGTTTCGGCGGCGAGCGCGCCGAGATCGACCTGCTGCCGCCTCGCGAGGATATGCCCGCTCGGAACGGCCACGACCAGCGGCTCCTTTTCCAGCAGGTCGAGAGTCAGGCCTCGCTCCGCCGGCAGCGGCGGCCGTACGAAGGCGGTATCGATCCGCCCCTCCCGCAGTGCGACGATCAGCTCGGTCGACGGATGCTCTTCGAGTGACACCTCCACCGCGGGATAATCGGACCGGAAGCTGCGCAGGCTGGAGGTCACCAGCGGGTTGAAGGAAGCCGACTCCGTGAATCCGACGCGCACCCGCCCGGTGGCGCCGGTCGCTGCGCGGCGCGCGGCCTGCATTGCACTCCGGGCATCACCCAGGATGCGCGCGGCCTCCGCGGCGAAGATCCGGCCGGCATCGGTGAGCTCGATGCGGTAGGCGGAGCGGTCGAGGAGAGCCACCCCCAGCTCTGCCTCGAGGGCCTTCACCTGCTGGGTGAGCGGTGGCTGGGAGATGCCGAGCCGCTCGGCGGCGCGGGTGAAATTGAGCTCCTCGGCGACGGCGAGGAAGTACCTGAGATGGCGCAGCTCCATTTCGATACTTTTCGCATATAGAGATGCCATCTTCAAGGTATTTTCTTTGGTATCTTCCGCCGTCTAGAGTGCATGCATGGCGCACACCGACGAGCCGGCCACGACGGGGCCGAGACCGAAGAAATCCGTCGCGCTCTCCGGCGTCATCGCCGGCAATACGGCGCTCTGCACCGTGGGTCGCACCGGCAACGATCTGCAGTATCGCGGATACGACATCCTCGAGATCGCAACCACCTGCGAGTTCGAGGAGATCGCGCATCTGCTGATCCACGGCAAGTTGCCGACCCGCGGCGAGCTTGCCGCCTACAAGAGCAAGCTCAAGGCACTTCGTGGCCTGCCCGCTGCGGTACGTGCGGTTCTCGATGAGCTGCCCGCCGCCGCACACCCCATGGACGTTTTGCGCACGGGCGTCTCGGCGCTCGGCTGTGCGCTGCCGGAGAAGGACGACCATGCGCCAGCCGGTGCCCGCGACATCGCCGATCGGCTGATCGCCTCCCTCGGCTCGATGCTGGCCTACTGGTACCACGTGAGCCACAACGGCCATGCGCCGCTCGTCGAGACGGAGGACGACTCGATCGGCGGGCACTTCCTCCACCTGCTGCATCGCCGGCCGCCGCCCGCTTCCTGGGTGCGGGCGATGCATACCTCGCTCAATCTCTACGCCGAGCATGAATTCAACGCTTCGACCTTCACGGCGCGCGTCATTGCAGGCACCGGCTCGGACATGCACTCCTGCATTACCGGAGCGATCGGCGCGCTGCGCGGGCCGAAGCACGGCGGCGCCAATGAGGTGGCGTTCGAGATCCAGAAGCGCTACGACAGCCCCGATGCTGCCGAGACCGACATCCGCTCGCGTGTGGCCAACAAAGAGGTCATCATCGGCTTCGGCCACCCCGTGTACACGGTGTCCGATCCGCGCAACCAGGTGATCAAGGAGGTGGCGCGCGGTCTCTCGAAGGAAGCGGGGGACATGAAGATGTTCGCCATCGCCGAGCGCATCGAGTCGGTGATGATGGAGGTGAAGCGGATGTTTCCCAACCTCGACTGGTTCTCCGCCGTCTCCTACCACATGATGGGCGTGCCGACCGCGATGTTCACGCCGCTATTCGTCATCGCGCGCACCAGCGGCTGGGCCGCGCACGCGATGGAGCAGCGGGCCGATGGCAAGATCATCCGCCCCACGGCCAACTACACCGGTCCCGAGCCGCTGCGATTCGTGCCGATCGATCAGCGCTCCTGATTGCAGGCCTGCCGGAGTTCACGCGAGCCCCATGTCCTCCTCATCACACACGGCTGCCCGGCCCGCGCCGGACAGAGTCCTCACCGATATCGCCGATTACGTGCTCGACGCCGGCATTCAAAGCGATCTCGCATACGAGACGGCGCGTTACTGCCTGCTCGATACCCTCGGCTGCGGCCTCGAGGCGCTCGAGTATCCCGCCTGTGCCAAGCTCCTCGGTCCCATCGTGCCGGGCACCGTCGTGCCGAACGGCGCCAGGATCCCGGGTACGCAATTCCAGCTCGACCCGGTGCAGGCCGCTTTCAACATCGGCGCCATGATCCGCTGGCTCGATTTCAACGACACCTTCCTCGCCGCCGAGTGGGGCCACCCCTCTGACAACCTGGGCGGCATTCTGGCGACGGCGGACTTTCTGTCGCGCCAGGCGGTCGCCGCCGGCGGCAAGCCGCTCATCATGCGCGACGTGCTCACCGCGATGATCCGGGCGCACGAGATCCAGGGCGTGATCGCCCTCGAGAACAGCTTCAATCGTGTCGGGTTGGATCATGTGGTGCTCGTGAAGGTCGCCTCGACGGCGGTCGTCGGCCGGCTCCTCGGCCTCTCGCGTGAGGAGATCATCAACGCGCTGTCGCTCGCCTGGGTGGACGGGCAGAGTCTGCGCACCTACCGGCACACGCCCAACACCGGCTCGCGCAAGAGCTGGGCAGCCGGCGATGCAACCAGCCGCGCGGTGCGCCTCGCCCTCATCGCGAAGACCGGTGAGATGGGGTATCCCTCGGTGCTGACGGCCAGGACATGGGGCTTCTACGATGTGCTCTTCAAGGGGCAGCCGTTCAAGCTCCAGCGCGGTTACGGCTCCTACGTCATGGAGAACGTGCTCTTCAAGATCTCCTATCCGGCGGAGTTTCACTCGCAGACCGCGGTGGAGGCATCGATGCAATTGCACGAGCGTCTGCGGTCGATGGGCGCGAGCGCCAATGACATCGAGCACATCAGCGTGCGCACCCACGAAGCCTGCATCCGCATCATCGACAAGAAGGGTCCGCTCGCCAACCCCGCCGATCGCGATCACTGCATCCAGTACATGATGGCAGTGCCGCTGCTCTTCGGTCGCCTCACCGCCGCCGATTACGAGGATGAGATCGCCCGCGACCCGCGGATCGATGCGCTGCGCGCGAAGATCGAGTGCGTCGAGGATCTGCAGTTCACGCGCGACTATCATGACCCGGAGAAGCGCTCCATCGCCAACGCCGTCACCGTGAAGCTCAAGGACGGCCGCACGCTCGACGAAGTGGTCGTGGAGTATCCGATCGGACACCGGCGCCGGCGGCAGGAGGGTATCCCGCTCCTGATCGCGAAGTTCCACCGCAACCTCGCGCGGCGATTCCCGGAGAAGCAGCAGCGTGCGATCGCGGAGCTGTCGCTCGACCGTACACGGCTCGAGCAGACACCCGTCAACGAATACGTCGACCTCTACGTCATTTGAGTCGCTAACTTCGCCATGAGCATCTATCTCGTCGCGCAGGGCTTACCGGCACAGCCGGCGGGTGAGCGCTTCGCGCAGCTCGTCCGGCGTGGCGGGATCCTGCGGCTGCCGGGCGCATACAATGGCCTCGCCTCGCTGCAGGCGAAGCGCCAGGGGTTCGAGGCGCTGTACCTCTCGGGTGCTGCGGTCAGCGCCTCGATGGGCCTTCCGGATCTCGGCATCATCACGGTCGAGGACATGTGTTTCTTCATCCGCCAGGTGAGCCGCGCTTCGGGCCTCCCGCTGCTGGTGGACGGTGACACGGGCTACGGTGAAGCTCTCAATGTCATGCACATGGTGCGCGCCTTCGAGGACGCAGGCGCCGCGGCGGTGCACATCGAAGATCAGCTGCTGCCGAAGAAATGTGGCCATCTGAACGACAAGAAGCTCGCGGCCCCCGAGGACATGGCGGCCAAGATCGCGGCCGCAGCACGTGCACGCCGACACCTCTATATCATCGCCCGCACGGATGCCGCCGCCAGCGAAGGGCTCGATGGCGCCGTGGCCCGCGCCAAGCGCTACCTCGATGCGGGCGCCGATGCGATCTTCCCGGAGGCGCTCACCACCATCGACATGTTCCGCGAGTTCGCGCGCCGCGTCAGCGCGCCGCTCCTCGCCAACATGACGGAGTTCGGCCGCACGCCGTATTTCACGGCGGCGGAGTTCGAAGCGATGGGCTATCGGATGGTGATCTGGCCGGTGAGCGCGCTGCGGGTGGCGGCAAAAGCCCAGGAGCAGCTCTACGCCACCATCCGGCGCGAGGACGGACCGGGCAGTCTCATCGGACAGATGCAGACCCGGCAGGAGCTGTACGAGACGATCGCCTACTCGGATTACGAGGCGCTCGATGCTTCGATCGTGAAGAGTTTCCCGGGGCCCCTCACTTAGCGCGCGCGGGTCTCAGAGGGGCCCGGTACGGCAAGGGACTGCTCGATTGCCGGAGGAAAGGCTCCTCCCGCGGCAATCGCCGCGGGAAGAGGTTACTTCGAGGGGATGTGACCGAGCAGGACTTCGATCGAGAAGGCGAAAAGTAACACGCCTGTCACGATCATCTGCGCTACCACGATTTCCATGATTCTCTCCTTTCCAAGTTGCGCGCGCAGTGTAGGGATGCCGCCGCGAAGCTTGAATTCCCTGCGCGAGAGCCGCCGACGTACTCCTTTCGGGGTATCCGCGATCGCCACGGTCCGCTTGCGGGGTTAAACCTTCTTAAAATCCCTTAATCATCCTCCGAACGAGGCTTACTGCCGGCCGGGACCCAACTCGCCAAAGTGCCGCGGCAAGTCGAAACCATTCATGAAAGGATCATCGGCCTCGGCGACGATTTCGCTGCGCGCGGCATAGTAGGCCCGGCCAGCGACTTTCACGCGCGCCGCCGGCCCGCTCGAGGACGGCTCGATGCTGGCGAGTGTCCCTACGAACCCATGGCCGGAGAGTCCCCTCACCTCCTGCGATTGCCCGACTTCGAGCCGTCCGCGGGCCGCGGCCAGCGCGAAGCGCGCGGTCACCCCACTCCCGGTCGGCGAGCGGTCGACCTGCCCCTCACCGAAGATGCAGAGATTGTGGCTCGGCACGCCCGCGGACGATCCGAGCTCGGCGTCATCGGTCAGCAGGGTGCCGTACAGGAACCCCAGGTCGGGCTCGAAGGGATGGGATATCCGCAGCGTGGCGCGCGCCGCGTTGGTGATGGCGATACCCGCCTGGACCAGCTTCTCGAGCGGTGTCGTCATCAGCGGAAGACCGAGCCGGGACGCAGGCAGGATTGCGTAATAAGCGCCTCCGTAGGCGACGTCGAAGCGAACCGTGCCATGGCCGGGAACAGCGAGACTCTGGTCGAGATGACTTGCGTATGAAGGCACGCTCTCGAAGGTCACGAGCGGCGATGCCTCGGCGTCGCCTCGAGTTACCTCGACGCGGACCAGGCCACACGGTGTCTCGAGGCCGAAGCTGGCGTGGCCGGCAGTCGTGGTCAGTCTGCCGCTATCGAGCAGCCAACGCCCGATCGCGATCGTCGCATGGCCACACATGGTGCTGTAGCCTTCCTGGTGCATGAACAGCACGGCCAGAGCGGCCTCAGGATGGCTGGGCGCCGTCGGGATCACGCCATACATGCCGCCGTGTCCACGGGGCTCGAGCATCAGTCTGCGGCGCAGGTGATCGAGCCGGTCACGCGCATCGCGACGCTTCTCGAGCAACGTTGCGCCGGCCAGTGGCGGATAGCCACTTTCTACGATCCGCACCGGCTCGCCGGCCGTATGCATATCGATCACGCGCAGACTGGGAGAGGTGGAGGACCTCATCGGCTCAGCGCCGTAGCGTCCCGTGGATATCCGGAGCCGCGCCGGCTCCGGGGTCGACTGCCGCAAGAAACGTCTCCAGGGCAATGTTGCGGCCACACAGCACGACGGCGACCGTGCGATCGCGCCATGCGGAGGCGGTCTTGATGAGTCCGGCCAGCGCCACTCCGGCGGCACCCTCGACGATCCAGTGCTCCGCTGCCGCAATGTGCCGCATCGCCGCGGCAATCTCCGGCTCGCTGACGGTCACGGTCGCGTCTATGACCGTCTGGCAGATCGGAAAGGTGATCGACCCCGGCTCGATGGCGCCCGCGGTGCCGTCCGAGAGAGTTGGTGTTTCCGCCACTTCCAGGAGGCGACCCGTCTCGAGAGCGCGGAGCATGCAGGGGGAGTTCTCCGGCCAGACTCCAACGATCTGTGTTTGCGGGCGCAGCTCCTTGAGCGCGGTGCCGACTCCGCCGATGAGGCCACCGCCACCGACGGCGATGAAGACAGCGTCGAGGCGGGGAGCCTGTTCGACCAGTTCCATGCCGACCGTCCCCTGTCCGGCTACGACGTCAAGGTCGTTGTATGGCGCCACGTAGGGCTTGCCCGTCTCGCTCGCTCGCCTGCGCGCCTGCAGTTCCGCTTCGAGAGGCGGTCCTTCAACGACGATCAGCTCTGCACCCAACTGTTGGATGGCCGCGGTCTTCGATCGCGAGGCGGACGCTGTCACATATACGGTGACGGGAACGCCGGCCAATGCACCCGCGTGGGCCACCGCCTGGCCATGATTGCCCGTGGAGGCCGTGATCACGCCCTGCCGCCGGGCCGCCTCGTCGAGGAGTCGGATCTTGTTGGTCGCCCCGCGCAGCTTGAAGGAACCGGTCGGCTGCAGGTGCTCGCTCTTGAGCAGAACCTCGCAGCCGAGCGTGGCCGAGAGCAAGGAACTGCGCTCGAGGGGCGTACGCGGCACCCGTGGCCGGATCGCCGTATGCGCCTGAGTGATTCTCTCGACGAGGGATGTTGGCAAGGCCTGCGCTCCCATGGACTGGACCCGTCGGCGAGCGCACTTTAAATCAAAATGGCGCGAGCGTGCGCGCGGGTGGCACTGGCCGCGCCTGCAGGCCCGCAGCCTGCTCGGATCGATGGGCCATCCATGGCCGATCGGCTCAGTGAGCCCGATGTCCTGCTGGCTGAAAGCTGACCGGGGTGCGCCGTGCTTCGGTGCCGGAGCATTGCGCCGGACCTGCGTCGGTTCCTCCGCCGGTCGTGTTGAACGCCTCCACCTGCCGGCTGAAGCAGCTCACGACAGAGGCGAGCTTCAGCAGGACGGTGCTGCTCAGGTCAAGATATTTATCGCGTAGGTGCTGCGCGTCGGCGTAGCTCGCCCGTGTGGCATCCGCCTGCTCGGCGTCGAGGCAGGACGCGTACGCCGCAACTTGCGCGCTGTAGTCGCTCAGATTGTCCCGCGCGGCGCTCATCTCGTCTCTGCTGGCATGGGCGCCGTCCGGAATCGCGAACGCCGGCTGCGGCACGGGCCCGCAGCTCGCATGCGCGATAGGAAGCGCGCCGGCGCAGAGCAGAACGCCAGCGGCGATGGTGGTTGCTCTGATCATCGGTCTTCATCCCCGGTGTTGGTGTTATATCGGCAAGCGCGCGCGGCGGAGCCGGCGGCGCTTTGTTTTTGTGGATCCTCACCGCGCTGCCCGGGGCAGGCGGTCCCTTCGATGAGAACTCTAGCATGGTACGGCCCGAGCCGGGCCAATTGCGGCGGGACGACATTATGTCGCGACGCGCTCACTCTTTCGAGAGAGGCGCGGCCCGGCAAATTATCGATAATCGGGATCCTTGCACCCCGGCGCTTCCCGCCTGCATCCGGTCGAGCCATGTGGATCATCAAGGTGGCGCTGCGGCGCCCCTATACCTTCATCGTCCTCGCGCTGCTGCTGCCGATCCTCGGCGCGCTCGTCATTCTGGGCACGCCGCTCAAGCCGGGCATGCCGACGGACATCTTTCCTGAGATCCGCATCCCGATCATTGCGGTGACGTTCACGTACAGCGGCATGCCGCCCGATGAGATGTCGGGGCGCATTACCGGACAGATCGAGCGGTACGTGACGACACTGGTGAACGACGTGCAGCACGTCGAGTCGCAGAGCTATCCCGGAATGACGGTGATCAAGCTCTTTTTCCAGCCCGGCGTCGACATCAACCTCGCCATGGCCCAGGTCGTGGCGTTCGCGCAGCTCTCGCTGAAGCAGATGCCGCCGGGCACTCAGCCACCCCTGATCATCAAGTACAACGCGTCCAGCGTGCCGATCATCCAGCTCGCGCTCTCGAGCGACCGGCTCACCGAGTCGCAGGTCTTCGACTTCGGCAACCAGGTCATCCGCTCGCAGATCGCGACCGTGGCGGGCGCCTCGATACCGTATCCCTACGGCGGCGCCACGCGCCAGATACAGGTCGACCTCAATCCGTCGGCATTGCGGGCGCAGGGCCTCGCGCCCGTTGACGTGCTCAATGCGATCGCGACGCAGAATCTGATCGTGCCTGCCGGGACCGAGAAGATCGGAGGCACGGAGTACGACGTCAAGCTCAACGCCAGCCCGGTCACCATCGATCGGCTGAACGATCTGCCGATTCGCAGTCGCGACGGGACGGTGACCTACCTTCGCGACGTCGCGTTCGTTCACGACGGTCATCCCCCGCAGACCAACATAGTGCGCGTGAACGGCCGCCGTGCGGTGCTGATGACGATCCAGAAGACCGGCACGGCCTCCACCCTGAACATCGTCAATGCGATCAAGGCTCGACTGCCCTACGTGCGCGAGCTCCTGCCTGAAGGCACGTCCATTACGCCGACGGGCGATCAGTCGGTTTTCGTACGTGCCGCAGTTCGCGGCGTCGTGATCGAGGCAGTCATCGCTGCCGCCCTTACCGCGCTCATGATCCTGCTTTTTCTAGGGACGTGGCGCAGCACGCTGATCGTCACCATCTCCATCCCGCTCTCGATCATCTCATCGATCGTCCTGCTCGATGCGCTCGGAGAGACGATCAATCTGATGACCTTGGGGGGCCTGGCGCTCGCGGTCGGCATTCTCGTCGATGACGCCACCGTCACGATCGAGAACATCAACCGCTATCTCGAGGAGGGGCGTGATGTGGAGCCGGCGATCGTGGCCGGAGCGCAGCAGATCATTCTGCCGGCGTTCGTCTCGATGCTGTCGATCTGCATCGTATTCGTGCCGATGTTCCTGCTCTCCGGTGTTGCGCGCTACCTCTTCGTACCCATGGGCGAGGCGGTGGTGTTCGCCATGGCCACCTCGTTCATTCTCTCCCGCACTCTGGTACTCACTCTCGCCAAGTATTGGCTGCGGACCGCCGCCGAGGAGCATGCCGCTGCCGCCAACGCGGGTCCGCTCAAACGCGTGCAACGGCGCTTCGAGGCCGCCTTCGAGCGCACCCGCGGCCGGTACCGGGCTCTGCTCGAGGCCGTGCTGCGGCGCCGCGCCGTGTTCATTCCGATCTTTCTCCTCGGCGCAGCCGTCTCATTGCTGATCTATCCGCAGCTCGGTCGCAACTTCTTTCCCGATGTCGATGCAGGACGGATCAAGCTCCATGTCCGAGGGCCTACCGGCATGCGGGTCGAGGATACCGCGGCGCTCGTCGATCGGGTGGAAGCAGCGCTCCGGCAGGTGATTCCGGCCGGTGAGATTGCAAGCGTCGTCGACAACGTCGGCTTGCCGGTCTCCAGCATCAACATGACCTACAACAACTCGGGCACGGTCGGCAGCAGCGATGCGGATATCCTCATCGGCCTGTCGCCGGATCATGCGCCGACTGCAGGATACGTGGCGCGGCTTCGCACCGCGCTGCCGCGGGAGTTTCCCGGCACGAGCTTCGCGTTCCTGCCTGCCGACATCGTGAGCCAGATCCTCAACTTCGGGGCCCCGGCTCCCATCGACGTGCAGGTGGTGGGTCCGAGCCCCAGGAACCGGGACGTCGCCGACGGGCTCCTGGATTCCTTGCGCCACGTGCCCGGGCTCGCCGACGCCCGTATCGGACAGCTCTTCAACCGGCCGGAAATCGAAGTCCACACCGACCGGACGCGCGCCGAGCAGCTCGGCATCACGCAGTCGGACGTTGCGAACAATCTGCTGCTCACCCTTTCCGGCAGCGGACAAGTCTCGCCGACCTTCTGGCTCAACCCGCAGAACGGCATCTCCTATCCGATCGTCGCGCAGGCGCCGCAGTACCTCATGACCTCTCTGCAGGACCTCGAGGATCTACCGGTCGATGCGCCGGGCGGGTCGCAGATCCTCGGCGCCCTCGCGACCGTCAGTCGCGCCTTCGGCCCGGCGGTCATCTCACATTACGACGCGCAGCCGATCATCGACATCTACGGGGCAGTGCAGGGCAGGGATCTCGGCGCGGTGGCACGCGACATCCGCGCGCGGATCGCGGAGTGGAAGGGCAGGCTGCCGCGCGGCACCCATATCATCATGCGCGGACAGGTCGAGACGATGCTGCAGTCGTATGCCGGCCTCGGCATCGGCCTCATCGGCGCGGTGCTCCTGGTTTATCTCCTGATGGTCGTCAACTTTCAGTCGTGGACCGACCCGTTCATCATCATCGCGGCGCTTCCGGCGGCACTGGCTGGAATTGCGTGGCTGCTGTTGGCAACGGGCACCACGCTGAGCGTGCCCGCCCTGACCGGTGCCATCATGGCGGTCGGTGTCGCCACGGCGAACAGCATTCTGGTGGTGAGTTTCGCACGTGAACGGCTCGCCGCAGGAGTCACCCCGACACAGGCGGCGCTCGATGCCGGCTTCACCCGCTTTCGCCCCGTGTTGATGACGGCGCTCGCGATGATGATCGGCATGCTGCCGATGGCGCTCGGGCTCGGCGAGGGCGGAGAGCAGAACGCTCCGATCGGCCGCGCGGTCATCGGTGGTCTGCTGCTCGCGACGATCGCAACGCTCGTGTTCGTCCCGGCCGTGTTCACCGCGATATATGAGCGCCGCACGAAGTGAGTCAGCCAATGGACCAACCCGTAATGCCCCAAGATGAATCACACGGCCCCCTCGTCCCAACGGACGCACACGGGGCCTCGCGAGCGTGGCTTCGCATGGGGGGCATCGCCTCGGTCGTCGCGCTCGCCGCCGTTGCGTGGGTCGTGCATGCGCGCCACCGGGCTGATGCCGCGCTGAGTCTGCAGACCGAGTCCGATCAGGTTCTGGCGGTGGCGACCGCCCGGCCCCACGCTGATGGCTCCGCCACCGAGCTGGTCCTGCCGGGCAATCTCCAGGCCAACTACGAGGCGCCCATTTACGCGCGCACCAGCGGATATCTCAGGCACTGGTACGTGGATATCGGCGCGAGAGTCCACCAGGGCCAGCTCCTCGGTGAGATCGAGGCGCCCGAAGTGGATCAGCAGCTGCGCCAGGCGCAGGCGAATCTCACCATGGCCGAAGCCAACCAGAAGATCGCGGACGTCACTGCCGAGCGCTGGCGCCGCCTGCTTACCAGCGAGTTGGTCTCCAGACAGGACGCGGATGAGAAGATCAGCGCGGCGAAGGCGAGCGATGCGCAGGTCCAGGCGGCGCACGCCGCCATGCTGCGGTTGCGGGAGCTCTCGGGGTTCGAGCATGTGATTGCGCCATTCGACGGAGTGATCACTGCCCGCAACACCGACATCGGACAGCTGATCAACGCCGGAAGCGGTAGTGGCACGGCGCTCTTTCGCATCGCGGACATGAGGCGGTTGCGTCTCTATGTGCGCGTACCCCAGGAAGACGCTGCAGCCATGCAGCCGGGATTGAAAGCGGACCTGCGCCTGCCGGATAGGCCCGCTTCGGCCTATGACGCATCAGTGGCTGCGACCGCCCGCGCGATCGACCCGGCGACGCGTACGCTGATGGTCGAGCTTCTGGTGGACAACAGCAAGGGCGAGCTGCTGTCGGGCGGCTATGCCGAGGTTCATTTTCATCTGCCGCCCACTCATGCGGCCCATGCGTTCCTGTTGCCGGCCAACGTGCTGCTCTTTCGCGGGGACGGGCTGCACGTCGCGACGGTCGATGCGCACGATCGTGTGGTGCTGAAGTCGGTGACGATCGGACGCGACTACGGCTCGCAGATCGAGATCGTCTCCGGGCTGTCGGCCGACGATCAGGTCATCCTGAGTCCACCCGACTCGCTGGTCGCGGGTGCGCCGGTGCGCGTGGTGAGGCGAGGTGGGCCGGAGGCCTGAGCCCGCCATGATCGCGGCGGTACACCCAATGGAGCCGATATCCCAGCGCACCTGCATGCGCGACCGGATTCGCGATGTGCTGGTGACGCGCATCCTCGACGGCACCTATCCCGCGGGCATGAGGCTGAAGGAGCTCACGCTCGCGCGCGAGTTTGGCGTGAGCCAGGCGCCGATCCGGGAGGCGTTGCGTGAGCTCGAGGGCTCGGGCCTCGTCAAGAGCGAGCGCTATCGCGGGACGCGCGTGCGCGGCGCGGATTACCAGGAGATGCGAGAGTCGTACGAGCTGCGCGGGCTGATGGAGGAGCGCGCCTTGCAGCTGGCGGCGCCGTTCTCCCGCAAGCTCGCGGACGAGCTCACCGCTCGCACGCGCTCGATGGCGAGCGCCCTCGAGCACGACAACCCTGAACGCTACATCGACGAGGCGCTGGCCTATCATCGGCGCCTCATCGAGGCGAGCGGCAATCAGACTTTCCTCGTCGTGTGGGATTTCCTGCACTGGAACGTGCGCGGGCGCGTAGTTCTGCGGCGTATTGCGCAAGCCGGTGGCGGCGGGCTCAAGCCGTTTCTCGATTTGCACCGCGCGTTGAACTCTAGGATCCGCGCGGGAGACCTGCGCGGTGCCACGGACAAGGTCCGCGCGATCCTGCACCGAGTGACCGACGTCCTGTCCCGGGATTGACTACTCGTCCCGATCGAAGCCGTCTACGGTTCTCGGCCAGTCCTTCTTCAGCAGGCGAGACAACGCACGGTCTGCGAGCAGGCGGCCCCCGGTCTGGCAAGTGGCGCAGTAGTTGGTCTCGTTGTCCGCGTAGCGAATCCGTTGCACCGGTGTGCCACAGACCGGGCAGGGCAGGCGGAAGCGGCCGTGCACGGCCATCTCTGCGCGAAACGCAGTCACTTTCTCCGGAAATCGCCCGCTGGCCTGGCAGCGCAACCGCTCGGTCCACAGCTCGAGCTGCTCCACTGCCGCAGTGTGCAGGCGCAGCGCCTCGGCGTCACTCGCGCGACGGGTCAGCATGACCGGTGAGAGTCTGGCGGCGTGCAGGATCTCATCCGAGTAAGCATTGCCGATCCCGCTGAACAGTCTCGGATCGGTGAGGGCGCGTTTGAGAGTGTGGTTCTCGGCCCGCAGCCTCCGGGCAAACTCCTCTGCCGTCGAAGTGAGGACCTCCAGGCCCCCCGGGTCTTGCCGGTGCAGCGCTTCTTCGCCCCGGAGAAGATGCAGCGATGCCCGCCGCTTCGTACCGGCTTCGGTGAGTGTCAGGGTGCCGTTGCCCCATTGCAGGCGCGCCAGCGCCACGCGCTTGCCGAGCGATGTCCCGGCATCAAACCAGTGCAGGCGGCCCGCAATCATCAGATGGAACACCAGCCAGAGCTCACCTTCGATTCCGATGGCCAGACGCTTGCCGATGCGGCGCACCTCGGTCGCTCGCCGACCTTGCGCGCTGCTGATGGGTGGGTCGACCGTGCGCAGCAGAAAGGGCGACCGGATGAGCACTTTCTCGAGCGGCTGCCCGACGATGCGCTGCTCCAGCGCTTCGCGATAGACCGCCACGTCGGGAAGCTCGGGCATTGGGCCATTTTAGGCCCGGACGCCCGGCGCCGTGACCACCTTTCGGTGACGCAGTTGTGGTCAGTACTTTTACTTATGTCATCGAGAGTGTGCGCCAAAGCCACGTGGAGGCTGTGCGTAGCGTGGTGAAATTACGCCAACGCTGGCGCCGCAGTGATCCATCAGCCCTCGACAGGAACACCACTCATGCTATCGCGCCTCGTCCGGCTCGGCCTCGCAACCGGACTGATCCTGCAGCTCATCGCCTGCAATGATCCTCAGGCATCTTCGTCTTCCCTCGCATCCAATAGCATCGATGCGACTCCTTCGGTGCATTCTGCCGCCGCCGTAGCGGGTGCCAAAGGCGAAACGGTCACGGTCGCATTCGTGAGCAGCGACGGCCGGCCGATCACCGACCTGACGGTCAATGGCCTCAGCAGCCTGCCGTCCGGCTGGAGCGGACCGGCAAATTTCGGCTGCGGCACGGTGACCACCGGCAGCGGCTGCGTGCTCAATCTGACCTATGCGCCGACTGCAGGCGCGAGCGGCACCCTGAATCTCAGTTATGGGTACTTGGACAGCGCCGGCGATGCAGTTACTGGAAAAGTTTCCATTCCCTACAGCGCCACGACCAGCGACAACGTGATCGCGACCGCATCGCCGACCGGGCAGATCGCGGCCGTGGCCAGCGATGGCACGCAGCACGTGACGCTGACCTTCACGACCGATGACAGCCAGCCCGCCAGCTATCTCAGCGTGACGAGCGGTCTGAACCCCCTGCCGGCCGGTTGGAGCAGTGCGGCGCAGTCCTTCAGCTGCGCCACCGTGAGCACCGGCAACGCCTGCCAGCTTTCCCTCGCTTACGCGCCCACTGCCGTGGGCAGTGGCGTCATCACCGTCGGATTCAGCTATACCGACGATGCCGGAGAAGCCAAGACCGGCTCGGCCAATATCTCCTACTCGGCGACGGCGGACGACAACGTCGTTTATACCCAGTCGCCCAGCGGCCAGGTCAACGCGACGGTGAACGGCGACGGAACGGCAGTGATCCTTACGTTCACGACCGATGATGGTCAGCCCGCGACAGATCTGACTCTCACCAACGGGCTTGGCTCGTTACCCGCCGGCTGGAGCGGGCCCGGCTCGCTCTCGTGCGCGACGATCAGCACCGGCACCGGTTGCCGGCTGTCGCTCACCTATGCTCCGACGACGATGGACAGCGGCACTCTCTCATTGGGTTACCAATACAACAGTGATTCGGGCAATGCCAAGAGCGGCACCGTGAACATTTCCTATGCCGCCACGGCTCCCCATCTGTACATCGCGAACCTATTCTCGGTTCTGTACGAGTGCACGCTCGGCAGTGGTGGCAGCCTGACTGCCTGCGCTGCGACTCCTGCGAGCGGTGGATCAGGCTCGCCGGCCGGCATTGCGTTCAACGGCGCCGCGGTGTACGTGACCGACTTCTACGCGGGTAATGTCGATCTTTGCACCGTGCAGAGCGATGGCAGCTTCTCGAGCTGCGCCGTTGCGCTGAGCGGACTCACCTCGCCCTGGGCGCTGGCGATCGATGGCAACTACCTTTACATCACCAGCGACAGTACGCTGGGCCATACCACTTATTGCCAGATCGGTACGGACGGCTCGCTGTCCAATTGCGCGAGCACCGCCAGCGGCACGAATCTGGTCAACGGCATCGCGATCGGCGGCGGCTACGCCTACCTGTCGGCTTTGAACCCGCCGCAGACGGGTTATGACGTCGATGTATGCACGGTCAACGCCGATGGGAGCCTGACGGGTTGTACGCCGACCGGGAGCGGTTTCAGCGATCCGCAATTCATCACGCTGGCGGGCGCCCAGGCCTATATCGGCAATCAGCAGAGCTCGACGGTTGCCGTCTGCTCGGTCGACGGCGGTGGGGCGCTGACCGGTTGTGCGAATTCCTCGGTCGGCATCGAGCCGAACGGTGTCGCGATCTTCGGCAGCGATGCCTATGTCACTGATGATGACGACAACATCTACAAGTGCACCGTGGGGACCGGCGGAAGCCTCGGAAACTGCGCGGCATCGAATGGAGGAGCGACATTCGCCGCACCGCAGCAGGTCGTCATCCACTGATCGGCCCGCCCCGCGCTGTGCGCCCCGGAACCGGAACAGGGCGTATCGCCCGAAGAACGCTTACGCCGCCGCGGTGACACGGAGGGTTGGCTGAGGCATAGCGGGGCCCGTGGCGGTACACTTCCCGGATGCGCCCGCTCTCAATCCTGGACCGGGACCGTACGGTGGCGGCTCCCGGCTTCAGCCGCTGGATGGTGCCGCCGGCTGCACTCTGCATTCACCTCTGTATCGGGCAGGCGTACGCCTTCAGCGTGTTCAACCTGCCGATGACACGGCTGCTCGGGGTCACCGATTCGGCGCCGGGCGACTGGACGCTCACGGACCTCGGCTGGATCTTTACGCTCGCCATCTTCTTTCTCGGCGTCTCGGCGGCGATCTTCGGGCGCTGGGTGGAGGAGGGCGGTCCCCGCCGTGCGATGTTCGCTTCGGCGCTGTGCTTCGGCGGCGGATTTCTGATTTCGGCGGCCGGGGTCTACGCGCACGCCATTTGGGTGATCTACCTCGGCTACGGCGTGCTCGGGGGCATCGGGTTGGGGCTGGGTTACATCTCTCCCGTCTCGACGCTCATCAAATGGTTTCCCGACAGGCCGGGCATGGCGACGGGGATGGCCATCATGGGCTTCGGCGGCGGAGCGCTCATCGCTTCGCCGCTCTCGGTCTGGCTCATGGGCCGGTTCTCGACGCCGAGTCATGTGGGTGTGGCCGAGACCTTCATCGTCCTCGGCATTGTGTACTTCATCTTCATGCTGGTGGGCGCCGCCATCGTCCGGGTTCCCCCGCAGGATTGGAAGCCCGCGGGCTGGGCTCCGCCTGCACAACCGCCCCCCCTGGTGACCACCGCCAACGTGTACGTCTATACAGCCCTCAAGACGCCACAATTCTGGCTCATCTGGTGGGTGCTGTGTCTCAACGTGACCGCGGGCATCGGTGTGCTCGGCCAGGCATCGGCCATGAGCCAGGAGATGTTTCCGGGCAAGGTGAGCGCGGTCGCGGCCGCAGGGTTCGTCGGCCTCATGAGCCTTTTCAACATGGCGGGACGCTTCATCTGGGCCTCGGCGTCGGACCTCATGGGCCGCAAGAACACTTACTTCTGCTTCTTCATTCTCGGGACCGTGCTCTATGCGCTGGTACCGACGACAGGCGGTATCGGCAGCGTCGGGCTATTCGTACTCTGCTTTCTCATCATCATCAGCATGTACGGCGGCGGATTCTCGACGCTGCCGGCCTACCTTCGCGACATGTTCGGCACCCGCTATGTCGGTGCCATTCACGGCTTGCTGATCACCGCCTGGTCCGCGGCCGGAGTGTTTGGACCGGTGCTGGTCAACTACATACGGGCGTACGAGATCGCGCGCGGAGTGCCGAAGGCCGACGCCTACAACGTGACCATGTACCTCATGGCTGCACTCCTGGTCATCGGCTTCTTCTGCAATCTGTTCGTCCGGCCGGTGCACGAGCGGCACCATATGTCCGCTCAGGCTCGAGCCACACTCGCAGTGCAGTAAGCACGGAGTTCCCATGTCGAGCGCCAATCCGACCGGCACACGCACCGTTCAACTGCTCCTCGCCTGGTGCTTCGTCGGCATCCCACTGCTGTGGGGCGTGCTGCAGACGCTACGGAATGCAATGAAGCTGTTCCACTGAGGCCAGGCCAGCTTCTTCGGTCGGCCAGAGGGGGCGGCGGCGGAGTCGCACGGCGCGGCGCCAGTCGTCCTAGCACGGACATGAGCTGGCGCGCCGCGCGCCTTGCACCTGCTAGATATCTTCATGTAGAGTATCTTCACGTGAAGATACATACCCGAACCCCCGACGAGATTGCCCGCGTCCGGGCGCAATGGAAGGCCGAGCGTCCAGATCTCGATACTCTTCCGATGGAGACGATCGGGAGGATATTGCGTATCCAGTTTCTCGCCGGCGCACGGATCCGTCGTCACCTGCAGAGGTACGGTATCGACCCGGGCGGATTCGACGTGCTCGCGACGCTGCGCCGCTCCGGCAGTCCACATCGCATGACGCCAACGAGCCTCTACCAAGAGCTGGTCCTGACATCCGGCGCGATGACCAATCGGATCGACGTGCTCGAGCAGGCAGGGCTGGTGCAACGACATCCCGATCCTGCCGATCGCCGCGGCACGTTGATCGAGCTCACGAAGCAGGGAATGGCGCTCGTCGATCGGGCGATGAAGGAGCACATGGAAGGGGAGGCCGCAATGGCCGCTCACCTCACGAAGCAGGAGCAGAGGGAGTTGGCCGGGCTATTGCAGAAACTGCTGACTGGAATGGAGGGTGACCATGAGAGTGCATGAGCGCGTCGTAGTGATCGGAGGCAGCTCCGGTATGGGTCTGGAGGTCGCAAAGAAGCTGTTGGCCGCCGGCGCGGAGGTGGTGATTTCTGGACGGTCCGAGGAGCGCCTACATACCGCGCGCACGACCTTGGGTGTAGACCGCGTGGAAGCCGTGGCTGCGGACATAGGGGAGCGATCGCAAGTGGCGGCACTGTTCGCGCGCCCGGGACGGCTGGATCACGTGGTGGTTACGGCCGCTGATCTTCCGTATCGGCCCGCCGTGGATCTGACGGAGGCTGATTTGATGCGCGCCGTCCGCTCGAAATTACTCGGACCGCTGTTCGTTGCACAAGAGAGCGCTGCGCGCTTGAGTGCAGGCGGCAGTATCACGTTCACCACCGGGATTGCGGCGCGGCGGCCGATGCGTGGCGGGTCGGCGGCGGCAGCGCTCAACAGCAGCTTGGAGGGCCTGGTGCGGGCATTGGCTGTGGAATTGGCTCCGATCCGGGTGAACGCCGTATCTCCCGGCTGGACCGACACCCCGATTTGGGGCGCCATGCCCGGCATGACTGCCGAACGTAAGCGCGAGGTGTTCACCTCGATGGCGGCCCGACTCCCAACCGGACGGATAGGACGGCCGGAGGACATCGCCGATGCCGTGATCTTCCTGATGAGGAACCAGTTCTCGACCGGTGCGGTGCTGGATGTCGACGGAGGCCATCGCCTCGTCTGAGGCATTGCTGCCTCACGCAAAGTGGGTTGCCCGGGCAATCAGCGCCAGGCCGATGACGATCACCGCTACACCAATGGCTCGCGCGACGCGATCACCGGATGGCGCCACTCGCTCGAGGGTCAGTGCTGCTGTCAGGAGGGCCATCATGCGCAGGTCCATCATCCCGATGACGAGGAGAGTGGCCATGAGATTGATGCAGCAACGGCCGCAGTGCAGGCCCAGGCGCACGCCGTGCCGCCAGGCCGCTGCGCCGTCCGCTGACAACGAGCGCCGGGACATTGCCGCTCGCCTGCAGCATGCGAGCTCACGTACCTTCCAGGCGCTGAGCTGCAGTGCCCCGGCGACGAGAACGATGACCCCGGTCGCGACCGGAACGGCGCGCGCGAGCGCCGGTTGTTGCATTTCGATGGCTGCGAGACCGAAGCCGAGGGGCAGGACGGCCACACCGAAGAGGGTCCACACGAAAAAATACCCGGCGCCGACCAGCCCGGTCAATTGCCACAAATGCCTTGCGCCGGTCTCGATCCTCCGGCGGTAGCGCAACAGCATCGGTACCAGGCAGGGCAGCATCATCGCCAGCATCATCACCAGCCACATTCCGAGCGCAGACGCGCCGATCCCGAGCCAGGTCTGCTCCGGCATCCGCATCCACGTCATCGACATTCCCCAGCCGCCGGGCATCGGCATCTCGCCCATCGCCGACATGGAGCCAGACCAGATGATGGTCACCGTCGAGCTGATGAGGAAGATTAGCGCAGAGGCGCAGAGGAAAGCTCTGTCGTCTCGTCGGGGTGCGAGGGGCTCGAGAGGTTGGGCAATGAATGTCATGTGCGCCATGGTCGTACTCCGATTGGCTCGGCGAGCAGATGTCAGCGCTCGCCGGTTCCCAGCTCGTCTGAATGACCGGCCTTCAGGCGCGACCATTGAGCAATAGGACGTCCGTCGGCCCGCAGCTTCTCTCATATGCCATGCCTCGCCTTAGCCGCCGCGCTCTGTTGGCGGAAATCAGCGACCCCGGCATCGGTCACCGCTTCCCATTTCCGGTCGGGCGAAGTCTCCGCGCCATAGTTATCGTGCCAGTTCCACCACTTATACGGCGGGCTCTGCGGGTAACCCTCGGGCGAGTCCTCCCAAATCTCCTGCCGCCCGAGCGGCGTGATGTCGAGGTAGCTCCAGACGGTTCCCATTGCCTCGTCGCCGCGCCAGTTGACGAAATAGGTGCGGAAGACCTGCCCGCCATCGCGAAAGAACACGTTGTGACCGTGGTATTCGTGCACGCCGAAGTCCACATCGAAGCTGTCGGTGATGGAGTACCAGGGCATCTTCCAGTCCATACGCGTCTTGAGACGCGCGATGTCCGCCTGCGGCGCACGCGAGGCATACGCCAGGGTGGTATTGCGAGCGTTCAGGTGCGCGAGGTGGCTCACCTGATCCGCGCCCAGAGAGCAGCCACGGCAGGCGTGGTCAGGCCAACCGAACACCCCGGGTTCGAAGAAAGCCCGATAAACGATCAGCTGCCGCCGACCCTCGAACAGATCGAGCAGGCTGGCCTTGCCGCGGGGACCCTCGAACTCATACGTCCTCTCGACCGCCATCCACGGCATGCGCCGACGTTCGGCGGCAAGAGCGTCTCCTGCACGCATATGAGCCTTCTCCTTCACGAGGATCTCCCGATGCGCAGCATCCCAGGCATCCGCCGAAACGACGGGCGGGGAGTGCATGGCGGGTGTGCCGCTCACATCTTTCCCAGGGTTCTCGATCGTGGCCATGTCGGTCTCCTGATTCGAAGAGGTGGCGTGCCCTGCACGTGTGGAAGAGAGCGTGGCACGGGCCAGCGATTGGCGTGAGTAACAAATGTGCCGCGATTTTTTGGCTATGGCACGCGCGGCGCTGGGATCGGATCTGCAGCATTGCCATGGAAAAGAGAGGTCGCCGCAGCGCCCAAGGGAACAGCCACTTTTTGCCGAATACGGCACTCGCTCGATCCTGAGGCGCGGGCATCGCATTGGAGACACCGCAATCCCGGTCAAGCGCGTGGGAGCCAATCCCATTACATTGGCCCCAGAACGGAGGAGATTCACGATGTCGCTGGTCAACCGCGCGCTGTTCATGATCGAGCGCAATCTGCACCGCGATCTCTCGCTCGGCGGCATCGCGGAGGCCTGCGGCGTGTCGCGCTTTCACCTTGCCCATGCATTCGGCGAGGCCACGGGCGTTGCCGTCATGGAATACGTCCGCAGGCGCCGCCTCACCGAGTCGGCGTACGCGCTGGCCTCGGGGGCCACCGGCATCATGGAGGTAGCGCTCGACTCCGGCTATGACTCGCACGAAGGCTTCACGCGTGCCTTCAAGGCTTACTTCGGCAGGACTCCGGAAGAGATCCGGCGAGCCGAATCGGTGGTGGATCTCGCGCGCCTGGATGCGATCCGCTTCATCGAGGCACGCCGTGCGAAGCTTGCGGCGCCGACCTTCGAGCGGGCCGGCGAGCTGAAATTCGTCGGACTCGGTGAACCGTTCGACTTTGGTGAGACTGCGCATATTCCGAAGCAATGGGGCCGCTTCATGGCGGAGTTCTATCCGAAGATCGGGCACAAGAGCCAACAGATCCCGCTCGGCATCGTCACGAGCAGCAGTGATGGCGCCACCGAGCTTCGCTATACGTGCGCCGTGGAGGTCTCACGCTTCACAGACATCGAGGAGGGACTCGTGAGGCTCACCGTAGGTCCCGCAAGTTACGCCGTTTTTTCCCACGACGGACACATCTCCGAGCTGCCGCAGACCTATGCGGCGATCTGGAACGATTGGCTGCCGGCCAATGGCGGCAAACCCGCGGAGGGGCCGAGCTTCGAGCGGCCGAATCCGACTTTCGACACCCGCACGGGCGAGGGCGGCGTGAGGCTGTGGATTCCGTTGGCGAATCATGAGCCGGTTTGAGGCTCTGGGGACCGGCGCTCAGCGCTGAGGCCCGGCGCAACCACGGATCCGTGCGGCGCCCTCCCTGAATCGCTCAGGGCTCATCCGGAAATCAAAATCCGGTTCTATAGGTGCAGGGCCCGCACCGCTAGGCTCGTCCCATGAAGAGCCTCATACTTCTCAGCGCGGCAGCCACAGCACTCACGGCTGTTACGCCGGTCGGGGCATTTGCGGCTGCCGCCGGCTCCGACGCCGGGTCTGGGTATCACTTCGATACGAAGCGTTACCTTTTTCGGGCTCCTGCCGATGAGCAGGCGCGCCGCATCGAGCTGCTGGCCGAGGTTCACGGGTTCCTCAAGCAACCGGCGTCATCGCTCGATACGCCCCCCGCGCTCGCCCGCTGGCTCACGGCCTACGATTCCCTGAGCAAACGATTGAATCGGCACGACCTCTATGTCTATCTGCGCTCCGAGGAGGACACCAACGATCACGCGGACGCGGCGGCGGACGACACGCTGCAGACCGCCATTGCGAAGTTGGAGTCGACCGCGCGGAGCATGCTCACGCAGATCGGTGCCGGCAGCTTGCATCGGTACCTCGCCAGTGATACCTCACTCGGGGCATATCGCTATTTCATTGATTCCAACGTTGCGCGCACGGCTCACGAGACTCCATGCGCGGCCGCCGGCGCACTGCTCACCGCTCCGGTTTTGGAGAGCCTCACCGGTTCCTACAAGTCATTGGCCGATCACCTCCCGCCCGTAGCCGCCAGTCAGCCGAGTACGGGCGCCGCGGCGTTTGCCGCGCGATGGAAACCGTACCTCGAGAATGAAGACAGGTTTGCCTCCCTGCTGGTCCCGATCCTCAGGCTGCATGAGGGCGAAGCCCGGCTGCAGGGGTTCGAAGGTGCCCCGGCAGCCGCCTATTCCCGCGATCAGCTCACGACTTCCGAGGTGAACGGTGCGCTCGCGGCCGTGCGTGGATCGGATGGGTACGAGCGCTACATCGCGGTGCTCGTGGCCGCTGCGTCCCGGCGCCTGCACGTCGTACCGGCTGCGCTGCATGCGTGGGATCTCGACCGGGCAGATACCTACCGGCCGGCGCGAGTGCCTTTTCCGGATGCGCTGCGGCTCATTCTCGCATCCGAGCAGCCCATGGGTGCCGCGTACGCGGGGCAGTTTGCCCGCCTCTTCGATCCCTTCAGCGGTCGCCTGGAGTGGTGCCGCGCCGAGACCTGTGACCGCGCCGGGTTTTCGCTGGGCTATGCCGGGGTTACTTCCGGTCTTTTCTACGGCTCCTACACCGGCGACGTCAACAGCGTGCGCGCCCTCGCCCATGAGGCCGGCCATGCGGTACATCGGCAGCTCATGGCCGAGAACCAGCCGCTGGCGGTGTACAACGAGGGACCGAAATTCATCTTCGAGTCCTTCGCAATCTTCAACGGGTTTCTCGCCCTCGACCACCTGTACCGGACGGCTCGCTCTCCCGCAGCCCGTGCCTATTATCTCAACCGGTTCCTGGATGACGCCACGTTCGAGGTGTGGGGGTCTGCAAGAGAGACGGACCTGGAGCAGTCCATGTATGCCGCCGCGGAGCGCGGCAAGCTGCATGATGCGGCGGATCTCGATGCGCTGACCCTGTGGGTGTTTCGCCGATACATGCCCAGGCCGGCCCTCGACCCACGAATGAGGGTGTATTGGGCTCACGACCGCTTGTACTTCACCGATCCCAACTACGATGTGAACTACCTCTTCGCGGGACTGCTCGCGCTCGAATACATGCGCCAATTCGAGCGCGACCCCAAGGGATTCGCGCCCCGGTACCTCGCCCTTCTGCGGAACGGTTTCAGCGCCACACCGCAGGAGCTGGAGAAAACGTTTCTCGGGATAGACCTCGAGGCCCCCGCAGCGTTGGTGAAGGACGCTGCCCAGCTCATCGGCCGGCGCGCGGATGTCCTCGAACGCCTCTACGCCGCCCTGAACGATGCGCTGCCGGCCCCGCGCCATGACGCTCCAGGTACTCGAGCGGGGTCAGTGCGAACAGGCGTCTGAATTGACGGTTGAAGTGGCTCTGATCGGCAAATCCGCAGCGCTGCGCTATTTCCGCCAGGGAACACCCTGGCTCGGTCTGCAGACAGCGGCGCGCCTGCCACAGGCGAAGATGCCTGATATAGGTGCCCACTGACTTGCCATAGATCCGCTTGAAGGTTGCGGCTACATATGCGGCGTCTCTCTGCACCATCCGGCCCAGATCCGCGAGGCTGGGCGGGCTGAGGTACTCGGCTTGCACCCGTTCTCTCACGACATCGATCCAGCGCGGCATTCCGTTGTCCCACAGAGGAGCCTGATGGAGGATTCGGGAGCTTGCGAGCAACGCCAGGCCCTCCATCACCAACGGGCTGGCCGCATCGGCGATGACAATCTCCCGGCGCAACGCTTCGGCCAGGCTGCGGAACGAAACGTCCCGCATCATGAACGGCTCGCGCAGGTAGGCTGCAGGACCGTTGCCCGGGAGGAGCAGCGAGAGGCATGTCGTAGGAAGGCGATACCGGTCTTCATGCTCTTCCCCAGCCGGCCGAAACACGGCAGCAGCCTCGTCCACCCGCATCGCCCTCGTTCCAAACCGGGTGTCGAACCCGAATTGCAGCGGGAAGACGATGCGCGGCTCCGGATGATGATGCGCGCCCATGCCGCAGCTCGGAAGATTCACGCTGCAGCGGAATCCGAACTCGCCCGCATGACGGCTCACCTGTGAGGAAGTCGGGCAGCCACACGCGAGAGTATTCATGGCAATTGTCTCGGCTGCGAGAGTCTCCGGTCTCGATAGGGATGTCAACTCGAGCTCTCTCTTGACCGCGGACACATCGCCGTACGGGGTCCCGCTTCACAGGTGCGCGCGGCGGCGCGCATACTTTTGGGCGCAATCCCTGGGGATGCACAGGTGGGTGATGATCTCTTTGCTCGTAAACGGCCGAGCCGTTGCAGTCGATGATGATCCCGGTACGCCTTTGCTGTACGTGCTGCGCGGGACGCTGCAGCTCAACGGCGCGAAGTTTGGGTGCGGCCTCGGACAATGTGGGGCCTGTACCGTCATGGTGGACGATGCTGCGGTCTTCTCCTGCCAAACACCGATTGCTGACATCGCCGGTCGCCGCGTCACCACCGTTGAAGGACTGGGTACCCGGCAACACCCGGGAGTCATGCAGCAGGCATTCATCGACGAGCAGGCGGCGCAGTGCGGGTACTGCATTGCCGGCATGATCATGCGGGCGCAGGCGCTGGTCGGGCGCTCCGCATCCCCGACTGATGATGAGATCCGGGCGGCGCTGGAGCCCAACCTGTGCCGCTGCGGTACGCATTCCCGGATTCTCAACGCGGTGCGACGTGCAGTCCGCGCGAGGCAAGCGGCCAAGGCTGATGCCGCCTCGAGCGTCGGTGCACGCGGCGGCTGATGAGCGCTCCTGACATGTCGGTATCGCGGCGAGCAATCCTGTCGGGAGGAGGAGCGTTGATCGTGAGTTTCGCGCTCGGCCCGCTGTCTGCCCGCGCGCAGCGCCGCCGCCGCGGCGCGGACGCCGCGCTACCGGGAAGCCTCGGATCCAGTCCGATGCTCGACTCATGGTTGCGGATCGATGCGCGTGGCATCACCGTCTTCACCGGCAAGGCGGAGCTGGGGCAGGGTATTCAGACCGCGCTGATCCAGCTGGTTGCCGAG
Source organism: Steroidobacteraceae bacterium (assembly GCA_036273735.1). GTDB lineage: Bacteria > Pseudomonadota > Gammaproteobacteria > Steroidobacterales > Steroidobacteraceae > 13-2-20CM-66-19. Next base: position 64,679 of record DASUHA010000114.1, on the reverse strand, counting down.
GAGCTTGCCGTCGAGCCGGCCGCCATTACGCTCGTGGCGGCCGACACCGCACGCACGCCGAACGAGGGGTACACGGCCGGCAGCCACTCCATGCAGGACAGCGGCACCGCGATCATGAATGCGGCGGCGCAGGCGCGTGAAATCCTGCTCGGCATTGCCGCCGAGCGTCTGCGGCAAGAGCGGGCAAGACTGCAGGCCGAGCGGGGCGCCGTCGTCGCTCCCGACGGGCGGCGTATCGCGTATGCGAGCCTCGTCTCAGACCGCACCCTGCACGTCAGCGCTGAGCCGGGCTCACCGCTCGGGGATCCGGCGCACCGCCGGGTGATGGGACGCTCCTGGCCGCGCATCGACATCCCGGCGAAGGTATTGGGTGAGGCGGTATTCATACAGGACCTGCGCCCTGTGGGCATGGTGCACGCGCGGGTCGTGCGTCCGCCAAGCTACGAAGCACGGCTGCGGTCGGTCGACGACGCTTCGGTACTGCGACTTCCAGGAGTTTTGGCTGTCGTGCGCGACGGCAGTTATCTCGCCGTGGCGGCTCAGCGCGAGTATCAGGCCATTATCGCCATGGAGGCGCTCGCCCGCGCTGCGCGCTGGGAAGAGAAAGGGAGCCTTCCGCAGCAGAGCAGGCTCTTCGAGGAGCTGGCCGAATGGCCTTCGCGCAATGTGCCGGTCGCGGCGCGAGACGCGGCGGATGGTGTGCATGGCTCACATGGAGGACGGACGCTCGAGGCGGAGTATCGTCGCGGCTATCTGATGCACGGGTCCATCGGCCCCTCGTGTGCGATCGCGCTCTTCGATCGCGGTGCGCTCACGGTGTGGACGCATAGTCAGGGAGTCTATCCGCTTCGCAACGCGCTCGCCGAGCTCAGTGGGCTGCCTGCGCAGCGTGTGCGGTGCATTCAAGTGGAAGGATCCGGCTGTTATGGGCACAACGGGGCCGATGATGCAGCCGCCGACGCGACGATCATTGCGCTGAAGCTGCCGGGGCGTCCCGTACGGGTGCAGTGGATGCGCAGCGATGAGCACCTGTGGGAGCCGTACGGGCCGGCGATGCTGGCGCGCGTGCGCGGCACGCTCGATGAACGGGGCAACATCGCACGGTGGGAGTACCAAGTCTCGAGCAACACCCACTCCACCCGTCCCGGCGGAGCCCGTGCGCTGATGCCAAGTTGGTTCCTCGAGCGGCGCCTCGGTCCTTCTGCGCCCGAGCCGATCCCACTGCCGGCGGGCGGTGGCGATCGCAATGCGCTGCCGCTCTATCGGATAGCGGACCTGAAGGTGAACTACCGCTTCATTCCGCCGATGCCTCTCAGAGTCTCGGCGCTGCGATCGCTCGGGGCTCATCTCAACGTGTTCGCCATTGAAAGCTTTCTGGATGAGCTCGCGCGCGCGGGGCGGGTCGATCCGATCGACCTGAGGGTGCGGCATCTCGATGATCCGCGTGCCGTAGCGGTGATCCGCACTGCCGCAGAGCGCTTCGGCTGGAGGAAGTATCGTCGTCTCGACGGCCGGGGCAAGGGATTCGCGTTCGCACGGTACAAGAATCTCGCGGCGTATCTCGCGGCAGCCATCGAAGTCAGCGTCGATCGCAGCGATGGGACCGTGCGGGTATTGCGCGTGGTCGCTGCCGTTGACAGCGGCGAGGCGGTCAATCCCGACGGAATCCGTAACCAGATCGAAGGCGGAATTCTTCAGGCACTGAGCTGGAGTCTTTTCGAGTCGGTGAAGTTCGACCGCATGCACATCACAAGCCGCGATTGGGCGAGCTATCCCATTCTTCACTTCAAGGACGTTCCGCGCTCCATCGAAGTCGAGGTGCTCAATCGTCCGGGCCACCCGTTCCTCGGGACTGGCGAGGCTGCCCAGGGTCCTGCGGCCGCGGCGCTGGCCAATGCCGTGGCGGATGCGGTGCAGGTCCGCATACGCGAGCTGCCGCTCACCGCCGATCGCATCAGGGCGGCAATGACGCCATCGATCGCACTCTCGCTCGGCGCGAAGGACGGCTCGAACGCTCGAGTCTGATCGGCGAAGCTGCGCCGATGAGACGCTGACGGTGCGGTCGTCGCAAAACGGGAGCGCGTTAGCGCAAAACAGTCTTTTTCTTTCGTCTACCGCGCAATGTGTCCTCCGTTTGCGCGACGAACCGAAATGTTTTGGTCCATAGAACGCAGCGGCACGATGCTATCCTGATGAACGAAGCTGGCTAGTCTCAGCTGAGACCAATTCATAAAGAGGGGCCACCAGCCATGTTCAAAGGACGCTGCTTTGTGCTGCTTTCCTGTCTGTCCCTGGCACTGCCCGTCGCATTCGCAGACACGGTGCCAACGGGCAAGCTCACGAGTGCGCTCAAATGGCGCAGCGTGGGCCCTTATACCGGCGGGCGGGTCACCACGGTGGCCGGCATCCCGGACGAGCCCAATGTCTTTTACATGGGCACGGCAGGCGGCGGCGTCTGGCAGACCGAGGACTACGGTAACACCTGGAAGAGCATCTCCGACCGGGACTTCAAGAGCGGCAGCATCGGCGCCATGGCGATCGCGCCTTCCAACTCCAAGATCATCTATGTCGGGACGGGAGATTCCGCGCCGCGCAACACGGTCCTCACCGGCGAGGGAATGTACAAGTCGACCGATGGCGGCAGGAAATGGACTTACATCGGGCTGGGAGACACGCACATCATCAGCTGGATCCTCGTGGATCCCCACAATCCGGATGTCGTGTACGCGGCGGCGCTCGGGCATCTGTTCGGGCCCAATCCCGACCGCGGGGTCTTCAAGACCACCGACGGCGGCAAGACGTGGAAGAAAATCCTCTACGTGAATGAGGACACCGGCGCGATCAGCCTGGCGATGGCTCCGTCCAACCCGAGCGTGCTCTACGCCGGGATGTGGCAGATGTCGCGCAGCCATTGGACGTTCTCGAGCGGCGGCCCGGGCAGCGGCATCTACCAGTCAACCGACGGCGGCGAAAACTGGACCAATATTTCGCATCGTCCCGGCCTCCCGGGCGGTATCTTCGGCAAGGTCGGGCTGGCGGTGGCGCCGAGTGAGCCCAATGTCGTGTATGCCCTGATTCAGGCGGACTACAAAGGCCAGGCAGGCGGGCTGTTCCGCTCCGACGATGCGGGCCGGAGCTGGAAGCTCATCAACAACAGCATGGATATCACACAGCGCGCCTTTTACTACATGACCGTATTCGTCGATCCCAGGGATCCGAATACGATCTACCTGCCCAACGCCGGCGTGTATGTGTCGCACGACGCGGGCAAGAAGCTCACGGCGCTGCATCCGCCGCACGGTGACAACCATGTGTTGTGGATCAATCCGAACAACCCGCAGCTCTTCATCGAAGGCAACGATGGCGGCGCAACCGTGAGCCAGAACGGCGGCAAGTCCTGGAGCTCCGAGGACAACCAGCCGACCGGCCAGTTCTATCACGCCAACCTCGACGATCAGTTCCCGTTCCATATCTACGGGGCGCAGCAGGACCGCAGCTCGGTCGAGGCGCCGAGCGCCCTGCCGGCCGGGACCATTCCGCCGGTCTGGAAAGCCATCCAGGGAGGAGAGATGAGCTGGGTCGTACCGACACCGGGCAGGTCCTGGGTCACCTACGGCAGCGGGTACTACAGCATGGAGTGGAAAGAGGACCGCAGGACGGGATTGGTCACGAACGTGAGCCCCTGGCCGGCCTATAAGTTCGGCCTCGCGGGCTCCCTGATCAAATATCGCTATGGCTGGAACCATCATCCGGTCGTATTCGCCCCGGGCAACCCCAATGAGCTGCTGATGGGAGCGAACGTACTGCTCGAGACCACGGATGAAGGCATTCATTGGAAGCCGATCAGTCCGGATCTCACGCGCAACGACAAGAGCAAGCAGTTGCGGCCGGGTGGTCCGATCAGTGCCGATGTGACCGGTGAGGAGATGTTCGACACGATCTCCTCGATTGCGTTCTCGCCGCTTACGGACGAAACCATCTGGACGGGCTCCGATGACGGACTCGTCCATGTAACGACCGACGCGGGAGCGCATTGGAGCGAAGTTCGCCCACCGAAGCTGCCGACCTGGTCCACGATCACCTGCATCGAGCCGTCGCACACCGACCAGGGCACCGCTTACGTGTCGGCGAGCCGTTTCGACTGGGATGACTTTCATCCGTACGTGTACAAGACCACCGATTACGGCAAGCACTGGACGCAGATCACCGCTGGACTGCCGCAGGACCAATACGTCGAGAGCGTCCGGGAGGATCCGAACGAGCCCAATCTGATCGTCGCTGGAACCAGCTCGACGGTGTATTTCAGTGTGGATGGGGGTGCCGAGTGGCAGCCGCTGACGCTCGAGCTGCCGGCGGTGCGGGTGAATGACGTGGAGATTCAGCCCCAGCAGAACGCCGTAGTGCTCGCCACGTTCGGGCGTGGCTTCTACGTGCTCGATAACCTCCAGTTCCTGGAGCAGTTGGGCGCTGCCAAGGTGGCGACCGATGCGCCCTATCTATTCAAGCCGCAGCAGGGCTGGTTGGTCACGCGCCGTACGGGCGGCTTTGGGCCGCGCGGTCCAGGAGGCGAGAATCTCGCGCCTGGAGTGACGGTGTTCTTCCAGGTGCCGGCCGATTACGACGGCAAGACGCCGATGAAGCTGACCTTTGCGGGTGCGACCGGAAAGCTGGTCCAGAGCTTCACGCTGCACCGGAAGGTAAAGACCAAACCAGCGCCGCCTTCGGAAAACCCCGCTGTGGCGCGACGAGAAAGTCAGGAAAAGGCCACGGCAGTCGAGCCAGGCATGAACCACTTCCAGTGGGACTTGGCTTATGCCGACGCGGTGGATGTAAAGGGCATCTACAACTCCTTCTTTGCAGCCGCACCGCCCGTAGGGCCGGAGGTGATGCCCGGTACCTACTACGCAACGCTGACCTATGGTCACGTCACGCAGAAGCAGCCGTTCGAGGTCAGGCTGGACCCCACCTCGAAGACCACACAGGCAGAGCTCCAGCAGCGCTTCGAATTGCTCATGCAGATTCAGGATGCCCTCAATCGGCTCGACACCAACCTCAACCAGGCCATCGACGCCCGTGACACGCTCGAGAAGGCGGTAGCCGGCAAAGGCGTCTCCGGCAAAGAGGCGCAGCGGGCGCTCGATCACCTGAACCGCGACATCGATGCCCTGGTGGATCTGAAGATCCAGTCCGGCGAGGGTGCGCTGGTCTATCCCGGCCGGCTGCGCGCCTGGCTGACCTCGATCGCCGGCCAGGTGCGGATGGCATTCGTGCCACCCACCCCGGCAATGGTTGAGGTGGCGGATGGATACATCAACGATGCGGCAGCGGGAGTCTCACGCCTGCACTCCGACGTTGCAGCGGCCAACAGCGTGGTCAATCACAGACGCGTGGCGGCGAGGGACTAGACCGGCCTTCGTTTTCGCAGACGTCTACCCGATCTGTTCTTCCCGGCCGAGGCGTCGGCGGAGCGCTTCTTCCCTGGCGTCATCAATCACCTGCATGACGCTGCCGGGGTCGACCGGGCCCTCATCACGGGCGGCTGCACCGGTGAGGCGACTGCCCGAGTGCAGCTCACCTTGTTCATACAACGCCCACATCTCGCGGGCAAAATCGGTCTCCAACAACTCCGGCGCGAACCGGCCGAGCGAGGCTCTGATGTTGTTGACGTCCCGCTCGAGCATGGCGTAAGCGGCATTGTTGCCCGAGGCGTTGACGACCTGAGGCAGGTCGATGATGACGGGTCCTTCCGCTGCAAGCAGGATGTTGAATTCCGAGAGGTCTCCGTGGATGAGGCCCAGGCTCAGCATGCGCACGATCTGCTGCATGAGAAAGCCGTGGTATTCGCGTGCGACCTCCGGCGTGAGCTCCGCTTCGCCCAGCCGCGGCGCCGGATCTCCCGCTGCGTCCCTGACGAGCTCCATGATCAACACGTCGTTGAAATAGCCGAAGGGCCGGGGAACCCGCACGTCGGCGGCCGCGAGCCGGTAGAGCGCATGGACTTCGGCGTTCTTCCATTCGTGCTCCTGCTCTCTGCGGCCGAACCGCGTGCTGCGGCTCATGGCACGGGTTTCGCGGCTGCCACGGACTTTGCGGCCCTCCTGGTACTGCGCCCGCCTCTGAAAGCTGCGCTGGGCCATGTCCCGATAGACCTTCGCGCAGCGCAGGTGCGGGCCCGAGCGCACGACGTAAACGGTAGCCTCCTTGCCGCTTTTCAGTGAACGCACGACTTCATCGATAACGCCGTCGTCGATCAACGGCTGCAAGCCTTTGGGAACTTTCATGGTCTCCGTGGGCGCGGTCTTTCGGCCCGCGAAGCTGGTCTGGGAGGGTACGCGCGCGAAACGCGCCGAGGGTTCTGACGGTGCTAGTGTAGCATGCCGCGACGGAGGGAGGTCGCCATGAATGCCCATACGCTCGAGCAAATAGAGACCAAGATCACGTTCCTGGAGCGCGCAAACGCCGAGTTGAGTGACGTCGTCTTCCGACAGCAGCGGGAGATCGAGACTCTGCGGGCGCAAGTCATTGGGTTGGCCGCCCGCCTCGACGCGGTGCAGGCGGATACCGCTGTCCGCACGCCGGAGGACGAGCGGCCGCCCCACTACTGATGAGCGGCTGCAGCCCTGCGACCGCCTCGGCCGTATGCCGAGGCCTATGTCAGATGTGCAGGCTGCCGGTGCCGAACAGTCCTACCAGACCGATTATGATGAGGTAGATCGCGACGATGTAGTTGAGCAGTCGCGGCGCCACCAGGATCAGGATACCGGCGATCAGCGCAACGACGGGCCCGAGCATCAGATGGAGATGGAGATTCATGGATACCCTCAATCAAGCGGCTAGGGGATGTCTCGACAGATACTCGTCGAAGGTCCCGGTGAAATCCTCGATGGTTCCGTCCGACTTCACCTCGATGATTCGCTTCGCGAGACCGCCGACGAATTCCCGGTCGTGGGAGACGAAGACCAGCGTTCCGGGATACAGCTCGAGCGCAGTCTGCAGAGACTCGATGGTTTCCATGTCCATGTGGTTCGTGGGCTCATCCATGACGAGTACATTCGGTTTTGTCAGCATCAGCTTGCCGTAGATCATGCGGCCCTTCTCGCCGCCTGACAACACCTTTACCGATTTCTTCACTTCGTCGCCGGAAAACAGGAGCCGGCCGAGCGTGGCACGCACGATCAGATCGTCGTCCGCCTTGCCCGTCCAGTGGGACATCCAGGTGAACAGGTCGAGCTTTTCGTCGAAATCCGCTTGCGTGTCTTGAGGCATGTAACCGGGTTCGGCATTCTCTACCCAGGTGATCTGGCCGGCGGTCGGCTTCAGTTCGCCGATCAGGCAGCGCGCCAGGGTGGTCTTGCCTACTCCGTTGGCACCAATGATGGCAATCCGCTCGCCCGCCCGGATGTTGAAGCTGACTCTCTGCAGGACGTCGGTGTCCGAGCCCGGATATCGGAAGGAAACACCCTCGACGGAGACCGCGGAGTTGAACAGCTTCCTGCGCTGCTCGAAGCGGATGTATGGATTCTGCCGCGAGGAAGGCCGAACTTCTTCGAGTTTGATCTTCTCGAGCTCTCTGCGGCGCGAGGTGGCCTGACGCGCCTTCGACGCGTTGGCCGAGAAGCGGCGCACGAATTCCTGCAGATCCGAGATGCGGTCCTGGGCCTTGGCATTGGACGCCTCGACGCGCTGGCGGGCTTGCAGAGAGGCCAGCATGAAATCATCGTAATTGCCCGGATAGACTTTCAGCTGCTGGTAATCCAGGTCCGCCATGTGCGTGCAGACCTGGTTGAGGAAACGCCGGTCGTGGCTGATGATGATCATCGTGGCGTCATAATCGTTGAGCACGCCCTCGAGCCACCGGATCGAATGGATGTCGAGATTGTTCGTCGGCTCATCGAGCAGCAGCACGTCAGGGTTCGAGAACAAGGCCTGCGCCAGCAGCACGCGCAGCTTCATTCCGGGCGCCACCTCGCGCATCGGCCGCTCGTGCAACGATTCAGCGATGCCGATGTCGCTCAGGATGCTGGCGGCGCGCGCCTCGGCGTCATAACCGCCGTACTCGCCGAATTTCACTTCGAGCTCCGCCGCCTTCATGTAATCCGCGTCCGTCGCGTCCGGGTCCGCGTAGATGCGATCCCGCTCCTGCATGGCGCGCCACATCTCGAGGTGGCCTTGCATCACCACATCGAGCACACGCTCGTCCTCGTAGGCGAATTGGTTCTGCCTGAGGGTGCCGAGGCGTCTCCCGGGCTGCAGCACGACGTCGCCCGCGCTTTGCTCGAGCTCGCCGCCCAGAATCTTCATGAGCGTCGATTTGCCGGAGCCGTTGGCGCCGATCAGCCCGTAGCGGTTGCCATCGGTGAATTTCGCGGTGACCTGCTCGAAAAGCGGCTTGGCCCCGAATTGCATGGTGACGTTGAATGTAGCGAGCATAATTGTCCGTTCGAATCACGCAGTCCCAAGCCCGCCCGTACCTCGAACGGCAAGCCGCTCAGATACGTCCGGGGGCGACGACCTGTGCATGAGGGAGCGACGGTCGTGATCTCATACCCGCCCTGCCGGGTGGCCAATGGCGATCGGTCGCGGATGGGTCGGGATGCCGCGCGACGGAGGCCGCTGCGGCCGCGGCATTTTAGCCGAAGCGCTGAATGCGTGCAACGAGGAGGGAGGCGCGCCTACGTGTTCCGCTTATTCCCACGGATGTTCATCAATGCGAGGCACATTTGTAAGACGATGAGCGCATAGGCGTGAGCGTGCGCTCCCCAGACGCCCCACAGAACGTTGCTGAGCAGAAATACCCAAAAGCCGATCTTTCGGCGTCGGCTGCGCCCGGAGGCCACGAACCACGAGGCGATCACGGTTACCGCCATGGCCGGCCACTGCATCAGACCTAACACGACCGGCATGGCGACCATGGGCGAACGAGTTGGTGAGCACCGGCAGCTGGATGCCTTTTCGAACCAAAAAGGTGCCAGCGCCTACGTCCGGCGAGGCCGGCGACAGGCCATTGGCCCGTTCGCGCAGCCGCAGGCCGGATAACCTGTCAGATGATGGGTTTCCCACCCGTGACGGCGATCGTTGCGCCCGCCACATGGCTGGCCTCGTCGGTCGCGAGCATCACACACACCGGCGCAGGTTTCGGATCCATCGCCGCGCTCGACCCAGGCGCGGATTGACGCTGTGGCTTGAACGGAGGGGTGGGGGTTCCCAACTTGGGGACTCACGGGGGAGCACTCCGAGGCGATGAGGAAGATCCCAACACGCGGCGAACGCGATGGTTCCAAATGAGCCTTTCGATCCTACACGCGGCCTTGACCACGGCGCGTAGTTGCGCCCCCGCGGCAGCTGCAGGCACCTCGACTGGGAGCTCCTGGGTGAAGTGGCGAAGGAGCTGAAAGGAAAAGAACAGGAGGTGCTGCTCCGCGCCTATGAGGAAATCGAGGACGAGGAGGATGAGCACCTGTACCACACTCGCGGCTGGTGCCGGGAGCTGTGGCTCGATTCCTTGGGTGTGAAGGCGGTGCTGCCGCCGCCCGAAGAGCGGCGCGATGCGAGATCTGCCATTGGTGCGGCACGTACGCAGGAGGCACACACCAAGATGAGCTAGGGCAATCCGGCTTCCCTGGTCTCGCCTCACGCGGACTCGCCCTGGCTTCGGGTGGCTACGAGCGAAAGCGAGTGAGGCCGGGCCAGGGCCGCCCTCCAAGCTGCACGCAGTCGGCCGCGTTACCGCAGCGGAGGATCACAAATTGCTGAATACGACCTAAGCTCATCAGGTGGAGTTGACGATGGCGAAAGGGTTGAAGATTATGGTGCTGACGCTTCCGCTAATGGGTGCTCTCAGTGGATGCACACTCTTTGGCGGCGAGAATGTTCAGTCGGGATATGTTGGTCCTGCTGCTATGAATCAGGACCAGGTCACTCATCTGCTCAATCAGCAGGGTTACACCGACATTACCGGGCTACACATGAACGGCAGCAATTGGATCGGCTCGGCGATGAACAAGGATGGCCGGCAGGTGAATTTCGATATCGACAAAGGCGGAACTATACATACGAAGTAGAGGACCCGGTCCAGTTCGAGTCCGCGCGCGCTCGAAGATAAAGCAAACTCGATCATATCTTCCAGAATCGACGCAAGCGTCTGCGGCGCGTATTTCCGCTTGTGGAGTTCGACTACAGTTAATGCTCTGATCGTGCGGCTTCAGCGCTGCTCGATGAGCGTACTGCCGTCTGCGTCGGACACCACCCGGATAGGAAACGTGGCTTCCAAACTGGCGAGCCACCCATCGATGTTTTGCACGAACACGACGCCGGTGACCCGCAGGTCGACGAGCGCGGGAGTTGCGATGACGATTCGGCGCTTGGAATAGCGGGCCAGGTCCGAGACGACGCCATTGAGGGGCTCGTCCAAGTACTGGAGACGCCCCTCGCGCCAGCCCCCGACCCAATTGGGATTTACCGATGAAAGCTGCGGGCGGGCGTTGATGGACTCCAAGGCCAGGCGCTGTCCCGCAGTCAGCTGAATCGCCGTCAGCCTGGGCTTCCGGTCTGCGCCGAGAAGATGTTCGATCGATTCGAAGTGACCCGGTAGCTGCCGGGCTGCTACGTTAACGACGCCTTCCTCGACTGCCACGATTACTCCGTTCAGGCTTCGACGAACATCGAAGGCTGTGCCGATGTCCGTCACGGTCGTATCACCGGCGCGGACCGTGAAGGGGCGGCTCGGGTTTTTAGCCACGCGGAAATATGCCTCCCCGTGCGCAAGGACCGCGGTTCGGGACTGCTTCAACAGGGTGACCATCAACCTCGTGTCTGCGCCCGCAGATATGACCGAGCCGTCGGGCAAAGTGATGGTTCGCGTATCGCCAATGCCGGTCGCCACGACAATGCGTGAGCCGCCCTGCAGCGCGACGACGAATATGGGCCAATAGGCGATTGCGACAACGGCTAGCGCTGCGGCCGCGGCGACGCCGAGAATGGCCATCCTCAGATTGCGCCAATTCGGCTGACTGGCCCGCCGGCTTCGGGTAGGCGGGCTCTCGCGGTGCTCACTACGAACCTGCCACGTCGTAATGCTCTCCGCGCCCGAATAGTCATCCGTGGCGACTTCCGCTTCGGTTGGCCAGCGAACGGTTGCTCCGTCGATCAGTTGCCACAATGCTTCCACGCGCCCGAACGCGTCCCGATGGCTCGTATCCGAGAGCCACTGCTGCCATTCGGCAATGCGCTCGCCGGAGACATCATCGGAGCGCATCTCGAGGAACCACTCCGTGGCCTCGCGGAGCAGCGGGTCGTCCTCGAGCCGCTCTTGTAGGAGCTCATCCATTCGTTTCGCCTCCAACGCCTGCCCGCGCCGCATCCAGACCCGCGCGGCAATACAAGATGGCTCGGCACACATAGGTACGGACCATGCGCTCCCCCAAGCCCATCTGCTTGGCGATATCAGCGAAATCCAGCCCGTAAACCTTGTGGAGCAGGAATGCCCGCCGGCACTTCGGCGGCAGCTCGTTCACCAGACGCTCGACCAGCTGCAGCTCCTGAGCATCCGTTGCAAACTGCTCCGGAGTCGGCTGGGCCGTAAGCTCCTCGAGGAACTTCGACTCCCGAACGACCCGACGGGCCATCTGCTCATGCCGGATGCGATCCACGGCGAGGTTCGCGGCGGTCCTGAACAGGAAGGCGCGCAAAAAGCTCACTGCGCCCGGCTGGTCGAGCTTGAGGAGCCGGACGTAGGCCTCCTGAGCAACTTCTTTCGCTTCCTGCTGTGATCGCAAGCGCAGCGCCAGGAAGCGAACCAAGGCTTCGTTGTGCTCCCGGAATAGGCGGGTCACCAGCTCGGTGCGCTGCCGCGGACCCTGGCCGTGCCCGTCGGGCTCGAAAGCTTCGGTGAATTCAGGATCGGCCATTCAGTCGCCGTGGGGTATGCCCAAAAACGCGCCCCGGTCACACTATAGACGAATGAGCACCGGTCTTTTGCAATCCGCCCGATATTCAATGGCTCGCGTTGCAAGTCTTGCCACCTCGGCCGTCTAAAGCACCGATATCGAGCACGGCAGCCGCCACCGCTCGGAAGAACGCCCGGAGGGGAAATGACCATGTTACTTGGCACGCGCCCGCAAACCAGACAGAACTCATCGCGCGTGCTGTGGGTCTTCATTCTGACCGCAGCGCTCGCACTGAAGGCGAGCTGCTCGTCCGCTGTCGATTTCTCGAAGCAGGTCGCATTCGACATCCCGGCACAGCCACTATCGAGCGCGTTGGTCCAGTTCGCCGATCAGGCCGGTGTACAGTTCACGGCGCCTGGCACTTCGCTCGACGCCCTGCGAAGTGAAGGTGTGCACGGAACGTACGTGCCCACCAAAGCGCTCGCCATGCTTCTGCGGCGGACGGGCCTTGGCTACCGGATAGTCGATCAGGGGACCGTCGCGATCGTGAAAGTTGGCGCGGTCGCCGGCACCCCTACCTCGCCCGATCCCGGCAGCAAAGCGGGAAAGGAGGGGGAGATCGGGTCTTCCGCGAGGTTTCGGATGGCTCGAACGACTCAAGGCACGGCTCGAAGCGCTGCTTCCGTGACGGCGGCCGGAGCGGATGCTCGCAGCCAGTCGCCTCCCGGGCTTCAGGAAGTCGTAGTTACCGCCACTCGGCGCGCGGAGAACATCCTTGCAGTGCCCGTTGCCGTCAGCGCGCTCACCGGCGCAGAGATCAGTAGTCGGCATGTCGAGACCGCCGCGGACCTCGCGAATTACGTCCCCTCCCTCAGCGTTTCGAGCGGCGTGGATCGCGACGACTACATCTTCGCCATTCGCGGCATGGGCCCCACCGGCGGCTCCGGTCCGGGAGCCGTGCTCGGCGGTGGCGGCACCGGCGTTGTCACGTACTTCGCTGACGTTCCTGCCTCGGGTGCCGGGCCGGGACTCTTCTACGACCTGCAGAATGTTCAGGTCGCCAAGGGTCCTCAGGGAACGCTGTTCGGTAAGAACACGACAGGCGGCGTAGTTCTCTTCGTGCCCAATGAGCCGAAAAACCAGGTCGAGGGATACGTGGATGTCGGCGCAGGGGATTACGACCTGAAGAGCGCCAGCGGTGTGCTGAATGTGCCGATGATCGGCGATCGGCTGCTGGTGCGCTTCGCCGGCCAGGCGCTCGAGCGGGAAGGATTCACCATCGATCGCGGTCCGATCTATCCAGGCAAGGACTACGATAACCGCAAGTACTGGGCTCTCCGCCTCAGCGTGATCGCCCGACCCATTGCCACGCTGGAAAACTACACGATCCTGAGCGCCCTACATAGCGATGAGAACGGCGATGGATACGTTCTCTCGGCTGTCAATCCTTCCGGTCCGTTCGCCTCGCTTCTCCTGCCGTTTTTTGCCCGGCAGGCAGCAGCCGGTATCCGGTCGACATCGCTTTCGGACAACGAAGTAGACAGACGATACAACTACGGGATCATCAACAGAACGACCTGGTCCCCCTCTGATGGCTTCCAGGCGAAGAATATCTTCAGTTACCAGGTACAGAAATGGAGGAACGGCAATGACATCGACGGGTCGTCTTACGTGCTCGACGACCTCGTTGCGCCTCGAAGCGGGTCATGGCATACGCAGGTCGGCACCTACACCGAAGAGCCTCAGATTCAAGGCACTGCCCTGCACGGAAATCTCAAGTACACCGCGGGCGCTTACTACGAGGACGGCCGCAATATCGCGGTTCAGCCCTACGAGGTGGATGTCGCGCTCGGTAATTTCGTCATCACACAGCCGAATCAGACGAACTCGGAACGCAGCCGGGGCGTGTATGGCCAGACGACGTATCGGCTGGGCGGCATTGCACAGAGTCTGAGCAAGTTCGCGCTGACGACCGGATACCGATATACCTGGGATGAGTATGGATACGGCATCTTGGCTTACAGCCCGAGCATCGGAGATGCCTGTCTCACAACTGCCGGCGTGTATCCGCAGTCAAGCTGCCTTTTCGAGGCGTCTGGGCGAAGCAGCGGCAGCTCGTGGACGGTTGGGCTCGAGTTCCACCCGAAGAGTCGGACGCTGATCTACCTGCGATCGGGGCGTGGTTACGTCCCTGGGGGCTTCAACCCATCGTTGGCATTCTCTCCTGGAGGAATCGAGCTGCCGGAATTTCGATTTGCGCCCGAGTCGGTCGTCGATATCGAGCTCGGCACGAAAGCCGGATTCGAGCTCGGCGGGATGCCCATGGAAGTGGACGCCGATGTCTTCAATTCCGACTTCCGGAATATCCAGCGGCTCGTATCGGAGACGCTACCGGGTGGTGTCGAGTCGAACTTCACCGCCAATGCCTCCGCTGCCCGGATCGACGGGTTCGAGCTTCAGGCAACGGCGGCGCCGTCGAAGCAGCTGAATGTAACCGTGGCCTACTCATACAACGATGGGAAGTACACGCAGATCGATCCCGCCGCGGCACCCTCGCTGGTTGGGACTCCATTCGCCTATCTTCCACGCAACAAGGTGAGCGGAACGCTGGCCTATACCCTGCCTCTGCGCGAGCTCATCGGTGAAGTGACGCTGGACGTTTCGTATGCATATCAATCCCGGTACTTCGACGCGCCAGCGGTACAGCCACTCGATTACATCTCGGGCTACGGAGTTCTCAACGGAAGGATCGAGTGGCGGGACGCTCTGCGCCTGCCGCTCGATCTGTCTGCCTTCGTCACGAATGCGACCAACAAGATGTATCGCGTCGGGCAATACAGCAACTACTTCACAGACGGACGCATAACGTCGTTTTACGGCGAACCGCGAATGTTCGGAGTCAACCTGCGGTACCGATTTGGAGCATTGCGATGACAAGTGTCAAGGCCACGGCGCTCGTCCTTGTGTTCGCATGTTCGGGCTTGAATCGCGCGGCTGATGCAGCGGACCGGGCACGGGCAACGGCGTACGTTGATTCGCAAGGCATCGCGCATCTTGCGCCGCTCGCGGTGCCTCCCTCGAGCTTCATGAGTCCGCAGGCGAAGACCGCCTTCGTCAAGCTCGTGACGGGGGCGGCCGATGCACCGCCGATCAATGGAAACATCGATACGGTCCGTGCCTTCTATGAACATTACAACAGCGCGCTGGTGGTCCGTGCCTTGAAGCGCTACCCCGTGAAAATCACTCAGGAAACGATGAATGGCGTGCGTACCGAGGTGGTGGTTCCGACGGGCGGTGTAGCCGCGGAAAACAGAAACCGTGTGCTCATCAATCTGCACGGTGGAGCGTTTCTGTGGGGCGAGGGAAGCGGCGGGGAAATCGAGTCCATCCCCATCGCGAGCGTCGGCAGGATTGAAGTCGTGACCGTGGCGTATCGGGAAGGACCGGAGTACAAGTTTCCCGCGGCGAGCGAGGATGTGGCGGCGGTCTACCGTGCGTTGCTGGGCAGGTACGCACCTCGCAATATCGGGATATATGGCTGCTCCGCCGGTGGGATGTTGACGGCGCAGTCCGTGGCGTGGTTCGAGCAGGCGCAGCTACCCATGCCGGGGGCGATAGGGACATTCTGCGGCTCGGCGAGCCCATTCGGCGGAGATTCCTCGTATATCGCCTTTGCGCTCGCGGGTCAGCCGCCGCTGCCGGGCGCGCAGTCGGGCGGCTTGGGCTTCTCTTCCTATTTCGGCGACGTCTCGCTCGGCAATCCTCTGGTCTTCCCTACGAAGTCGAGGCGCCTTCTCTCGAGATTCCCGCCAACTCTTCTCATCAGCGGGTCGCGGGATTTTGCGGTGAGCTCGCTGTTTCACACTCAGGAGGCGCTTACCGCGGTGGGGGTCGACGCGGAGTTGCACGTGTGGGACGGAATGTGGCACGCATTCTTCATGGACCCCGATCTGCCGGAGTCGCGGGAGGCGTACCACGTAATCGTGAGCTTCTTTGCTCGTCATCTGGGCCAGGCCGTGCAGCGGAAGGCATGGCCGGCGCTTCTCCGGCGGAATCAGTCACACACGTTCGTGAGTGGTACGCCCTGGGGAGGGAGTCCGGGCCTTATCGTGAATGGGTCGTCGGTCGGAGCCAAATGGCAATGAGGCGCGGGCGGAGGGGTGGGGGTCGGATTACTGCAGCAGACGGGGGTACCGGTACCTGAGGAACTGCCCGTCCACGAAGAGCCGGCATTCGGCGCAGCCGCGGAGGTGTCATCAGAACCGGAATGGCTCAGAAGACTGATCACCACCGCGCCGCCGATCGCCAGGGCCGCCAGTCCGATGAGGGCGTTCCTCTTCGAGGAGCGAGCAGCCTGACCGGGGAGTGCCTCGTCGTCGGAGGAGTCGGGCTGAGCTGCCAGCAGTTCTTTCGCGCGTTCTGCAACCTGCGGTACCGGGCTGCTTGCGGCCCGCGCATATAGCGCTCGTGCGTGCGAAAAGTTTCGCGCCACGCCGGTGCCGTCCTCGTACATCGTTCCGAGATTGAGCTGGCCGTACGGATCTCCCTGGTTTGCGGCCTCAGTCAGCCAATGCGCGGCCAGCTGGTAATCCTGCGCGGCCCCGGAGCCTGTCAGGTAGGCGTACCCAAGCTGCGCTTGCGCTGGGGCAAAACCCGCGTTGGCGGACTTCTGGTACCACTGCATGGCCTCACCCTCATCGCGCGTGACGCCACGGCCCAGACGCAAGCTCTGCCCAAGCTCGAACATTGCCTCGATCTGCCCTTGATCGGCCGCTCTTCGAAACCATACGGCCGCTTCGGATTCGTTCCTGTCTACGCCCACTCCCGCTTCGTATTCGGCTCCCACCGCGCCCTGGGCTTGCGGTAAACCCGCCTCGGCCGCCCGCTCGAGCCAGCGAAACGCAGCCACGTCGTCGCGACTTACGCCGTTTCCTGAAGCAAACGCGAAGCCCAGCTCCATCTGTGCGGCCGCATGCCCTCGCTTGGCTGCCTCCTGGAACCAGTACACAGCCGCGGCTGGGTCCGCATTCACGCCATTGCCACTCATGTACAGCAGTGCCAGACGATACATCGCATCGGGAAGGCCCTGCTGGGCGGCATCCGCATAGAGTCTGGCGGCCATTGCCGCATCCTTTGGCACGCCCTGGCCCGTTAGATACTGCCAGCCTCGATAGAGCGAATCGCGGGAAGACGATTGCTGCGCAGCGGCTTGCGTTGCATCCGGGACGGCGTTCCCGGTAGCGCGTGTTACCGGGCGCGTTACCGGGAGGGTGTAGGAATAGTCATTCGCAGGGCAGTTTGCTGCGGCGCTCACTTCATCCACGAGGTCACGCGGGTCGGTGTGCGCGGGGTCAAAGGCCTCGAACGCGTTCTGCCTGACTTGATACGCGAGCCGGACATCGCCGTAATCCCGCATGAAGTTGCGCAGTGCGGTATGAAACGCGTCCATTCTGCTGCCCGAGGCGGGGTTTTCAAACCCATCGTGTTCGACGAGGTCTGCGGGGACGCATAGTTTGATCTTGTCAGTCGTGGTCGGGCCTTGGCCCCCCTGGGGGGAAGATTCCTGCTGCTGAGAGTAGGCGACAGGCGCAGCCAACAGCAGCAGCGAAAGGAACGCGAAGCCGGTACGGAGAAGGGCGCGACTCTTGCGAATCATGTTGTTTCGCCTGGTTATATCGGCCGCCGCTTCCTCGCAAGCTCGCCCGCTTGCCGCAGCGCCCGGATGTTGTGTCAAAGGCTTTCACAAAGCTGTAGCACATGCCGGTCACAATGTCAATGCAGCTCCCACGGAGACCAGGCCAACCGTGGGAGCGCCGTTTAGTGTGGTGACGGGAATCAAGATTGACCGGTGGGTCGGATCAGTGAGACCCTCCGTAAGTCTCCAGCGCATGACAGACAACGCATAACAATACGCTGCGCGACAGGCGATCTCGCTGCCGCGTCGACACGGGGGAAGACGGCATGCGGCGTGAAGTCGATCCCAATCTGGTGGGTGGCCTGAGCCTCATAGTCCCTGGCGCCGGACTGGCCTACATGGGCGAATGGGGTTGGGCCGTCGCGGCCTTCGTCATGGAGGTGGGCTTGATTCGTCTGCTCGGCCCACCGACCGGGCATCCGGTCATCGTGTGGCTCGTGCTGGCGATCCTCTGCAGCGGCGCCACGGTCTCGTTCGCGAAGTATCACAACGAACGCCTGATGGTAGGGCTGCTGGACCGCCTCGACACGCTGTCCCCGCCACCCCCACCGCCGCCATCAGAACCACCGCCCCCGCCGCCTCCAACGGTGTCGCCGCCGCCGCCGGCCGCGGGTGCCGCCGATGTCGCGATGACGATGCGATTCTGTCCTTCCTGCGGCACGCGTAATGAGGGCAATCGCTTCTGCCCCCAGTGCGGATCGTCGCTACAGCATGCGCGCAGCTAAAGAGCGGAGAGTTATTCCATGGCCACAGTGAGCAAGTACTTGGTCCGCCGGGGCGGACAGCAGTATGGGCCCTACACCCTCGATGTGCTTCAGCGCTACTACGACCAGGGACAGATCCTCGGGACCGACCAGGTATGGACTGACGGGTACGAGACCTGGATCACCGCCGCACAGTTGTTCGTCGGTACGTCGCTGGGCGGGGGGCCACCCGGCGCCGCCGGTCGGCGAGCTGAGGAGGTTGCACCCCGCCGCACGCCACGCGCGCACGGAGCGTGGGGTTGGGGCGCCGGTGCGGTTGTCGTTGTGGTGGCATTGCTCGTTCTCGTTGGGCTGTTGTCCGGACCGAAGCCAGAGGACTCGCTCGACCATGCGCGCGCGGCTTACCTGCAGCGCGATCAGGCGAACTTCGACAGATACGTGGACGTATCGAGCGTGGTGAGCGATGGCGTCGATCAGATCGTGGCCGTGATCATGCAGCAGAACAATACCGGCGGCCTCGCCAGAGTCGCGGTGGAGGCCGCGGTACCTGCCCTGAAGAGCATCTATCTGCCCTCCGCCTCACGGGCCATCGACCAGTTCATCATCAGCGGCGTCCTGCCGCAGGACCCGCAGTCCTCCAGCAACGATCCTGCCACCGCGCTCATCGCCAGCTACGTTTCCGCGGTTTTGCGCAAGGTCGCTGCATCGGGACTGTCATACCAGGGAGTCGAATCCAAGCTCATCTCCAACGGCACCGCAATGCTCGCCGTCAGAGTGGCCACGCCGCTCTCGAGCCAACCGATGGTGCTGAAAGTCAGGATGCAGAAGGCCGGCGGCTACTGGCGGGTCGTGGCCATCGAAGACCTGGCCGGGCTCGTGCGAGAGCTCGGACAGTTCCCGGCTCCAGGTGCCTCGTCTAGCGGTCTCGCCTCGGCGGCCCCAGGGGCAGCGCCGGCGGCGGTGTCGCCGGCCGCGGCCGTTCAAGTCCCTGTAGCGCCGAAACCGGACGATGATGACCCGATCGGTCAGGGCGGGTTCATCAAGCCAGCGAGCCCGTGAGCTGGAGTCAGTACACGGTGAACTGGTTGGCGCGCTGGCCGCACTGAAACAGGCTCATGCGCTTGGCGGTCTGCGTGCGTTCATCGGCGACACGAGCTTCGGCAACCCGACTGTAGCGACACTGCGGCAGGCGGTTCGCGTGATGGCTAGGGTGCAGCTCGGTAAGCGGCTCAGCGGGGAGCAGACCCGTGCAATCGTCAGTTTTCTCGACAGCCTCACTGGACCGTTGCCGGCTGACTTTGTGGCTCCCCCGGCGCTACCGGTAGGGCCTTACCGGGAAACGCGCTGAACGCGCAGGCGTGTAAGCAAACCAGAAGGGCACCAAGACTGCGGAATTTATGGAGATCGAATCGAAAGGCAAGGTCGTTCGAGTGATTGCAAACTACAATGGCTGATTGCAGCCGGCCGCAAGCCGCAGGCGGTTTCGCAGAGGCGGATGGGTCTGTGGCAGATGCGAGTCGAGCTGGTCATCGAAGACGTCAAGCTGCGGACCGTCGTGCCGGCACAGTGTCTCTCGAGGACGCGGCATCCGAATAAGCAGAGGTTCTCAATGGCGGCATTTCAACGCGAGGTCCTGGTACGATTCGGTCACTGTGATGCGGCCGGATGGGTGTTCTATCCGCGCTACTTCGAGATGATCAGCGACTTTGTCGAGGACTGGTTCGAGGACGGACTCGAGGCGAGCGCGCCCGGCCTGTTTCATCACAAGCAGTTACTGACTCCGTCGGTGCACTTCACCGTCGATTTTCCGCGACCCACGAAATATGGCGACCGGCTGACCTTCAAGCTGTGGACTACTAAGGTCGGGCGCACCTCCTGCGAAGTTCGCATCGAGGCCTCGTTCCACGGCGAGGTGCGCATGCAGGTGCGCCAGGTTCTTGTTTTTATCACGGCGACCAGCGGCCGTCCGACGTTGATTCCACCGGAAGTAGCGAGCCGGATGCGCCGCTTTGTGCTGGAACCGACAGAGTTGCCACCGATGCGCGCACCCGCAAAAGGAAAGAGCGCGACCAGAGCTCGCGCCGGAAATGCAAAACCGGATGACGACGCGTAAGCCTATGCAGATACAGACCCTCTCTGCTGCGCGGCTGTCGTCGGGGTGAGGCGATTTGTGCTGTCCCGGCGCTCGAGTTGTGGAACCGGTATGGGACGCGTGCAGCACCCTCGCAGCACGACGCCGATCTACCTGCGGTTAGCAGCAGCCGTGCGCTGCGAAGCCCCAGGCGCCTTGCGGTAAGAGCGGGCAAGGGCCCAGGCGGCCGCGCTAAGCGCCGTGGAAGCGAAAAAGCTGACCCAATTCATGCGGCTCGCCGGCGCGATGACTATTGCGGTTCCCCATACGATGAGCGTGAACAGGCTTTCCATGATGGCCTCGAGCGTCGCCGCCAAGCGAGGTACGAAACCGGCCGCGATCGCTAGACCCGCTGCGATGTGGGCAAAGCCTGTGAAGTAAGTCAGGAACGTCCGGAAGGGCATGTAGTGCGGGATCAGCCTCGACGCACCTCCGAAATACACGAGGTGCGACCCGGTGAAATAGACGAGGTGGGACAGGCCAATCGGCACCAGAGCAATCCCGAACCATACGCGTGCGATGCGTATGCTGCGATCCGCAGTGTCGCCAAGCGCGAGCCAGATGAGCCAGCCGCCCGCGACGAGCGTGGAGACTTCGCCAACTCCGAGCCAATATCCTTCGTTTTGTGGCTGCAGGAAGGCGCGAGGGAGCTGCAGAACCAATAACCATAACAGGAAATAGGCCGTAAGGACGAGTGCCGAGAGGCGTGACAAGGGTGATACGAGCAAGCCGAGGCCGGTGAGCAGCATGAGAGCACCGGAAAGGCAGGCCAGAGTCTCCCTCCAGGGCAGTCCCGGCGGGATCGGCTCCTGCCCTAGCAGGAAGTCCCGTGTTCCGAGCGCGAAGGCTCCCTCGACAATGAACGCAAGCGCAAACAGAAGCTGCCCCACTCCGATGCTTCGAAGGGCCGCGGCTTTACCCGTCGATTCAACGAAATTCTCCGTTTGATTCATGAGCTAACCCGTGCGACACGAGCAGCGAAGCTTGATGCCGAAATTGGCTGCCGACAATACCCACTTCATCTGGACCTGATATAGCCATTATGATCAACGCAGATGAAAGGAACGCTCCCGAGTCTGGCCACTGGCACCTGCAGAGGATTGCCCCAGCCGCTTACAGACAGGTCTGTTCCATACCTGCAAGCGCAAATGCTCGAAGCCACTGGAGCCTTTGCCTTTGCTCCCAGTCATAGGCAGGCGCGGAGTCTGCGGACCGCTGAGGGAATTTCTTCGCTTGACGTGCTGCCGAAGCCGAGAACGAAGCCTCGGTGGACGGGCTTGTCTGCATAGAAGGAAGAAAGAGGCGCGAGCCAGATCTTCTGCCCGACGGCGCGCTCGGCGACTTCGCGGTCCGCGATACCCTTCATTATCACGGCAAGATGCATGCCGGCTTGCGCGTCTGCGATTTCCACCCTGGCACCCAGCTCGCGGCGGATGCTCTCGATCAGACCGTCGCGGCGCTGCTCGTAGATCGCGCGCATTCGGCGAACGTGGCGGGAGAAGTGACCTTCACGAATGAAGTCCGCGAGGACGGCCTGGAGGAAAGTGGGCGAGCTGACGTCCATGGCGAATCGAACGGCTTGGAAGCGATCAACGAGATCGGGAGGAATGACGAGGTAGCCCAGGCGAAGTGAAGGAAACAGCACTTTGCTGAAGGTGCCGATGTAGATGACGCGGGCGTTGCGATCAAGCCCCTGCAAAGAGCCGATCGGTTGGGAGTCGTAGCGAAATTCGCTGTCATAGTCGTCCTCGATGATCCAGGAGCCGGCGCTCTCCGCCCAGTCGAGCAGCTGCAGACGGCGCGAGGCGCTCATGGTCACGCCCATCGGAAACTGATGCGAAGGCGTTACCAGCGCCGCCCGCGCGTGCTGGCATTTTCTCCTGCCAGCCAAAACGTCGAGTCCTTCGATGTCCACGGGAACCGGGACGATTTTGCAACCACGTCCCGCGATTACCGCGCGGGCGAGAGTGTAACCCGGCTCCTCCACCCAGACCCGGCTGCCCGGATCGAGCAGCGCGCGTGTTGTGATCTCGAGCCCGACCTGAGAGCCGCTGACGATCATGATCTGCCGAGCTTCGCATCGGACGGCGCGGGCAGTCCGAAGGTAGGTGGCGATTGCCTCACGAAGATCGCTTACACCCATGTGGTCACCGTATTTGAATGACCTTGCGTCGGTCCGGCGCGCCTGGCGCGTTACCAGGCTATTCCAGATTTGCAATGGAAAGTGGTCAAAAGCGATCTGACCGAACCTGAACGGTCCGAGGCCGCCGTCGCCGTAGTCTCCATGGCGACTCGTGGGGAGCAGCGCGTGCTTCGATATCGGGCGGCGGGAGCGGCTCCGCGTGAGCTGGGTCGCCTCTGTTGTGACGGGCTGCGCGCGTTGCGGCAAAGAACGGGAGACGATGGTTCCTGAGCCCACGCGGCTCTCGAAGTATCCTTCGGCAAGCAGTTGCGCATAGGCACTCAGCGCCGGGATGCGGGAGATGCCCAGCTCGCTGGCCAGAACACGTGTGGACGCCACCCTCTGGCCCGCTCGCAAACTGCCATCCAGAATCGCTTTGCGATAGCAGTCGTAGATTTGCTTGTAAAGAGATTGTGCAAGCCTTTTGTCGACGGCGATGACCGGGAAGATTCCAGAGGGAGCTCTCTTCATTGCTCGCCGAGCATAATGGACACGTTCGCCCGGGGACAGCTAAGAGGATCCGGACTGACGAAACCCCGCTTTTGGTTGGGGCATGCCTTCCTCACAGAAAAGGGTTGTACACTGCGGAGCGTGGCACCAGGAGGGTTCCGATGAAGGTGGTTGTCACAGGCGCCGGTGGATGCCTTGGCGAAGTCGTCGTTTCGAGACTTCTTGAGCGGCCCGATATCGAATCAGTCGTCGGGCTCGATCGCGCTGGTATCGACCTCGAACATCCGAAATTCGTCGGCGAGCGCTTTGACATGCGGGAACCCTGCTTACCGGCGCTATTCCGGGGCGCGGATGCGCTCGTCCATCTGGCGTTTGCCATCGCCCAAGGCACAATGACCTTAGAGGAAATGCGTGCAAACAATGTCGGCGGCACGCTCAATGTGTTCCGGGCCGCCCAGAGGGCCGGGATCAAGAGAATAATTAACCTCTCCAGTGCATCTGTATATGGGTCTGGCGAAAATCTTTCGGAAGACGCGCCAGTCGCGCCATCGAGGCGCTTCCCCTATGCGCAGCACAAGGTCGCCGTCGAGACCGCATCAGAAGAGGGCTTTCCTGGGATCACGTTTATTCACTTCCGTGCGACCTTCATCCTGGGTCCACGAGCCGCCCCTCTGATTCGAAAGATCTGCACATCGAGACTGTACCTCGTGCCCCCGCGGCCGCATCCGCGCATCCAAGTGGTTCATGAGGAAGATGTTGCCGCGGCCATCCTGGCCGCACTCCCAGCGAGCGTACGGGCCGGAACGTTCAACCTTGCCGCTCCCGAGGCGATCACGCTCCCTGCACTTCTCCGCAACGGCCGCTTCTGGGCGGTTGGCATTCCAATCTCGGCGCTCGAGCTCATCGTTGGGAGGCCTGCAGCGGACGGAGGCCCTCGATCGCAGCCGAGTGGTGCGATACTGGATCTATTGCGAACAAGCATTACACTCAATTGTGAGCGCGCGCGGCATGAGTTGGGATGGAGCCCAAAGTACAGCGCCTGGGAGGCCCGAGCCGCCTATAACCAGCCGAGGCCGGTGAAATGGGCCCTCATTGCTCAGGGTGCCCATGAGACCAGCTAACACCTTCAAGCGGGACGTCAGCAGCCCTTAGCAGCCTTCCGCGGATTTGGTCGGGTGCGTGTCCGGCTGAAGTGATTCGACCGTGTATTGCTCCGACGGTCTGGCTGGCGCGCGGTCTCTTGTTCACAGCGACACATAGGCGGCGTACAGAAAGCCGATCGCCGCCAGCGCGGAACTCAAGCTACCTACCAAGTTGCCTGCAAACACGAATTTGGCCGAAGTCGGACCTTCGTAAGCCAAACCTCGATGGCCTACCGTGGCGGCCAATGGTAGTGAGAAGCAGAAGGCATACGCGGACACAATGAGCGACACTGCGATGAACCACTTGAGTGGCGGTGAGGCAGCGGTGACAGACAGTATGGAGCCGATGGCTAACATGACGGTGGCCCCGATAGGTATACTCGCATGAGCGACGCGCCATGAATGGACGATGTTCGCGGAAGCGCCTCGGTTGATCGCGCGAGCATACGGACCGCCCATGAGCAACCCATAAAGAAGAACTATCGCCCCGTGGAAGATCAGATAACGAGCCGGTGCTTGCAAAGGGAACCTCGTCACGGATAGGCGGTGCGGCCCAGGCCGGAAGTGTGCATCAACCGCAGGTACCAGAACAGGCCGAAAAGCGCCGGCCATGATCCCACGGACTGTTGGTCGTTGAGTGAAGCGGGAAAGCCGGGAATCTCCGCGGTGGTGCGGGAGTCATCGCAAGTCCGACCGGCGAGCCAGAAAACAGCGCCGAGAGCCCATTTGCGGCGTTTACGGACGTTCTCGAGCATCGTCTGGTACGTGAGTTCCTGATCCCGGCGATGTTCTTCCAATTGCTTTGTGCGCCAGTTCCAGATCCGGCCAAGGCGGGGATGATCGCGAAAGAACGGCACCAACAGCACCGGTCGCAACAAAGCGGCCAACGTCAGGTCGGCCCCGGTGAAGCAGTTTCCCACCAGGTACTGCCGCGACTTGAGCCGCTCGGCAACGATCAGTAGGCATTCCTCCAGTTGCTCGAATACTCGGTCTTCGCGGTTGTGTAGAAGTCGGAAACGACGGCTCAGGACACCTCCGATGACCGCTCCCGCGATCCTCGCTTTGAGTGAGTCAGAGCCCCGGGCACCGAGGACATGCGGAATGAAGAGGCTTGCGAGAATGCCGGGGTGTTCTAGAGCGATCTGGGTATAGCCCAGCCGTCTCGCAGCAAGACCGAGGGTGGAGTCAAGCCAGAGCATCCACCGCGTCACCTCGCTGTAGTCGCTGACGTCTCCGGGGTAGAGCGGTGGCGTTGGATACGTCTGCTCCAGGTACTCCAGAATCTTCGACGAATCCCCGACAACTATATTCCTATCTTCATCCTGGATCGTCGGGACGGCGTACAGCGTGCGGCCCGAGTGAAGGGTCAATTGGCACGGAAGATGGTGCATCTGTCGCTTGGTGAAGGCATCCACATCGACTGCCGACCAGTCGAGGCCCTTGTAGTCGAGTGCCCATCGGACCTTCTCGACGTAATGCGACCAGTGAAGCTGGTACAGAGTGATCATTGTTCCCCTGACCGACAGGACGCCCGCCGCCTGGACCGCAATGGATCGGAGATGCGGGGCGCTTTATTTCCACGGGCCGCGCGCGAGCGAGGCGGCACACGCCGTCTCGAGGCCGGTCGCCTGCCCCTGTTCGATGAAGTCGCGCTCGATACGCAGCACGCAGTCGTCCTCACCGGGCTGGCCGACGAGCAGGTGCGTACCGTGTGCGACCTCGACGACTTTCGCGTTCGGGAAGGGTGCCGCGATGCGGCGAGCCAGGGCTGGCGAAGTGATCACATCCAGCGCACCGACCATGAAGAGAATGGGCACCTTCGATCCCGTCGGCCAATCCCAGCCCTTCGGCAGGTGCGCTGCTGGCCAGATACCGCACGCGGCCTCCTGTTGCTCGACGCGGTAGTTGCCGAGTAGTGTGTTATTGGAACGGAGCCGTTCACGGCCGGCGTCGATGTAGGGCAGGTCCTCCGCGCAGACGTACGACAGCCACATTCCGAAGGGAAACCCCGCGTCCGCAATGCGGCTCTTGGCGGAAAACAGGACGAGAGGCTTCCAATCGCCGCCCGCTGCGCTGTGCAGCAGCGCCGGGACCTGATTAGCCAATGGGATCGCGTACAAAAGATCGCGGATCGTCTCGGCGAAACGGCCCTTCGATAACGCAATGGTCGTCTCCCGCTTGGTGTAAGGATCGGTCAGCTTCACCTGTACCGGGCCGTGCGCGAAGGCGGCAAGTGCCTGCTGGTAATCCTGCTGCAGGTTTGGATATTGCGCAGCGCAGTCATGGTCAGCGGCACAGTCGGCGAAGGTACCGCGCAGGACTTCGTCTTCCCGCTCGGCGAGGCCAGCCGGCATGTGCTCATCCGGACCGAATGGGGCCTCGAGGACGACAGCGCGCGCGTGCTGCGGATAACGTTCGGCATACAGCAGCGCCTCCCGCGTCCCGTGCGAAAGACCCCAGAGGTCGATCTTGTCATAACCAAGCGCCGCTCGTACCGCATCCAGGTCCGCGATCGCGTTCAGCGAGTGGTATTGGTCGGGGGCGGCGTGCGCTTGCACCGTCGGTAGACAGGAGTGTGCGCTCTCGACGAGGTCCACGAAGTCGTCTTTCAGTGTTCGCCTCGCAGGCTCTGGGCAGGTCAGCCCGTTGGACTGTCCGACGCCGCGCTCTTCGATGGCGACGATGTCGCGGTTGCGCGCAATCTGGCGATATATACCGAGCAGTTCAGCGTTGCTCAGGTGTTCGACAGTCGAGATCCCGGGACCGCCTTCAATGAGGAACAGCGGATCCGCCGGCTTCTTTGCCGCGGTGGCTGGCACCTCGAAAATCCGTAAGCCGATCATGCGGCGTTCGGGGTGCGAGCGGTCCTCGGGAACGAAGAAAGTGCCGCACAAACCCTGAACCTTCCCGAGGGTGCAGGGAGCCGGCTTGAGGGTCTGGGCAGAGGCGGCGCAGCGCAGTAGGGGCGAGGTGGCAGAGAGCGTGACCAGAAGCGCGCAAAGCGCCCTACGGAAGCCCATGATTTCCCTCCAGCAAACAGGTGACGAATGCGATCAACCCAGCCCGGGCGTGGTCACGACGATGATTGACGCGAGTAAGATACTCGGGATCAGCACCTGTGGCGAGAACGCTGCTGATCCATGGCGCCGCAGCGTGCTACTCACGCGAATTCGACACGCTCGAGCCCGAGATCAGGTCCAAATGGGTCGAGTGGCTCGTCGCGCAAGAACTCTTCCGGCGGCAGTGTATCGCGGGCACCGAGGATCTCGAGGCGCTCTGGTTTTGGGCATCCAATCAACACGAAATCGACTTCGTCGACGCGCAAGAGAGACTGTATGAAGTCAAGGTTGGCCGAACGCAATCTCTCACCCAGGGTGCGTGAAACCGACACCCGGCGGGAAATTCACCCGGAAAAAACTGAATGGAATCAATGGTCGGGGTGAGGGGATTTGCGCGGTCCCTGCGATACTGATGTGCGTGCGCGTGAGGTAACTTCGTCTCACGAATCCGTCATTCTATTCGAGACGCTTCAGTCGGAGCGCAGACCAATCGTCGTCGATTGCGATCTGGCTTATCGTGTCCAGGCCGTAGTCCGGCACGAGGGCGTGAATGATGTCACGGCTGAGATCCGCAGCGAGTGGGGAGGCGAGCTTGGGGTAGGCTATCCATAGGATCGCTGCGGGCCGGGCGTTCGCGAGCAGCGCCGGCAACTGGGCCTGCAAGAAATCACGGATGGTCGCGGAGCGCGGCTGACGTTCGATCCGGTCGCCGGACCGTTCGTCGAGAAGCTGGTTGAGGCAACGGCGCCGGGTGGCATCGTATTCGAGTACGGCCTACTTTCCGGCGAATCCACGCCCTTTCCGCTGTGGCCGGCGCTGAAGCGCGGAGTGAGCATGCGCGGTTACAGCATGACGGAATTTGCTTTCGACCCTTCCGCAGGGCGGATCGCGAAGAATTACGTCTACGATCGGCTGGCTGACGGCCGCTTCGTGCCGAAGATAGCCAAGACGTTCCCGTTCTCGCAGGCCGTAGAGGCGTATCGCTATCTCGAGTCCAACCAGCAGGTTGGAAAGGTGGTGATCACCGTTCCCTGACAAGTGGTTCGAAGAGTGCCGGACCGCGTTTCATAAACGCTGTCGCGCCCGGTCAGGCTGGATGCCCGTCAAGGTCGACGCAAAACACGTGTTGGCGGCTCTCATGAGCAGGGGGTCGCGCCGGCGTACCTCATCGCGTCGCACACGACCGACGGCCACGTGGATCGCACACGGCCGATTTGCCCCTATCCGCAGGTCGCCCGCTGGAATGAAGTCGGCAACTCTGGTGAGGCGAGCAGATTCCTGCCTAAAATCGTTTCAGATCAATCGGTTAAGCACAAACGCTGATAGCCTTGCAGTCATTGACTCTAAATTGATATCATTGACATCAATTGTCGATCTACGGAGTCATCATGGCGGTCGTCACCGTTCGCAATCTACCCGAAGAAACGCACCGCGCGCTGCGCCTGCGAGCCGCCCAGCATGGTCGGAGCACCGAGGCAGAGATCCGAGTGATCCTAGAGGACGCTGTGCGGCCCGAGGGGCGAGTGAAGATCGGCTCGGCACTCGCCGCTTTCGGGCGGCGCTTGGGTGGGCTCGATCTTCAGATCACCCGCGATGAAAGCGCGCCGCGCGCGGCTTCCTTCGAGTGATCATTCTCGATACCAACGTCGTGTCTGAGCCCATGAAACCCGACGGTCATCGTGGCGTGCAGGCATGGTTGGATGAGCAGATCGCCGAGACTTTGTATCTCACTTCAGTCAGCCTCTCGGAGTTGCTTCTTGGCCTGGAAGCTCTGCCAGACGGAAAGCGCAAGGTGGGACTTGCCGCCGCACTTAGCGAGCTGCTGACGACACTCTTTGGAGCGCGCGTTCTCCCATTTGATCAGCATGCGGCAACGATGTACGCGGGGCTCGTCAGTCGAGCCCGTGCGGCCGGACGCGCGATCTCAATGGCTGATGGCCAGATCGCTGCTATCGCCGCGGTGCATGGGTTCACGGTGGCCACGCGCGATACTGGCCCGTTTGTCGCGGCGGGCGTGCCGGTGGTGAACCCCTGGGAGGTTGGAGGCCAAGGTGGGAATCCTTGATGCACGCCACCTCGGTGTAGTTAGTCTACGAGCAGGTTCGCGCCGTGATGGATGCCGCACGTATCAGGCGCAAACGCCCGGTGGGGGAGCGTGGTGGTCCGATCGGGGGAGTGGAGGCGGCCCGCACCGCCATGGGAGTGCTCCGCCACATGTACTCCTGGGCAATCAATGAAGCGAAGCTCAGGCGTTCGGACAACCCCGCCAGCAATATCGTCAGGAACCTACCGAAACGCAAGGCGCGGGACGTCGTGCTGTCGTTCAATGAAGCGCGCATCGTCTGGCAGGCCGCGGAGTCGACCGGCTATCCGTTCGGGACCCACGTGCAGCTCCTACTCCTCACGGCGTGCCGCTGCGATGAATGGGCCTCGGCCCGCATCAGCTGGATCGACATGGAGCAGGCGCTCATGGTGATCCCGGCCGGCGCGTACAAAAGCGATCACGTTCACGTCGTGCCACTCGTGTCGCAGGCGATGGAGATCCTCAAGCACATCCCGAAACCGAAGCAGGGCGATTACATTCTCTCGAGCACGGATGGGCGCGCGCCGATACAGGGGGTGCCGAAGTATTTCCGCACTCGTCCCCGATGCGATTCTCGCGGTCACCGGAGAGAAGTTCGCCAAAAAGTTCAGCTCGCACGATCTGCATCGGACGGTCGCGACGCGCCTCGCGGAAAGCCTCGGCGATGCGGGCGACAAGCTCGTCAAGCGAGTGCTCGGCCATTCCGATGGGAGCGTGACCGCAATTTACAATCGGTATGGGTACGTGAAGGAGATGCGGAAGGCGCTCGAGCAGTGGGCGAACGAACTGACGAGTGCGCCCGCGCCGGAGTACCCGCAGAGTCCTCTCACGCGGCTAACCCTCCACCCGCACGAGCGCTTGGAGTTCAGTGCGGATCTCCCACTGATCGAGGGCGGCCAGCCATGACCACTGCGAGTTGCAGCGCCCCATTGGACGAGCGAGCGCCGGGCGGCGGCGATCTCCTCCGGTGCATCCTCTGGTCTTTCCGGCAATGCTTCCGCCTCCAGCATTGCTCCTGCTCGTAATTCTTGAGCGGGTCATCACATGATGTCGAGTCTAATTCCTGGACGGTGTACTGCTCGCGTTCAATGTTGGCTACCTATGACGGAATCGTGCGTGCTCAATGGAACTCAATGCATGCGTCAAGGCCAATGGCGGTGAGTGCGACGGCTGGGGTACATTCGGTAACGGCCAAGCCTTGAGTGCGGCTGTCTGCGCTTCAGGTCAACGCAGCGGCGGCTGTGATGTCTCTGCCGAGACCACTGTAAGTTGCCTAGCAGATCGACCACTGAAGCTCGGGAAATGGTCCAGACCAAATGTTAAAGCAAACAGAACTGGGAAGGTCAGATGACAGTTACAAGGGCGCTGTGTCTATGCCTGCTTCTCATTTCGGCCACGCCACAGCAACTTGCTGCGGCGGACCTTTCGCCGTCTTCGCCACAGGAGCGCTTAGTCGCCGCAATCCAATCCGGAAATCTTCCTGCCCTCAAGGCGGCCCTACGCGATGGCGTGCCCGTTCGAATACCCGTGCGGACGTCTTACGGACCGAACCCGATGCTTCCACTCAGGCTTGCCGTGATCTGGAGACACGTCGACGTAGTACGGGTGCTGCTGAATGCGGGCGCAGACCCTTCGAGCGCGATCGACGACGTAAGTTGTGGCGCACCAAAAGTCATTCAATTGCTACTTGAGCGCGGAGCTGATCCGAATTACACGGGCGAATACCGCTCCAATCCCGGGCCGCTTACCCAGACTGTGGTGCAAGGGCCCGCCGATAGCAAACTGGTGCGCAAGTGTTTGCAATCCGCAGCACTGCTGATCAAATATGGAGCGAAAACGTCTGGAGTTCCAAGCAATAGCCAAATGCCTCTCATCGCGGCGGTCGATGCGCACTCCGTGCCATTTCTTGAGCTACTTCTTTCCAAGGGCGCGAACGTCAACGCCGTAAACATCGCCGGCTTGACTCCGCTCATGGAGGCGGTACGACTCCATGCTGACGAGGTCGATTGCCCGAAGCGTTTCGACAATGTATGCGGAAATGCTCCCTACCTTCAAATGATTCGCGTACTACTAGATCACGGTGCGAACCCCAATTTGCGAGACAAGGACCGATGGAACGCCCTCTTCGCCAATCGCTACCCGTATCTCTCGGGCAGTACGCCGCTTTGCATAGCGGCGCGTTACGGTTGGATCGACGTTGCGAAGCTTCTCTTGGCCCATGGTGCGAACCCTTCCATCCCACGTTCAGACGGCGCGACACCTCTTGCGATTGCGCGCGGGGCTAGACACCTGGGGACGGCAGCGGTGATTGCAAAATCAATCCAGCCACCCCGCAAACCGGAGCCTGCCAACCACGTCGCCGCTTCCGGGGTCATAAAGCTGCAACCCGTTGGCAAACGGATAGAACAATAGGTAAACCAGCTGTGACGACGCAAAGCTGACATTCATAAAGGGTGTCGGGCGGCCCGCAAGACGCCATTTCATACGCGCGCGCCACGTCCAGCGCGCGCGGCGGCTTCAGCCCATCCTGCAAGACGTCCCGCTCTCGCGTACGGTATGCACCGCGTTTTACGCGTGACGCGCTTTACGCGAGGATGTAGCCGGCACGCTCCACGATGTTCCCCCCACACCATGGCTCTGACTCTTGAACGGAAGGGAATTGCTATACACTTCTGCAATCCTGTGTGTTGCGAGCAAATTGAACCAGATATTCTTGGGGAACCTCGAGCAGATGCGAGCCTTCTATCTCGGCTGGCAAATTCCGCAGGCACCGCCTGCGAAATTGGTCGATGTCTCCTCGGAACGAGGCTACTCACGGGCCAGCGACAATTAGAACTTTCGGCCGAATGGAGCTGTTGACGCCGGCCACGCGCTGTTGCGTTGCCCGGCGGTGGACGCTTTTCCGCGTAGTGAATGAGGCGTCATTAGCGACGTGTTTTATTGACGTCACGCAGTGGCACCTTGTTCTCCGAGTTGACTTGCATCTTTAGACGCGGGAAGCTTCCAACCTGGAAATAATGGGTCGGGGGGAGTTCTGATGGAATCAGGGATTCCAACTGGCATCGGTTCTACTCAGGAAGAGCCAGGCTGTAGCGTGCCGAGGAGTCGATGAACAACCGCAATCAAGAACAGGGAATACGCTACCTCATCCGTAAGCATGTAGAAAAGCATGCGGTGAGACCTTGGTTTTCTGGAGCTACGGCGATCGCCGGAGCCATCGCCGGGCTGTTGGGCGCGCTGTACGCTGATCAGATCAAAGAGGCATTCCCTTTTTTCTGGGGGGCGGGACACATTCAGTTTCATGCTTTCGCCTTTTGGGGCCTCGTAATTCTGTTCGGCTGGATGTTTGGCGCGAATTTCTGGGCACAGAGCAATGCAACTGACCGTCAGCTGTTGTCTTTGAAGGCGAGTACCCACGAGCTCAAAGCTGGTGTTTCAGCGGTTCATGAGACGTCACGATCTTTAATCGATCTCGTACGAACCTTGCCGCCCCACGAGCCGGAATCCGGCGAAGGCGCCGGAGGTCGAGAAAA
This sequence comes from Steroidobacteraceae bacterium, assembly GCA_036273735.1. Classification (GTDB taxonomy): domain Bacteria; phylum Pseudomonadota; class Gammaproteobacteria; order Steroidobacterales; family Steroidobacteraceae; genus 13-2-20CM-66-19. Next base: position 31,815 of record DASUHA010000114.1, on the reverse strand, counting down.
GCGGTGGTAGCTACGAGATTGTCAGGCCGAGCCGCTAACGGCTAACCAGGCTTCTTGACTGACACGGGCGCCGCGCGGCGCTGCTCGTCAGCCAGCGCGATCACCGGCACGCAGGAGGCAAGCCCCGCCTGCCGAACAGTCAAACTCGCGATGCCTGAGGCCCCGAGTGGAACCTCCCCAATGCGATGTGCACCGCTGACGCTGGAATGAACTCGGCTGCGAGAGGCGATCTCAGAAATGGTCTCGTCAAGGAAGTTTTGAGTTCCAGTAGTCCACGTATTCTTCATAGGTGTGCGCGGACGTGAGGAAGCTGACATGGTCCGGGCATCGCACCCGATACGCTGCAATCGTGCTCGACAGCATTCGTCTCGCCTTCGCCACCCGATGATGTCCATCGATCAGGCTGAAGCGCGCCGGTGCGATCTCAGCCCAGGAGGACCGGTCGAGCCAGGTCGGCCACCTGAACAGCTGCGTCATCGAGCCGCCCGCTGCTCCGGTAATCCGGGAACTCCGACAGCTCGACGATCTCGGTCGGGAAGCGTTCCGGGTGGGCAGAGATGAACGCCATGAGGCGCGAAATGTTGAACTCGAAGATGCCGTTGGGGTAGAGCTCGTCGCCCGGCCCGGTTGCGCAGGCTTGAAACTGCGGATCGCGCCGAAGGCGGCGGGGCTTCTTCGTTGGTTTTGATCTAGGACCCATTCCCGCGCTTCTACGCATGGCTATCCCCGACCACCCGCAAAAAGTGGAACCAAAACTGGAACCAATTGTTATTTTGGACTTGGAACCAATGACGTTTGCAAAAAAAAAACGTCAACAAAATCATGGTCGGGGTGAGGCGATTTGCGCTGTTCCTGCGATGCTCGTGCGGGTACGGGTGAAGTGCGCAACGCAGTCGCCTCATGGGTAGTCCGTGCCGGGCCGATCCACGACGTAAAAAAGTCCGTCTGCTATTCTGTCCATAGCTTCAGTTGCGAGGGACGGAGCAATGGCTGAGATGCATCTTGTAGCAGCCGGCGGTGGGATGGGGCTGCGGCTCAGGCGTGGTGAGCAGTTGCGCATCATTGACATCGACGGCGGGCAAACAGGCGACCTCGTTGCTTTTTCCGCCGACGGGGAGCACCGCTTGTCGAGCGGCCGCACGTTCGATTACTGCGGAAAGATTTACGTTTCAACCGGTGATGTGCTTTGGTCCGATCGCAGCGAGCCCATGCTGACCATTGTTGCAGATGATGTCGGCAAGCATGATCTCCTGTATGCGCCATGCAGCATGGAGATGTACCGTCTCCAGTATGGCGCGACTGAATATCACGCTAACTGCTATGACAATCTCTGCTGTGCGTTTCGCGAGCTGGGCATTGAGCCCGAGCCGCTGCCGAGTTCGCTGAACTTCTTCATGAATGCCGATGTCGCGGCGGACGGTCGTTTGTCGCTGCTGGCACCGCGAACCCGCGCTGGTGCTGCGATCACGGTGCGCGCGGAGATGGATCTCATTATCGCGCTGACCTCATGCCCGGCGTCCACGTGCAATGCCGGCGGGTCAATCAGGCCCCTGGGGTTTGAAGTCTTCAGCTGAGTAGCGGCGAGCGGGCTTCAAACGGGTGAGATGCCGGCTTCGGTGAGGTGGTGCCGGCGAGGCGATTTGGCCCGTTCCTGCATAGGAAATCGCTGGAAGTCGGCGGCCTTCCCTGGACTGGTCGGGGTGAGGCGATTTGCGCTGTTCCTGGGATACCGCTGCGGGTTCGCGTGAGGTAACGGGTTGGTCCGGGTTATCGTCTTGCGCCGAATGGGGTGCTAAGCTGCGCCGGTGCACAAAAGCCGGCTTGGCGCACGCCCGCCTCGCATTAGGAGGTCCGCCCCGGTGGCAGGTAAGTGAACCCGGCTGACGAAACCCCGCTCCTGGCGGGGTTTCGCATTTGCGGTTTCCAGTACTGCGCAGCTGGCGTTCAATGCCTACGATCCGGCAGGCTCTGACATTTAGATCACTAGGTTTCGGACAAGAAAGAGCAGAATAGCGTATAATTCGGACTTTTCAAGGCAATTTGGAACTGCCGTGCCCCCGAATTCGGACACGCTACCCGAGCTAGTCATCGTCGATGAAGGTGACTCCGCTACCGCGCGCCGCATACGCCGCCTTGCGGCGGACGGTCGCCTGCGCCGTTTGTATGCCGGCGTCTATTCGTCGAACCTGGATACCCCTCCGGAATCGATCGTACTTCGCCATTGGCAGCCGATCGTAGGCTATCTCCTCCCGGGCGGCATCGTCTCTCACCGCTCAGCGTTCGACGGCAAGCCGCACGAGGGTGCGCTTTCGATCACCCGTGGCAAAACCCGGCGCACGCTGAAACTGCCAGGTCTCACGATTCACGTCCTTCCAGGCCCTGGACCACGGCGTGATCTCCCTGCCAATGACACGCCATATGGCGCTCTTTTCGTCTCCAGCGATCCACGCCGCTACCTGGAAAACCTGACTCGGGGGCGAGGTTGGTCTGCTCGCGTATTGCCGCAAGAAGCGCTCGAAGCGTCGCTGGATCGTGTGTTGATGGTAGGCGGTGACCGCTGCTTAAACCAGCTTCGGGATCAAGCGCGCGAGGTCGCACAAGCACTGGGCTACCAGGCCCAGTTCAAACGACTGGACACTCTCATTGGCGCGCTACTCGGCAGCCACGCAGCTAAGCATCTGACGGCACGCCAAGCGCTGGCACGAGCCGCTGGGCGGCCATACGATCCCCAACGTCTCGAGATCTTGGAAGCGCTATTCGCCGAGCTCAACCGCAGCTCGTTGGTGGAGGTTACCGATCCTGCGCCGTCTGGCGTTGCACGCGAGAATTTCGCATTCTTTGAGGCGTATTTCTCCAACTACATTGAGGGCACCACTTTTACGGTGGAAGAGGCGGAGAACATCGTCTTCCATGGACAGATCGTTGAAAACCGCAGCGAGGACTCGCATGACGTACTCGGAACGTTCAATGCCGCGGCGCTGGCTCCCTGTCGTGATCAGCCGCCACGGACAGCGGACGATTTCCTTGTTTGGCTGCGCAGTGTCCACGCGCTGGTCATGCAGAAACGCACTGACAAGAAGCCCGGCGAATGGAAGGATAAGCCGAATCAGGCGGGCAGCACTTTCTTCGTGATGCCAGAGCTAGTGCCGGGCACTCTGCGGGAAGGGTTTTCACGTATAGAAGCTCTGGCCCATCCATTGGCACGCGCAATCATGACCATGTTCGTGGTCACAGAGGTCCATCCTTTCATCGATGGCAATGGCCGCACGGCCCGCCTCGCTATGAATTGTGTACTTAGCGCGGAGAAACTCAGTCGCATCATTATTCCAACTGTATACCGGGAGGATTATCTGTTGCCGCTGAAGGCACTGAGCCATCACCGAGAGGCGCAACCTATGTTGGCGTCCATGAGCCGCATACAGAGATGGTCGGCGGCTTTCGATTACTCGCGGACAAGATCTGCTCTGCGCGATGACTTGGCTCGCTGCAACGCATTTCAGGAAGATCTGCGCAACTACAAGCTGGTGTTTCCGTAGACGGCGCAACACCGCCAGGCCGGACGTCAGCGGATCTCAGCAGCCTTCTCTGGACTGGTCGGGGTGACAGGATTTGAACCTGCGACACCTACGTCCCGAACGTAGTGCTCTACCAGGCTGAGCTACACCCCGAGATGGCGAGAGCCGCGGACCCTGGGAAGCACGAGGCGGCAGGGAGGGCGGGCGGCGCAGTGTACTGAAGCGGTCGAGGGCCTTCAATGCCGGATCGCCGCCCTGCTACCGGTTACGGTCCGCGGTGGAGTTGAGCTATTCTCCCGGACACAAAGAATATAGGGGCGCACGATGCAGCTCGAGGGGTCCATTTCCAGAATTGGAAATCGCGCCGGCGGGGTCTTGGTGGCTCTGCTCGCCGCCGCCGTTACCGTGGCGCCGCCCCCGGTACACGCCGACATCGTCAGCGCTTTCAAGGACTATCAGAAGCGCGATTACCCACACGCGTTCCAGGAATTCCTGGCGCTCGCGCAGCTCGGGCAGCCGTTGGCGCAGTTCGACGTCGCGACCATGTACCACGCCGGTCAGGGCACCCCCGCGAACGATACGGATGCCTACGCATGGGCCACGCTGGCTGCCGCGCTCGGGGAGGCCCGCGGGAAAGCGCTTGCCGATGCGATCCGGCCGAAGCTCCCGGTAGGCGGCGAGCAGGCTGCGGCCGCGGTGATTGACGCATACACGGCGCGGCAGCAGACCTTTCTGCCTGATCAGTCGGCCATCCGCCCGCAGGGGTGGCCCATGACTCCACTCGATCCGGCGCTCGACTGCAGGCGCACAGCGATCCACATAGATGTCGAAGATCGCGTGCCAACTCGGGTGCAGGGGACGCTCGTCATCCAATTCACGCTGATGCCGGACGGAATGCCCAGGTTTCCCCGCATCATCCAGGCGGTTCCCGCGGGCGCCTTCGAAGGTGTGGCCAAGACAATCCTCTTGCGCAGCCAGTTCTCCCGTGTGCCTGCCGGATCGGCTCCCGTGCAGTGCTTCCTGCCCTACAGCTTCACCTTTCGCAATTTCACCCAGGATACGATCGGCGACTTCGCGGCCGAGCTCGGCTACAGGCGAAATCTCCCGGAAATCGCGCAAGCCGGCGACCCGTACGCGCAGTTGGTTTACGGCCTGCTGCTGGACGGATTGCCACTCAAGCATGCGGACGCGTCCTTGCAGAGAGGCGGTCTTCCCTGGCTCCTCAAAGCGGCACAGGCAGGGTTGCCCGTTGCGCAGTACGAGGTCGGCCATCGGCTTCTCATAGGTCAAGGGTGCTGGAGGGATGACGCCAAAGGGCTGAAATGGATGCAGATGGCCGCGGAGCAGGGCGAGCCCACCGCCGACGTCACGCTTGCCACGCGGCTACTGCGCGGAACGCCGACCGCAGCGAATGTCGCTCAGGCAAAGGAGTGGCTCGAGCGCGGCGCCGCGACAGGCAACGACACACGCATTCCAAACAGCAGCGATGACGCGCGGCTCCTTCTCGCGGCCGTTCTGGCTGCGACTGACGAGGCTTCTCTGCGTGATCCTTCGCGGGCGCTGGACTTGTTGAAAAGGGTCCAGGACGTCGATGAGGACCCGACACCCTACGAAATCCGGGCCGCCGCCGAGGCTGCGCAGGGCGACTTCAGCCACGCGGCGGGCGCCGAGCAGTCCGCCATCTCGCGCGCCACGAGGTTAGGTTGGGACCTGGCGCCTCTGCAGCAGCGGCTCTCGCTCTACCAGTCGGGTAAGCCCTGGTACGGCAGTCTGCTCGAGTTCTGACGGACGTTCCCGCGGGCGATGTGCGTGCGTCCGCACGCGCTTCAGGTCGTATGCTCCACCGCAAAACGCGCCAGCGACACCAGCCCTTCCTTGTAGGGACCCTCCGGCAGTGGCTTCAGTGACAGCAGTGCCTGCTCGGCCGACTCCTTCGCCAGGCGCGCCGAGTACTCGAGCCCACCGGTCGACTCGATCGCGCAGATGATGGGCTCGAGCTGGGAGAGGTCGCCCTTCTCGATGGCGATCCGGATCGCGGCCCGCTGGATATCGCTGCCGTTGCGCAATGCATAGATGAGCGGCAGGGTCGGCTTGCCCTCGGCGAGGTCATCGCCCAGGTTCTTGCCGCGCTCCGCCGGATTGGAGCGGTAGTCGAGCACGTCGTCGACGAGCTGATAGGCCGTGCCAAGGTGGCGGCCATAGGCCGCGAGCGCTCGGCGCACCTGCTCGGGGCTCCCCGCGAGCACGGCCGCGACCTCGGCACCGGCCTCGAAGAGCTTGGCGGTCTTGCGGTAGATGACCTCCAGGTAGCGCTGCTCGGTCGTGTCGGGATCATGCGCATTCATGAGCTGCATGACCTCGCCCTCGGCGATCACGTTGGTCGCATCGGCCATGATCTCCATGACCGGCTGGGACGTGAGTGAGGCCATCATCTGGAATGCACGGGAGTAGACGAAATCCCCGACGAGCACGCTCGCCTGGTTGCCGAACACCTGATTGGCAGTGTCACGGCCCCGACGCAGCGATGAGCCGTCGACCACGTCGTCATGCAGGAGCGTTGCGGTGTGGATGAACTCGATGAAGGCAGCCGCTTCGATGTGCACATGGGGCCTATGCCCGCAGGCACGACCAGCCAGTACGACGAGGAGTGGGCGCAGCCGCTTGCCGCCGCCGGCGATGATGTGGTCGGCGATCTGGTCGACCAGCGGGACCACGCTCTTCAGGCGCGCGCGGATCACCTGGTCGACGGAATCGAGGTCCGGCTGGACAAGCGCGCGTATTTCTTCCAATGTCATTATCGAACGGACCTCGGGCACGGCCACGCATCCTATCCGACACAGGGGCCGCGGAGAATGGATCAAAGGTCATGGAAGGACCGGAAAAAGGGGCGAGCCGCAGGAATCGGGGCCTCGTGGACCCGTGGAGCAGCCGTTTGACCCGCCGGAGGGGCGCCAGTAGAATGCGCGGCCTTTCTCCAGACCCCCGTTCCCCCTCAAGCCTATGTACGCAGTGATCTCCACCGGCGGAAAGCAGTATCGCGTCACCAAAGACGGCGTGCTGCGTATCGAGAAGCTCGATGCCGAGGCCGGCGCCACGGTCGAGTTCGGTCAGGTCCTGCTCGTCGGCGAGGGTGCCAGCGTCAAGCTCGGTAATCCGCTGGTCGCGGGGAGCAAAGTGGTCGCCACCGTGGTTCGCCACGGCAAGGGCGCCAAGGTATCGGTGGTCAAGTTCCGCCGGCGCAAGCACTACCTGCGCCAGAAGAACCACCGCCAACCGTTCACCGAAATCAAGGTGACGGACATCAGCGCGGGCTGAGGCACACATGGCACATAAAAAGGCTGGCGGCAGTACCAAGAACGGCCGCGATTCCCATTCCAAGCGACTCGGCGTGAAGCGCTTCGGCGGCGAGCAGGTGCTTGCCGGCAACATCATCATCCGTCAGCGCGGCACGCCCGTGCGTGCCGGCTCCAACGTTGGTGTCGGGACCGATCACACGCTCTTCGCCAAGGTGGCAGGCAAGGTGCAGTTTCAGCGCCGAGGTGCGGAGCAGCGGCTTTACGTCGATATCGTGCCGGAAATCGGCGTCACCGAGACCCCGGCCGAGACGGTCGAAGCCTAGTCATCACCCGCGTATCGTTGCGACCCTGAAAGCCCCGGCCCTCGCGCCGGGGTTTTCGTCTCGGAAGCCGTCATGAAATTCGTCGACGAGGCCAGGACGAAGGTGCAGGCCGGAAACGGTGGCCGCGGCAGCACCAGTTTCCGGCGCGAGAAATTCGTGCCCTTCGGCGGCCCGGACGGCGGCGATGGCGGCAATGGTGGCAGCGTTTTCTTGCGTGCTGCGCCCGGGATCAACACCCTGGCCGATTTTCGCATCGAGCGCACCTGGCGGGCCGAGCACGGCGAACCCGGCTCGGCACGCGATTGCACGGGACGCAGTGGGGAGGATCTCTATGTCCCGGTCCCGATCGGCACCATCGTGCGCGACGCGGAGACCGGCGAGGAGCTCGGCGACCTCGCTCGCGAAGGGGATGTGCTTCCGGTGGCGCATGGTGGCAAGGGGGGATGGGGCAACCAGCGCTTCAAGTCGAGCACCAATCGTACGCCGCGACAGTTCGGGCCTGGCCTTCCCGGAGAGAAGCGCTCGCTCGAGCTCGAGCTCAAGGTCATTGCCGACGTCGGGCTGCTCGGGCTGCCGAATGCAGGCAAATCCACACTGATCCGCGCTGTCTCCGCGGCACGCCCCAAGGTTGCGGACTATCCCTTCACGACCCTGCATCCGAATCTCGGGGTCGTCGATGTCGGCGAGCACCGCAGCTTCGTGATGGCCGATATTCCCGGGCTCATCGAGGGGGCGGCGGAAGGGGCCGGTCTCGGCATCCGTTTCCTGAAGCACCTGCAGCGCACCAGGCTGCTGCTTCATCTGGTGGATATGGCGCCCGTGGATCCTGAAGCCGACCCCGTAAGGGACGCCCGGGCCATCGTTGCGGAGCTCAGGAAATTCGGCAAGGACCTCGCGGCGAAGCCGCGCTGGCTGGTCATCAACAAGAGCGATCTGCTACCCGAGGTGGAGGGGGAGAAGCGGGCGCGCGCCATCGTCCGCAGCCTACGCTATCGCGGGCCGCACTTCCTCGTCTCCGGGGCCAGCGGCCACGGAACGCGGGAGCTCTGCGAGGCCGTTATGGAGTTTTTGGAGCAGCAGGATCGCGCGGCACGCGGCCCCGCATCACCTGCAGGAGAAATTGTCGGCGAGCAGCCGGCTTCAGCTTGAGCGGAACCGGAGCTGAGATCGGCGGGGGAGTCCAGCGGACCTTCTCTTGACCATTCATCGCTACCAGCCTCACGGCATCGCGCGAATTCGAGCCGTCAGCCGACTCTTGTGTCGCGCCGCCTTGTTACGGTGGATGATCTGCTTGTTGACCAGGGTATCGATGACCGGGACTGCATCCCGGTAAGTGGCCTGAGCTGCCTGCTTGTCGCCTCCGGCAATGGCCGACGTCACGTTGCGCACGGCGGTACGCATCCGCGAGCGCAATGCGATGTTACGCGCCCGGTGTTTCTCGGCTTGACGGGCCGCCTTCTCGGCGGACTTTGTGTTGGCCACGTAATCTCCGTAGGAAAAGAGAACCTCTCCCCCTGGTCGGGGGGCGGCTAGTCTGCTCAGGTACCCGGACGTTGTCAACGCTGGACGAGAACGTAGCCGGGTCCGGACGATCACTTTCACATAAGATGACGGCGTCAGGAGACAGTGGCGGGCGAAGCGTCCCTGAAGGTTTGGGCGGATGAGGCGACGAGCCCGTGAGGCCTGCGAGCGACAGTTGAATGTGCCGCCAAGCGCCCGCACGAATCCTGTATTCTTTAACCCTTTGACATCAGCGGCTTAGCGGCCCCATGGAGCTCATTCGCGGATTCAATGGCCTGAACGAGCACCGCCGGGGCTCCGTCGTCACGATCGGGACCTTCGACGGCATGCACTTGGGCCACCAGGCGCTGCTCGCCAGACTGAAGGAGCACGGCCGACGGCTGTCCCGACCGGTCATGGTGCTGACCTTCGAGCCGATGCCGCGGGAATTCCTGCTGGCCGATGGCGAAGCACCGGCACGCCTGACCTCGTGCCGGGAAAGATGGCGGATCCTCGAGCGCCTGGGATGTGATTTCCTGTGGCTGCTGCGTTTCGGGCCGCCGCTGCGCAATCTCTCCGGCGAGGCGTTCGCGGAGCTCCTGGCGCGGGATCTGCGGACACCGCTGATCGTCGTAGGCCATGATTTTCGATTCGGGCGCAATGGCGAGGCGACCGCGTCGATGCTCAGCGGCGCCGGGCGGCGGCTCGGATTCGAGGTCGACGTGGTGCCGCCGGTCACTGCGGATGGGGAGCGGGTGAGCAGCAGTGGCGTGCGCGAGGCGCTTGCCAGGGCGGATTTCGAGCAGGTGCGCCGATGGCTCGGCCGACCGTACTCGATGACGGGGCGGGTCGTGCATGGGAATCGCCTGGGGCGCAATCTGGGGTTTCCGACGGCGAACCTGCAGATCGAGCGTCGGCGGCCTCCCGTGCAGGGCATCTTCGCCGTCCGGGTCCGCGGTGCGACCGAGGCGGCGTTACCCGGGGTAGCGAGTCTGGGGACGCGGCCGACGGTCGATGGCGAGCACACGCTTCTCGAGGCGCACGTGTTCGATTTCTCGGGCGATCTCTACGGCCGGGAGATCGAGGTGGAATTCGTGGCGAAGCTGCGCGAGGAAGAGCATTTCCCCTCCCTCGACGCGCTCGTGGCACAGATGCACCGGGACGCGGCCCAAGCCCGACAGATATTACTCGACAGATTTCGAATGGCTGACAATTGAATGACTGACTACAAGAGCACGATCAACCTGCCCGAGACTGCTTTCCCGATGAAGGCGGATCTCGCCCGGCGTGAGCCGGCGATGGTCGCTTCGTGGGAGGAGCGGGGCATCTACGGCAAGCAACGCCAGCTGGCGCGCGGGCGGCCGCGGTTCGTGCTGCACGACGGGCCTCCTTATGCCAACGGCGCGATCCATATCGGCCATGCCGTCAACAAGATCCTGAAGGACATCATCGTCAAGTCGCGCTCCCTCGACGGGTTCGACTCGCCGTACATCCCGGGTTGGGACTGTCATGGCCTGCCGATCGAGCTGCAGGTAGAGAAGAAGCATGGCCGTCCGGGGCAGAAGCTCGACGCTGCGGCCTTCAGAGCCGCGTGCCGGGCCTTCGCGCAGGAGCAGGTGAATCTGCAGCGTGTGGACTTCAAGCGCCTGGGCGTGCTCGGCGACTGGGATCATCCGTATCTCACGATGGCTCCGCGCTACGAGGCGCAGCAGCTGCGCGCCTTCGGCCGCATCATTCAGAACGGACACGTCTACAAGGGCGTAAAGCCGGTGCACTGGTGTCTCGACTGCCGCTCCGCGCTGGCCGAGGCGGAGGTCGAGTACGAGGAGAGGACCTCTCCCTCGATCGATGTCGCCTTTCGCGTGACCGATCTCCGGGACCTCGAGCGGCGCATGGGACTTGCCGCCGGGCGACTCGATAGTGCACCAGCCGACCTCGTCATCTGGACCACGACTCCCTGGACCCTGCCTGCGAACCAGGCTGTCGCACTGCGCGACGAATTTCGCTACGTGCTGGTCGAGGCGGAGAGTCAGGGTGAGCGGTCGCGGCTCATCCTCGCTGCCGATCTGCTCGATGCCTGCCTGAAGCGCTTCGGGCTGGTGCGGTTGTCCATCTTGGCGGAAGCGGCGGGGCGTGACCTCGAGGGACTGAAGCTGCAGCACCCGTTCGAGGACCGTCAGGTGCCGGCCATCCTGGCTGAGCACGTGACGCTCGATGCCGGCACCGGTGCGGTCCACACCGCTCCCGGGCACGGTCACGAGGACTTCGCTGTAGGCCAGCGCTATGGGCTCCCGGTCGTCAACCCCGTCGGTAACGACGGCCGCTTCCTTCCTGACACACCGCTCGTTGCCGGCCTCAAGGTCGATGAGGCCAACCGCGTGCTCATCGATGCGCTCCGCGAGCGGGGACGCCTGGTGCATCACGAGCCGTTCGTGCACAGCTACCCGCATTGTTGGCGGCACAAGACACCGGTCATCTTCCGCGCGACGCCCCAGTGGTTCATCAGCATGGACCTCGAGGGACTGCGTGAGCATGCACTGCGCGACATCAGGAAGGTGCAGTGGACACCGGAGTGGGGCGAGCAGCGCATCACCGGCATGATCGAGAACCGGCCTGACTGGTGTATTTCGCGCCAGCGCACCTGGGGCGTACCCATCCCGCTCTTCGTCCATGCGCAGACCGGCGAGCTGCATCCACGCACTCAGGAGCTCATCGAAAAGGTGGCCTCGCGCGTCGAGCGCGATGGCATCGAGGCCTGGTTCTCACTCGATCCGGCCGAGCTGCTCGGCGCGGAAGCCGATCAGTATGAGAAGACCAGGGACGTGATGGACGTCTGGGCCGATTCAGGCCTGTCGTTCGAATGTGTAGGCGCGGAGCGGCCGGAGATCGCCGCACCCGTGGACCTCTACCTCGAAGGCTCCGATCAGCATCGCGGCTGGTTTCACAGTGCGCTTCTCATGTCGGAGGCACTCTATGAGCGTGCCCCGTATCGTGGCGTCCTGACGCATGGATTCACGGTCGATGAGAAGGGCCGCAAGCAGTCGAAATCGCTCGGCAATGTCGTCGCGCCGCAGAAGGTGATGAGCACGCTCGGGGCGGATGTGCTGCGTCTATGGGTCTCTGCCACCGACTACGCGAACGAGATGAGCGTGTCGGATGAGATCCTCAAGCGCATGTCGGACTCCTATCGCCGCATGCGCAACACGGTGCGCTACCTCCTCGGGAATCTCCACGGTTTCGATCCGAAGCGCGACTCGGTGGCCACCGGCGATCTGCTGGCGCTCGACCGTTGGGCGCTGGCGCGCACGGCCGCTCTGCAGGCTGAGATCATCGAGGCCTACCGCCGCTACGCCTTCCATCTCATCTATCAGAAGGTACACAACTTCTGCAGCGTGGATCTGGGCAGTTTCTATCTCGATGTCCTCAAGGATCGGATGTACACCACGCCGACCTCGGGGCGCGCGCGCCGCTCGGCACAGACGGTGATGCAGCACATCGCCGAGTGCATCGTGCGCTGGCTCGCTCCGGTGCTATCCTTCACGGCCGAGGAGATCTGGACACTCTTGCCCGGTGAGCGTTCCGAGTCGGTGTTCCTCGAGACCTGGCATCCGCTGCCGGAGGTCTCCGCCACCGACATCGAATGGCCCGCGTTCCTGCAGCTTCGCACCGATGTCACGCGCGAGCTCGAAAAGCTGCGTGATGCCGGCTCCATCGGCGCGCCGCTCGATGCCGAGGTCGACATCTACTGCGCTCCGGAAGAGCACGCGCGCTTCAACGCCCTGGGCGACGAGCTGCGCTTTTTCTTCATCACATCCCACGCCCGCGTCCATCGGGTCGAGGGCGCACCGCCGCCCGATGCCGCTCCTGCCACCAACACCGGGCGGGGCGGAGTCTGGATCGCGGTGAAGCCCACGGCCGACCCGAAATGCGTCCGCTGCTGGCAGCGTCGCCCGGACGTCGGGTCGGATCCGAAGCATCCGGAGATCTGCGGCCGCTGCGTGACTAACATCGAAGGGCCGGGCGAGAACCGAAGGTTCATATGAGCGCTGCCAATGGGGAAGAGGCCCGCCTGGTCCACCGGGTGCAGGACGGCGTCGCTGCACGGCAGCCGAGCGGCTGGCGCTGGCTGCCGGTCACGCTGGCGGTGATCGGAGCCGATCAGCTCATCAAGGCCTGGATCGTGGGGCATCTGCCCCTGTACGGCACGGTTCGCCTCCTGCCGGTGCTCGATATCACCTTGACGTACAATAGGGGCGCCGCCTTCAGCTTCCTCGCGGACGCTTCGGGCTGGCAGAAATGGCTGTTCGCGGGCCTTGCCGTGGCGGTGGCAGCAGGGATAGTGCTCTGGCTGAAGCGTCTCAACGGACGCACTCAGTGGACACTGTGCCTCAGCCTCACGCTGATCCTGGGCGGCGCGCTCGGGAACCTGATCGATCGGCTGCGGATCGGACACGTGGTCGATTTCATCCTCGCCCATTGGCATCGCGTGTATTTTCCCTGGGCGTTCAACGTCGCGGATTCCGCCATCACCGTGGGCGCGGCGCTGTTAATTCTCGACGCCTGGCGCGAGAGCCGCGGCTCGAAGAAGGAGATCGTTTGATGCAGGTGCTTCTTGCCAACCCGCGCGGCTTCTGCGCCGGCGTCGACCGCGCCATCGACATCGTAGAGCGGGCGATCGCGCTCTTCGGTGCTCCTATTTACGTGCGCCACGAGGTGGTCCACAACCGCCACGTCGTCGAACGGCTGCGCGACCTGGGCGCGGTGTTCGTCGAGGAGTTGCGGGAGGTCCCGTCCGGCGCCACCGTCATCTTTTCCGCGCACGGCGTCTCGCATGCCGTCGAGGATGAGGCGAAGGAGCGCGGGTTGACGGTGTTCGATGCCACCTGCCCTCTGGTCACCAAGGTGCACATGGAGGTACAGCGGTATGCCCGCGAGGGACGCGAGGTCATTCTCATCGGCCACGCCGGCCATCCCGAGGTCGAAGGCACCATGGGACGGTTCGAGACCTCTTTCGGAGGGAGCATGTACCTGGTCGGCAGCGAGGCGGATGTCAGGACGCTCGAGGTCAGGAATCCGGCCAACCTCGCGTTCGTGACTCAGACCACCCTTTCCGTCGATGACACCACGGAGATCGTGGCGGCATTGCGCCGCCGCTTTCCGCTGCTCGCGACGCCGCGAAAGGAAGACATCTGCTATGCAACCCAGAATCGGCAGGATGCCGTGAAGAAGCTGCTCGCCGAGTGCGATCTGCTGGTGGTCGTCGGCTCGCGCTCGAGCTCCAACTCCAACCGCCTGCGGGAGCTGGCCGAGCGGGCCGGCATTCCGGGCTACCTGGTCGATGGTCCGGCGGACCTGAAGCGCGAGTGGTTCGAGGGCAAGAGCTCCATCGGCGTGACCGCTGGCGCATCGGCGCCGGAGATTCTCGTGCAGCGAGTGCTCGAGCAGCTGCGCAGCTGGGGCGCGCAGCTGCCACGGGAGATCGCCGGGCGCGAGGAGCGGGTGACCTTCGGACTGCCGCGTGAGCTGCGGCGCGCAGGACCGCAGGAAGAGGCGAAGCCGCCGCTGTCAGCGTCCTGAGCTTCGGGCCTTGTACAGGGATTTTTTGAGCTTCCAGCGCTTGTGCGACCAGGGCCAGTCCGGGGGCGCGTCGCGTATCTGCTGCTCGACCAGGCGCACGTAGCGCTCCGTAAGCTCGCCGGGCTTCAGTGATTCCCCGGGCGAGGAGAGTGGCACGAAGCGCATCTCGTAACAGCCCCGCGCCGTACGTTTCATCGCGATGAAGAACACGGGGAATCGCGTGACCCGGGCGATCTCCTCGGGTCCCATGTAGAAGGCGGTATCGCGGTTGAGAAACCGCGTCCAGTGCTTGTGCTCGCTCGTCGTCGGCTCCTGATCGGCGACCATGGCCACGGCGCGCACTACCTTACCGCGCTTGATGATGTCGGCCAGCAGCTCTTTGGCCGGCACCAGCCGGCTGCCGAAGCGGCTGCGCACTTTCTTCATCTCACGCTCGGCCCAACTGTCGACCAACGGCTTGTAGGCCGCATCGAGGGGAAAGCCGAGCTCGAGCGACAGGGCGAGGAGCATCCACTCCCAGTTGCACTGGTGCGCCGCGGCGAGCAATACCGATTGACCCTGCGCGAGGAGTGCTCGCGGCTGCTCGATGTCGAGGATGCTCACGCGCCTGCGGAACTCCGCTTCGGGGAGTGTCGCTGACTTGATTACCTCGACGAGCATGTCGGCGAAGCCGAGGTAATAGCGGCGGCGAATGTCTCGCATGCTGGTCTCATCGAGATCCGGGAAGCATTGCGAGAGGTTCCCGCGCACCACGTGGTCGCGATAGGGGAAGACCCGGAAAGCAAGCCAGCCGAGGAAATCGGCCAGTAGATAGAGCAGTGGAAACGGCGCACGCGACAGCAACCGCACCCACCAGGCCGAGCGCGGCAGGGGTGCGGCCGCACCAGACGCATTGGCCGCTCCGGTCTGTGGACCGGGATCCGAGCCGTCTGCGGGCCTCTGAGAAGGGGCTGGGGGCAACATGGTGCGCGCAGGGTACCTATGGCACGATGCGGCCGCCAGCCCAGCTCGCGAGCGGAGGATCCCTTATGCCCGTTGCCGAGTACTTCAGCGCCGACTACGCGGCCGCACGCCGGCGCTTCCAATCAGCGGCTCGAGGTGCGGCGGTGAAGCCGGTGAGCTATCTGCTACCCGATCATCAAGGCCCGAGCGGAGAGTCGTTGACCCTCGACGTCGCGCGACTGGGCGCCGCCGACGCGCAAGCGGCCTTGCTCCTCATCGCAGGAACTCACGGCGTAGAGGGTCTGGCGGGCTCGGGCTGTCTGGTCGGGCTTCTCGAGGATCGTCTGTATGAGGCGCTACCGGCGTCCTGCTGTCTCCTGCTGCTCCACGCCATCAACCCCTATGGCTTTGCGTGGCTGCGGCGTGTCAACGAGGACGGCGTGGATCTCAACCGCAACTTCGTCGACTTCACCCGGCCCCTGCCGTCATCGGAAGCGTACGAGCGGCTGCATGACTGGCTGGTGCCGGCGGACTGGGACGGGGAGACGCGGCGCGCAGCCGATGCAGCGCTGGCGGCACATGCCCAACAGCACGGCATGGCAGCGCTGCAGGCGGCTGTCTCGGGCGGACAGTATACCCGGCCCCAGGGGTTGTTCTACGGCGGAGTGCGGGAGACCTGGTCGGCGCGCATGTTGTTTCGCGTTCTGAGTGAGGTGTTGCCCGCCACGGTGCGCAGGCTCGCGGTGCTCGACCTGCACACAGGGCTCGGCCCGCCCGCATATGGCGAGCCCATACTCGATGCCTCCGATCCGAAGGCCCGCGAGCGGGCCCTGCGTTGGTTCGGGCCGGACGTCCGCGACTTATCGGCTGGCGAATCCGTCTCAGCACGTCTGACCGGGACCATGGCACGCGGCATCGGGCGGGTCCGTCCTGATCTGGAGCTGACTCCAATCGGGCTGGAGTTCGGCACCCGGCCGATGCTGGAGGTCCTGGAGGCATTGCGGGCCGATCATTGGCTGCACAGCCGCGGCGGTAAGGATTCGGCCGCGGCCCAGCAGATCCGTAGGCGGATGCGCGCGGCGTTCTACTCCGACAGCGTTGCCTGGCAGACGGCGGTCTATGGCCGGACGGCCGACTTCGCATTCCGGGCGCTCCGCGGACTCGGCGAATAAAGATCAGCGGCCGCGGCGCCGCCTCGGGGCGAAGCGCGCCGCCGAGTCACTCCTGCCCCGAGGATGTCGGGGCAGGAGTGGCTGACCCGCGAAGCTACCTGCTCGAGGCCACCCGCGAGGCAAGGGCGTTGCGCAGCGTGTCGGCGCTGGGACTGTTGATGTTACCGGCCAGGATCTGCGCGGATGTCACGGTCCGCTGATAGTATTCCTGGTCCATTTTCGTATCGGGCGAGATGTGAGTGACGCTCGCGGTGAGTCCGCCGTAGACACCGCTCGTATTCGACCAGAGGATCACATCGCCCTTGCCGGTGTTGGCTTGGGTCTTGCCCGACCAGTTCACCACGGTGAGACCCGCATTGCCATTGAGGGACCAAGTGCTGGTCGCGTTGGCAAACCGATCGACGGCCTTCTGGGTCATCAGGATCATCGCGATCGCGCCGCCTTCACCGCCGACCTGAGCGCCGATGCTGCCGCCGCCCATGCTGTAGAACGCCGGGGAGCTCCACCCGCTTTCAGTCTTGGCGAGAACGACGCCACCGCCACCTTGTCCGCCGACGATGAAGCCGCCTTTGCCGTAGTGCGGAATGATGAAAACGCCTCTGGCCCGCTCGAGAACGGCTGCCAGACCGGGGTCCTGCTTCATCTGCTGCACGAGGCTCACTGCATCATTCACGCGATCCTGAGCGGAGCGCGCGGCATGGCCCTGTGAGTCCGAGGACATGGAGCTCATTGCGCTGTCGCGGGGAGCGGCTGGGGCCGGGGCAGCGGTTGCCAACGCTACCGCAGCGGCGACGGCCGAGATCGGAACGATGAGACGGCGAGTTGCTGTTCGGGTCATGGGTTCTCCTGTAGGCCTGTTCCTGCGCTACGAATGCGCGCGAACCGCGAGTGTTCCGCTGGGCCATGGGCGTGGCGGCACCCAGGCGCTCTGGCCGGCAGAGGGGGAATCAGGAGCGGCGGCTGCGACTGGGCGGGTTAACGCGCCGGCGCAATGCGGGAAACCATGCGGCGTTCGATCAGCGAGACCTGAAGCGGATTCGATTGGCGGGTTTGATAGAGCGCGTACAGGAGAGCCCGATCCCAGGCGCTCATGCTCTTCGGCGGATCCCTCTCGTCCTCGAACAACGAGAGGATGCTCGGCGCCGCTCCGGGGCGGGCGTGCGGCTGGATTTGAGCCAGCCCTACCATGGACACGTAATCGGCAAGCTGTCCGACAGTAAGACCGCTGGTCTGGTCCGTATCGATCACGATGAACGCCTGGGAGAGCTCCAGCACTGCCTGCGCCAGGCGTGTGCCCGCCTCTCCGGCGCCGATGCAGCTGGAAGTAGGACCGAGCTTCAGGCCGAGCGAGGGCGCATCGAGTTGGATCGGGAGCTTGATGCCCGGCATCGTGTTGTACCAGACGCGAATCGGGCTCTTGGAGTGGATGAATGTCTCGACACCACCCACCCCGCTGCAGATGTTGTACATCCTGGTGTCGCGGGCCCACCACTTCTCGAGAAGCAGCTGCGGATAGCGAGTTGCGATGACGAACAGGTTTGGCTTGCAGTGCTCGCCGGCGAGCGGCGCATGCGCCGCTGTCGCGACCTGCGAGATGCGCGCGAGAAGGTACTCTCCCTGTGCGCGCGGCAGCCCGGCGATGAGCGGGCAGATCGGCTCGTTCCAGCGCGGCAGTGAGTCATTCATGTAACTGACCACCACCGAGAATACGAAGCGGCTCACCCGGCGCCTGAGCTCCTTCCTTGCCCGAGCCGCTTGTATCGTCACCGTCTCGAGCTTCGTGCCGGTGTCGCTCCCCGCCGCGGTGGCGGCGGGACTATCGGCCAGCCTGCCCGCGGAACGTGCGCTGCCGGCGTGCAGTGTGAGCGAGGCCGTAATGATCGCGGCGAAAAGGAAGGGAACGTTTCGACTCCTGCTCGCGGGGCGTCCGCGAATAGGCCGCGCGCGCAAGCGTTCGTCCTCGTGGTAGGAGTGCATGAGCGAGCCTCCGGGGAGCCTTCACGCAACGGGTATTCTAGCGGATCGCCACCCAGCCTGCCTCCAATGCTCACCGGGGAACGCGGTGGTCGGTTGGTGTGGACATCGGCTAAGATCGTTCGGCACTGATCAACCGCGCGAAGTTACCGGACACAGCCCGCCCATCGTCCGCGGACGCTTCGGGCACCGGGAGGTGAAGACATGACACTGAGTTGGAAAACGCGGCTGATTCAACCGCAGGTTTCCGCGCCCGAAGGCTTCCGCTCGCTGGCGACGCCCGTTTACCGCGGCTCGACCACACTATTGCGCAGCGCGGCCGAGGTCGTCGATCACTGGGATCAGCGCCGTACCCGCTACAGCTACGGGTTCTACGGTACGCCCACGAGCCTCGAGCTTGCAGCGCGGCTCGCGGAGCTCGAGGGGGGCTACCACACGTTCCTGACACCCGGCGGCCAGGCAGCTATTTCGCTGATTTTTCTGTCGATCGCGCGCTCGGGAGGCCATGTGCTGGTGCCGGACAGCGCTTACGGGCCGACCAAGGACCTGGCCGACCGCGTGCTTGCCAGGCTGGGGATCGAAGTCGAGCGATACGACCCGATGGCAGGCGGCCGGATCGGATCTCTGTTCCGGCCCAACACACAATTGGTCTGGTGTGAAAGTCCTGGCTCGGTCACGATGGAGATCCAGGACGTACCGGCCATCGCGGCGGCAGCTCGCGAGCGGGGCATTCCGTTGGCGTTGGACAATACCTACGCGTCGGGTGTCTTCTTCGATGCCTTCAGGCATGGGGTGGACATATCAATGCAAGCGCTCACGAAATATGTGGGCGGTCACAGTGACATCCTGCTCGGATCGGTCACGCTGCGCGACTCTCGCTTCTACGAGGCGGTCGGCGATGCGCATCAATTGTTGGGATTTGCGGTTTCCCCGGACGACTGCTCGCTCGCGCTGCGCGGCATGCAGACCCTGGCCGTGCGCCTGAAGCAGCTCGAGGCCAGCGGCCTGGCCGTCGCGAGCTGGCTCGCAAATCGACAGGACGTCAAAGCCGTCCTCCATCCCGCCTTCCCCGCCTGCCCGGGACACCTCGAGTGGAAGCGGGATTTCTCAGGCTCTGCGAGTGTCTTTTCCGTCGTCTTCCGTGCCGGTGTGCCGCGTGAGCGGCTCGTGGAGTGCATCGATCGGCTGAAGCTCTTCAAGCTGGGATACAGCTGGGGCGGCGTAACCAGCCTGGTCATGCCGTTCTTCGATCTCAACCGTCAGCATGGTAAGCACTCGGGCTGGCTGGTTCGCTTCCATGTCGGCCTGGAGGATCCCGCCGATCTATTGACAGACCTCGAGCAGGCGTTTCTTCGGTAGCCGCAGCTGCGGCCCGTCGTGCCCGACCACGACTTCGGGTACCATGCGCGCCTGTCGGCCTGCCACCAGGCCGAGGGGAGGGGCTATGGACTCACAGCGCGGCGCTTCGCCTTTCAGCAACCGTGATTTCCGCCTGCTCTTTGGCGGCAGCTCCATATCGATGGTCGGGGATCAGTTCACGCTGGTGGCCCTCCCATGGCTGGTGTTGCAGCTCACCGGCGATCCCGCGCAGCTCGGCCTGGTTCTGGCCGTGATGGCGCTGCCGCGTGCGGCCTTCATGCTCGTCGGCGGTGCCGTGGTCGATCGTATGTCACCGCGGCGCGTGCTCCTCTCGGCACGCAGTGCCAACGCCGTGCTCGCCGGACTACTCGCCGCGTTGGTTCTGGCCGGCTCCATTCAGATGTGGACCGTGTACGTGCTGGCCTTCGGTATCGGGCTTTGCACGGCGTTCGCGTATCCAGCCGGCGGCTCCATCCTGCCGCAGCTCGTGGCGCCGAACCAGCTGCAGATGGCCAACTCCATGATCATGGGTATGCGCCAGCTCAGCATGCTGATCGGGCCGGCGCTGGCGGGACTTCTGGTCACCGCAGGCAGCGCAGGGAGCGCCGGAGTCCACGGCACGGGCCTCGCGTTCGTCGTCGATGCCGTAAGCTTCCTGTTCTCGATCGCCTCACTGATGGCGATTCGCATCGCGAGTGACCGTGACTCCCGCGCGCCCGCGGGCAACGTTTTCGCCCAGGTCGCGGAGGGGATGAACCTGCTGTGGCAGGACGTGCAGCTGCGCTCCTTCATTGCCTACATGGCGCTCGTCTCCATCCTCGTCATGGGGCCGCTGCAGGTGGGGCTGCCCCTCTTCGCGAAGGCCCGCTTTCACGAAGGTGCCGCGGCATTCGGCTGGTTCATGACCGCCAATGGGAGCGGCATGCTCCTGGGCAGCATCATGTCGACGTCGATTACCCGCCTGGTGCGAGGCCGTTTGGGCGTAATGATCCTGGGCTTCGATGCCGCCGCCGGACTCGCGCTCGCGACCCTGAGCACCGTGCATTCTGTAGTGTCCGGCGCTGCGCTTCTCGTCCTCGCTGGCCTCTTGGCCGGTACGGTGCAGATCGCGATCATCAGCTGGCTGCAGCGGCGCGTGCCTCAGGCCATGATGGGCCGCATCATGAGCATCGTCTTCTTTACCTTCCTCGGCCTCGCGCCCCTGGCGGCGGCGCTGGCGGGCGGCCTCCTCAAGGTGATCTCGCTCTCGGAGCTCTTCGTCGGTGCCGGGCTCTCCCTCACGGCCCTGGCCATGATCTGCCTGACACGGCCGAGTCTGCGGGCGATCCGCCTCCAGACGGTCTCGGCATAGGGCTCCGGCGAGCTGCCTCCGCTCACCACCACGATGTACGCCATCGGAATCTCCGTCCATACGGGCTGGGGATCCTGCGTGGTCGTGGGCGGGTCCCTTCGTGACCCTCAGGTCGTCGGCAACGAGGTCGTAGAGCTTCTGGGCGATGCAGAGCGCTTCTGTTATCACCGCGCGGCCGAGATGAAGACCGCCGTGGTGCCGGAGTGGCTCGCCCGCGTGCGCGCAAAAGCACTCGACCGTGCGCGAAGCGAGCTTGCACCTCTGTTAGGAAAGGGCGTACGTGTCGGCGCCATCGTCGCGAAGGATGGAGCTCTTCCGGATCTCGACACGGCGCTGGCAACCCACATGCGCATTCATTCGGCGGAGGGTCTGTTTTACCGCGATGTCTTCCGCGATGCCTGTCAGGTGACTTGCCGCATCATCCCGCCGGCCGCGCTCGATATCACCGCCGTGGGCAAGCTCGCCACGCGTCCTTGGGGCCGGGACCAGAAGCTAGCCGCACTGGCGGCATGGCAGGCCATCGGCTCGATGCGCTGAAAGTGTGTGCCGCATCTCAATGCCGCGCCGATCGGCGTCCTCTCGTACCGCGCGTTTCAGCGTGGCGACCTACTCATGGCCGGCGTCTTTCTGCTGGTCGGAGTCGTGCTGACGGTCTATCGCTATCGCGCGGCGATGAGGCGCGCCGAGCAGGCACCGGGCGTCGGGTCCTAGCGCGGCGCATCGGTCGCCTTCCCCTCCCGTAACGGGAGGGGATCGTTGGCGGTCAAAGCGCTCCGAGGCGCCTACTTGCGCACGGCAGGTAGACTGGCGCTGATGGCGGACACATTGTCGGCGCCCGCGATCTTGCAGATCGGGTGCGAAAAGTCCGCCTGCAGGCTCGGCACCGTGACGATGCCCTGATAGTTGATGTTGTCGTCGCCATTGGCGCTCACGCCGGCCGGCACCCAGTCGAGCTGCAGCGTATGACGCGTACGCCAGGCGATGTTGTGATCGGCGCACGACGTGTCGCCGCTGACTCCAACGGCGCCGATCAGGACCTTCCTGGAATTGTAGAGCGCAAGCCCGCCGCCGAAGACGTTCACTCCGCCGATGCGCCGGCCCACCATGGGGTCATCGGGCATCCCGTATTCCGAGGCCGGCCCATGATAGGCCACGCTCGGGTCGACCGGATTACTGTGTTGCAATCCGTACAGACTGCCGCCCGGCTGCACGGCGGCCCAGAGATCCGCGGTGGAGAGGGCGAGGCCCGGCAGACTGAACGCGTTGGCCGTGTTGGCCTTCTGAGCCGAGATTACCCGGCTCCCGGGCCACTGACTGCCGCGGTTCGCGCCGGTGAATGCGACCGCGCAGACGACGCCATCGCGGTTGACGAGGGTTCCCCACATGTCGAGGTTGAAGCCGCCGTTGGTCTCGTCACGCGCCAGGGTCAGGGCGGCTTTGAGTTGCGCCTGGTTGGGGAGTCCCGCGCATGCGCTCCTCAGAGCGAAGCCGGAAAGTCCCCCTTCAGATCCTTCGTCCGATGCCAGCGCGGGTGCGCTGCCGAGCGCACAGGCTACGGAAGCGAGAATCACGATTGCGGAGCCGTTGATCTTCATTGTTTTCCCCTTGTGCGCTGCTTGAGTGCGCTGTTGGGTCGTCGGGGTGACGGGCTTGGGGGGTCGCGACCCGCTGTCGAGCAGTCGGGAGACGCCCCTCCAGGAGTGACCGGGGTCCTCCGACGAGTTGATTCGAGTGAGAAGGCGGTCGGAGCGATACTAGTGAGCGGCCGATGGCGCCGCAATTTCGGGTCGCTGGCGGCATCTGAGTCGGGCGGGCGAGGAGTGAAGTGTTCCGAAATCGAGCACGATCGCGCGCAATGTCACCGCGATGTCACCCGACGCCGGTACGGCGTCTATCGGGAGCCGTGGCTTGTCGGAGTCAGCGTGGCTTGCCCGTCGGTGGCGGTTTCTGGGGTCGCTTCGCCGTGCGCAGAGGCGCGCCCATTCCTTTCGCATCAGCAAGCAGTTGCTGGCAGTCGGCGCTCCTGTTGAGTCCCGGATCGACGAAGGCCGCCACCGCGGCGAGCGGGGTACCGATGGCTCCGAGCACTGCGGCGGCAGCGCCCTGAGCGGCGAGCTTGCTCCCCTTGAGCCCTATTGCCGGGTGACTCAGGGTTCCTCTGATTTCGACCGGCGTGCGCAGCACCGCGAAGCGGAACTTCTTGGGCTGTCCCGTGAGCTGCAGATTCAGTCTCTCGTTGTGCAGATTGACGTCGCCCAGGCCGGTGATGATCACGACCTGAGTGTCGAAGACAACCTGTCTGACTTTCGCAATGCCGTTGTGTGTGTCGAAATCTGCGATGCCGCAGCGCAGAGCCGTCTGCTGCTGGTTCTTCTTCAGCAGGAGCCCCAGGCCACGCGCCACATTGATTCCGGCGAGCTCGGCGAAAGCCTGCTCGATCTCTCCGTGCGGAACCACGATCGAGAGCGTCCCGTCCGCGGTGGAGGCAAAGGCATGCATCGAATCGCCATGGCCATGCATCTTCAATCGCCCGACGAGAGTGCCTTCGAGCGCCGGTTTAGTGGTTCCCTTCGTATGAAATTGCGCAAGCTGCACGTGGGTGAGGCGCACATCCAGCTGCTCGGCAGGTACATGCTGGCGGGCATCGATCACCGCGGTTCCGGCGATCTTGCCCTGCGGCAGGGTGAACGCGAAGGGCTCGATGCGCAGGACGTCGTTCTTCACTCTCACGTCCAGAGCGACCTGGCGCAGGGGCAAGCTCTGCGACTTGATCTCATCCGCGTGGTAGCGCAGCGTCGCATCCATACCGTGCAGACGGTCGACCTGCAGCTTCGCCGTTGGCAACAGGAGGGCGTTGCTGCTGACTTTCTTCGACGCGGCTTTGGCAGTGACTGCGGTGGCGACGCCTTTGGTAATTGCCTTCGTCGCCTGTGCCTTTGTTGGATGACCCTTTGCGTGTGACGCCTGCGCTTCCTCCGTTGCGCTTGGCGCCTTGCCGCCGAACGTCGGACCGAGGTCGGCCAGATTGAGCGAGTGGGAGGTGAGGTCAGCGTCAACGGCGGGTTGACCCGCAGAATTGAGCTGCACGCTCACGAGACCGTGAATGTCGCTGCCGCCGAGCGTGCCCCGCACGTTTTTGAATTCGTACTTCGTGCCGACGACATGCAGGTCGCCCGAGATCGCGTAAGGAGGCGTATTCGGCAGCGCCAGGCCGGTCAGGTAATAGCCATCGGCAAGGTCCCGGCCGGAGAGCGAGAGCGTCACTTTGAGCTGCGTGAGATCGAACGGCCGGGGAACCACTCCGCGGGCGCCGGCATGGATGTCCGAGGCAATCATCCGGACATCAAACGGGTAAGGCTTGTGACTCTCGGCCCAGTCCAGCGGGCCGCCACTCACCCGCAGTGTGAATGGCTTGTGGTTGAGCTCGCCCTTGCCGAGGAGTTTGAAGCCAGTGCCGGTATCGGCAGCGACCCGGCTGGCCCGCTGTTTGGCGCTACTGGGATTGGCACCCTGGCTTTGCGCCTTCGCCTTTAGCACCTTGGCCGTGCGCGACGGCGTGCCGGTTGCGACGGCGTTGCCGCCGGCATCGACCGTGCCCTCGAAAGTCATCTTGTGCAGCTCATCGCGTGCGCTGAGCGTGCCATGCTCGATCACCAACTGGTGTACGAGCGGCAGTCGCATCGGCTTGCTCTGCGCCTTGACGCTTTTCGGGTTTCCGCCGAAGGCCCAGTTGGCGCGGCCGTCGGCGCCGCGATAGAGGTGCACGTCGGGCCGCGTGAGCGCCACCCTCGGCAGCACGATATTGCCCACCAACAGCGGCCAGAAGCGAAGTTGCACGTCGATGCGCTCGACCGCGACCATATTCCCGCCGCCGGCCCACGCGGGGTTGCCGATGGTGAGGCCGCTCACCTGTATGTGCGGCCGCCAGAACAGGGAGCCGTGCAGCGAGGCGATGTGAACGGGGCGCTGAAGCTGGGCGGATAGCTGCCGCGATATCGGCCCGGTCAGCCGGTTCCACGGGAAGAAGGCGATGATCAGCAGAAGGATGACGATCAGGGCGCCAATGGCGATCCCGATTGCCTTCAGCACGCGTGACGTCGTTCTCCCGGGGGCCATATACGATAGCTAATGCCATCGAGGCCGGAACCGTTCCCGAGCCGTTGCACGTGACAAGCTCGGTCGGTGCAGGAATTCTCAGCCGCCGATGCCTCGGGATCGTCTCCCGTTCGCAGTCCCGCCTGCGGCTGACCCTGCCGCCCGATCCGGCTAACGCGTCGCGTTGTCGATCACGAGCTGCAGCTGCGGACGTCCACTCAGCGTCTCCAGCCAGTCGGCGCAGTAGCTGCGCACGCCTGGAAGCATGACCGCGAGCAATCGCGTATGTGCCAAGTAAGACAGCCTGAGCATCCCGCGGCGCCGGGGATCGGCGTTGCCGGTCACGCGAAGCACGCCGCCGCGCGGATCATCCGTGTACCGGTCGTAGTGCGCGCTGGCGAGTGTCTCGCGAGAGATGCAGCCGAGGGCGATCAAGTCCTTCCTATGACCCAAGTACTCGATCCTCAGCGTCGGCGTGGCGATGATGCCGTGCCGTCCGATGCCGTCCGGCATCTGCTCGACGGACAGTCTGACCGGATCGTGAGCACCCTCTGACAGCTGCACCTCACGGCAGCGTCCAAACACGCAATTGAACTCTCGAACGGCCCGGATCACTGCAGAGTCCGGCCCGCCGAAGCCTGCGCTTCTTCGATCTCGGCGAGGCGGTCCACCAGGGCGCGAAGCGCTTGCGCGTGCTCCGATGGCGTCGAGGGTTTCAGGTCGGAAGTCCGGTACTCGCGTAGCGCAGGGCGAAGCTCGGTGTCACTGACAGTGGCCGGATCGGACTGCTCGTGAGCGCGCGCGGTGTCTCGTCGTGTCGCCATGATTTGAACCCCTTCGTGTGGCGGTGTCGATTCGACGCGAGCTTCGCCTGCGAAGCCAGCGCCGCGGGTTCGGGTCGATGCCCGGACTTCATATGATCGAGAGGCCGTTCGAGAGCCATGGCTCACGTGATCAACCTCATGGCGGCAATCGTGCAGGATCGTGAGTTCCACGAATGCGAGCGCGGTCACAACTTGCGGTGCGGGAAAGGGAGTTTTTTGCGGGCGCTACATGCGCACGGCTTCGTTCAGGCTTCGGTTACGGCGTGGCGCTGGTCCCGGCTCATCGAGTCGGCTTCTCAAGTTCGAGGAGGTACCGCGCTGCTGGAAGGTCGCCGGGGGCGCCTATCGCAAGATCCCGCTGTGGGGCAGCCTAGCGTTGCGAGTCCTCTCGCCCGACCCGACGCACGCTGCTCGCAAATGAGTCGCGACTCGGCTCGGTTATAGAGGCATCCGGAACAGTGTTCCCTCCGGAAGGGAATCCAACCTGAGCTGATGGTTGCCTTGCCTGGCTACGAAGTACCCGCGAGCGGACGGTATCTGCGCGATGCCCTGGTCGGATGCGGGCTGCTCGATCACGAATAGCAGATGCTTGCCGAGTGGCATCTCTGACCCGGTCGCTGTTTCCAGTCTGCCGGACAATGCTCCATGTGGAATCAGGTTCAGCCGGAGCCAATGGCCTCCACGCCTTGCCTCGAATTGACCGAGAACAGACTCCAGGTGATCGTTGCCCCCGCGCCGCTCGATCACGAAGCGCAGATTGTCGGTGATCGGCACCCAACCGGCTCTCAGCGTGGCCGAGCTCTCAGGGCCGCGAAACAATGCCGCGTTCGGAATCGAGTCGAGTCGCAGCCAATGGGCGTCGCGCCTGGCTACGAAGTAGCCGAACGCGGCCGGAGGGCCGGGTTGGACTCTGGTCTGTTCGATGACGAAGCCCAAATCGCTGGTGACCGGAATCCAAGCGGAGTTGGAAGTGCCCGCCGGCCGGCTCTGTGCGTGGACCCCAGCCGCCGGCGTGACGGTTAATGCTAGCGCGAGCAATAGGAAGTACGGCGTTGTCTGCTTCACGGGGTCTCCCGACGCTGCGCGGCCCTACTTACCGCCTCAGGCTTTCGACTCGTCGCCAGGCAAGGAGTTCGGGTGATTGGGGACCGAGCTGCAGTCTGCGTCCTCATCCTGCTGATCGGGCCGGCGATTTGCTCCTGCCTGATCCTAAGGACTCAAAACCCGTGGTGCATTGGGACGAGCCGATGGCTCGCGTTGATTGGCCGAATATGCAGTCCCGGCGAGGACCGACAGCGCCACAATTGCGACCGTCGCCAGCCCTCGGGTCGACCGCCGCCGCTGATCGCGGGGAGTAGCGCATCGAGGAGGTCCGACGTCTCGACTGTGGCGGGGGGCGGATTCGGGACGAATCCCAAAGAAATGGTGCCGGGAATAGGATTCGAAGGCGGCACGTATATGTCGCAAGAACCAGCATTTCCCGATTCCAGGACCCTGAAGATACCCCTGCTCGTACCCCACTGATGCCAGCGCTGGCCAGGCGCCGCCCGCCATGGTCATCACCCCACGGCGGGCGGCTCACCACATCCGAACCTTCTGTGGAGGTCCGAACATGGCTGCCGCCAAGAATACTCGCGCCAGAAAGGCGCACTTAGCCCCGCGTCGTTCCAGGCTCCGCCGGGTGCCGCGCGAGTCTCCTGAGCGGATTCTTTCCGCCGTCCGCCTGCGCCTGAAGTTCGTCATGGCCGCCGCGTTCACGGTCTGCGCCGCCTTGCGGTTCCAGAACGCCGAGCTCGATGCCGACATCGCTTTGATCGTGGGCCGCTGTGTCGGCGACGAGATCGATCGGCAGATCGAGGCAATCGACCACGTGATCGCAAGGCTGCCGGGCGCTTGAGGGGAGAAGGCCCGCGATAACGATCAGCCGCAGGGGAGCGGAGCGCATATGCCGGCGGGGAATCTTGACAAATTTCACTGAAGAAGGCAGTTTCAGCAAATGCTGAAAACCAATAATTCAGTGAAAGAGACTGAAGCCAGGGCTGTTGATGCCCTTCGCTCGGTCCTTGGGCAGGTCCCGGCAATCAAGCTCAAGAGCATCACTCGCGAGTCGCGAATCGACCATGCTGAATTGGACATCGTCGCAAAGCTATCCGTTGCCGGCAGGGGCCATACCCTGGCGTGCGAGGTCAAAGAGAACGGCCAGCCGCGCTACGTGCGAGCGGGGCTGCTGCAATTGCGCAGCTACGTCGCCGGCCTCGGACGTGACGTGACCCCGGTCCTCATCGCCCCCTTCCTTTCCTCGGCGGCGCAGGAATTGTGTCGCGAGCAGGGAGTGGGCTTTCTGGACCTCGAAGGCAACGTGCGTCTCGCCTTCGACGCAGTGTTCATCGAGCGCGCCGTCGCCAGTAAGCCCGCCGTCGAGCGCCGCGAGCTCAAATCTTTGTTCAAGCCGAAGTCGGCACAGGTGCTGACCGTCATGCTCCGCGACCCAGCCCGCACTTGGCGGGTCACCGAGCTGGCGGAAGCGGCAGACGTCAGCCTGGGTCACGTGAGCAACGTACGCAGTGGCTTGCTTGACCATGAATGGGGCCAGGCATCGCCGCAGGGCTTGTTCTTGGCTGACCCCGATAGATTGCTAGATGCCTGGCGGGACGCTTACGAGCCTCCCGCTGGCCAGCGCCTCGGGTTCTATACGACCTTGCACGGCGGCGCATTCGAAGAGGCCGCTCGCCGGGTTCTTCGTGCCGGGTCCGACAAGGGACGGGCGATCTTCGCCTCGTTTTCGGCGGCCCACTGGCTTGCGCCATTCGCTCGCACCGGAACGCAGTTCTTCTACGCCGACGAGCACGGCCTCGAGCGGTTGCAGACCGCCTTGGCACTGTCGTCGCCAGCCAAAGGAGAGAATGTCAGCGTCATCGTGCCAGAGGACGACGGGGTATTCCGCGACGCGGTTGAGCCTGCGCCCGGGGCTGTATGCTCCGGTCTGGTGCGGACCTATCTGGATCTGTCCGCAGCCGGCGAGCGAGGCCAAGAAGCCGCCGAGCACCTGCGACGGGAGAGGATGAGATGGAAAAAGTGACTCCGCCGGAGCCGCAATCCGCTTCCGACTATGACGACCGCACGACAGCGGCCGTGAAGTCGGTGCTGATCGAGATCGGTCAGATACTCGGCGCCTTCAAGGGAAAATTCGCCGTGATCGGCGGGGCGGTTCCATGGCTGCTCCTCAGCAACGAGGATATGCCGCACGTCGGAACGCTCGATGTCGATCTCGGACTCCACGCAGAGGCTCTTGGGGACGGTGAGTACGCCATCCTCGTCGAGGCCTTGATGGGGCACGGATATCAGCAGCGTGAGGAATTGCGGCGCTTTCAGCTAGTCCGGCAGGTGCCCGCCTCCGAAGGCGGGCCAATTGATGTCGTCGTGGATTTCTTGATGCCACGCGATGCCGAGATCGTCAAGAACATACCGCCTCTCATCAACGAGTTCGCAGTTCAGAGGGCTGATGGAGCCGATCTGGCGTTTCGGTTTTACCAAATGGTGGCGATTACCGGATCAATGCCCGCCGGCGGCACCAATCGGGTGGAAATCGCCGTCTGCTCGATTCCGGCGCTTCTGGCAATGAAGGGCCATGCGGTCCGAGGTCGCTACAAGCAGAAGGATGCCTACGATATCTACTACTGTGTTCGGAACTACCCGGACGGCATCGGTTCCCTTGTGGAGGCGTGCCGGCCGCTTCTGGCCCATCCCAGCGCCGTAAACGGCTACAGGTTCATTGCGGAAAAGTTCGATAGCGTGGAGAGCTACGGACCGACGTGCGTTCGCAAGTTCGTCGAGCAGACCGCAATTCTCGGCGACCGCTCACCAGAGCAATGGCAGCAGGATGCATTCGGTCAAGTTGATGCTTGGCTGCGTGCGCTCGGTATGAGGAACTAGAGGCCATCGCCAGCGATGACGACGCAAGTGTGCAGTTGATTGCAAACGCAACCAGCTAATGCCTGCTCATCGCGATCCGGTCAACATCCGCGCGGCTAGGATGCCGAGCAAGACCACAAGGGAGAGTCCAATCACTCCGCGCAGCCATGCAGCCCAGTCTGTTCCACCGCCTCGTAGGTACCTAGGGGCAATCAAAAGCAGAAAAAGAAATACTGCGGCCGCAGGCGGCAAGACGGGCGAGTCCTTCGCTATCCAGGTTAAGAGGATCACAGCACCCTCGTCATGTCAGTGACCGGCATTTTTGAGCCACCGGATGATCGGCGGGTGGGAGCCGGCGGCCGATCGGCGTAATGGTGCCAGTGTGTGCGCCGGGAGTTTGATCGAGGACTCATAGACAAGCCTTTTCATCGGGGTTCAAGGCTCGGTCCAGTCCGCGTGCTTCTTGCCCGGGACTGCGGAGCCTCGGAGCCTTTCGGCTTGATCCGTAATTGTTATGACGGATTCCGGCTTGAATAGGGGGTGGGATTCAAAAAACTGTCCCTACCAATCTATCCCCAATTGCGGGAGATGGCCGGTACTATCTGTTCCCGATGGGGGATACCATTCCCGGCGCGCAGGCGCGAAAACGCCGGAAATTCAAGCATAAAAGATGGTGGGTACCATCTTCGCCGAATTGAGGGACGTCCCCTACCCGAGGGCTTTGGCGGGCCCGCCCTTCTTGTACCAGTTCGCTACGGTAGCGACTCGCTCCGAGTCCACGGCAGGCTCGTTCGCCTCAAGCCACCCCAATATGGTTTGCTTTACGGTGCGCCTCGGGGCCGGTCCCGACACGGCGCACCACACCCGCACGGCGGCGGCGAGCTCCGGTGCGTAGCGCGGATGGGTGGGGTCCAGATATTCGGCTTCCTTCGGTGGGGTGCTCGCCTTCGCCAGCTCTCCCCTCAGTCGCTCCACCTCGGCCTTGAGCGCCGCGTGAGTAGTGGGTAGCGGATCGCCGGGCGGGATCAGCGGGCACCGGTAGCCGTTGCGTTGACTCCATTCGATAAGGTCCGTTGGGGAAATCTGAAACACCCCTTTGTTCTCCATGTTCCGCAATTCACGGTCCGGATATATGGTTGTGCATGCCTCTTGAAGTGTCTGACGCCATAGCCGCCAATCATCGGCGTTGTCGTAATAGTTCAACCCGTAATCTACGATCGGGTTCTGATCGAGCATGACATGGGCGCACTGGTCGATATTCAACCAATTCCACGTGGTAACCAGGACGCGCCAATCCGGAGTGGCAGGTTCCGCTGGCGCTGCTTCCGTTACGAGGGTCGCGTGCGCACGCTCGGACTGGATCGCCTCCAACGCATTCTCGATGTCGATCCCGTGCTCTTTCAGGAACGGGATGATCTGCGAGCGTCGGAAGCCGAGGCGTTTGAAGTCAGAAAGGTATATCGTCATCGAACTTGTCCTCTGGGGGGCTGTCCGGAGGCTGACCGTATTGGGCAGCCTGTCTCAGGCAGCTTCGGAGATTCCGACCTTCGTCTGAGTGTTCACTGATGCCAAGGATGCCGAGCGCTGGGTCAAGCCGGCACCAGGAAGGGTAATTAAAGTCTTCTTCGTGGGTCGTCTCGAGTTTCCACTGGACGAACTGCGCAGCTTCCTGGTAGGTGCCATGATGGCTTGCGGCAATGGCATTCAGCAGGTCATGGAGGCTAACGAAATCTTCAGCTCGTGCTGCCAGCATTGCTGCCAGCGTCGGCGGATTACTCCCATTGCCGCTCTGGCCCGTCGTCGGTTTGTCCTGCTCATTCATGATTTTTGCCTCGTGCTGCCTTGCGCTGCTACGCGGCGGGGCTTGCGGAAGTGAATCTCGGGGCTTACGGCGATTCTGTCGATCATGGCTGGCGCTCGCAGCGACTACCTGCGGTGATGATTCTATACCAACCGCCGGCTGCCGCAGCTGCGC